>JBOIAQ010000061.1:0-23884 GCA_050739115.1 Steroidobacteraceae bacterium | reverse complement strand
AAGAAGCCCGGTGAGCCTCGCGCGATCGAGCTGCCCGAGCAGCTCCTCGTTGCGCTTCAAGTACCCGAGGTGCAGCTCGAAGCGGCGGGTGTCGAGATGGTTGAGCAGTGAGACCAACTGTTTTTCCGCCCCGCCCGTCCGCAGCGAGTTGACCAGAAAGAGCACGCCGGCGGCGCGCGCGGGGAGAGGTTCGCCGGTCATGAGGGCGACACGGGAATCAGTCCCGAGAGTGCTTCCGTGTAGGTGTCAACCGTCCGCTGCCCGTCCGAGCGCCCGTCGATGTAGCGCCGGGTGCGCGCGCTGGCCGCGTGCCACTCGTCCGCCTCGCCCGCGAGCTTCGCGACCGCCGAGCGCAGCTCTTGCGCGTCATTCACGACGATTCCCAGACGGTACCGGGCGATCAGCTGCTGCGGATCGATGAACGCCACGACCGGCGTACCGCGCGACCAGGCCTGAAGATAGGTGTTCGGAAATCCTTCGATCTCCGAGGTGCTGACGAGCACGCGCGCTCGCTCGACATAGTCTCCGATCTGCCGTTGCGGCAGGAATCCGTGAAAGCTGACGTTGGGCAGCGTTGCAGCGCGCCGCCGCACCTGCTCGAAAAAGCCCTCCGCGCCCGGCATCGGGCCGCCGATCAGATGAAAGCTGAGATGCGGGAGGCGGGCGGCGACCTCGAGGAGGAGTCCGGGACGCTTCAAGGGGCGGAGATTCCCGATCCAGAGCACCGCGATGTCACGCGCCTCGAGCGGCGGCTGCCGGCCGCCGGTCTCGAACAGCGGCTCGATCACGGCGCTCGACACCCCGAAGTTTCGCTCGAGGGCCTGCTGCTGCGTGGAGGTTTGCGCGAGCACGAGATCCACGCGTCTCAGTCCCCAGCCGTACAACATCCTGTCGCGCCAGTAGCGCACGAGGAGCGTCCGCGGATCGCAGTCCGAATCGCTCGCCACGCGGAAGACCACGCTGCGGCCGCGCGATCGGGCGAACAGCACCACCTGCGCGAGGTGTCCGCCCGCGCAACTCGTGTAGTAAATGTCGGCTTCGGCGCGCCGCATCGCGGCCTGCAATTTGGTCCAGCGCGGATGTAGGAAGCGGATCACGGGGATGCCCTCACTGGGGCGGTAGGCCTTGTGAGTCTTGATGCCGTCCCATACCGCCCCGTCCGGCTGTCCGTGGTCGGCGACGATCATGGACACCGGCCATCCCCGGCGGGCGAGCGCCCTAGCGAGCAGGGTCTGTTGCAGCTCCGCCCCGCCGGCACGGCGCTCCGAGTACTCCCGCGCGAGCAAAGGAAGGTTGCCGAGGCCCACAAAGCAGACGCGGGCGGGCGCCGCGCGGGGATCAGCCCTTGCTGAAGCGCGATGAGGAACGCTGATCGTCATGCGAGTGTCATGTCCGCGGCCCGGAACAAACGCGGACCGAAGCGAAACGTTCCTGCGGAGCCGCGAGCTGGATGGGAACGGAACTTGCTCAAGCTTGGCCTGACGGCGCACGCGCCCGAGCGTATCCCGCCCCTATACGAAGAAGGAAGACACAGATGCCATGGCATCCCTCTCGCTGGCTGTACGGCCTGCTGCTCACCGTGGCCTCCGTGGCCGCGCTCGCCGCGCCTCCCGATACCAGCTACACCGTAAAGCCCGGAGATGTCCTGAATATTGGCGTGTGGAAGGAGCCGGAGCTGCAGAACAACGCGGTGCTCGTGCAGCCCGATGGGAGATTCTCCTTCCCGCTCGCCGGGCAAGTGGATGCCAACGGCAGGACGGTGGCGCAGCTGCAGCAGCAAATCAGCGTGCGCCTGGCTCATTTCATCACTGATCCGGTCGTCACGGTGAGCCTGGCGCAGATCAACGGCAACAAGGTGTACGTACTCGGCCAGGTGCAGAAACCCGGGGCCTTCGTCGTCAACCCGAGTGTCGATGTGATGCAAGCGATCAGCATGGCCGGCGGCACGACGCCCTTTGCCGCGCTCGGCAGCATCAAGATCCTCAGGCGAACGGCCGACGGCAACCAGATCGCGCTGCCTTTCAACTACAACGATGTCGCCCATGGAAACGATCTCGCGCAGGACATCATCTTGCAGGCCGGCGATGTCGTCGTCGTCCCGTAGGCTCTATGGCGTGCTCGGCGCGGGGGCGCTCCTCGGCCTCAGCGCGCAAGCGCCGGCCGCCAATTGGGAGTTCCTGCCGCGCATCGAGGCCGGCGGTACGTACAACGACAACTACCGCATGGTCCCCGCGTCCTCCGGCGAGGTGCAGGCGTACGGGCCGTTCATCGACGCTCAGCTCAATTTGAGCCTGGTCTCTCCCCGAGGGAAATTCGAGATCGTGCCGCGCCTCTACTCGATCTACTTCCCCTCCGACAGCTCGGATAATTCCACCGACGAATATCTCGACATGGACGGGGAATACAAAGGACTGCGCTCGGACCTGACGGGTCTTGCGCAGTATGCCAACGAGACGGTCATCTATTCCGAGCTGCTGCCGGCGGCCTTTCCGGGCGTCGCGTTGGGCCAGACGGTAGCCGGGACCTACGGACGCGTGGGCGTGCGCGAGCGCCTGCAGATGGAGCACCTGGCGCCGGAGTACCTCTATGACATCACACCGCGCACCCACCTCGATCTGAGCGCGGACTACCAGCACGACAGCTTCGGCCAGAGCGTGATCCAGCACGTCGGCTTCGCCAATTACACCGGCAGGGTCGGGATGCGGTTCGACGTTACGCCGCAGTCGACGATTTCACTGACCGGAGTCGAGTCGCAGTTCCAGCCGCAGCTCGGCGGGCACGATACCAACCGTTATGGTGCGGATCTCGAGTGGAGCGGCACGCCCTCGCAGGTCATGCACACGTATCTGCGGTTGGGCGCGAACCGCGTGCAGGCGGATACCGCCCTCGGCACCGCCGACAGCAACGGCATCACGGGCGGCGCCGGCGTCGAATGGCAGTACCAGATCACCGAGGTCATCCTCGATGCGGTGCGCAGCCTCTCGCCGAGCTCAGCCGGCGCCGAGGTGGTGAGCGATGAGCTGCGCTTTCGCGTGCTGCATGCCTTCGAGCCGCGCCTCTCGGGCATCTTCGCCGCCCGCGCGGCGCGCCTGCGCGGCGCCTCGAATCAGCCCGAGCTCACGATCGACGGGGAGGATTACCTGGCGGGCGAGGTAGGCGCCGAGTATCAGCTCACGATGAGCTTTCGCGTCGTGGCGACCTACGATTACACCTGGCAGCGCTTCCAGGGCGAGTCGGCAGCGGCATCGAACGCCGTCAATCTCGCCGTCGTCTACCAGCCCTTGAGCCGCTTCGAGCCGTTGCCGGAGTACACCGGCATTCCGCAGGACATCCCGCAGGACATTCCGCAGGAACCATAGCATGACGGAAACTCCAGAAATCTCCTCCGGTCCGGGCCTCGCGGACTATTTCTCGGCCCTCAAGCGCCGGCGCATGCTGCTCGCCAGCGTCGCGCTGCCGATCCTTGCGATCTCGGCGGCGCTCGCGCTCGGGCTGCCGAGCCTGTACGTGTCGACCGGTCTTTTCACCTTCACGTATGCGACCGTGCCCGGCGAAATGCCCGCCAGCCCCAACGAGGACCTGTTCATCCAGCAACAGGAGCAGTACCGCGACGCGTATGTCGATAGTCTGTCGCGCAGCGTCATGACCGCTCATACGTTCGATGAGCTCGCACGGGCCATCCCCGGCGTCGTGCCGCCCGGGACCGATTCCGCGGCGGCCGAGAAGCACATCGCTCGCCACACCACCGTGGTGCCCGTGCGCACGCCGGTCCTCGATCCGCAGACCGGGCGCAATCGCGACATCATCACGGCGTTCTCGGTGTCCTATGACAGCCGCAATCCGCAGCTCGCGGCGCGCGCCGCCACTTGGCTCACCAACGCCTTTCTCCTCGGAAGCCGCCAAGAACCGCTGCTGCGCGCTAAGGCGGCGGAGCAGTTCTACGACACCCAGACGCTGGCGGTGCGGCAGAGGATCGCGAGCATCAATACGAAGCTGGCCACTTTCAAGGCGAAGAACTACGACCAGCTGCCGGGTCTCACCGACATCGACATGAACATCATGGATACCACGCAGCGTGATATGGACAACGTCACGCAGCAACTCGAGGCCGCGCGCCAGAGCCATGTCTTCCTGCAGCAACAGCTCGATGCGGCCAAGAACGCGGGCGAGGACACGGGTCTGCTCGAGCAGCTGCAGGCGGAGTACAACCAGAAGCTCGCCACCTACGACCCGAACTATCCCGACATGATCGCGCTGCGCCAGCAGATCGATGTCCTCAAGGAGGGCGGCGGGGCGATCGACAGCCTCTCGCTCCCGGCTCAGCTGCGCGCCGAGGAACAGCTACTCGCCCAGACCCGGTTGCGCTACACCAGCAATTTTCCCGACGTGCAGCGCATCGAGCGGCAGATCAAGATCCTGAAGACCCGCATCGCCCACGGTGAGAAGTACGCGGGCAATGCGCAAGGGAGCCCGGCCGTGGTGGAGCTCGAGACGCAGCTCGACGCCAATCGGACGCAGACCCAGGGCCTCGAGCGCCAGCAGGCGCAGCTGCAGAGCCAGCTCGGGAAGCTCTCGCAGAACATGCAGGCGAGCCCGGAGGTCGAGCGCGAATACGACGCGCTCACGATGAACCTGCAGCAAGCGCAGACCCAGTACAACACGCTGCTGCAGAACCAGATGAACGCGCAGGTCACGAGCCAGGCGATTGCCAGTGGCCGCAGCGACAAGATCCGCATCGTCCAGCACCCCGGGACGCCTCTTGAGCCGGGCAAGCCCGAGCGTATCGCGATCGGGGTCGTGGGCCTGATGCTTGCGATCCTGCTCGGGCTGACCGTGGTGGTGATTGCCGAGAGTTTCGATCAGAGCGTGCGCGGCAGCCGTGATGTGCGCAGCGTGCTGGCGCTCGCGCCGCTGGCCGTCATCCCGGAGATCGCGGACCCGGCAACCGCACGCCGCCTGCGCTGGCAGGTGGCGATGCTGACGATGTCCGTGTGCGTGGTGACCCTCGGGGTCCTGGTGACGGCGCGAATTTTCTACTCCTGACGCAAAGGTCCGCACGAGCGGCGAGGTAAAAGCGACTCATGAGCCTGATCGAGGAAGTGATGCGCCGCCAGGCGCACGAGCGCGCTACGATGGCGGCAGTTCTGGCCCCGAGTGCGGGCGGCGCGGCATCGGCGCGGGTGGCTCGGCCGATCCTCGCGCCCGCGCCTGAAACGGCGAACGAGCAGTATTGCTCCGCGGCGCTCGACCCCGAAGCGTTGGAGCGCAACCGGGTGCTGCTGCGCGTGCAGGACGTCGCGGTGTCGCGCGCCTACAAGATCCTGCGCACCCGGGTATTGCACCGGATGGCGGCTAACGGCTGGTACACGCTCGGGGTGACCGGGACAGTCGCCGGCGAGGGCAAGACCGTCACCGCGATCAATCTCGCGCTCGCCCTCGCGCAGGACCCGAACGCCTGGGTGTTCCTGGTCGATCTCGACCTGCAGCGGCCGCGGCTCGGCGCCTATCTCGGCATGAGCTACGAACACGGGCTCACCGACTTTCTGGCCGGGCAGGCGGCGCTCGAGCAGGTGATCTACGACATCGGCATCAAGCGCCTGGCGGTGGTGCCGAATGCGAGCCCGGTCGAGACCTCCTCGGAGCACCTGCGCTCGCCTCGGATGGCCGATTTCCTCAACGCGCTCGAGGCAAAGACGCCGCGGCGCATCGTCATCTTCGACATGCCGCCGATCCTGGCGAGCGATGACGTTCTGGCATTCGCCCCGCGCGTCGACAGCTTCCTGCTCGTCGTCTCGCAGGGATTTACCGCACGCCGCACGCTCAGCAACGCCAAGGAGGTGCTCTCCGAGGTCAACGTTCTGGGCGTGGTTCTCAACCGCTCCACCGAGCACAACGATAGCCCCTATTACTGATGTCGCTCGATCTCTCGGTCGTCGTGCCTCTTTTCAACGAAGAGGAGAGTGTGCGGCCGCTTTACGCCGCGATCGTCGAGGGCGTCGAGCCGCTTGGCGCCTCCTTCGAGATCGTGCTGGTCGATGATGGCAGCCGGGACGGCACGGCGCAGGTCGCCGATGAGATCGCGCGCACCGATGCGCGCGTCTGCCTGGTGAAGTTCCGGCGCAATTGCGGGCAGACACCCGCCATGGCGGCCGGCATCGCCGAGGCCCGCGGGGAGATCATCGTGACCATGGACGGTGATCTGCAGAACGACCCGGCGGACATCGGCGAGCTGCTCACGCGAATCGAGGAGGGCTACGACATCGTGGTCGGCTGGCGGCACGAGCGTCAGGACAAGCTCTGGACGCGCAAGGTTCCTTCGCGCATCGCCAACGCACTCATTGCAAAAGTGACCGGGGTGCCGATCCGCGACAACGGCTGCTCGCTCAAGGCCTATCGCGCCTGTCTCATCAAGCAGATTCCGCTTTACTCGGAGATGCACCGCTTCATCCCGGCGATGGCCTCGATCGCCGGGCCCCGCATCGCCGAGATCCGTGTCCGCCACCACGCGCGGCGCTTCGGACGCTCGAAGTATGGTCTTTCGCGCATCTACAAGGTGCTGCTCGATCTGATGGTGATCAAGACGGTGGCTTCGTTCACGGCACGTCCGATGCTCTGGTTCGGGATGCTGTCGCTGCCGATGCTGGCCGCTGCCGCATTGGCGCTCGGTTGGACGTGCTTCACGCTCGTGGCGCAGGGGAGGATGTCGCTCGCGATTGCGGGGACGGGCGTGATCTTCCTCACCTCCACCGTGATGCTGCTCGCCGCCGGCGCGCTCGGCGAGCTCATCTACAAGCTCGGGGATGTGCGTGAGCATCAATTCTCCAGCCTCACCCAGCATCTGCTCGTCAGAGGGACGGCCATCCATGACTGAATCCGCCGGCGCAAGCGTGGAAATCTCTGCGATCATCCCGGTCGGCGCGCGTCATGCGGCTGACCTGCTCGCCCTATACGCGGAGTACAAAGAGGGACTCGAGGCGATCGGTGCGCCCTACGAGCTGATCGTGGTGCTCGATGGGCCGAGGCCCGAGTTGGCGTCCGACGTGCAGCGCCTGCTCTCCTTTGGCGAGCGCATCTCGGTGATCAGCCTCACCCGAAAGTTCGGCGAAGCCACCGCGCTCGTTGCCGGCTTTCAACGCGCGCGCGGGCGCATCATCCTGACGCTGCCCGCGTACCATCAGATCCGCGGCTGCAGCATCGGCAAGCTGGTGCGCGCCCTCGGTGTGGCCGACCTTGCCATCGGGCGGCGCTGGCCGCGCGCCGGCACCCGATTCGAGAAGTATCGGCGGCATCTCTTCCATCGCTTTCTGGCATCGATTACCGGTCAGCGCTTCCACGACCTCGGCTGCGGCGCGCGCGCCATGAAGCGCGGGGTGCTGGAAGAGATCAACCTCTACGGTGACCAGCACCGCTTCCTGCCCGTGCTGGCGAGCCGTGTGGGATTCAGGGTGATGGAGATCGAGCTGCCGCAGTCACCGCTCGATCGCCTCGACGGCGGTTATCCGCCGCGGGAGTACATCCGCCGGGCGCTCGATATCTGCACGGTGTTCTTTCTCGTTCGCTTCACGAAAAAGCCGCTGCGATTCTTTGGCATGGTGGGCGTGACGATGTCGCTCGTCGGGGCCGTGCTCATCCTGTGGCTCGCGTTCGACCGCCTCGTCTTTCGCCATCCGCTCGCCGACCGTCCGGCGCTGCTACTGTCCTCGCTCCTTCTCGTGCTCGGTATGCAGCTCTTTGCGCTCGGCCTCCTGGGCGAGCTCGTCATCTTCACGCACGCGCGCGACATCAAGGACTACCAGATCGAGGAAGTCATCCGCTATCCCGTGCCGCCGCTCGCCGCCGAACGACCGCAGCCGCTGCGCGAGCCAGTCGCCGGCGCGGCGCAGCCGCACGTGGCCTGAAGCCGTTATGGGTCTCAATCGACCAGTGCGCGAATGCGGCGAGCAAGATAGCGAAACGTCGAGCCGCGCGTCGAGCGATTCGCCGCCAGCGCGCCGATCGTGCGCGCCGGCGCGAGCAGCGCGAGTCGCGCAGCCTTCAACGGGTCTGGCAGCAGTTTCACCCGCGTGTATCCGAATTTCTCCATGACCGGTCCGCAGATCTTCTGGGCGAAGTACGCATCTTCGACCGGAAGATCCACGCGCCATCGGCCCGCAGAACGGCTCGAGATGCCGCTCAGCCGCTCGCCGGTGGATGAATTGCTGAACTGCGTATCCAACAGCCGCGGCTGGAATTCCTCTCCTATGAACGAGCATAGTTGCCGCAGACGGGCCGCGGGCTCGGCGACGAGATCTTCGTATCGCATCACGTGAACGGCATGCCCGAACCGGCTTTTTCCGGCCAAAATGGCGCGCGCGCTGGCTTTCCACAGGTACGAGGTAAGAACCGGATGATAAAGCCTGCGCAGGCGCGGCCGATCGCCGTCGGAGGCGATCGTCCATTTGTCGCGATAGGAGACGAGAAAGTCGCGCGGATCGCGGATGCACGCTATGACGCGCGCATCCGGAAACATCCCGAAGATCGTATCGAGCTCGAAGACATCGCGAGGCACCTGATTGCCCCAGCGCCTCTTGCCGGCGCTCGCCGCCTGCAGCCTCATGAATGCGTCAAAGATCTCGCGTCGCGTCCTGCATCCGGACAGCGCCCGCTCGAGAGCGCCCGACTCGTACAGTCTGTCGATACGCCGCTGGTCATCGAGCTCGTCGAAGCGGCCGTAGAGAGTCCTCAATCTCGCGAGGATGTCGGCAAGATGCTCCGACCGGTCGCCCGGCTCCTCGTGCCGGCGGTAGATGTCCTCGAGAAAATGCGTCTCGCCCGGCATGAACAACTGTGGCAGTCCGCCCAACAAATGGGCGGTGAGCGTGGTGCCCGATCGCGGTGGTCCAACAACAAACACTGGCGACATGACGGATGTTTCCACAACGGGTATGCAGCACATGATGCACGATTATAAGACGGATTCGACACCACACCCATCGACGCACGAAAATAATGGCGGTACGCAAGTTGCTTGACGAAGAACTGCTGTCGTGGGACGGAATGAGTTCGATGTTGCGGGCGCGCCTCGAAGCGCTGCCCGGCCCGCTGCGCATTCTCGAGGCGGGGTGTGGGCGCCTGTGGCCGCTGAAGCTGTCCGTGCCTTTCACATTGACCGGACTGGATCTAGACCCGGACGCGCTCGCGGCGCGCAGCGATCTCGACCAGGCGGTTCTGGGGGACCTGCGCACGGTTGAGTTTGCGCCGAACTCCTTCGACGTCATCTACAGCGCCTTCGTGCTCGAGCACGTGCGCGGCGCGCAGGGGGTGCTCGAGCGCTTCGCGCGCTGGCTTGCTCCGGGAGGCACGCTGATCCTCAAGATCCCCGACCGGGATTCGGTCTACGGCTTCGCGACCCGCCTGACCCCCTACTGGGTGCACGTGATGTTCCACCGCTACATGTTGGGACAGCCGTTGGCGGGGACTCCCGGCCGGGGTCCCTACCCGACGTATTATGACGCGGTCATCTCCAAGCGCGGGCTGCGTGGATTCTGCGACCGCAACGGGTTGACGGTGCCGGAGGTATACCGGCAGTGTAGTTACGCGAAATTCCCTCCGGTTCGAATGGCGGCTTTCCTGGCCTCGATGCTCTCGGTCGGGCGGCTTGCCTGGCGACATAACAACTTGCTGTTCATCGCGCGGCGGCGGGCGCCGCTCGGGCGCGAAGGGGCCGGCAGCCGCCCGGAGCCGCTGGTGAGTCAATGCACCGGTGCGCGAACGCGGTGAACGAGAGAGGGCGCCGACCAAGGCCTGAGCGCGAGCGCACAGGGCGCGTTCTGGTTCTGACGCCCCGCGCGGGTGGAGGCATCAGTCAGATGATGCATTACCTGGAGACGGCGGTCGGGAGTCAACCGCATCGATGGCGGTTCGAGTTCTTCGTGACCCACGATAGAAGCCTCCTCGCAAGCATTTGGCGTTTTCCTCATCGCCTCTGGCGCTTTGCCGGACGGTGTGCACGCGGTGATGTGGATCTGTGCCACATCAATGTCTCATGTCGTGGCAGTACCGTCCGCAAGTCCTGCTATGCGGCCCTCTGCAGGAAGTACGGCATACCGTACGTACTGCATCTGCACGCCGGTGGCTATCCCGAATATCTCGCGCGCGGCAGCGCCCTCAGGCGCAGGGTCATCGAACGCCTGTTCCTATCGGCTGCGCGCGTTATCGTTCTCGGCGCGACCTGGTCGGCATTCGTCTGCGATCAGATAGGGGTTCCGGTCGAGCGCATCGCAATCCTTCCCAATGCGGTGCCGGCGCGTGATGACTCATCCGCAGGCAAACGCAGCCATCCGCCGCTCATCGCCTTCGTAGGCCTGATGCACCGCAACAAAGGCGTGGATACCTTGCTCGAGGCCCTGAGCGAGAGGGAGGTGCGCAGCCTCGCCTGGCAGGCGAAGCTCGTGGGCGGCGGCGATCCGGATCGCTATCGCGCGCGAATTGCGCGGCTTGGCCTGAGCGATCGCATCCAGGCGCCAGGCTGGAGGCCTCCGGAGGAGGTCCGATCGCTGCTCGCTCGAGCCAGCATCTTCGTTCTGCCTTCGCTCATCGAAAATCTTCCTATGGCCCTGCTCGAGGCCATGGCCTACGGCATCTGCCCGGTGGTGACGCCGGTGGGCGCTATCCCGGAAGTGATCAGCCATGGGGTCAACGGGCTGATCGTGCCCGCCGGCGACCCGCACGCGTTGGCGGATGCTCTGCGCAGGCTGCTCAGCGATCCTGTGCTGATGTCCCGTCTCGGACAGGCCTCGCAACGCAAATTCAGTGAAAGCTACGAAATTGGAAACTACGTGACTCGCCTGGTAGCTCAATACGAGTTGGCGATGGGCGAGAAGCGATGTCTTAAGGTACGATCGGGCCGCAGTGATCGAACATGTGCGGAATAGCGGGCATCTTTGGATCGCGATATTCCGAGCTCGAGCTGCAGGAACGGATCAGGCGGATGACGGCGGCGCTCGTGCACCGCGGTCCGGACTCCGAGGGCATTCTGGTACGGGCAAATGAGCAGATCGCCCTCGGACATAGGAGGCTCGCGATCCAGGATCTGAGCGACGCCGGCAGTCAGCCGATGTCGTCCCCTTCGGGACGGTACGTCGTGGTGTTCAACGGGGAAATCTACAACGTCCCGGAGCTCAAGTCGAAGTTATCGGGCGAGGTCCAATGGCGGGGGCATTCCGACACGGAGGTGCTGCTGGCGGCCTTCGAGCAGCTGGGCGTCGTGCGGACCCTCGAGGGCGTGGTCGGCATGTTCGCGCTCGCCCTGTACGATTGCACACAGAGAAGGCTCTACCTCATCCGCGATCGGTTTGGAGAAAAGCCGCTCTATTACGCGCTGCATCGGGGCGGACTGGTGTTTGCATCGGAGCTCAAGGGCCTGCTTGCGCTGCCCGACCTGGAGCCACGTATTTGCCGGCAAGCCGTCGTATTGCTCCTGAAACATAACTGTATCCCGGCTCCCTATACGATTCTCGAGGGCGTCAAGAAGCTGATGCCCGGGACCGTGCTGACGGTGGACGGCGCCAGGGTGCAGGAGGAGCGTTACTGGGATCCGGCGGCGATCGTCAACCGGCGCGCCGCAGCTCGTTCGGCCGCAGAGGATTTCGAGACGAGCGCGGAGGGGCTGCGCGAGAGGCTCAGGCGCAGCGTGCGCGGGCAGTTGGTGTCGGACGTGTCGATCGGCGCCTTCCTGTCAGGCGGCATCGATTCGTCGCTCATCTGTGCCATCATGCAGGAGCAATCGCCGGTCACGGTGAACACCTATACGATCGGATTCCAAGAGCCGAAGTACAATGAGGCCGCGTATGCGCGCGAGGTGGCGCGGCACCTCGGCACCCGCCATACGGAATACTACGTGAGCGCACAGGATGCGCTTGCACTCGTGGAAACACTGCCGGCCATATTCGACGAGCCTTTTGCAGACTCATCCCAACTTCCCACCTTATTACTCACGCGCATGGTGAGCCGGGATGTCAAGGTCGCGCTGTCCGGGGATGCGGGGGATGAGCTCTTTGCCGGCTATGCCAGATACGCGGTTCTCGGCAGGCGCAGATCCTCTGTCGGGATGCGGGTTCTTGCCAGAGCGCTCCTGCGCCGCCGCGGGGATGCATTCGCGCTCGCGGGCGCGGGTCGGGCCGTCGTGAGGCCGCTGAGCGTGTGCGCCGGCCTGCCAAAATGGATCGTCGAGCACAAGCTCAAGCGCCACCTGATCCGCGCCGGCGAGGATTTCGCCGCGGCGTATCAATACCTCAATGCCCAGTGGAGCGATCCTACCAGCATGACGGCTTGCAGCATGGCGCCGGAACCTGCGCTCACGACCGCGGAAACCGACCGCTATCGCGCCATGATGCTGTTGGATATCTACTGCTATTTGCCGGACGACATTCTGGTGAAGGTCGATCGGGCGGCGATGCATTACAGCCTGGAGACCCGAGCGCCGTTCCTCGATCATCGGTTGTACGAGTACTCGGCGGCCCTGCCGACCAGTTATCTCGTGGACGAGGCAGGGGGCGGCAAGCGGATTCTACGGCATCTGCTCGATAAGTATGTGCCGCGGAAGCTGGTCGATCGGCCCAAAGCGGGATTTGCCGCACCGCTCGCGCAATGGCTCCGGCAGGAGTTGGCTGACTGGGCGGAGTCGCTCGTGTACGGTCCGGAGTTGGCGGCACAGTCCTTCGTTGACCAGGGACGGGTCGCGGAGGTCTGGCGTCTGCACAAGCAGGGCCGGGGGGATTATTCGTTTCATCTGTGGGGGCTGCTGCAGCTTTGCGCATGGCAGCGAATGTATCGCGCGAGCTGGTAGGCTCGCGCCGCCGCCGGCGGCGCCGGCTGCCCGGGCCTGTTCCTTGCTCGTGCAGCGCTGACGCCCGGGTTGGCCCGTTCGGTACAGCCGGGCTGAGGCTATAGGTACATCGCATTGCACACGCAGTCCACTGCGACGTCCGCCGAGCTCGGGTGCGAAAACGGGGTCGTCACGATCGAGCCGTTGCCCGCTGACCGGTGGCGCATTTCGGTACATCCGAAGCCGGGGCTCCAGGTGCCCAGGAATCGCTGGGTCAGCCGGTATCCGCTCGATTTGATCAGGGAGATCCACGCGGCAAAGGGTCTTTATATCTGCGACGAAATCATGCGCGAGGAGGACCCTCGCTACGTGGAGCATTACCTGCGGCATGAAGTCCTGAGTTATGTGCCGCCGGCCGCGTTCCGCGGCAAGCGCATCCTGGATTTCGGTTGCGGGTCCGGCGCGTCCTCGGTGGTGCTCGCGCGACTCCTTCCGGAATGTGAGATCGTCGGAGTGGAGTTGGAGGAGCGACTGTTGCGCATAGCGCGACTCCGCGCGCAGCATTTCGGTCTCGATCGCGCGCGGTTCCTTCGCTCACCATCGGGTGATACCCTTCCGGACGGTCTCGGCTCGTTCGACTTCGTGCTCTTCAGTGCCGTCTTCGAGCATCTGCTTGCGTCGGAGCGCCGGACGCTGCTGCCGCTCGTTTGGCGCCGGCTCAACCCCGGGGGCATTCTCTTCCTGAATCAGACGCCGTATCGGTATTTCCCCGTCGAGGCCCATACGACCGGTCTGCCGCTCATCAATTATCTGACCGATCGGATGACGCTTCGCATCGTTCGCCGTTTCTCGCGGCGCCACTCGGGGCAGGTGAGCTGGGAGCGGCTGTTGCGGGGCGGAATTCGGGGCGGTACCGTGTCGGAGATCCTCGGCATTCTGCCGCCGGACGGGCACCCGGCGCTGCTGGAGCCACGCAGGGAAGTGGGTGACCGCATCGACTTGTGGTATGGCAGCCTATCGGCGAGGCACCGCTGGCTGAAGCGCGGAATCTGGGCCGGCCTTAAGTTGATCAAGCTCACGAGCGGAAGCGTCATTACGCCGTCACTCGCGCTCGCTCTCCGCCGAAATCAGACCTAAGCGCAACCGGGCTTGATCGCCGAATGAGTCATCTGACGCCGGGCGCGGCAATGCGCTCACGAAGTACATGGCGAAGCTGGAGAAAGCCGACAAGTATCGCGCCATGTTGCTGTTGTATGTCTGCTGTTATTTACCGGAGGACCTTCTGGTGAAGGTCGATCGGGCGGCGATGCACTACAGCCTGGAGACCCGCGAGCCGTTCCTCGATCATCGGTTGTACGAGTACTCGGCGGCTCTGCCGACGAGTTATCTCGTGGACGAGGCAGGGGGCGGCAAGCGGATTCTGCGGCACCTCCTCCACAAGTACGTCCCGCGGAAGCTGGTCGATCGGCCCAAGGCGGGATTTGCCGCACCGCTCGCGCAATGGCTCCGGCAGGAGTTAGCTGACTGGGCGGAGTCGCTCGTGTACGGTCCAGAGTTGGCGGCGCAGTCCTTGATTATTCGTTTCATCTGTGGGGGCTGCTGCAGCTTTGCGCATGGCAGCGGATGTATCGCGCGAGCTGGTAGCGGCGAGGCAGGCCTCGCCTCGGGCAAGGAGCCCTGTCGGCAATTGCAGACGTCATCGTTTGACGACATAACTGCGGCCTGGGTACGGGCTTTGCTCGAGTCCGTCGAGCATGCAAATCCTGCTTGTCGCGCCCCAGCCGTTCTATCAGGAGCGAGGAACCCCCATCGCGGTGCGGATGCTGGCCGAGGTGCTCTGCGGTCAAGGCCATGCCGTTGACCTTCTCACCTACCACGAGGGCGCGGACCTCGACATCGAGGGCCTGAGGATCCTGCGCACGCCGGCGCTGCCTGGGCTCAAGCACGTGCCGATCGGCATCTCCTGGAAGAAGCTCGTCTGTGATCTGCTCATCTCGGGGCGGCTTCTCGGGCTCGTGCTGTCACGCCGCTACGATGTGATTCATGCCGTCGAGGAGGCGGTGTTTCCCGCGATCCTGCTGCGCTCCTCCGCGGGCGCGCGGGTCGTGTATGACATGGATTCGATGCTCGGGGAATCGCTCGTCTCCAAATGGCGGCTGCTGCGGCCCGTGCAGCAGGTGCTGCTCGCCCTCGAGCGCGCCGTCATCCGAAGGACCGATGCGGTCTTCGCGGTCTGCAACGATCTTGCGCGGCACGTGAAGGTCGATGCGCCCGACGTCCCGGTTTTTCTGATCGAGGACGTGGCGCTCCCCTCGCAGCAGCCCTGCCGCGGCGCCGAGCCGCTGCGCGAGCTGTTGGGCTTGCGCGGCGAGCTTGCGCTTTACGTCGGGAACCTGCAGCGCTATCAGGGCATCGAGCAAATCGTGCGGGCGATGGCCCTGGTGCCGAAGGAGCGCGATCTCACGCTCGTCATCATCGGGGGCTGGCCGGAAGACATCGCCCGCCTGCGCTCGCTCGTTCGCAAGCTTCATCTCGAGGAGCGGGTGTATCTCTTGGGTCCCCGGCCGCTCGCGCAGCTCGGGGGCTTTCTCGCGCAGGCGGATCTTCTCGTTTCACCGCGCCTCTTGGGCAGCAACACGCCGATGAAGGTCTACTCCTACATGAATTCGGGGCGCGCGATTCTCGCGACCCGCATCGCCTCGCACACGCAGGTGCTCGATGATGAGTGCGCGCTCCTCGTCGAGCCCAATCCGCAGGCGATTGCGAACGGGCTCGCGACGCTCGCCGCGAATGCGGGCTTGCGATCGCGCTTGGGCGCAGCGGCGCGGCGGCGCGCCCTCGAGCGCTACTCGGTCGAGGCGTTCCGCGAGAAGGTCTGTGCGGCCTACCAGACGCTCGAGCAGGGAGCAGCCTGAGGGAGGTACCCGCACGCGCGATCCATTCGACGGTTGCGGGAATGCCCGACGGGCGGCAAAGTATCGGCCGCCGGCCACCTTACCAAGCAACGCCTTGGATCGAGCGGCGCGCCCATGGCTTGAACCGGCGGGATCGCTCACGTCCATGTTCGCTCCGATGATCGGAGTCAGGATCGAGAGCGGCCGCTTGAGCAGCGCTCGCGATTGGGTCAGTGGGATGATGACGCGCGTTTGCATGTCCGCGAGCAGGTCGGCCTGGAGTCCACCAAGAAGGGGGTACAGCTCCCGGGTGGCCGGGTTCTCGTTCCGATAAACATCGAACTGAGGCATCAGAACTTGCGCAGACTATCGGAGAACACGCCGTGCTTTTCGACGTGCTCGTTGTACGCTGCGATGCCTTCTCGGTTCTCTTCGAGCCACCTCTTTGTTGCCGCACCCGCCGCGCAGCTTCCAGCACGTCGCTGCGGACCGTCACATGGGTCGCCTTCTTGGGGGACTGTTTCCGAGACGTGCTTCGGTGCCACCGGGGGGCTCTTGCGAACGTACTGCGTATAATTGTACGCGCATCCCGCGTCGTGAGACCTGGGCCGCTACTTCGACAGGGGACTGCGTTGGCCCGGCGCCTGGTCCGGGTCCGCGACGGCGGCGGCACGCCACTGCAAAGCGCGGGTCTGCGGCAGGTATCCGCTCGCGCGGTACCAATCGGCGACGCGCCTGATGCCGGCGGCAGCGCCTATCTTCGGCGCATAGCCCAAGAGCCGCGCGGCTTTCGAGCCGTCGAACTCGCGATGATGGGTGAAGAACGCCACCCGCCGCCGATGGAGCGGCGGCTCGATACCCAGCGGCACGCAGATCGATTCGCAGAGGAGTCCCGCGGCCTTCACCGGCCAGACCGGAATCCGCCAGCGGGGCTCTTTCACCTCGAGCGCGCGCGCGATGTATCGGACGAGCTCGGTGAGTGTCGGCGCATCAGGACCGGTCAGAATGAAAACCTCGCCGAGCGCTTGCTGGGAATTGCTGCAGAGTACAAAGCCCTCGACCAGGTCGTCGATGTGCACCATGTGGAGCTTCGGTTTACCGCTGCCGATCATCACGAAGACACCCCGCTCGATCGCGCGGTAGAGCTTCAGAAACCGCAGATCCCCTTCGCCATAGATCGGGCCCGGACGCACGATCACGACCGGCTGCCCGCATCGAGCGGCGCTCTGCGCGGCGAGCTCGCCCTCGAGCTTCGTGCGCTGATAGATGTCACCGGGGCCGAAGCGGTAGGTCTCGCTCGCCGGCGGGTCGGCGATGTGCCCGTGCACGCCGACGGTCGAGCAGTGCACGACCCGTTCGAGACCTAAGCGGCGGGCGGCCTCGAGCACGTTCCGTGGGCCGCCCACGTTGACTTCACGGTAGTAGCTGTCCGGGTGTCCCGCGGTGCGAAACACGGCCGCGATGTGGTGGATCTGCTCGCAGCCGCGCGCGGCGGCGGTCACATCATCGAGCGAAGTCAGCTCCCCGACGCGGACCTCGATGCCGGCAGCGGCCAGGGCCTTGGCCTTCGCCGCATCCCGCACGAGCGCGCGCACCTTGTCTCCCTGGGCGGCGAGCCGGCGGGCGAGGTGGCCACCGGTAAAACCGGTAGCCCCAGTGATGAGAATGGTGCGTGCCATGCCGAGGCGAAGCAGGGATCGTGCCTTTGAAGGTGCTGCGCGTGCTGCCGTCGCTCGGGCTGCTCACGCTCTGGGTCCAGTCAATTTCACATAATCCTTAAGCCTAGGCACGAGCATTGCTCCCGTGGACTGCACCCACGTCCAGGTGGACGGATGGGCAGTTGGGAGAGACTAACAGTGAAAGCTAAATCCCTCGTTCTCGCGATTGCTGCAGCCGCATGCGTCACCGTGCTGCCGGCTTATGCTCACCCCATGGTGCATTTCCAGAGCGGACGCCAGCTCCGCAATGTCTACCAGGACCCGGTGCGGACCGCGGCTGACCCGTCCCCGACTCCGGCGGCGGCGCCCGAGATCGATCCTGAGATGGCAGCCGGCGCGCTGACGCTGCTCGCCGGTGGGCTTGCCGTACTGCGCGGACGACGCCGCAAAGACGGCTGAGAAGCTTCCAGGCTGGAAAGCGCCCGGGCGGCAGCGCCGCCCGGGCCAGGGTCAGCCCTTCCGCGCCGGAATGGGGCTTGCAGCTCCTTTCAGATGCTGCTCACGCCGGCCGCACGATTTCTACGGGACCCGGAATTCCGGGGCCGGGCAGTGCGTCTTCTCCTGGGCCGAGCCAGACCGCTCGAGGCCCCTGACCGGACGGTTCTCGAGACCATCATCTTCCCGTATTTCCACTACCTCCCCGGGGTGGACTCGGTGCTCTTCGTCGGCTGCGACCGGTACACCCGTCATTACGAGAGCGCTTATTTCCCGGACAAGGACTACTGGACCCTCGACCCGGCGCCGGGCGCGCGCAAGTTCGCCGGGCGGCAGCACGTCGTGGCGCCGCTCGAGGAGCTGGCGCTGCATTTTTCATCCGAGCGCTTCGACCTCATCGTCTGCAACGAGGTTTTCGGATACGGGCTGAACGAGTTAAAGCAATGCGAGAGGGCATTCGATCAGTGCCACTCTCGGCTGCGGCCCGGGGGCTATCTGATCGTGGGGTGGGATGACGTCCCCAAGCGCTCGCCGGTGCCGATGGACGCAATAGCGAGCCTTAAGAGGTTCGAGAGATTCGCGTTTCCGCCGCTCGGGACCTGGCGATGTAAGTCCGACACGCCGTACCGTCACACGTACGATTTCTATCGACGGCCCACGGTCACATACTGAGACGCGAGTCCCTTTCACAGGCTTGAGAACCCCTTTCGGCGGGCGGCACAATGTCGCTTGGGTGCGACGAGTGCTCGCGCCGCCCCTCGGGACAGCCCGCATCGATGTATCCGAACCCGCTGGGTCGCACAAGTAGAACGCCCGCTTGAAGATCGCCTACTTCATCAACCAGTACCCCAAGGTCAGCCACAGCTTCATCCGCCGCGAGATCCTGGCTCTGGAGCGTCAGGGATTTGAGGTACTGCGCATTGCGCTGCGCGGCTGGGATGGCCCGCTGCCGGATCCGGAGGATCAGCGGGAACGGAGGCTGACCTCCTATGTCCTCCGTGGTGGAGTATTTGGCCTCCTGTTTTCAGTTCTCAGCGCCGCGCTGTGCTCACCTGTTCGACTCCTCACGGCGGTGCGCCTGGCAGTGGGAATGTCGAGGGAGTCCGATCGCCCCGCTGCCTATCATCTGATTTATGTTGCCGAGGCCTGCCGAATCGTAAAGTGGGCCAACGATTTCGGTGCGTCCCGAATCCACGCACACTTCGGAACCAACTCGGCGGAAATCGCCATGCTGGCTCATGTCATCGGTCGTCTCCCCTACAGTTTCACCGCGCACGGCACGGACGAATTCGTGAGGCCCATGGCGCTCGCGGAAAAGATACGCCATTCGAGCTTTGTGATCGCAGTCAGCTCGTACGTGCGCAGCCAGCTCTACATGCGTTCTCACCGCGCCGATTGGCACAAGGTGAAAATCATCCACTGCGGCCTCGAGCCGGCGTTTTATGCCGGACCCTTCAGTCCGATAGCCGCCGGTCGACGTTTGATATGCGTTGGCCGACTTTCCGCGGTGAAGGGGCAGCTCCTGTTGGTCCAGGCCGCCGCGCAGCTTGCGGCAAAGGAAGTGCCGTTTCAGTTGACCCTGGCTGGCGACGGTCGGTTGCGAGCTCAGGTTGAGGAACTCATTCGCAAGTATCGACTCGACGACCGCATTCGTATCACCGGCTGGATCAGCGGCGCGCAGGTACGCGAGGAAATCCTCGCCGCGCGCGCCCTCGTCCTGCCGAGCTTCTCGGAAGGCTTGCCGGTCGTGGTCATGGAGGCGATGGCGCTGAGACGTCCGGTGCTTGCGACTTACGTCGCCGGAGTACCCGAGCTCGTGCGTCACGGTGAGAACGGCTGGCTGTTCCCTGCAGGCTCCGTGGAGGCGCTGGCCAATGCGATGGAAGACTGCCTTGCCAGACCGCTGCAGGAGATCCAAGCGCTCGGCGAGGCAGCATACGAGCGGGTGATCGAGCGGCACTCGATCGACAGCCAAGTGACCAAACTCGCCCAACTCTTCCGCTCGCCTGCGTCTATCGCAGATCACGCGGCGTATACGGAGATGCAGCGAGCCGGCCAGCCATAGTCCGGTGAGCGCGCTCAAAGCCATTCTGAGGCCTGCGGTGCTCCGTGCGGTAGCCACGGTCGCGCCCCTCACGTGGTCCTGGCGGCGGAGCGGTGCCTTGGTGGTGCTGTCGTACCATCGTGTTCTGCCTCACGACTCGCCGGCCATCCGGACAGAGCAGCCGACGATGTATGTATCGCCCAACACGCTCGATCTACACCTCTCCGAGATCAAGCGCCATTTCGAGCTTGTGCATCTGGATGACTGGTTGCGCCGGGCGAGAACAGGAGTGTCGTTGCCGCGATTGGCCTGCGCGCTTACTTTTGATGACGGCTGGCGGGACAATTTCGAGTTTGCCCTACCGGTGCTCAGGAAGCATGGGGTGCCGGCCATGATATTCCTGGTCTCGAGCTATGTCGGCAGCGAACATCGCTTCTGGCCAAACCGCCTTATGGAACTCCTTCGCAAGGCCTTTATCAGGCCGGAAATGATTGTATTTCCGCGGGCGCTCCGGTCTGCTGTCGAGTCCACCCTAGCAGAGGCCAAAATGCGAGGGGAACTGCGACCCGAAGACATCGATCGCGTCGTGAAAGCGGCGAAGAATATTGACGAGACCACAATTCGGGACTTGATTTCCGATGCCGAAAAGGACAGCGCAGGAGTTGAGGCGACCCGGGACCTTCTGAGCGCAGAGGAGGTCGAGCGAATGGCCGAGACCGGGCTGGTCCGCTTCGGCTGCCACACCGCGACGCATTATCGGTTCAGCGGCCGAGCTTCGCCCGAAGATCTCGACAGGGAGATAGTGTCTTCGAAGAAGCGGGTTCAGGATATTTGCGGGCAGAGCATCGATGTCTTCTGCTATCCGAACGGGGAGACATCATTGGATGCTGTCAATTTGGTCCGCCGGCACTACCTAGGGGCGGTCACGACTCAGAAGGGGTGGCATGCGGCATCCGGCGATCCACATCTGGTTCGTCGCATCGGCTTGCACGAAGATATGAGTAACTCTCGCGAATCCTTCCTCGCTCGTGTCAGCGCGTGGCTCTGAGTCGGGTATACTCGGACACCCATTTCTAGGCAGGTCACGCAACAGAGTCGCGCTCTGCGGGAGCCGCGCCGTGGTACCAGTCGCCCCTTTTGATGGGATTCGGCGCAGTGTCCATTTAAGTTAAGCGGAAGCTAAAATTCTTCTTTGGTTTCGGGCGCTTTCCCAATGTCTGAAGATCATACCGCCTTTCAGGCACTCGGCGTCGATTTCAAGCAGGCGAGCTCGCCGTCTGCAACGGTGCCTGACTGGTCACGCGAGGCAAAGCGATTATTCGCCTGGTGCCCTTCGCGATCTTTGCTTGCGAGTATCCGCGCCTATCAGCGGGTGCGACATTCGAAGTCGCCCTGGCACATTCTGATACAAAAGGTCGCAGTGGTACGGCACCGCATTTGGAGTATCGTCACGGGAGCTGACATTCCCATCAATTCGCGAATAGCGGGTGGTCTGATGTTGCCGCATCCAAACGGGATAGTCGTCCATCCGGCTGCTGAGATCGGTCCCAATTGCCTGCTATTTCAGCAGGTCACTCTGGGTGTTCTCCCGGGCGGCGTACCGAGATTGGAGGGGAACGTCGTTGTGGGTGCCGGCGCGAAGTTGCTCGGGGGTATCAAGATCGGGGATCACGCCCGCATCGGAGCCAACGCAGTGGTCCTGCAGGACGTTCCCGCTGGGGCTACTTGCGTCGGCGTTCCGGCGCGGGTCGTTTCCGTTACCGAGCCGCAACTCGCTGGGACGGACGACGTGACGAGGATCTCACTTTGATGAACGCGACAGGCAAACCGACATCCGGCTCGTGCGCTGGAGGTAGGTCGTCAATCGGAGACAGTTGCCTGACAGGCAGACCTGCGGTTCAATCCGCTCACTTCACTCTTTTGGTCGAGAATCGGCAAAAAGGACACTCACTGTGACGATCGGGAATCCCATTCTTAAGTCAGGTCACACGATGAAAACACTCGCTCTGACTGCGGTGCTCCTGATCGCCGCATTTCTCTCCCGTGCCGCGCCCGCTGCGACCAGCGCGAACGCAAGTTCGCCGCTCGGCGTCAACTTGAACGGCCTGAGCTACTACGATTCAGAATCGCCATTTCTAAATATTTTCAAGACGACGGCGATCAATCAAAACAACCCAACGGCTTGGTCAACCCGCAGCAAGAGCAATGACGAGACGAATGAGGAAGCATACCTTCAGCTCGACTCGAACGGGTATCCCACGACGATGACGGCGAGCTCGGCCGATCCGACTTCTCCTCAGAAGTTCGATCGGGTATGCGCCATGATCCTCATGTTACCTCCATCCGACGGGGGTACGGGTTTGCGCTATCTTCCCGGCCAGTACGTGATACTTTACGACGGCAACGGTACGTTGGGTGTCGGAAACGACGGCGCAATGGTCAGTACTTCGGCGGGTCGGGACGTGTTCAACGTTTCTACCCCAAGCCAAAACGGAGTGTGGATCTGCATTACCAGTACGGATCCCAGCAATCACCTACGGAATATCCGCGTCGTTAAGGCCGAGGACGAGTCCCTGCTGGATCAAGGGAATATATATACGCCTACCTTTCTCGGGCTCCTTAAGAATTTCCGCGTAATTCGCGCGATGCAGTGGCTAAAGATCGATGCGACACCGACGCCTCCCGGGAATTGGGCGGATCGGCCACAACTTACCGACGCTGGATGGGGCTCCAATGATGGAGCGCCAGTGGAGGCGGTCATTAGCCTTTGCAACGCTTTGAGCGCGGACTGTTGGATCAACGTACCGCACACGGCTGATGACAATTATATCACGCAGATGGCGACGCTAGTGCACCAGCAGTTAGGGAGTACTCAAAAGGTGTACGTCGAGTTCAGCAACGAGGTATGGAATGGAGGGTATCCTCAGTACCATTACGCGATCGATCAGGGGGACGCACTTTGGCCGAACAGTACCAACCAGTTCCTGAACAACCGAAACTGGTACGGAATGAAGACGGCGCAGATGTGCGATATCTGGGCGCAGGTGTGGGGTAGCGATTTCTCGCGCGTGCATTGCGTGCTCGCGGCGCAATTTGACAACATAGGGACGGCGACCGAGTCCTTGAACTGCACGTTGTGGACCTCGGGCGCTCCTTGTTACAAGCACCACGTCACAGATGTTGCGGTGGCGCCCTATGTCGGGTGGTCTGCGCAGCAGGCGCCGACTTCCTGGGCTACGTTGGACGCGACGACACTTGTGGATGACATATTTACGGAATTCAATGCTGGTAAGACAGTCGGATTCATCACCATCGCCTGGAACGGATTTTCGGGAGGGATGTTGCTGGGAGTCTCGAACGGGGAGGCCCAGGAGCAGCAGGCGCTGATTCCTTATCATCTGCCGATGATTGCGTACGAGGGTGGCCAAAGTATCCTCGGTTCCCCGATTTATCCCGAAGGATCGACGATAGTGAACGCGTACATTGCGGCGAACCGAGATCCCAGGATGGCGGCGGTCTATGCGACGCTGCTCGACGATTGGAAGGCAAACGGGGGGCAGATGTATGTCATCTATGATGACATCAACGGTCCGAGCCAATACGGGGAATGGGGACTTCTCGAGTCGTTTTTGGACACCGTAAGTCCGCTGAGCGGCGCGCCGCCGAAGTGGCAGGCGGTCCAGAAATTTATCCAGAATAATCCGTGTTGGTGGAGTGGGTGCGCGGGAACGGTTGCGGCCACGCCGCTGGCCCCTGCCGGCTTCAAAGCCTCGCAGTGACATTAGAATCTTGGCCCGCAGGCGTGACTATTGATGCTTGCGGACCCGGGGCGTCCACAGGGACTTTGTGGTCGCTGACCTACCTCTAGCCCACATATATGGACTCCCCCTGCGTTGCAAGCGCGTCTTGACTTTTGGCTCCAGGATCGGACTGCAGACAATATATCCGGCCTCTGGTTGCGTCCGTCGACGCGGGCCCTGATGACAAT
>JBOIAQ010000060.1:0-24102 GCA_050739115.1 Steroidobacteraceae bacterium | reverse complement strand
CCGAGCTCACTCCGCTGCAGCGTCAGGTACTCGGTTTGCTCGGCGTGCCGGCGAGCGGCTTCCGGGGCTGACGGGCCGGCGGAAATTCCCCGAAATCACCTCCGCGATGTGCGGAAAGTAAGCTCGGTCGCTTTTACGAGTCTCGGAACCTACTCCGAAGGGCCGAGGGCGGGGAGGACGTCAAACGGAGAGGGGTCCGCCTTTCTCGTAGGGTAGATGGGCGGTGAGCTCGCGCGCGGGCACCGTGATCGCAATCCGCGTTCCGGCGGCTCTGGCGTCGATCTCGAGTCGCGCTCCGATGCTGCGCGCGCGCCGGTGCATGCTCGCCAGACCCTCGCCGTTGCGCGCCGCGGCGACATCGAAGCCGCAGCCGTTGTCCGTGACCGTGACACCCACCGCGTTCGGCTCGGGACAATGCACGGTTAGCGATATGTCGGTCGCGCCGGAGTGTTTGAGAGCGTTGGTGCAGATTTCCTGCACGATCCGCGTGACCTCGGTGACCTCCGTCGGCCCCAGGCGGATCGCATCCGGCGCGTCGGAGATGTTCCAATGCAGGCTGATGCCGGCGGCATTCAGGCGCGGCTCGAGCCGATAGCGGAGGTTCCCGAGCATGACCAAAAGATCGTGCACGGTCGGCTTCATGGAGTCGATGGCGATGCGCAATTCGTCCATCGCATCATCGAGCGCGGCCGCGACGCCCTCACGAGGATCCTGGGCCCTTTCGATGAGTCGGCGCGCGGTGATCAACTGCAGGCCTAACCCATCGTGCATGTCGCGCACGATACGCGCGCGCTCGGCCGCCACCACGCGCTCGCGCTCGAGCTCGGCCGACTTGTGATACTGCGCCCGGAGCGCCGTTTCGCGGTCGCGCACGCGGCTATCGAGCGCGACGTTGAGCTGCTCGTACTCGTTGTGCGTCTTGACGAAGCTGTCGATGAGCGCCCAGCCGACGGTGACCGCATAGAAGAGGGAGCTGTAGGGCATCAGGTACGAGCCCGGCCACGGTATCCACTCGAGCATCAGGGCGAGGTCGTACGCCCCCGAAAGCGAGGTGACCATGGCAGCGAGCCACAGCAACAGCCGCAATACCGTCGGTGAGCGCAGAGTCGCCCAGGTGAGATACACCTGAAAGCCGATGGCGAGCGGCAGCAAGGCGCCATAGCCGGCCGTGATCACGAGGAATACGTGCGCCGGACCTGCGGCATACATCGCCACGGTGACGAGCAGCGCATAGGCGACGAGGGCGGTCTCGAAGCGCGGGAACCGTCGCTCGAGGATGCGAAAACTCAAGCGGTAAAGCACCGCCACCAGCCAGAAGAGCGCCGCAGCGGTAATAACCGAGAAGTAAAAGAGCGAGTGGGTGCGCACCACGAAGAACTGCGCGTCGCGGATCATCCAGATGCCGCAACTTAAGGCAAAGAGGCCAAAGAGCGTCTCACGCCTGCGGCGCGCCCAGAGCAGGGCGGCAAGTGCCCCGATCGCGCCGACGAGGAGCGTGACCACCTCGACGCCGGTGACCTGCAGCCACTGCCGCCGCCGGTAAAGCGGCAGCAGCGCCGCGTTGCTTCCCACCCATACGGGACCTAGCTCGGTGCCCCCGCGGTGCTGCGGCACGAGCTCGATGAGAAGCTCATGGGTGCCCGGACGAACGAGAGCCGCGGGAACGCGGATGTACAGCGGGATGTTCCACGAGTCGGTCTCCGGCTCACCATACCCTTCCGATTTGCCGATGTAGATGCCATCGAGATACACCGCGGCATTGGGCGATACATAGGGCAGGTAGACGATGTGCTCGCGCGCGCGCGTCTCAGCCAACTGGAATTCGCAGCGCACCCATCGCAAAGGGGTGCCGCGGGAAGGCGGGGTATAGCCGATCCGCAACGGCAAGCGTACGGGAATGCCCGCTGCGGTAGGGGGTGGGGGGGTGCCGAGCGTGTAACCGGCGAGATACTCGCCGCTCGTGAGGTGCAGGCGCCAGAGCGCCAGGGCAGGCTGCGAGTCGCCCTGCGCGAATGCCGCGCCGACGCCGATCACGAGCAGCGCGCTAAAAAACCAGCAGGCCGAGCCGTTTCGCCTCAAACACCGCCTCGCCGCGCGAATGCACTGACAGTTTACGATAAATTCTGTAGATGTGCGTCTTGACGGTGTTGTTGGAGATGCCAAGTAGACGGCCGATCTCCTGGAAGTTGAAGCCCTTGGCCACCAGCGACAGGATCTCGCCCTCGCGCTCGGCGAGCTCGCACTCGCTCGGCACTCCCGGCGTCGGCGGCGCGCCCGGCGCACGGGCGTGATTCAGGATGATCCGGGCGATGCTCGGACTGATCGGGGAGCCGCCCGAGCGCAGCTCGCGTATGGTGCCGAGGAAGGAGTCGGCGAGGGCGTCCTTGAGCAGATAGCCGCTCGCGCCCGCGGTGATCGCGGCGACCACGTGCTCCTCGTCGCCGAACATGCTGACCACCATGACCTCGCCGTCCGGCCGGCGCGCCTTGGCGCTGCGGATCACATCGAGGCCGCTGCCATCTGGGAGACCGAGATCGACGAGCAGCACGTCGGGGGCGGCCGTCTCGAGGAGGCGCAGTGCCTCCACGGCGCCGCTCGCCGCCCATTCGAGGCGCATATCGGCGGCCGAGGCAATGAGCTCGCGATAGCGCTCGCTCAGCACCCCATCGTCCTCGACGATCGCCACTGCTATCGGCATGCCCGAAACCGAGAGTCGTAGGTCTGAGAGATCGATCCGCGCCGAAGCGTAGAGCATCCGTGGCGCGTACGCACATCTTATGTCAACGCCATTACGGCCTCGGCGTCTCTTTGTCACCCGAATGCATGACTGACACGCCCCCGGGGCGGGAGTCTAATGCGTGACCAGAGCGGAAGCGCGAGCGTCCCTGACGCCTGCGGAACGGGGAGGGCGCCGGTGAAGAAGAGCAATAACAGGGTCGCTCGACGGGCGATCACTCGCGCCAGCCTGCTGGCGATTCTCTCGGTGGTGAGCGCAAGAGCAGGGGCGCAAACCTACAACTGCAGCTGGATCACCACCAGCGGTACCACTTCCTGGTTCACCCCGGGAAGCTGGCAAAGCTGTAACAGCACCTCGCCCGACAACGCCGGCGCCACCACCTACGGCGCGACGATTGCCGCTGCCGGCACGTACACGATCGACCTGACGAGTCCGGTTACCCTCACCGCACTCGACCTCGACGCATCGGGCGCAACGCTCAGCAACAGCAGCACGCTCACCGTGACCAATGGGGTGACGCTGCAGGCTGGAACGATAGCGGGCGGCACGATCGTCGGGACCGGTGGCACCGCCGCGGTCGCTCTGAGCGGCACGAGTGCCGCCGGGACTTTGAGCGGCGTCACCCTCGATGGGAGCCTGGATATCACCGGCAGCAGCGCCAGTGCGCTGATCAGCAACGGCATCACGCTCCATGGCACGGGTGGCACGGGCAGCGGGACCATCGATGTGACCGGGGAGGGCGCCGCGCTCGAGATCGCCCCGACGACGACCAGCCTCGATAACCTCACGATCAACATGGGGGTGGCGACGAGCGGCACCACGTATCTTTACGCCGGCTACGGCGGGACGGGGACGCTCACGCTGGGCTCGAATGCGACGCTCCTCTCGAGCGGCGGCACCGGCACCGATTATCTCATCCAGTCGAGTCAGGCCTCGATCGTGAACGACGGCGCGATCAGTGTCACGGGGGTCGGCCACGGGCTCACCATCGAGCCGAATTCCTTCACCAACAACGGTACCGTCACGGGGGCGAACGGCACGACGCTGGCGCTCGGCGGTAACGCCTCGGGCACGAGCGCGCTCGATTTCACCAACGCCGCGAGCGGCACGGTGACCATGAACGGCACCGGAGGGAGCACGGTGCTCGAGATCGGCTATCAGAGCAACCCGGGTGCCAATGCGAGCTACGAGTGGACCAACGCGGGCACGATCAATCTCACCGATACGGACCTGAAGATCGGCGGCTACATCAAGGACTCCGACATCGGCACGCTGAACGTCACCGGCGGCAGCGAGCAGCTGCTCGGGTATCTGGATAACAGCGCCGCCACGCTCAATGTTTCGAGCGGGCCGCTCGCCGAGCTCTCGATGCAGGGCGGTACGATACATGGAGGGGTGATCCAGGGGGGCTCGGGCAACCTCTTCGCGGTGCAGAGCGCCCAAGGGACTCTCGATGCGGTGCAGGTGAATGGACCGCTGAATCTGACCGGCGCCAGCGCGAGCGTCCTCATCAGCAACGGCATTACGGCGGATACCGTGAGCGGGAGCGCTCCCGGGACCATCAATGTGACCGGGGAGGGTGCCGCGCTCGAGATCGCCCCGACCACGCCAAGCCTCAACAACCTCACGATCAACATGGGGGTTGCCACGAGCGGCACCACCTATCTTTACGCCGGCTACGGCGGGGCGGAGACCCTGACGCTCGGGGCGAATGCGACGATCCTCTCGAGCGGCGGCACGGGCACCGATTATCTCACCCAGTCGAGCGTGGCCTCGATCGTGAACGACGGGGCGATCAGCGTGACGGGGGTCGGCCACGGGCTCACCATCGAGCCGAATTCCTTCACCAACAACGGTACCGTCACGGGGGCGAACGGCACGACGGTGGTGCTCGGCCCCAACGCCTCGAGCACGAGCGCGCTGACCTTCACCAACGCCGCGAGCGGCACGGTGACCATGAACGGCACCGGCGGGAGCACGGTGCTCGAGATCGGCTACCAGGGAAACCCCGGTGACACTCCGAGCGACGAGTGGACCAATGCGGGCACGATCAGCGTCACCGATACGGACGTCAAGATCGGCGGCTACATCAAGGACTCCGACATCGGCACGCTCAACGTCACCGGCGGCAGCGAGCAGCTGCTCGGGTATCTGGATAACAGCGGCACCACGCTCAATGTCTTAAGCGGGCCGCTCACCGAGCTCTCGATGCAGGGCGGTACGATACACGGCGGGGTGATCCAGGGGGGCTCGGGCAACCTCTTCGCGGTGCAGAGCGCCCAAGGGACTCTCGATGCGGTGCAGGTGAATGGACCGCTGAATCTGAGCGGCACCAGCGCGAGCGCCCTCATCAGCAACGGCATCACGGCGGATACCGTGAGCGGCACCGCTCCCGGGACGATCAATGTGACCGGGGAGGGTGCCGCGCTCGAGATCGCCCCGACGACGCCGAGCCTCAACAACCTCACGATCAACATGGGGGTTGCCACGAGCGGCACCACGTATCTTTACGCCGGCTACGGCGGGACGGGGACACTGACGCTCGGGGCGAACGCGACGCTCCTCTCGAGCGGCGGCACCGGCACCGATTATCTCATCCAGTCGAGCGTGGCCTCGATCGTTAATGACGGGGCGATCAGTGTGACGGGGGTCGGCCACGGGCTCACCATCGAACCGAACTCCTTCACCAACAACGGCACCGTCACGGGGGCGAATGGCACGACGCTGGCGCTCGGCGGTAACGCCTCGGGCACGAGCGCGCTCGATTTCACCAACGCCGCGAGCGGCACGGTGACCATGAACGGCACCGGAGGGAGCACGGTGCTCGAGCTCGGCTACCAGGGAAACCCCGGTGACACTCCGAGCTACGAGTGGACCAATGCGGGCACGATCAGTCTCACCGATACGGACCTGAAGATCGGCGGCTACATCAAGGACTCCGACATCGGCACGCTCAACGTGACGGGCGGCAGCGAGCAGTTGTTCGGGTATCTCGATAACAGCGGGTCCACGCTCAATGTTTCGAGCGGCTCGCTCGCCGAGCTCTCGATGCAGGGCGGTACGATACACGGAGGGGTGATCCAGGGGGGCTCGGGCAACCTCTTCGCGGTGCAGAGCGCCCAAGGGACTCTCGATGCGGTGCAGGTGAATGGACCGCTGAATCTGAGCGGCACCAGCGCGAGCGCCCTCATCAGCAATGGCATCACGGCGGATACCGTGAGCGGCAGCGCTCCGGGGACCATCAATGTGACCGGGGAGGGCGCCTCACTCGAGATCGCCCCGACGACGCCGAGCCTCAACAACCTCACGATCAACATGGGGGTTGCGACGAGCGGCACCACGTATCTTTACGCCGGCTACGGCGGGGCGGGGACACTGACGCTCGGGGCGAACGCGACGCTCGTCTCGAGCGGCGGCACCGGCACCGATTATCTTACCCAGTCGAGCCTGGCCTCGATCGTGAACGACGGCTCGATGAGCGTGCAGGGTACGGGACACGAGCTGTACGTCGAGCCGAACTCCTTCACCAACAACGGCACCCTCACCGCGCAGTCGAGCGGAACGCTCGAGATCACTCCGACCACATTCACGAATTTCTCCGCCGGCACCCTGACGGGCGGCACGTATCAGGCGGAATCCGCAGGGACGATCACGCTCGCGAACAACGAGCAGGTGACGACGCTCTCCGCCGATGTGGTGCTGAACGGCGCCGGCTCGACGTTCCAGGCCTTCGACAACTCGACGGCCAAGGATGTGCCGCTCGAGAGCTCGCTCACGAGCATCACCTCGAGCGGCGCCCTGCACGTCCTCGGCGGCCGAAGCTACGCCACCACCAATGCGATCAGCAATCAGGGCACGCTCGAGCTCGGCGGCGGCACTTTCAGCGCGGCGAGCTTAAGCAACGGGGGGACGCTCGAGGGCTTCGGCACCGTCACGCCCTCGATCACCAATACCGGAGCGATCAATGCGACAGGCGGCACGCTGATCGCGAGCAACGGCATCCAGGGGACGACGGGCACCATCACCGTGGCGAGCAGTGCGGGTCTCACCACCGAGGCGAGTAGCACCGTCGGCACGCTCACCAATAGCGGTACCGTGACCTCCGCCGCCGGCACGCTGAACGCCACCGCCGGCATTCAAGGACCGAGCGGCACCCTCGTCATCGAGAGCGGCGGCGCCGTGACGCTCGGCGCGGCGAGCACCGTCGGAACCCTCACGAACGACGGCACGAGCGCCGGGTCGCTCGCGCTCGGCGGCAACAGCATCACGGTATCGAGCGATTACGACAACGCGAGCTTCGGCAGCGGCAGTGCCTTCAATCCGCATGCGAACGTGAGCGGCAGCGGCAAGATCCTCGCGGCCGGCACACCGGGAATGAGCCTGACAGGCACCGCCATCACCGCCGGGGGCGGGGTAGCGGACAGCACGGCGACGCTCAACGTGGGCAACATCCGGGTGGGCGGCACGACCACGACCCCCTTTGACATCAACAACGTGAACCCCTCCGGGGGACCCTCGATCCGCGGGGCGGACGAAAGCGCGGGGCTTACCACCCCGGGTCTTTCGGTCTCGGGCGCGAGTTTCGGCGCGATCGCCGTCGGCTCGAGCGCCGCGCAGAGCCTCTCATACACCCCGACCCAGTCGGGCGCGCTCACCGGGCAGAGCTTCACGGTGGCGAGCAACTTCGACAACGTCGGCTCGAAGACGGTCTCCGTGACCGGCGCGGCCTACCAGGCCGCCGTCGGCCAGCTCAACAATACGGTGAGCAACCCGAACAACTTCAACTTTGGCGTCATCCAGGTCGGTCAGAGCGTCACCAGCAACGCGCTCAGCATCACGAACGCCGCCACGGGCGCTGCGGGCTATGTCGAGGACCTCAATGCCGCATTCGGCGCCGTCGGCGCGAACACCGGCACCGGCATGGCCTCGATCACGGGCAACGGCTCGATCAGCGGACTTACCGCCGGCGGCACCAATGCCAGCGCGATGACCGTGACCGTTGAGGGCACGACGGCGGGGACCTATACCGGCGGGATCGCGGTGAACTTCGAAACGGCCGGGACCGTCAATGGCGTCTCGGATGGCTTGGGCACCGCGGCCGTCGGCAGCGCCGATTACGGCATCAGCGGGACGATCGAGGGCAAGGTCGTCAACGAGGCGAGCCCGCTCATCAATAACCCGACGATTGCCTTAGGCAACGTGCACGTGGGCGGCAGCTTCGGGACGGCGACGGTGAGCCTGACCAACCAGGCGACCACCGCGCCGCAGGCGGCGCTCGATGCGACGATCTCAGGCACCGCGCCGGTGACGGGGAGCGGCACGGTGACCCTGCTCGCGCCGGGCTCGACGGATGATACGGATCTCACGGTCGGGATCGGCAACACCTCCACGGCGGGCCACATCGCCGGCACCGCGACGGTGGGACTGGTGTCGGATGCCTCGAACCAAGACTGCACGGCCGGCTGCACGATCACCCTTCCTTCCCAGGACGTCAGCGTCTCGGGGAACGTCTACCAGTATGCCCAGCCCTCGGTGCCGAGCACCGTGAGCCTCGGTAATTTCCGCGTGGGAAGCGGCGGCAGCCAGGCCATCACCATCGGCAATACTTCGGCGGCGCCGGCGGGCTATCAGGAAGGGTTGGATGTCGCCACCGGGGCGACGACCGGCGGGGTCACCGCGAGCGGCGCGATCAGCAATCTCGCCGCCGGCAGCGCCTCGAGCGGCATCACGGTCGGCATCGGCAGTGTCGCCGCCGGGGTCAACTCCGGCAGCGCGACTCTCGCGCTCACCTCCAACGGCACGATCGATGGGCTCGCCTCCACCTCCCTCGGCACCCAGACGGTCACTGTGAGCGCGAACGGATACCAGGCCGCGCAGGGCGCGCTCAACAACACCGTCTCGAACCCGAGCTCCTTCAGCTTCGGCACCATCCAGGTCGGGCAGAGCGTCACGAGCAATGCGCTCAGCGTCAGCAACGTCGCGAGCGGGCCGAGCGGCTATGTCGAGGATCTGAATGCGAGCTTCGGCTCCGTGGCGGCGAACACGGGAACGGGCACCGCGACGGTCACCGGTAACGGCTCGATCAACGGGCTCGCGGCGGGCGGCACGGACAATTCCTCGATGACCGTGACCGTACAGGGCACGACCGCGGGGACCTACATCGGCGGCATCGCGGTGAACTTCGACACCGCCGGCACGGTGAACGGAACGAGCGATGGCCTCGGGGCGGCGCCCGTCGGGTCGGCGACCTATGGCCTCACGGGGGCCATCCAGACCTCCGTCAACGTGGTGAATGATGCCGATCCGGTGATCAATAATCCGACGATCTCCTTAGGCAATGTGCGCCAGGGCGCGACCTCGCCCACCGCCTACGTCAGCCTCAGCAACCAGGCGACCACCGCGCCGCAGGCGGCGCTCGATGCGAGCATCAGCAGCAGCGCCCCGGTGAGCTCCTCGGGATCCGTCAGTCTCTTGGGGCCCGGATCCACCAACAGTGGCGCGCTGCAGGTCGGCATCGATACCGCCACCGCGGGCGCCGTCTCCGGCACCGCGACGGTGGGGCTGGTTTCGGATGCGAGCAACGTCGGCGGCTGCAGCCCGAACTGCCAGATGACGCTCCCCTCGCAGAGCGTATCGGTGAGCGGGGACGTGTATCGCGTCGCGAGCCCGACGCTGAACACCCCAAGCGTCACACTGGCTGCCCGGGTGGGGGATGCGAGCCCGACGGCGGCGGTGAGCGTGACCAATACCTCGCCCGATCAGTACACCGAAGGGTTGGCCGCGAGCATGACGAGCGCGCCGACCGGCTGGTCGAATAGCGGCGCGGTCACGAATCTCGCCGCGGGCGGCACCGACGGCTCGACCCTGAAAGTGGCGCTCAACACCGGGACGCCCGGGGTCTTCACCGGCACGCAGGCGGTGAGCTTCACCTCAAACGGACTGATCGACAATGCGACGCCCGAGAGCGTGGGGAGCGGCTCGGTGCAGCTTGAGGGCAGCGTCTATACGCCGGCGGTGCAGCAGGTGGATACGACGAGCGTCAATTTCGGCGTCGTGCACGTCGGGGACGTCATCGGCCCGCAGACGGTCTCGGTGACCAATGCGGCGCCCTCGACCGCGCTCAATGACGTGCTGACCGGTAATCTCACCGGCGGCTCCGGACCCTTCTCGGCGAGCGGCAATCTCGGGGCAGGCCTCGCGGCGGGGCAGACGGATGCGACGAACCTGAAGGTGTCATTCAATACGAGCGCGGCCGGGATGTATACGGGTAGCGCGCAGTTCGGCGGCGCGAGCCACGACTCGCAGCTGAGTGACCTCTCGCTCGGGAGCACGACCGTGAGCGTCAGCGGCCAGGTCAATAACTACGCCAACGCCACTTTCGCACTCGATTCCGGCAGCGGCTCGCTCTCCAAGAGCGGCAGCAGCTACGTGCTCAACCTCGGGAACCTCACGCAGGGCGCGAGCATCGCCTCGCTCCTGAGTCTCGTCAATCAGGTGGCGGGTCCCGCGGATGACCTCGAGGGCAGCTTCGCCACGGGGACTCTGGCGGATGCCTCGCTCTCGGGCTCCAACTGGATAGGGTCATTCTCGGGACTCGGGGCTGGCCAAAGCCTCGGCGGGCTTGGCATCGACTTCAGCACCGGCTCGCTCGGCAGCTTCGATGACACGATCCTGCTGAACGGCATGGGGTACTACACCGGCGCGAGTTACGGTGCCTACGCCGATAACATCACGCTCACCCTCGAGGGCGATGTGGTGAAGGGCGGACCGGTTGCCGCGCCGGAGATCGATCCCGGCAGCGCCGGAGCGGCACTCACTCTGCTCGCCGGCTTGCTCGCCATCGCGCGCGGGCGGCGCCGGACGGGAGTGCAAAAATGCTGAAGCGCCTGCAGTACTGGACGCTCCTCGGGGTCGGCGCCGCGTGCCTCGCGCTCGCGATCACCAACATGGCGCTCTTTACCGCTAACCGAGCGGTGCAGAGTGAGGTGAGCGCCCGCAATCAGTACATCCAGCAAAGCGGCTCGCTCCAGGGGCTCTACCAGAGCATGGTGCGTGCCCTCGCGGATCTTTCGGTGCGCAACAAGGACGATGCGCTGCGCGCCGTACTCACCCGGCAGGGGATCACGGTGACCGCGAAGCCGACACCGCCCGCGAGTGCGGCCCCGGCCGCCGCCCCCGCCAAACCTGTCGCGCCGCAGCGCTCGCGAGGCAAGCACCATGGCTGACGTCCATGCGGTTCACGCCGCTGCCGCCCATTCCGCTGCGGTGGAGATGCGGGCGCACGCGGCGACGGTCACCAGCGCGCGTCACAGCCCCTTCGTGCCGCTGCTACTCATGGGCCTTGCACTCCTCGTCTGGACGGCCTTTGAGACCCTACAGCTCGCCCGGGATCACCTCGGACTCGATGGCGCACTCGCCGCCCAGAGGCCGCAGATCGCGCAGGCGCAGCGGCTGCGCGACTCCCTGAGCGCTCTCGCGACCGACACTCAGAGAACCGCCGACGCCGGCGATCCGGGCGCGCAGCTCATCGTCAATCAGTTGCGCAAGCGCGGTATCACGATCCATCCCGGCGCGGCGAATCCCACGCCACCTTGATCCCCGCGAGCTTCGGTCTTTGCCGGGGGCGCGCGTCAACGTCCGAGACTGCCATGACGGAAGGTATTCTCGAGATCGCAGGCCCCCTGGGTACTCCGTCATCGCGGCGAGCTGCCATCGGCAGACCCAGATCGACGAGCAGAATGTCGGGGGCGGCGGTCTCGGGCCGCCGCAGCGCCTCCCCGGCGCCGTTCGCCGTGCATTCGAGGCGCATGTCGGCGGCCGAGGCAATGAGTTCGCGATAGCGCTCGCTCAGCACCGCATCGTCCTCGACGATCGCCCCCGAGGCTGGTGGTCGGTTCCCGAGCATTTCAACTTATGACCAGGCGGAAGCGCTGGCACGCCTGCTCGATCATCTGAAGGCTCCCGCAGTTCGTGCGATCGTAGGCGGGTCCTATGGGGGGATGGTCGCTCTCGCATTCGCCGAGCGGTTCCCCGAACGCGTGGCAGCTTTGTGCATCATCTCGGCGGCCGATCGTCCCCATCCGATGGCGATCGCCTGGCACAGCATTCAGCGACACATCGTGAAGTTCGCGATCTCCTGCGGCCGCCCGCAGGAGGGACTGAGACTGGCCCGGGCGGTGGCCCTTGCGCTGTACCGGAGCTCGGAGGAATTCGCCGCGCGCTTCCCTGCTACACCGCGGCTCGAGGCTGGAGAGTTCGTATTCCCGGTCGAGCGCTACCTGTTCGCGGACGACGCGGAGTCAACCACCGCGGTCCGTGCGGAGTCCTTCCTCTGCTTATCGGAATCCCTCGATCTGCATCAGGTCGACGCCACTCGCATATTCGTCCCGACGACGGCCGTCGGGGCCCGGGAAGATCAGCTGGTGCCGCTCGGCGACGTGCGTGCGCTCCACGGTCACTAGGCGTACCTGCGCGAACCGGAGCAGCTGCGGGGCATCCTGGCCACCGTCATGACATAACCCTACGGGAAGCGGGGCGTCAGTTTTCCCTGTAGACGAGCAGCATGGAGGCGTTCTTCGACGCGATCCGCGCGTTGGAAACCATGAGAGATACCGACAGAACATCGCGATAATGGCGCCCTACGCTGTAGGGCGTGTCGTTCGTGTAGCCGAGGATGCCGATGACCTGCAGCGCCTGGTGCACGATGCGCGGGCAGCCTCTGATGCGCCGATCTTCAGGTGATTGAGCTTCAGCGCCGGTCCCTGCCGCATCGGGGGCGCGTCGTGCCGTGCCGTCCGCCTCCGCGCAATAGGAGCCAGGTGGAACTATGCGGTCGCGCACCGCTACGGGCGGGTGCGGATCATTCACGAGCTCGAGGAGCTCGAGCGGATCGTAACGTTGCTCGCGGCGCGGTACGAGGCTGGAGGTCTCCACTCATCCCACCTTTCTCCGCAGTACCAGCGGAACGTCCAATTCCACCCGATCGTAGATGACCTTTGGCGTAACACGACCTCGCTCGTCTCGATCCAGACGAACGAGTCCATAGTGTTCCATCGTCCGCAACGTGCGCGACAGGTTCGACTTCGCCCGGCCCGCGATCTGGGCGAGATCCTCGAGCGACTGAGGTGCTCGGTCTGCAATCACGCGCAGCAGCTCTCTATTGCGCGCCGAGAGGATCTTGGCGAACGACTCAGTCGAGGTAAACCAAATCTTCGGCTCCCCCGGCTCGACCCGCCGCTTGCCCCGCGCCACCGCAAGAGTCCGGGCCTTCATCTCTTCGTAGCTGGCAATGCCGACTCTCAATGTTGTCATGGCAAGACTCCTCTTTCGCGCAGCACGGCGTCGACGGCATCCGCTACAAGCGTCGCGGCGTCCGAATACTCATAGGGCGTGAGCGTCCGCAATCGGTGACGATGATCCTGCGAGCCGCCCCGCTGTTGCCCTTCGACCGAATGAGCGTTGTCGAAACCGACAAGGCGTTCACCGTCCGGCCCGTGCAACGTGAGCGAGTAGTCGATGCCGTGCGGTTTCTCGGGTGACACCGGCACCTGCGTCACGACGAATTTGACCCAGTGGCCTCCTTCGGGATCGACCACGAGGACCTGCCCATCGAGGTCCAGAAGGACATCCAGGGTGGGATCGCGAGGTTCCGTCACGTCCAGAAGGTTATCAGATTAAGATAACCTAGTCAAATTGGCGCCGATTTGTTGCCGATGCCCCGCATGCACATTGCATCCCAGCTTCGTCGGCCGCCAGCCTAGAAAAGTGACACGCAAATAAAGGAACATGAGAAATACGCATACCTGCGCCGAGCAGCCTGCCCGGTGAAGGATCGACGTTCTCTGCGAGAGCGGCAAGCACCTCGTTCATCCGCTGCGTGACGCGTGGCGCGATCACGAGGCCCGCTCCAGAGCACAAGGGGTCACTCCGGGTCGTTGGGAGGCAGAAGCGGCGGGGCGCCGGGGTCGGTCTCGCGGATGATGGCGCGCAGCGCCTGCTTGAGCGCCCGGATCTCCGCGGTGCCGAGGTTTCTCTCCGCGTGGGCCTCCGCCGCCTTCGCCGCCGCCACGAGCTCGATGAGCGCGCGCCGGCCGGCTTCGGTGAGTGTGACGCGGACATGCGGCTCGTAGCCGCGCAGCTCCGCAAGTCCCGCGACCGCGAGGCTCGTGAGCAACTCCTGGGTGACGCGGTAGCCGGTGTGCCAGAGGAGCCGGTCGAGCTCCGCCACGCTGCGCCCGTCGGCTACCCCTAGGATGCTGAGCGCGAACCACTGCGCCTCGGTGAGCCCATGCTGCTCGAGATCGCGCCGCAACGACATGAAGAGTTGGAACTGGGCGCGGCCGAGCAGGTAGATGAGAAAATCCCGGCTGAAGCTGCTGTCGGGTTCCGCGCTGTCATCCCGCGGCTCGCCCGCCGTCTCCTTGCGCACGGCGAGCGCGTAGCGGCCACCGTGAAAGACGAGTGGCGGACGGTCGGAGTTGTCGAACGACTCGACCGCACCGACGAAGATCACGTGATCGCCCCCTTCGTGCCGGAATGCGGTGCGGCACTGGAATCTCGCCGAGCAGCCGCGCAGCAGCGGCAACTGTCCGGCACCGCGCTCGAGATCGAGGCCGGCAAACTTCTCCGAGCCGCGCGCCGCGAATCGCAGCGACAGCTCCTCCTGGTCGACCGCGAGCACGTGCACGGCGAAATGGCTCGCGGCGAGAAAGGCCGGCAGGCTCCGCGCGTTCTTGGCGAGACTCCAGAGGACCATGGGCGGCTCGAGGGAGACGGAGTTGAAGCTGTTCGCGGTGAGTCCGACGTCCCGGCCTTGCGAGTCGCGGGTCGTCACGATCGTGACCCCGGTGGCGAACGCACCGAGCGCGCTGCGGAAGCGGTGGGCCTGAGCCTCCGGCTCAGCGCTCATTGCGGACTCTCCAGCCGCCCGGAGCGGCATCGGCAGGGCAAGGCTCACAGAGCATCGGGTCAATTCTCCCATATCGCGCGACCCGGGGGCATCCACCCCGGCGTGCCGGATGCGGCGCCGCCTTGATCCGCCGGGCGCAGTTGTTCCCCGCCTCGTATTGCCGCGGGCTCCCGGCTCAGGTGCTGCTGAGCCCTGTCGGCGCCTTCGGGTGCCGCATCCGCCTCAATGTCAGGAAATTATAGATTGCCTTGGCGAGACGCATCTTGCGAGAGAGCGGCGCGCGCATGAAAGCGATCTTGCGAATGTAGTGCGGGACCGTCCAGTGGAATGTCGATTCCGCCGGAAAGAGGAACGTGTCACCGGTCTCGAGCCGCCGCCGCATGCCTGCTTCATCCTCGACGACCACGGACCCTTCCACGACGTAGATGACCTCATCGTCACCGTCGTAATGCCAGTTGAAGCGCCCCGCGGTGCAGTCCCACATATACGTGCTGGATAGATTGTCCGAGCTGCCGACTAGATACTTCCGGCGAGCCGTGGGATTGCCCTCGAGCATCCATTCAGGCGGGATGGGATCGGGCTTCAATCCGTAGGGATTCTCGCTCGTCACCTCGACGCTTGCGCCCGATGCGGCTTGCTGCAGGATGCGGAGCTCGACTGTCGGCCCTTCCTCCGGGGCTGCGGGACGGCCGGGTGCGGCTGGCGTAGATTCGCGCAAGTCGGTCTCCTCAATTGACACGTCGTGTGGATCTCATCGGACCGCCCGGATCATACGACAGGCCGTCCTAGGGGCAAAACCGCCGACGCACTGCGGATAGTCCGCGCTCCGAGTCAACTCATCTCTGGTCAGATGCGTCTGCGATTGGGGACAACTGCCTCCTTCTGCTCAGACATACCGTCTCGCCTGACTCCGAAGCCTTGCGCCAAGGCCCAGCGTGCTTAGCGACTGCGAGAGAGCTCTGGGCTGAGTCAGGCTTCCGGGGAAAGCAGCGCTGGCGGCGGCTCGAGGCGCTCGGCCAACCGGTCAATCAGGATCGGCAGCGCGCGGATCTCGCTCGACGGGGGGTGCGCGGATCCCAGGCGGTGGGTGCGGGCTCCGCGAATTGAGCCTACGCCGCGCAGCCGTGGCGGTCGAGCGCCGAACACGGCCGCATGGCCCGCTGCGGAATTCCATGCGCAGCGGGCCATGCGGTATTGTGCAAGTCGCCGGACGGACGCTACGCGACTAGAGGCGGCTGGATGCCCTGCGCGTCCACCGAATGAGTCCCAGTCCAACCAGTCCCAGAGCTATCAACATCAAGCTTCCCGGCTCGGGAACGGAGGAGCTCAGTTCGACGTTGGGGCCGTATATGCCCCAGCCGGGGTACTCATTCGCTTCGCCATTGGTAGTGAAAGTCAGAGACGAGCCACGTGTCTCCAACTCACCGATCCAGTTAATGTCAGGGTTGATGCCAAGCCCGTTAGGATCAAAAGTGTAGTCGGCGTTGCCGGTCTCGGCCAGAAGATAATAATCCTGTCCGGCGATCAGCCCCGTAGTTGGTACGGAGACATAATTGAAATCGCCGACTTGTGCACCAGACGAGGTGACCTGACCCGACACGAGCAGAGTGCCAGTCGAATTATAGAGACCGACTTCACCGCAGCCGGTGCAGTTGCTCAAGCCTACGGAGCCGCCCGTCAGGTTGGCGTTGTAGAACCCGAGGGCGCTTACATCAAGCGCAGTTGTGGGCGAGAACTCGAAACCCAAACTCCAACTGCCGTCGGTGAAATTTTGAGTCACTCCGGTAAAGCTGATTGCTGGAGGATCAGCCCCTCCGGTGGTATATGTCCCCGAGGAGCCGGCGGAACTTACGCCGTCTGAGGCCATGATGCCGGCCATGCTCGGTGATGGGACGACGCCTGCCAGGACCACCAGGGTCGCGAGAAGGACGACGTATTTGCCGTAATACTTTGACATACTCATTCCCCTTTCGATGCTTCTTCTTGGGCCATTTGCCGACCGCTCAATCGTAGATTTCAAGTTGAGCTTTGTAGATATCAACATTGAGCATGATCCATACCAAAACCAGCAATTACGCTATATGTTATTGAAAATATTCATTAAATTATGTTTGCGCCGAGTGTCGACCATGACGTCTGGCGCCTTTCGTAAGATTTTTCGACAGTTGCCGAGGTGTCCTCAGGACCCTGCCGAGAGTGATATAACGCACCTCTGGAACGTGACGCTTGCTTGAGGCGATTGTGCGCTCGACCGCAGCTCGCGAGACGGCGTTCAAGCCCAATTTAGCGCGGCGTGCGAGAGCGGTAAGCGCCGGATCCTGACACCGGTTGCGGCGAACAGCGCGTTGGCGAGAGCCGGAGCGAGCGGCGGGACGGCAACCTCTCCCATGCCGCCGATCGGGCTCTCGGGGGACTCGAGAATGTGAACCTCGACGGGTCGGGCGTTCGCCATACGAAGCACTGGGTAGCTATCAAAATTGCGCTGTTTGAGTCTGCCTTTGTCCAAGATGGCTTCTTCGCGCAATGCCGCGCTCAACGCGAAGAGGGCGCCACCCTCGATCTGCGCGCGGATGTTGCCTGGGTTCACCGCCGTGCCGCAGTCGACGACCACGACGATGCGCTCGATGCGCAACGCGCCAGCTTCGGACCGGGAGAGTTCGACGGCCTGGGCCGATATCGATCTGAAGCCTTCGTTGTATGCGAGGCCAAGAAAACGGTCAGGCCGGCGTGCACGCGTCCATCCGCACGCCTCGCCCAGAGCCGCAAGGACGCGCTTGCCTCTTGCGTGACCCGCACCGAGGAGCTCCAGCCGATATTGCAGGGGGTCGATACCTGCCGAGTATGCGCACTCATCCAGAAAGGATTCGCGGAAAAATGCGTTTTGAGATGCATCCACCGAGCGCCAGTAGCCGACGCGTATTGCGGGCGAGAAGCCGAAATACTGTACCTGGGCATCGCGGAGCCGGTATGGCGTGGGATCGAGGCCGCTCGTCCGCGGGGTTTGGCCCAGGCTCGCTATTCTTGCGCTGAATCCCTGCGGCTTTCCCGCAGCATCGAGGCTCGCTTCGAGCCGCGCTGCGGCCATCGGGCGAAAATCGTCCTGAGTGCTATCTTCCTCACGGGACCAAATGGCCTTCACCGGCACACCTGCCTTCTCGGCAATGCGCGCCGCCGTAACCCCCTCAGCGACGATGAGTCGCCGGCCGAAACCTCCGCCCACCAGCGTCGTGTGCACCGTGACAGCCTGCGGCACAATGAACAACGCCTTTGCCACTTCCTCTTGCAGGAGCGCCGGCTGCTGTGTGGGCGCCCAGAGGTCCGCTCCAAATCGATGCACGTGAGCGGTGGCGTTGAGCGGCTCGAGCTGCGCGTGCATGAGAAGGGGCACATCGTACGTGGCACTCACCCATCTGCCCGATGGAGAGAGTTCCGCTGATGGCGCTGCGTCGACCTTCGCGAGAAGGGCGGTCCGCAGCTGCTCCGTATCCGGAAGCTCCTCGGGTACCTGCCAAGAGACGGATGCCGCCTGCAGTCCTCGCAGGGCGCCCCAGGAGTCGGTAGCGAGCACGGCCACGGTGTCGTCCAGCTCGATCAGGCGTACGACGCCCGGCTGTCGGAGCGCTGCCTGCCGGTCGACTGATTCGGGGCGCGCACCCGGCCACGGGCTTTGCGACACGGCAGCGATCAGCATCCCATCGATGTGCACGTCGAGTCCAAAGCGGGCGGTGCCGTTGACTTTCGAGGGCGCGTCCAGCCGCGGCAGGGAACGGCCTATGGAGTGCCAGGCCGCGCGCGGCTTCAGCGGTGGATTGGAGTTGACTCGCAGGCTCGACGCCAAAGGCGCGAGCGCCGCGTATGGCAGCCGCCGTCCGCTCGGATCGTGAATAACATAACCAGCCGACGCGCGGCAGTCTTTCGATGCTGCTTTCCACCGCGACGCGCCGGCTTCGACGAGCAGTATCCGGGTCGCGGCGCCGATGCGGCGCATCGGGGTGAACATCCGCTCGACGGCGGTGCTGCCGCCCGTGCCGAACCCGACCGGAGCGCCATATGCCCGCCACGTCGGAGCCATCTCCACGCGGAGGCTGTCCGGGTCGGCCTCCAACTCCTCGTTCACGATCTGCGCAAGCGCGGACCATACGCCCTGGCCCATTTCAGTCAACGTGCAGTAGAGGCGAACCGAGCCGTCCCGGCTAATCCGGATCCATCCGGGCTCGCCGAGCGGAGGCGCATGGAGCAGACGCGCCTTGAGATCGAGGAGCTGCGGACTGAAGCCGACGAAAAGACCACCGCCGACCGCGGCGCCCGCGATGAGTAGCTGACGTCGGGTGATCACTTCAGGGAGTATGCGTGAAGTACGACCTGCACCGGTTGCGGTTCAACGGACTTGGGCGGCTCAAGTATAGCTGACACGAATGACATGCCCAATTGCGGTCGGCGATCATTGGGCCCAAGATGTTCCCGAAACTCATCATGCCCCGGAGTGCCCCCCCGTGGACGACTCGCGCGAGCCTACCGTCGTGATGCCAAAACTCGCTGCCGGGAGCGCATCGCCTTCCCATACTGAGATGACGGAAAGCGTGCTCGAGATCCCGGGTCCCTGGGTCCTCCATTACCGTGGCCAGCTGTGCGATGCCCGGATCGCATGGCGGCTGACGGGTCCCGAGGATGCTCCGGTGGTGTGCGCGATGGGAGGGATCTGGTGTGATCGACGACTGTTCGATGCCGCCGACACGCGCCGCGGCTGTTGGCACGAGTTGGTCGGTCCCGGGCGTCCTCTCGACTCGAATCGCCATCGGATTCTCAGTTTCGACTACCTGGGCGGCAGCGGGGACTCGACGGGGCCGCAAGCCGGCCAGCCGTTCCCGAGCGTCTCGACTTACGATCAGGCGGAGGCGCTCGCACGCTTGCTCGATCATCTGAAGGTGCCATCGCTGCGAGCCATCGTGGGCGGCTCCTATGGCGGGATGGTCGCCCTCGCATTCGCTGAGCGCTATCCGGAGCGCGTTGCAGCGCTCTGCATCATCTCGGCCGCCGACCGGCCGCATCCCATGGCGATCGCCTGGCACAGCATTCAGCGGCGCATCGTGAAGTTCGCGATCGAACGGGACCGCCCGGAGGAGGGCTTGAGACTGGCGCGAGCCGTTGGCCTCTCGCTATATCGCAGCTCCGAGGAATTCGCGGCTCGCTTCCCCGCCACCCCCCGCCTCGAGGGTGGAGGGTTCGTATTTCCGGTCGAACGATATCTATTTGCGGACGCCGCGGAGCCGATCGCCGCTTTCCGGGCGGAGGCTTTCCTCTGCCTGTCAGAATCCCTCGATCTGCACCAGGTCGACGCCACCCGTGTATTCGTTCCAACGGCGGCCGTCGGCGCGCGGGAAGATCAGCTGGTGCCGCTGGCCGATGTTCGGGCGCTAGTCGCGAGGATGGGCAGCGCGCACGTGCGCGAGATCTCCTCCATCCATGGCCATGACGCCTATCTGAGAGAGCCGGAGCAGCTGCGTCCGGTGCTGGCCGCTGCGCTCGGTGCAACGGCATGACTCTGGTCTCGTGAGGCCGCGAATCGCTTGATATACGCACCCATGCGCAACGGCAATGCGGCGCACGAGAGGGTAACAAACGGCAGGTACAAGAGCAGGATCCGGAGTCCGTGGTGAAACGGGTACTTTAGAAAATCGCGCAGAAATGCGAGCGCGATGTATTCCATCCCGACCGTGAGGAGTAGCCGCCACAGCAGTGGCGGAAGCATTGCGAAGAGTCTCGGGATCGAGAAGAGCGCAATCAAGTACACAAAAAGCGCTGCAATGCCGAAGTAAACCGCCGAGAAGGTGCTGACCGGTGGCCGGGATGAGATGTGATACAACCAGACCACGAGACTCAGGTGCGCAAGGTGCGCGGCGGCGAACGCAAGGCCCAGGTCTCGCCCCCGCTTCGCGATTGGCCGGAATACGGGACCAAAGAGCGTGGTCAGCGGGCCCCCGATGTATGCGAGGAAGAAGAAGCCGTACGAGCAGCGCGCGGTCAGCTGCAGGCCGAGAATCGTGCCGCTCTGCCCTGTACCCATCACGGCTAGCGTCGTGACCGCTACGGCGAGCGCCATGGCGAAGGCGCCTCCCATCCAGATGCCGGTGTGCGCCTTATGCACGAGCGTGCCTACGGGTACGCGGCGGCCATGGCGTCGGTTGTAGGCGCCTGCGGCAGGCCGAGCACGCCGTGCCGCCTCAACACCTGGATGGCGGGAGCAAACGCGAAGTCCTGCAGCAAGAGCTTCAGGCGATCCTCGCAGCGCTCGAGGTTCGTGTAGTGCCTGAAACGCGACAGGGGACTCACCCGGAAGCGAGGTTGATCCGGGTCGATTTCCCACGGATGCAAATAGAACACGAACGGCCGTCGGGCGCTTTCGTTGATCTTCCTGAGGCCCGCGCGGGTGAGCCCATATGGGAGCAGACGGAAGTAGCCCCCGCCGGATACCGGTACTCGAAGGCCAAGTACGCTCGCCACCGACATGGGAAATTCCACGATCGTGCGACCCGAGGGCGCGGGGATGCGGCCCGGGCTCGGCGATGCACCGGGAATCCCGTACCGGTCGTGTCGGACGGGAAAGATGGATGAGTCGTATTCGAACCCACACTCGATGAGGACATCGAGTGCCCACAGCGATTCTCGGGTAATGGAGAAACTTGCAGCGCGGTAACCTAGCACCGGCCGGCCAACGATATCCTCCAGAAAACCCTTTGCCCGTCGAGTCTCCTCGCGGAACGTCGCCGCCGATTGCCGATAGATCAATTGATGTGAGAAGCCGTGACACGCCACTTCGTGACCGGATTCGCTAATCCGTCTGACAAGGGTCGGTGAGCGCTCGGCGACCCAGCCCAGAATGAAAAAGGTGCCGTGCAGATCCCGTTCGGCGAGCAGACTCAATAGCCGCTCGGTATTGCGCTCGACACGGGATTCGCGCGTCGGCCAGCTGTCACGCGAGATCGCCGAGGAGAGAGCCGCCACATGGAAGTAGTCTTCCACGTCGACCGTAAACGCATTAACTGGTTCGCTCCGGGCCCGCGCCGCGACTCCCTCGCGGGGATTCGAGCTCGAGAGATGACTGAGCATGGAATGGCCTTCGACGGTTCGGTTTCGTGGAGCTTCGGCCAATGCTACTCCGAGTCGGTCCGGTCGACAGGAACCCGGTAGCAAAACGCCGCAAGCGGCATGGCACACGCCCGAATCCTAGCGAGCAATCAAGGCGCGGTTGAACTACGATCGCGAGGTGCTCGGGTATCTTCTCTCGGCCGTTGCGTATGCCGCGCTTCTTGCGGTCTGCGTGACCGCGTGGCGCCGGCGGCTGACCGGCTTGGGGCTCGCAACGGCCTTGAGCGTGCAGCTCGCATGGTCCCTGGTCCTTGTTGCTCGCGAAGACGGAATCCCCATCGCGATGGGACTGTGGGTCAGCCTCGGGTACCTGCGCGAGCTCGCATGGATGCGCGTGCTGTTGCGCAGCCTACAGGGTTCGAGCAATTCGCGTCTGGCGCGCTCCGCCGAGCGCCTCATAGGCGCCTTGGCTGCGCTCGTCGTGCTTGCCGCGGCCGCATCGCTCCTTCCTGAGTCATCCCGATTCGCGAGCTATTTAGCCAGCGAATGGGTTTGGGGAGGACTGTTGTTATCCGTCGCGGGGCTGGTGCTCGTCGAGCAGGCGGCTCGCAATACTCGCGCCGCGCATCGTTGGCACTTGAAGCATCTCTGGCTCGGCATAGGGGTTCTCTATGCCTGGGACCTTTGCTCGGTCTCGATCGTAATGTTGCACGGCAGTGCGGCGCGCGATTTCTGGTTGGCACGTGGCTTCGTCAATGCGTTTGCGGCCGGACTGCTTGCCGTGGCGATGCGCCGTGTTCCGGATTCGGGGTCGACGGCTTTCCTCTCTTCGCGGGTCGTCTTCTTCAATGCGACACTGCTCGGGACGGGACTCTATGTCCTCGTCATGGCGGTCGGCAGCTACTACGTCCGCAGCCTGGGCGGGACGTGGGGCGGGGCGGGTCAGCTCCTCCTCCTTGCGGCTGGCGCGCTCGTGCTGGCGGTCGCGGCGCTCTCGGAGCAATTTCGTGCCTGGTCGCGGGTGACGATCGCCAAGCATTTTTTTCCATACCGATATGACTACCGCACCGAATGGCTGAAGCTCACGCGGGCGCTCTCCGAGACGGACGAAACGCCGGTCTACGAACGCATCGTGAAGGTGATGGCTGGTTTCCTCAACGCCCAGAGCGGCGGACTCTGGCTAAGGGATGCGGAGGACGCTTTCGTGCCGGTTGGTGGCGATCTAGCTCCCGCGCGAGCTCCCCGCGAGGCGGCAACGGCCGAATTCTTCGATTACCTGCTGCGGCATGAATGGATCTTCGACCTCGATGAAGTACGCTTGCCCCGCCCGAAAACGCCCACGGTGCGGCCGCCGCCCTGGATGGTGGAGAGCCTGCGGATGTGGCTCATCGTGCCTCTTATCTGCGAGGGCGCGCTGGTTGGTTTTGTGGCCGTGGCGCATCCGCTGGTGGAGACGCGCCTCACCTGGGAGGAGATCGATTTGCTGCGAGCGGCCGGGCGGCAGGTCGCGAGCTTCCTTGCGCTCGAGCAGGCGGCCAAGCGCCTCGCCGAGGCGCATCAGTTCGAGGCAATGAGCCGAATGTCCGCCGTCATCATGCATGATCTTCGGCATCTGATCGCCCAGCAGGCGCTGGTGGTGCAGAACGCCGCCCGCCACCGCGCCAACCCCAGATTCTTCGACGATGCCATCCTCACCATCGATAACTCCGTCAAGCGCATGACACGCCTCATGGACGAGCTGCGCAGCGGAGCCCTCACGGAAGAGACGCACCGCGCAGAGCTCAACCAGATCTGCGCCGAGGCGGTACGGCGCTGTGCAAGTGCCGCGCCGGTGCCGTCATTCGATGCCCGTGATCGGACCGTCGAGGTGATCGTCAACCGGGAGCGGCTGCTGCAAGTGCTCGAGCATGTGATCCGCAACGCTCAGCAGGCGACACCCCAGGAAGGATCGGTTACCGTGTCCGTCGGCAGAGCGGGTCAGCAGGTGAGCATCGCAGTCGCCGATACTGGGTGCGGGATGGACGCCGAGTTCATTCGCGATCGACTGTTTCGGCCCTTCGACAGCACGAAGGGCGAGCAGGGCTTCGGCATCGGTGCCTATCAGGCGCGGGAGTTCGCGCGCAGATGCGGCGGGGGCGTCGAGATCGAGAGCGCGCCTGGCAAAGGCACTCGATTCGTCCTACGGATCCCATTGGCGCCGGCGCTCGCGGCAGCGGGAGGTGTCCAAGAGCATGAGCTCCAAGCGAACTAGACTGCTCGTCGTCGAAGACGATCCCGGCCTGCAGCGCCAGCTCAAATGGGCTCTGGATGATTTCGAGGTCGACTGCGCGACGACGCGCGCGGAGGCGGTGAGTGCGCTGCGCCGGTTCGA
>JBOIAQ010000059.1:0-24126 GCA_050739115.1 Steroidobacteraceae bacterium | reverse complement strand
ACAGCGCCGCGCCCTGGAGCTGATCGACAAGATCACCCCGTAGACAGAAACCGCTCACCGCCATCAACTCCATGTTGTTGAAAGCGAAGGGAAACTCCGTCTACCGACTGGACGAACTTCCGGTTAGTCAGACTCTGCGGCCCGAGCATTGCCGGGGTGAGAACTATCGGCACCCACAACTGCACGTGACGATCCGGGAAGGCAAATCCCGGCGGCATCACACCGACGACGGTGTAGAGCTCATCACTGATGCGTAGTGTGCGACCCAACACACGCGGATCGCCATGAAAGGCGCTCTGCCAGAGCTGGTAGCTCACGTCCACCTCGGCGGGGCCGCCGGCCCGATCGGCTGCAGGACTGATCCAGCGGCCCAGCAACGGCTGCACGTCCAGGGTCGCGAATGTCGAGGCGGTGACGATGGCTGCCGGATCGTTCGCGAGTGGCTCGCCGGGAACGGCGACGGTGCGGTTGCCCCAGCCCTTCGCGAGTCCGCTCGCGAAGAGCGCACGAGCCGATCGCAGCCCTTGATAGGCGGGCGCGGACATCGCGCCGGGCGGAATGGGATACTTCAGGGCGGTGAAGGAGATTTCGATGAGGTTCCGGTCATTCGGATAGGGAAGCGGGCTGAGGAAATACGCATCGAGCGCCGAGAACACCGCGAGATTGGCGGCGATGCCGAGGGTCAGAGTCAGAACGAAAGCCGCCGTGAAGGCCCAGTCGCGGCGCAGCCGCCGAAGCGATTGTGAAAGCGGTTCCCAACGCTCCGCGACCAGGACAGTCATGGGGAGCTCCTCGATTGCACCTTTGGAGGGTTACGCCTGCGCAAACGTCTGGCCCGATCGTCCTTCCTGCTCCGCCACGATCTGCCCGTCGAAGAGCCTGACGATGCGCTTGGCGCGAGCGGCGTAGCGCGGCTCGTGAGTGACCATGACGAGCGTCGCGCCGCCTGAGTTGAGCGCCGCCAACAGGTCCATGACCTTCTCGCCGTTGGCCGAATCCAGGTTGCCGGTCGGTTCGTCCGCGAGCAGGATCTGCGGATCTCCGACCAGCGCGCGCGCGATCGCGACCCGCTGCTGCTGCCCGCCCGAGAGCTGCGCCGGATAGTGACGCATGCGATGTGACATGCCGACGCTCTCGAGCGACGCGGCGACGCGGCGACGGCGCTCGGCGCGGGTGATGCCGCCGCGATAGACGAGCGGCAGCTCCACGTTCTCATACACGCTCAGGTCGCCGATGAGATTGAAGGACTGAAATACGAAGCCGATGTTGCGGTTTCTGAATCGGGCCCGTTGCGCCGCATCGAGCTTCGCGACGGGCGAGCCGGCAAGCTCGTAACTCCCCGCGGTCGGCGCATCCAGCAGGCCGAGTATGGACATCAAGGTCGTCTTGCCGCAGCCGGACGGCCCCATGATGGCGACGTACTCTCCCTGCGTGACTCTAAGATTGATGCCGGTAAGGGCGTGTGTCTCCACCTCGTCGGCCAGGTAGACCTTGGTCAGGTCCGAGACGTCGATGACAGGGCTGGCAGTCATGGATTTGTTCTCCTCGAAACGCTCATCGGACGTTGACCCTCGGCTCACCGTTGAAGCTGCTGGTATCGGACACGATCACTCGATCACCCGGCTCGAGCCCGCCGAGGACCTGGATGTACTGATCGGAGGCCGCTCCGAAGCGCACCTGGACCGGTACCGCCGCACGTCCGTCATCGATCAAGCGATACAGCGTCATGCCGCTGTCGGGACCCGCATAGGCCGGCCGCTGAATGTAGGTGGCCTGCTTGATGTCGGCGATATGGATGTTGCCAGTGACCGCGAGGTTCGGTCGCACGTCATCGGGCAGTGAGCCTTGCGGCTGCACGTCCACGTCCACGCTGCCGTTGCTCACTGCGGGCGACACCCGGATGACCCGGCCGCGCAGGTTCTGCGCCACGTCCGTCGCCAATTGCAGGGTGACGGATTGGCCGATGGCCACTTCTCCGGCTTCACTTGCCGGGACTTGCAGAGTCGCCTTCAGGTCCTTGACGCTCGCCACGCGCGCGATGCCACCGCCGACCGCAAGCGTCTGGCCCGCGTGCACGGCCACGTCCTGCACCACGCCCTGGATACCCGCGACCACCGAGAGCGCCTGCACCCGCTCACGGTCATTCGCGAGAATCGCCTGCAAAGCCGCGACGTTCGCGACCGCGGCCTGCCCCTGGGCCGCCATGCTCTGCCGGAATGCCGCGATCTGCTGCTCCGCGAGCACCACCAGGCGGGCGTACTCGATCGCCTGCATTCGGGTACCGGTGTAATCGAGTATCGAGACGATGTGGCTAGCGACCAACGAGCGTTCCGCGCGCTCTCTGACGGCTGCAGTCTTGGCTTCGGCCTGATCCATTGCGAGCTGTCCCTGAAGAGTCAACATCTGACTGATCAGCTGCGCGCGTAGCGATGCACGCTGAGCTTCGGCACTCGCCAGGTTGGCTTTGGCTTGCGCGAGATCCGAATCGACCGCCGGATTGGTGAGCACCGCAAGCACCGTGTTGGGATTCACGCGATCGCCCGGCAACACCCGAACCTCCTCCACGACGCCCGGGGAGGCGGCCGTGATCCAGCGCTGCTCGATGGGCTGAAAGGCACCCGCGGCGCTCACGACGATGGGTAGAGGCCCGCGCGCGACGGTCGAGATCCAAAGGTCCGAGCGTTGTACCGCAGGTCCGGCGGCCGGCCGCGCTAGCGCCCAGACGAGCAGCGCCACGAGAGCGGCCGCGGGAATGGCGATCGCGGCACCGCGCTTCAAGCGCCGCTGGCGCAGGACTTCAGGACTGATCGCGATATCCGGCATGGCGATGAGGGGTTGAGGAGTTATGGAGTCGTACGGGCACGTTGCGGCTTTCGTGCCAACGGCATGCCGCCCGCAAGCCGTTGATCCATTGGCTGATTCGAGGCAACTCGCGAGCAACGCGCGCTCGGCACGTTCCCGGGTTCGGGATTCTGCGGTCTGCGCGTCGCAGATGTGGGACGGCTCGGGGCCGCCTAGCAGGATGGTGCCGGGCAGCCGCAAGCGCAGAACGTCAATACGTGCGTATTGACGCTTCGATTCGCCGTGGGCATGCTGGTGGCATGAAACGCTCTTCCAAGCACTCGCAGCTTCAGCTTCGCGTCTCCAAGGAAGAGAAGGCGGCGATCCGGCGCGCAGCGCAGCGCGCGGGATTGGATATGTCCTCTTATGTGCTGAGCCGCGTGCTACCGGCCCCCGAGGCGGCATTTCAGGCGGCGTTCGCGGCTCTCAACGGGCCTGCCAAGCCCTCCTACGCACTCGCGGAGGTCAGTTCGCTCCTCGCAGGATTCACGGCCCCTGAGCTGCGCCGGGCCATCGCGGCAGCGCCTGCAGTGTCTCTCGCACCGTTTCTGGCCAATTACGTTGCCGCGATGGTGGAAACCGCGTGCGCCATGCGTACCATCCCGGTCCCGGTGTGGACCCGTACGATCCCTCCGCTCGCAGAGCCCGCATTCGGTTCCACGCTGCAGTCCCTGCGCCTCTATCTTCTGACGCACTCCCCACCCGCGTTTCGGCGGCGTAACATTTTCATCGACTCGAGCGTAGGCCAGCGCGTCTAGGTCTGCGATGTCGCAACTCTCCAGCACAGATATCCGGCGCCTCTTCGAGCTCCTGAACGACGAGCTTCGCCAGATCGGAACCGTCGGCGAGTTATTTCTCGTCGGGGGCGCGGTCATGTGCCTTTCGTACGACGCGCGCCCGTCCACGAACGATGTAGACGCGTACTTCCGTCCGGCCGAGACGGTACGGGAGGCGGCGAGCCGCGCGGCGGCCAAGGCCGGCATCGACGCGCACTGGCTCAATGACGCCGTGAAGGGTTTCATGAGCGCTGACGGCGATTTTGCGCCCTTCGTTCAGCTCGATCACTTGCGTGTCATGCTGGCGCAACCCGAATATCTGCTCGCCATGAAATGCCTGTCGATGCGAATCGGCGCGGAGTTCCACGACGAGGAGGACGTGCGTTTTCTGCTCCGCCTGCTCGACGTTCGGTCATACGATCAGGCGCTGCGAATCATCGCCGGGTATTATCCGCTCGAACGGTTTCCGCAGAAGACCCGGTACGCGCTCGAAGAGCTGCTGCCGAAGAGCCCCGTGTAGCAACCGCATCCGCGAGAGGTACAGCGCGCCGCGTGAGAGCCCCGGCGACCTCGTCCACGCCCGCGGCAGCCGAACAGGGTCACGGAGCTGCGCGCCGCGCGTGAATACGTATGCGATCCGTTGCCAATCCGCGCCTGCACGCCGCATCCTTGAGAAAATGCTTTCCCTACGATGCAGCGCCAGGCGCCATCGCGGGCTCACTGCGGCACTGGTCGGCGCGGCAATCACTCTCCTCACAGCCACACCGGTCAGTGCCGCGACCCTCCCGCGGCACGGCGCTTCCGGAGTCTATTACGAGATCTGCGTGCGCTCGTTCGCCGACTCCAATGGCGATGGCATCGGGGACTTGAACGGCATCGCCGCGAAGCGACTTCAAGGCGGATATCGGCAGCCCACGCGCGCTCGGCAAGAACATCGCGTGGTGGCCGCAGTACCACGCCGCTTTGCGCGCGACCGACCCTCGGGTGTCTCTCCTCGGGGAAGTGCCCGCGCAAACGGAGGCGCAGGCGGCACCCTATTATGCCGCGCTGAACTCGGTGTTCGATTTCGCGCTGGCGCAGGTCCTCATGGTCACCGCCTACAGCGAGACCAGCCCGAACGTCGGCGAGTACGTGCGCGAGGCGTGGCGTAGTTTTCGGCAGAACGCACGCGGGCCGATCGTCGATTCGCCCTTCATCGGCAACCACGATCGGGACCGTGTGCTCGATCAGCTCGATGGCAACATGAGCCACATGCGCATGGCCGCGGCAATGTTGCTGACATTACCGGGGAATCCGTTCGTCTATTACGGTGAGGAAATCGGGATGCACGGGGTGAAGCCCGATCCGAGGATCCGCGAGCCGATGCGCTGGAATCGCAATCCTCATGAGCCCGGCGAGACCTGGTGGGAAGCCGCGCCCGACAACGCCTCGCCGAGCCTCTCGGTCCAGGCGGAGCGCGCCGAGCCGCACTCGCTGCTCTATTTCTATCGCCGCCTGATCCATTGGCGCATCGAGCTGCCTGCGTGACGGCGACATTGCAGCTTCTGCGGCCGACAGTGGCGCCATCAGCGCCTACACCCGCGCCGACCGGGCGCAGCGGCTGCTGGTCGTGCACAATCTCTCCGGCGCTACCTGCATCGTTCACCTGCCGAACGCGAGTTTCCGTGCGGTCATCCGACGCACGCGTCGCGGCACTCGGCTCGTCGGCCGCGATCTGACGATGCCGGGCTATTCGACGGCGATTCTGCAATAGCGCAGCGCGACTCGTCAGAATATCGCCTTTGAACAAAGATAGGATCAGCATGACGGGAGATCAGATCCGGCTGCGCGTGCTCGGCGCGCTGTTGCTCGCAACCGCCTGGCAGGCGCAGACATACGCGGCGGTACCGCGGGCGCCCGCAGACACCTCGATGAGCGTGCGGTTGACACCCGCGGGTGCCGATATCCGCCTCCCGGGCGGCACGTTGTCGCTCCGCCTCATCGGCGAGAACGTGCTGCGGGTACATTTCGTTCCGGCCACGGGAGCCACTCTGCCAGCCCTGGTGATGACGCCGCACCTCACCGGACTCGTCTCCACGCCCGTCGTCGCCAGTCGACACGGCCGTGATCTGCTGCTTCGCGGAGGGCGGCTTCGCGTTGCGCTCGATCGGGCTTCCGGAGCGCTCACGATCTTCGATGCCGGCGCGCGAACGCCGCTATTGACGCTCCCCCGGATCGCCAGCCTGACTCGCGGCACTCTCACGCTGCGCTTCGCCAAGGGAGCGCCGCTCTACGGCATCGATGGGACCAACGCCTTCGATCCGAAGCCCGCGAAGCTGACGCGCCGCGGCCGGCAGGTAGCCAAGGCCGGTGCGCAGGGCGATGCGGGTGCCCCGCTCCTCTGGAGCACGGCCGGGTTTGGCGTGCTCATCGACAGCAAAGGGGCCGTTTTCAATCTGGCGGCGGCGAGTCTTCGGGCCTCCAGCCTCTCGCGACCCGATCCGGACTTCTACCTGATCGCGGGCGACCCCGAGGCGATCTTCGCTGCCGTCGCGGACTTGAGCGGTCATGCGCCGCTCTTTCCCAAGTGGTCTCTCGGCTTCATCAACAGCCAGTGGGGGATCGATGAGAAGGAGCTGCTCGATGACGTCAGCACCTACCGCGCCAAGCACATTCCGCTCGATGCCTTCGAGCTCGACTTCGACTGGAAGGCCTGGGGCAAGGATCGGTATGGGGAGTTCCGCTGGAACCGGCAGAAATTCCCCGACGGTCCGAGCGGCAAGCTGGGACAGGAGCTCGAGACGTACGGAGTGCATCTCATCGGCATCATGAAGCCGCGCATCCACCTCGATACGGAGGAGGGCCGCTACGCCGCCTCGCACCACCTCTGGATCCCCGGTGAGAAACCGAGTCCCGATTACTTCTCGCACAAACGGGTCGAGAACCTGGACTTCGACAACCCGGCGACCCGCGCCTGGTTTTTCAACCCCACGCTCGAGCACAGCTTTGAGACCGGCATCGTGGGCTGGTGGAACGATGAGGCCGATGAGGCAGGCGGGAACACTCAGTTCCTCAACATGGAGCGCTCGCTCTACGACGGCCAGCGCCGGATCAGCGATACGCGCGTCTTCTCCCTCAATCGCAACTTCTGGCTGGGCGCCCAGCGCTACGCCTACGGACTCTGGTCAGGAGACATCCGGACGGGCTTTGCCACTATGGCGAGACAGCGATCACGCATGCTGAGCGCCATCGACGTCGGCGAGATGTGGTGGAGCATGGACGGCGGCGGCTTCCACGGACACCCGTCGGATGAGAACTACGCCCGCTGGATCGAGTTCGGCGCCTTCTCGCCGATCTTCCGGGTGCACGGGGATTACGAGCAGAAGCGTCAGCCCTGGCGCTACGGGCCGATCGCCGAGCGGGCGGCGACTGCAGTCATGAGATTGCGCTACACACTGCTGCCCTATATGTATTCCTACGCCTGGCACGATCACGTGGCCGGCGTTGGACTCGTAAGGCCGCTGACTTTCGGCTGGCCGCAGGATCCCAACGTCCGAGACGACTTCAGCGCCTGGATGTTCGGCAAGTGGCTGCTCGTCTCGCCCGTGGTCGAGCAGGGACAGACCGAGAAGCGGATTTACCTGCCCGCCGGAGTCTGGACCGACTGGTCGAGCGGCAAGGTCTATCTCGGTGGCAGGTCGATCACCGTGGCCGTAGATGGCGAGAGCTGGCGCGACATTCCTCTTTTCATCCGCCAGGGGGCGCTCATCCCGAGGCGCCCGGTGGAGGACTACGTCGGCGAGCATCCTCTCACCACGGCCCGGATCGAAGTCTTTCCCGACACAACGCGTACGGACTTCGACTACTACGACGATGATGGCAAGACCTACGCTTACGAGCACGGTGCCTACTTCCTGCAGCATCTGAGCGTGCAGGCCTCTTTGGATGAGGTCAACGTGATCACCGCCGCACCGAGTGGCGATTGGCGATCGCCTCTTGCCTATTATGTCTTTGCCGTCCATCGGACCGTCGCCGCGCAGGTGGAGCGCGATGGCGCACCGCTGGCGCGTGTCGCCGATCCCGCCGCGCTACGGCACTGCGCGAGCGCCTGCTGGACCATCGGTGGTGATCGCTACGGCGGCGTGACCTACGTCAAGCTGCCGGCGGGCACAGCCCTCCGCGTGCAGTTGCAGGAAGGAGCGGGCGCGCGCTGGCGGCAACCCTCGATGCCGCCAACCACGAGATCATGGGGGAGATGCGTACAGCGGTGCTGTCCGTCAATTCGAGCGCCGAGATCCTCGGTGACTACTGGGGGGACGCGTCGGCCTGGCTCGATGACGGCAAGCAGTGGGACGGCGCCATGAACTACAACGGCTTCACCAATCCGGTTTCCGAGTGGATCTGCGATCAAGACGAGTATGGCCACGAGGCTCCGATTTCAACCACTCGGTTCGACGAGTGGCTGCGTGCCAGCCGCGCCGACCTGCCGGTCGCTGTCGCGGAAACCATGACCAACGAGCTCGGGACGCACGATACGATTCGCTTCGCAACCCGCTGCGGCGGGGACATCCGCAAGACCTACCTCGGGCTCATTTTCCAGGTCACCTACGTCGGCACGCCCACCCTATACTACGGTGATGAGTATGGAATGCAGGGCGGCGCCGACCCGGACGACCGCCGCACGTTCGACTGGTCGCAGGCGAATACTCGCAACGCGGCCGTGGCGCTCACGCAGAAACTGATCTCGATCCGCAATCGGTACCCCGCTCTGCGCACGGGCTCGTATATGACCCTGCTGACCGACGACTCCCGGCATGTCTACGCATTTGGCCGGTTCGATGCGACTCACCGCATCGCAGCGGTGCTGAACGACGCCAGCCACACGCAAACGGTGGCCCTTGCCGCGTACCCATTGAGCATCACCAATCGATCCCGGGTGACGGATCTGCTGACGCGCGAAACCTATCGGGTCAGCAACGGCGATCTCACGGTGAGCGTCGCAGGACATTACGGTGCGATTCTCGAGCAGTAGCGAGTGTTGCCTCGAGGCGGCAATCGGGCTCGCCGCGGCGTGTGCGCTGCTTGCCGGAGCGCCCAAGGCTGCGCGCGCATTGGCGGCGCCGCTTTCGTCGGCACCTGCCCGGACATCGACGACCTGGCACTACAGCCTCGGCTGGCGCGGTCAGGAAGCGCGGGTCAGCGTCCGACTCGATGGCAAATACCTGCTTCGTGCACCGGCCGGCGAGCGGCTGATCACGGCGCAGCGCTGGCGCGTGCAAACGGCGAGCCCGCTCTTCGACGCGCTCTTCGCGATGGCGCAGCAGGATCTCGCCGGGGATTCCGTCAGCGCCATCACCGATGCGGCATTCGACCACGGTCGGCCCATTCCATGTCGCTGCTTCATCGCCGGCGAGGAGTGGCCGTTCGTCTGGACCCGCGATGTTTCCTACTCCATCGATCTCGGACTCTGGCGGCTCGGCCCGGGGCGTGCGCGCGCTTCGCTTCTTTTCAAGATCTCGCCGCCGCGCGCGGCGGCCCCACGCCATGATCTATTCGTGATGCAGGATACGGGCTCGGGTGGCAGTTGGCCGATCAGCACCGATCGGGTCGTCTGGTTTCTCGGCGCGCGTCATCTGCTCTCCGACCCTGCCTTCGCGGACACCGTGTATCGCACGCTCCTCGATACGCTCGCTCAGGACCGGCGCTATGTCTTCGATCCGTGGTTAGGGTTGTACCGCGGCGAGACCTCCTTCCTCGACTGGCGCGAACAGACCTACCCCGCCTGGACCGCGCACGACGTCGTCTTCATCGCGCAATCGTTCGCGCTCTCGACCAACGTGCTGCACTATGAGGCTCTACAGCTCGCGGCCGAAATGGCAAAGCAGCGCGGCCATCGGACCGTGGCCGCGCGCTATGCGCGCGAGGCGCGGGATCTCAAGAAGGCGATCGACACCCGCTTCTGGCGGCCGGACCGCGGGCTCTACATGAGCTATATCGGCGGCCCCGTCGATCCCGCGCCGTTCGACGCGTACGATCTTCTCGGGTTGGATCTGGCCATTACGAGCGGCGTCGCGGATCCTGAGCGCGCACGCGAATCCCTCGAGCATTACCCCGCGTGGCCCGCCGGCAGCCCGGTGATCTGGCCGGAGCGGCGCGATCAGCCGATCTATCACAACCGGGCGATCTGGCCGTTCGTGAGCGATTACACCCTGCGCGCGGCGCGGCGACTCGGTGATCCCGCGCTGATCGCGCTCGAGGTGCGCTCCCTGATGCGCGGCGCGGCGCTCAATGCCTCCAACATGGAGAATTATTCGCTGCTCGCGCAGTCGACCCACGTGCCCGGGCCACTGGGGGGGCCCGTAGTCGATTCGCCACGGCAGCTCTGGTCGGTCGCGGGTTACCTCGACATGGTGTTGCGCGGCGTGTTCGGCGTCGAGGACGACGGCCGCGTCGCGCCGGAGCTGCCGTCGACCCTCGTGCCGATGCTCTTCGGCTCCCGGCGCCAGATCAGCCTGTACCTGGACGGACGGCGTGTCGTCCTCGACCGTCCGGCCAGTCTGGATGGCGCGCTGCTGGTTGCCGGTGCGATCCAACAACATGGCGGCACCAGCGAGGTCGAGCTCATGGCGACGCCGCCCCGCGCGGCCCCGCCGCGCATGAACGCGCCGCTCTATCTTGCGCCGCTCCCGGCCACGGCGCCGCCCTTATCGGCCTCCGGCGTCGGAACGCCCGTGGGCATCGGCGGTCGCTGGCCGCGGCACTGGACCGCGGCAGGCTCGGGCGAGTACCTCGCGTGGCTCCACTATTCCAACAGTCACGGCCCGATCAACACCGGCATCACCGCAGCGGTCAGGCGACTCGAGATCCGCTGCGCCGACAGCCCCCGTCAGGTCATGCCGGTGGTGATGCCGCAGAGCGAGAGGTGGCAGGCCTCCACCACGGTCCGCTTCCATGCCCACGCCGACGCGGCCTGCACCTTCTCGCTCCTGCAGGGCTTCAATATGAGTGATCTTGCGCAGTTTGCGCACTACACCGGCCCGCCGCCCGCCCCACCCGCCAAGGCGAGCCACGCCACGGGGAGCAGGCAAGCGGCGCGCCCATCACCGCCGCGCCCGAAGCCGGCACATCCGAAGCCGGTGCTAAATGGCGGCGCCACCGGCCCGCTCGACAGCGCGCGCATCGGCGCGCTGATGATCGCACCGATCGGCCGGCACACCCGTCCGAGAACCGCGGTCGCGAGCCCGAGGAACTCATCAGATTCCGGCCACGGTTCGCATTGCATTCGCGGTAGGTGCCGCCGTGCTCTTTTGCGCGATGTCGTGGACCGTGCTCACCACGCGCGAATACGCGCCCGAGCGTCTGCTGGGCTTCACACGCAAGGCGCTGGCCGTCCCGCTCACGGATGTCTCCAGAGCCTGGCGGCTCGGTCTCGTCATGTTGGTAGCGGGAGCCGGTGAGCTCTACCTCCTCGCGGTGGGACTGATCGCGTTCGGGGGGCTTTTCACTGGCTGAGCGCCACGGGAAGTCGCGGCATGGGTGCGCCAGGTGATGGCTGATCTCTACGGCATGCCCGGTCCGATGCGCCGCCTCGCCTGGGTGCAGTTCTTCTCCTGGTTCGCGCTCGCTCGCCTACAACACGGGCGCCAACTGGGTGGGGGTGTTATTTGCCGCCAGCAACTGCTTTCTCATCGCTGGGGCGGTCGTCATTCCACTCATGGTGCGCGCGCTCGGTCTGCGCTGGAGCCATCTCGTGAACCTGGCGGCGAGCGGACTCGCGCTCGTCTCGTTCGTCTGGTTCCGCAGCCCCGAGCGGCTCCTTCTCTCCATGGCCGGTGTCGGTTTCGCCTCGGCCTCGATTCAGTCGCTCCCCTATACGCTGCTTTCGGACAACCTGCCGACGGAAAAGATGGGCGTCTACATGGGCATCTTCAATTTCTTCATCGTCATTCCGCAGATGCTGGCGGCCAGCGTTCTCGGCTGGTTGGTACATGCCTTCTTCGGCGATCGCCCGGCATTCGGGCTGGTGCTCGGGGGCATCAGCATGGCGCTAGGCGGGCTCTGCACGCTGCGGGTCACGGAACCGTGCCCGGCCGAAGCGGTTTCGCCATCCGGCATGGACACCGAAAAGGCCCCGGAAAAGGCCTGCCAGCAGCCCACCGTGCCCGCTTCCGGTAGACTCGCCGGATGCTCATCGAGCGCATCTGGTCCGCCAATCCCTACCGCAATTTCCACTATCTCATCGCCTGTCGCGAGACGGGCGAGGCCTTGGCGGTCGACCCACTGGAGTGGCGGCTGTGCCTCGATGCGGCGCGTTCCAAAGGCTGGCAGATCACGCAGATTCTCAACACCCACGAGCACCCGGACCACACCGGTGGCAATGCGGGGCTCGTCGGCGCGACGGGAGCACGCGTGCTGGCGCACGCGGCGGCCGCGAGCCGCATCGGCGGTGTCGACCAGGGACTCGGCAAGGGTGACATCGTGCGCGTCGGGCGCACCGTGGAGCTCGAGTGCCTCGATACGCCGGGTCACACCATGGCGCACATCTGTCTCCTCGCCCACGATGACCAACCGGCGCTCTTCTGCGGCGACACGCTGTTCAACGCGGGAGCGGGCAACTGCCACAACGGCGGCCATCCGCGGCAGCTTTACGAGACTTTCGTCACCCAACTCGCGCGCCTGCCGGAGGCGACGCGCGTCTTCCCGGGGCACGAATACCTGGCGCGCAACCTCGAGTTCACGCTCGACCGCGAACCTGACAACGCCGCGGCGCGAAGCCTGCTGGAGGGCGCCCGAGCCAAGGAACCGGCTGCAATGACCATCACGACGCTCGCTGAGGAGAAGCGGATCAACACCTTCTTCCGCCTGCAGAGCCCGGCCGTGATCGAGCGGCTGCGGGAGGCGTTCCCCGACATCGGCGAGCAGCCCGATGCGCGCGCCGTGTTTCTGAAGCTGCGCGAGCTGAGGAACCGCTGGTGACCGGCGAGCCGACGCTCCGGCGCAAGCTCCGCTCCTGAGGGTCCGATGGTCTACTCGGGGTTCTACCGCCGCGCCTTTCTCATCGTCACCGCAGCGATCATCGGCTACCTGTTGCTGGCCGTACTCGCGCCGCTCAAGGGGGCGCTCGGCTGGGCGGTCGTGCTGGCATTCCTGCTGCACCCGCTGCACGAGCGGCTGTCGCGACGGCTCAAGGGCCGCAGCCTGCTCTCGGCGGCCATCATTACCGGCCTTACGCCTTTCTTCGTGCTGGCGCCGCTCTCGGTCCTCGGCGTGGTGTTTGCCGGTCAGGTCGCGAGCCTCATCGGTTATCTGCGCGGACAAAGTTTTGCCGGCTATCCGCAGCTGCTCGCGCGGCTCGAGAGCTACCCGCTCCTCGGCGGCGCACTGCGCTGGGCGAGCGCCAACGTGCCGGTGGGCGCGGCGCAGGTAGAGGGGTGGATCACGGGCAGCATGCAGACGGTGCTCAAGTCCACCGCTTCGGCGGGCGGCAGTCTCGCGCTCCACCTCTTCGGCACCCTGGTCGGATTTTTCATGATGCTCTTCCTGCTCTTTTTCCTGCTGCGGGACGGGCGCGCGATTCTCGATCACGTGGCACGGCTGATTCCGCTCGAGGATGCGCGCCGCGAGCGGCTGCTCGATTACCTCGCGCGCGTGACGCGGGCGGTGGTGTTCGGATCGACCGCGACCGCGCTCATTCAGGGCATCTTCGTCGCGGTAGGGTTCGCGCTCGCGGGACTGCCCTCACCGGTCGTCTTCGGCGTCATCGCGACCATCGCGGCCCTGCTGCCGGCGGGAGCGACCGTCGTGCTGGTGCCGGCGGTGCTCTATCTGGCGGTGGACGGCCACTGGGCCGCGGCGGTGTTCCTCGCCTTCTGGAGCGCTCTCCTCATGGTGGTGGAGAACGTGGCGCGCCCGCTTCTCACCGCGCATCGCGCGCACGTCTCGACCCTGGCGGTGTTCGTGGGGGCGGTGGGAGGCGTCTCGGCCTTCGGCGTCCTGGGCCTGATCATCGGACCGGTCTTGCTCAGCTTCATGGTGGCCCTGATCAGGTTCACGACCGAGGTACGGACTGCCCCCGTGCCGTAGAATGCGCGGCCCATGGATCTCAGCCCCGTCCTCAACCCCCTGAACGATGCACAGCGCGCGGCGGTCACGGCGCCGCTCCTCCCGGTGCTCGTGCTCGCCGGCGCCGGCAGCGGCAAGACCCGCGTGCTGACCCACCGCATCGCCTGGCTCATTCAGGCGGAGCATGCCTCGCCTTACTCGATCCTGGCGGTTACTTTCACCAACAAAGCGGCGGGGGAGATGCGCGGCCGGGTCGAGCACCTTCTCGGCACGCCGCCCGGAGTGCTCTGGGTCGGAACCTTCCACGGCATCGCGCACCGGCTGCTGCGTCTTCACTGGCGCGAGGCCGGGCTCGTGCAGAGCTTTCAGATTCTCGATTCCGACGACCAGCAGCGCCTGATCAAGCGGATCATCCGGGCGAATGATCTCGACGAGTCGCGCTGGGAGCCGCGCGAGGTGCAGTGGTTCATCAACTCGAACAAGGACGACGGCCGCCGGCCGAAGGATCTCAAGGCCGGCAACGATCCGACCCGCGCGCAGATGATCCGACTCTATGGCCTGTACGAGGAAGCCTGCGCGCGTGCGGGCGTGGTGGATTTCGCCGAGCTGCTGCTGCGCGCGTACGAGCTCTGGCGGGACCGCCCGGAGCTTCTGGCGCACTATCGCCAGCGCTTCCGCCACGTGCTGGTGGACGAGTTCCAGGATACCAACTCGATCCAGTACGCCTGGATGCGTCTCATCTCAGGCCCCGACGGGCACCCCTTCGTCGTCGGCGATGACGATCAGTCGATCTACCGCTTCCGCGGCGCCCGCGTGGAGAATCTGCAGCAGTTCCGCCGCGATTACGCGCAGGCGCAGCTCCATCGGCTCGAGCAGAACTATCGCTCCACCGGCACGATCCTCGCCGCCGCCAACGGCCTCATCGCCCACAACTCCGGCCGCTTGGGCAAGACCCTATGGACGAACGGCGAGCAGGGCCTTCCGATCCAACTCTATGCGGCGTTCAACGAGCGCGACGAGGCGGAGTTCGTCGCCCGCCGCATCGCCGATTACGTCGCCCGCGGCAACCGCCGCGACGAGATGGCCGTGCTCTATCGGTCCAACGCACAGTCGCGTGCCTTCGAGGAAGCCTTCATCGCCGCGCGCATCTCCTACCGTGTCTATGGCGGGCTGCGGTTCTTCGAGCGCGCCGAGATCAAGGACGCACTCGCGTACCTGAGGCTCCTGCTCAATCGCGACGACGACGGCGCCTACGAGCGGGTGGTGAACCAGCCGCCGCGCGGCATCGGTGAGCGCTCCGTCGAGACCCTGCGCGCGCAGGCCAAGAGCGCGGGCGTCTCGCTCTGGCGCGCGGTCGTGGCGGTGAGCGAGTCGCCGCAGGCCGGGAGAACCGCGAGCGCGCTACGCGGCTTTCACGCGCTCATCGAGCGGCTGGCGCAGGAGAGCGCGGGACTTGCGCTGCACGAGCAGATCGATCACGTGCTGAACGAAAGCGGGCTCATCGAGCATCACGGCCGGGAGAAGTCCAGTCAGGATAGCCCGCGTGCCGGGGCGCGGAGCGAGCTCGCGCGCAGCGAGGCGCGGCTCGAGAACCTCGCGGAGCTCGTGAGCGCCGCCCGCAGCTTCGCCGCCGAGAGCACCGATGTCGAGTCGCCGCCGCTCGAGGCCTTCCTCGCGCATGCGGCGCTCGAGTCCGGCGAGAGGCGCTCCGATGACAGCGAGGACAGTGTGCAGATGATGACGCTGCACATGGCGAAGGGCCTGGAGTTCGCGGTCGTCTTCCTCTGCGGGATGGAGGAGGGGCTCTTCCCTCATGGCCGCTGCATGTCCGATCTCGAGGCGCTCGAGGAGGAGCGCAGGCTCTGCTACGTCGGCATGACCCGCGCGATGCGGCACCTCTTTCTCACCTACGCCGAGCAACGTCGCGTGCATGGCATGGACACTCATTCCGCGCCGTCGCGCTTCATCAAGGAAATTCCGCAGGACGCGCTCGCGGAGGTCCGGCCACGCGTGCAGGCCGTGCGTGCCATGACCGGCGAGAGGATGGGGCGCGAACCGCGTGAGCCCGCCTTCAGATTCCGGTCCGAGGAGCCGCCGCCTGGGATGCGTCTCGGCGCTCGGGTGCGGCACGGCAAGTTCGGCGAGGGCGTGGTGCTCAACGTCGAGGGCAGCGGCCCGCAGGCGCGCGTGCAGGTGAGCTTCGAGCGTCAGGGCACCAAGTGGCTCATGATGCAGTATGCCAACCTCGAGCCTTTGTAGAAGCGCCGCTACCTGCGGCGGCGGGGCACATCCTTGTGCCTGGGGACACGTGTCGCCGTGATCGGACCATGAAAATCCTCATTCTCGGCGCCGGTCAGGTCGGCCGCACCGTCGCCCGGCACCTCTCGCACGAGGAGGCCAATGAAGTCACGGTCGTCGACTCGAGCGAGGAGGTGCTGCGCGACCTGCAGGACCGGCTCGACGTGCACACGGTCGTGGGCAACGCCGCCTACCCGAAGGTGCTCGAGGCGGCCGGCGCCGCCGAAGCGGAGATCATCGTCGCCCTGACCAACAGCGACGAAGTCAACATGATGGCCTGCGAGGTGGCATTCACCCTGTTTCGCACCCCGACCAAGATCGCCCGCATCCGCTCCGCCGAGTATACCCAGCGACCCGAGCTCTTCAGCGAGCAGGCCATCGCGGTCGATGTCTTCATCAGCCCGGAGCAGCTCGTCACCGAGTACATCGAGCGGCTGATCCGTTATCCGGGTGCGCTGCAGGTGCTCGATTTCGCCGCCGGCAAGGTGCGCCTCGTCGGCGTGCGCGCCATCAGCGGCGGACTCCTGGTCGGCCACTGCCTGCGGGAGCTGCCGGAGCACCTGGCGCGCATGGAGGCGCGCGTGGTCGCGATCTATCGCGGCGGCCGCAGTATCCCGACCGATGGCGACACGGTCATCGAAGAATGCGACGAGGTTTTCTTCCTCGCCGCGAGCGACGACATCCGGCGCGTCATCGGCGAGCTGCGCAAGGAGAACCCCCGGGTACGGCGCGTGGTGATCGCCGGCGGCGGCAACATCGGTTTTCGCCTCGCCCGCTCGCTGGAGAAGACCAGCCAGGTGAAACTCATCGAGCGCGACGCGCGCCGCGCGCGCTGGCTCTCGGAGCAGCTCGATAACACCATCGTGCTCGGCGGCGATGTCGCGGACGAGGAGCTGCTGATCGAGGAGAACATCGACAGCGCCGACGTCTTCGCAGCCCTCACCAACTCGGAGGAAGCCAACATCCTGTCGGCGATGCTCGCCAAACGGCTGGGCGCCCACAAGGTGATGGCGCTCATCAACAAGCCCTCGTATGCCGAGCTCATCGAGAGCGGCAGCATCGATGTGGCCATCTCGCCCCAGAGCATCACCATCGGCTCGCTGCTCGCGCACGTGCGGCGGGGCGATGTGGTGCGGGTGCACTCGCTGCGCCGCGGCGCGGCGGAAGCGATCGAGGCGATCGCCCATGGCGATGAGCACAGCTCGCGCGTCGTCGGCCGCACGGTCGGGGAGATCCCGCTGCCGGAAGGCTCATCCATCGGCGCGGTGGTGCGCGGGGAGCAGGTGATCATGGCGCATCACGACACCTTCGTGCAGTCGGGGGATCACGTCATTCTCTTTCTCTCCGACCGCCGCCACATCGAGGCGGTGGAGCGCCTCTTCATGCGCGCGGCGCGCTGAGACCCCACGGTGCTCGGCGTCGCTCACCTCCTGGGGGTCATTCTTGCCGCCTTCGGGCTCGCCTACCTGCTGCCGATCGGCTGCTCGCTCGCCACCGGTGATGGACTCTGGCCGCAGTTCCTCCTCGCGGCCGGTATCACCACCGCCGCCGGAGTAGCGATCGCAGCAGCCACTTTCCGCCATCGGCGCGAGCTCAAGGCGCGCGACGGATTTCTGCTGGTGACGCTCGGCTGGGTCCTGCTTGCCGCCTCCGCCACGCTCCCCCTCCTCTTCACGCTACCGGGACTGACCTTTACCCGGGCGTTCTTCGAGACCATGTCGGGGCTCACGACCACCGGCTCGACCGTGCTCGATGGGCTCGATGGGCTCGCGCCGTCGATCAACTTCTGGCGTCACTCACTCATCTGGCTGGGCGGCCTCGCAGTCATCGTGGTGGCGATCGGGGTGATGCCGCTCCTCGGCGTGGGCGGCATGCAACTCTCCAAAGCCGAGGCACCGGGACCTGTGAAGGACGAGAAGCTCGCGCCGCGCATGACCGAGACCGCGCGCTCGCTCTGGCTCGTCTACGCCCTGCTGACGCTCGCCGGTGTGCTGGCGCTGCGGCTCTGCGGCATGACCTGGTTCGATGCGGTCTGCCACGCTTTCTCCGCCGTCGCGCTCGGCGGGTTCTCGACGCACGATGCGAGCATCGGCTACTTCCACTCGGCCAGCGTCGAGTTCGTGCTCATCGTGCTGATGCTGATCTCCTCGCTCAACTTCGCGCGGCATTTCGCGGCGCTGCGGCGCCTGTCGCTCAAGCCCTACCGCCACGATCCCGAGCTCAAGGCGATCGCCATTCTGATCGGGGCCAGCGTGGTGTTCATCGCGGGGCTGCTAACGTGGCACGGCGTATATCCGACCTTCGACACCTCGCTTCGTTATGCCGCCTTCAATGTCGTGTCGCTCGCCACCACGACCGGTTGGGTAACGGTGGGAACTTCCGGCTTCACCACCTGGCCGGTGTTCGCGCCCATCTGGATGTTGTTTCTCTCCGGCATCACCTGCAGCACGGGATCGACCGGCGGCGGCGTCAAGATGTTCCGCACCCTGGTGCTCGCGCGCCAAGCGGGCCGGGAGCTCAAGCTCCTCGTGCATCCGAGCGCCATGGCGCCGGTGCGCGTCGGCGGCCGGCCCGTGCCGGAGCGCGCGGCGGATGCGGTTCTGGCGTTCATCTTTCTCTACTTCATGACCGTATCGCTCCTCACCTTCGCGATGCTGCTCACGGGGATGAGCTTCGGTTGGGCCTTCCGCGTGGTCGTCGCTTCCATCAACAACACCGCCTTCGGGCTGCCGGGACATGGCATCTGGAACCTGCACGCGCTGACGCCGCTTCAGACCTGGATCTGCACCGCGGCGATGCTGCTCGGGCGCCTGGAGATCTTCAGCGTGATCGTGCTCTTTACGCGGACGTTCTGGAGGAAGTAGCCAAGGTCTCGTGCAGGGCGCTCGCCAACACTGCCATGAGCGCCGCACAACCCGCTTGGAACAGGAGCGCTCCCTGAAGACTCCACCGATCCGCAATCCATCCGGCAATGGTCGGACCGGCGCCCCCTCCGATCAAGGTCCCAACGGCGACGCAGAGACCTATGGCCGTCGAAATCCACTGCACGGGAACGCTCTCAGCCGGGATCGTCGACATGCAGAGCGTCGCGACGCCGATCGGCGCCATACCGATGAACATGAGCAGCCACAGCGTCGGCAAGGGGCCGGTATACAGGAGCGCGGCAAGAGGGCACAAGAGCCCGACTGCGCTCCCCATGACCGCTGTGCGCTTGCGGCCGATTCGGTCCGCAAGGGCCGGGATAATGAGTCCCATGATGATTCCCGCGATTCCCACTGAACTCATCAGCGCGCTCATGGCTGCGGGTGGTACCTGCCTGACCTTCACATAATAGAGGGGTAAGTAGGAGGTCGCCGTGAGGAAATAGGTAATGTATAGGAGCGAGAGGGCGCAGCAGAGCCAGATATTCCTGGAGCGAAGCGCCTGTCGTCGGCCCGCGATCGCCTCGCCGGCCGAAATCGAAGCGCCGGCCTTCTCACTCACCGCGGGAGAGGTTCCACCGCGAAGGATGACCCACGACAGGCCAGCACAGATGAGGCCGGGAACAGCAACGACGAAGAAGCCGCTGCGCCATCCGTATCTGCCTGCAAGCCCAACGAGCAGCAGGGGCGCGATGCCCGACAGCAAGCCAAATCCCAGAGACTGTACGATTCCCATGTTGAGCCCGCGGCGCTCAATCGGAATCTCCAGGGCGATGATCGATTGCGCCAGCGGTAGTACCGGTCCTTCGAGCAGCCCCATCAGCAGCCGCGCAGCCAGTAGCGTCAGGAACGATGTCGCAAATCCGGACAGCACTGATGCGGCTGAAAAGGCCAGCAGAACAGAGACCATCAACTGTCGCCGCTTTCCGATGCGATCGGCAATTGCCCCAGTGACATAGCTCGACAACGCGAAGGGCACGCAGAACCCCGAAACGAGAATGCCGAGCTGGATGTTGCTCAGATCCAAGGCGGGCTCGATGAACGGAGCCAGGTAGCCGACGCTCAGGTACTCGACACTGACGACACCCCAGGCAAAGCAAAGCACGGCAACTACCGCGAATTCGTGGCGCCTTGATCGACCGATGATCATCGTTCTGACTTCGGTTTCGTTTCAGCGCTTGACACATACCAACCGATCGGTATATATGTGGGAGAGTGGTACAGCTCCCGCACGAATCCAAGACCAGGCTCCTCGACGCAATGCTGAAGGTCGTGCGCACTAAGGGGTACAGCGCGACCCGGGTCGAGGATGTCTGCGCTGAAGCGGGGCTGACCAAGGGCAGTTTCTTTCATCACTTCAAGAGCAAGGACGACTTGGCTTTGGCTGCAGTGGCGTTTTGGGATGCACGTACGGTAGAGACTTTCGCCGCAGCGCCCTATCACGACGCTGCCGATCCACTCAGCCGGCTCATCTCTTATGTCGAGTTTCGCAAGGCGATCCTGACGGGCGACCTGCCCGACTTCACCTGCTTTGCGGGCACGATCATCCAGGAAGCGTACCGGACCGATCCGGATGTGAGTGGCGCCTGCACGCGCAACGTCATCGGCCACGCCAAAACGCTGGAAGCCGATATCGGCGCCGCAATGCGCGCTCATGGCATTCGCGCAACCTGGACACCGGAAAGCCTCGCGCTGCACATCACGGCGGTGATTCAAGGCGGCTTTATCCTCGCGAAGGCGCATGGTAGCGCTGCAGTCGCAACCGCAAATCTCGATCATCTGCGCCGATACATTGAACTGTTGTTCGGCCGGGGACGCAAACGCCGAACCGGCCGGGCCCCTTCGCAAAAGCACTGACGAGATGACCCATGAAGAAGCGCTGCAAGCCTCGACGAGGCACCTGTGCGCTGATCGTATCGGTACTGGCGATCATCGCGGCGCGTTCGGCCTCGGCCGCATCCGCAGGCTCCGCCCACTCCGCATTGGCTCGGATCGAACCATACCTCATGGCAAGCGCGCAGCAAGAGATCGCGCTCGCTCGGTCTGCGGCGCCACCTTCGATCTCGATGCATGCTACGGTCATGGTGCTCGGGGCCCACGGCTATGTCGCTGCGGCAAAAGGCAGTAATGGCTTCGTCTGTCTCGTCCAGCGCTCTTGGGACAACGCGCAGAGCGTCAAGCTCGCCAGATTCTGGAATCCAAAGATCCGCTCCGCCTTCTGCTACAACGCGGCAGGCGCACAGTCGCTGCTCCCCCAGTATCTGATGAAGACACAATGGGCGCTTGCCGGCGCATCCAAGGCCGAGATAGGCGACCGAGATAAGGCCGCTTGGGCTGCCGGCAAGGTGGAGGAGCCTACCGCGGGTGCGATGTGCTACATGATGTCCAAGCGCAGTTGGGGGGTGGGCGGGATGCCGGGGCCCTGGCGCCCCCATCTGATGTTCTATTTCCCCAGCCGACAGGCACCGAACTGGGGCGCCAACCTGGGAGGCACTCCTGTCATTGCCAGCGCCGATGACCATACCACTGTGTTCGTCGTAGAAGTGCCGGTCTGGTCCGACGGGTCACCGGCACCGGGCTTCTCGAAGCCTGCGCCAAGATGACGTGGGTGGAGTGCGGTTTCGCGCAGTCCAATCCGAGCGCAACGGACCCCGGATTGGGGCGCCAACTTGGGCGGCAATCCTGTGCCGCCAGCCCCAACAGCCATTGCACGGTGATCTTCGTGCCAGTGTCGCTCTGGTCCGACGGGCCACCAGCACCGAGCTTCTGATCGCGCTACCCAGCGCGGCAACGCACAAGTCCGTGACACGGCCCATCGCTAGGGCCGAGATCTGGGCTCCTCCACCTCCAAACGCGTCGTCCGACACTCTCACCTCCCTTGTTTCTTGAACCATACCCAGTCGTTGGTATACTCTACCGATTATCCGGTATGCACCCGGTCATCGCACCCACCGCGACGCCATCATCCACCGCATGCTCCCCGGGATCACTGAGAACACGCTGGCAAATGCGGCGTCTCTGCTCGCTGAAGGCTCGCGCGCGACGATGTTGCTGGCGCTCCTCGACGGTCGGGCGTGCAGCGCGGGCGAACTCGCGCGCTGCGCGAACATCAGTCCCCAGGCCGCGAGCTTTCATTTGAAAAGACTGGCGTGCGCCAATCTTCTTGAATGTGAGACTCGAGGCAAGTACCGCTACTTCAGATTGGCGGGCCCGGAGATTGCCGAGCTCCTGGAGGCACTGCTCGCGATCGATCGGATCGCACAACCGAGAAAGCTCGCAGCGAGCCGATCCGAGGCGTCGCGGGATGCGCGGACTTGCTATAACCATCTCGCTGGACGTGCAGGCGTGCATTTGTATCGGCGGCTAACTGATAAGGGTTGGCTCGCATTCGAGGGTTCGCAATTGATTTTCAAGAGCGCTGCTCGAGAGCTGATGGACGAGCTTGACTGTTTCAAATGCTCTTCGCCGATGGCGGGCAAGCCCTGCCCGGATTGGTCGGAGCGTGACTTCCACATCGCCGGCGAGCTCGGAGGCCTGTTGTTGAAGTCAATGCTCGATTGTCGATGGTTTCTCAGAAGCACGGATCGGTCGCTGATCGTGACCGAGAAGGGGCGCAGCAGACTTGCAACGTTCGAGCTCTATCCCTGGACCCGCTAAGCCGTGCGATCGCAATCAGCGGGATTGACGCGCCGAAGGCGCGCGCTGTCTCGTTGACCGTGCGGCCTCGTGTCAAAGGCACGCCGCTCTTTCGCTGGCTATACGAGGAGATTCGCGCGGCGATTCTCGAGGGCCGATTGTCCCCGGGATCGAAGCTCCCCTCGCGAATTGTCGCTTGCGCGCAAATATCGCGTGTCGATGGGGACGGTCGTGGCGGCCTTCGATCGGCTCCTCGAGCAAGGTTATGTGGACACCAGCGTGGGCAGGGGCACGTATGTCAGGGCGGCCCTGCCGGATGCGCATCCGGAGCACAGTGCGCCGCGAGAACGCGCGCCGGCGTCGCGAAGGACGCTTTCGGCCCGAGGACGGCTCTTTGCGGCTCAGCCCTTCCCCGAGCTTTTCTCCAACCGCTCCGTGGAAACATTCCGTCCGGACTGTCCCATGCTCGATGCGTGTGCAACCGACACGTGGAATCGCCTGGCCGCGCGCCGCGTGAGCGGGGACGCGCACGAACTGACGGCTCACCGTGAACCACTCGGTTTTCCGCCATTGCGAGCGGCCATCGCCGAATATATAGCCGGCGCCCGCGGAGTGCGCTGCACCGCCAGCCAGGTGGTGGTGACGTCAGGCACCCAGGAGTCGCTCGATCTGGTCGCGAGACTCCTGCTCGACCCCGGCGATCGGGTGTGGATGGAGGATCCGGGTTATCCGGCAGCCGCCGCGCTGTTGCGCGCGCACGGCGCCGAGGTGATTGCCGTTCCCGTCGACGCTCAGGGAATCGACTGCGCTATCGGCCGACAACGCTTTGAGGCCGCGCGCCTGGCGTATGTAACGCCTATCTGTCAGTTTCCACTCGGCGTACCCATGTCGCTGGAGCGCGGCGTAAAGCTTCTGCAATGGACGAAGGAGGCGGGAGCATGGATATTTGAAGACGACTACGATGGTCAACTGCAATTCGACGGCGGGCCTCCTGCCCCTCTGTACAGCCTGGATCGCGCGCGGAGTGTCATCTATTCAAGCAGTTTCAACAGGATGCTGTTTCCTTCGCTGCGCCTCGGCTTCCTGATCCTTCCGCCGGCATACATCGAGTCGGCAGCCGCCGCGCTCTCCATCACTCGACGGCACCATCCGATGTTGGAACAGGCAACCCTTGCCGATTTCATCGCGCAAGGGCATTTGAAACCGCACCTTCGGCGGATTCGCGAGATTTACTCGGCGCGGCGCGCGGCGCTGATCGCAGCAGTCAGAACTGAGCTCGGCGGCGTGATGCAATTCGGGGATTCGCAGGGCGGCCTTCGGATCATCGGCTGGCTCGCCGCGGGCATGAGCGAAGCGGAGGCACGAGCGCGCGCCGCCGCGCGCGGCATCGCCTCGGTTGCCCTTTCTGCGCTCACGATAGATCGGCGAATGCCGCCGGGCTTGGTGCTCGGGATCGGCGGTGCGGACCCACGTGCGATCAGAACTGCGGTCAAGCGGTTAGGCGGAAGTTCGCCCGGTCGCCGAGGCGCGCGGTAGTCAGCAGAGACTGACTTTTCCCTGGTTTCCTGCGATAGGGCGATCATCTTTTGGTGTCTAAATGTAGTCACTAAATA
>JBOIAQ010000058.1:0-24206 GCA_050739115.1 Steroidobacteraceae bacterium | reverse complement strand
CGTACAAACGCTTCCGCGACCTCACCCAGAAATGGGTCACCCTGGAGCTGACGCTCTCCCAGCTACGCCTCGAGGAGGCTCGCCGGACAGAGGACGAAAAGTAGCCGAGAACTCGGTACTCTCAAGATTCAAATAGAAGATCACCTTAAATGACGTATCGGCCCCCACGAACGCTCCCGTATCTGTCGGCTGTGCTCAGCGCCGCGCTCATGGCCGGTTTGTTTTTTGCACCGAACCCGAACGGGCCAGTAACACCCTTGGGCTATGTGCGCGACGCCCTTGATCTTCTGGGGACGCCGCGGGACGGGTGATTTCAGGCTAGGGTCGGAATCGAATCCGACCATTAAATGCCGTAAATAGCAGCGTCTAACGGTTCTATGATTACCTGCTACCCCCGCCACTACCCCCAGGCTCGTTTGATGCCTCCAAGGCGCCGCCGAGCGGCCAGTCCAAACCGCCCCAAGCACCAGGAAGCGCGATGCTCCACTTTTTTGCCGCTCCCCAATCGATCATCCGAGGATCCTCAAGCGTCCAGTCGTCAAACCTTAGGCGACAGCAATCGCCGCTGATCGCAGGAACGCCAACCGCCAGTCCCAGACCGGAACCCTTTTCCACCTCTTCGAGCAGCAGCATTCCCTGACACGCAGCGTTGAAATTGATTTGAGCCTTTGCAAGGTCCCAGTCACCAGCTTTGACGTAGAGTGACCATGCATCCGTGTGATTGACCACGCGCGTGTTGCCCGTAATCTGCCCCTCCGCCGGCCCCTCCGGGATTAGTTGCGCTCTCATACGATCGCCGGCGCGAAATAAGTGTACGAAAGCGGGCCGTTGCTCTCCCCCTTTTACGTGCGCCCAGGCGCGCAATCCAAAAATGTGACCCGCGATGCTCACGAGTGAACCCGGACCCGCGTCCCAAAGGCTCTCGCGTTTTACGTTGGGTAAGGTCGGCATAGCAGCACCCCTTTTCGGATTGGAGCGAGCGATTATGCGCGTTCGCGGGGCACGAGTGAGCTGCTCCGCAATCCGGGTCAGCTTGCCGGCGAGCGCATCGTATACCAGGGCGGAGTCCTCGAAGATCACCCGCGAGGCATGGAAGGCCGGATCAGCCGCCTGCTGCGCTGCCCGCCGAGCCTCGGCCCGCAGCGCGGTCGCCGCGTAAACGAGTTCCTGCGAGGTGAGTTCGGCGCGCGGGTCGGGCATGCGGCGGAATGTAGCGCCATCGCCAGGGTCCACAGCAAGCCCGACAGGCCGGCGCTATCTCCCGTGCAGCGCTCGAGTAGCTAGCGTACTGTATAGCTAGCAACAAGAGCGGGACATCCGCGTGTGGAAGAGTCTGCCATGGTTCGTACGGCTCGCGATTGACATAGTCGCCGGCATTGTCGTACTCGGCGCCGCGCTGCTCCTCGTCGTCGCTTTCCTCTGGCTGATTGGCGGCACTGCTGACAAGCTATTCAGTGGCGCTCTGAGTCGCAGGGCGCTGAAACGACAGAACGCGGCGCTGAAACGACACAAGAAGTACCGCAAATCACTCGGATATGACGAGTAAGGGCGGACAGCCGGGAGCGGCGATGGTCTATCAGGCGCCGCGCACAGCCACAAATACTGATACGAGCAGGGGGTAACTATGAATGCGGGTGCCTGGGGAGAAGTGATCGGGGCGTTTCTCATGATGCTGCTGGTTATATCGATGGTAGCCGTCATGCTGCTTCGCTTGATTCCGCCCTTGAAGCGCAAACCAGCAATTGCTTACGGGGTCGGCGGACTTCTAGCCGTTCTCATTGCGTTCATATCGGCTACCGGCGGGGGGAACACTTTACCGACTCTACCGGATCTCATTGCCGTCGTGCTCACATGGTTGGTGTTGGCACTCGATTACCGACGTGCAGCGAGGAAGGCGCGCGCAACGCAGTCGCCCGTGCAGCTCCGGTGAGGCTCTGGCGTACTGCACCCCGATGATCCCCACAATTTTCTGCCTGGTCGGCATATACCTCTTCATCACCAAGCACTGGGGATGGGGGAGCTTTTGTTTCGCCATTGCGGGTTTAATCCTACTCGGCGGCGCTTAGCGCAGCGTACCGTATGACCGTGGCCAGAAAGAGCGCGGCACCCAAGCGGCGGAAGGAGTTGTTCTGGTGAACGGCGCGAGCGGCCTGGCATGTAGCCTCTCGGAGTTCTTCACCGGCCCCGATGGACAGACGTTGGCCGCCTGGTTCCAGGCCATTGGCTCCATAGCCGCCATTGGGGCCGCCTTCTTGGTCGGACGTCAGCAATCGAAAGCGGCGCTGCGAGCAGTGACGGAACAGCAGCGCGCGAGGCGCGACAGTATTGTTGCGGTTGCCGGAGCAGCGGCCGAGCATGCCCGCAGGATCGGTGATGCCCTGGAGCGGGATGGCCTCGGTCACGCCGAGATGTACAACGTCTACGATCAAACCATCGTGGACGGCATGGTGCACGCCCTCACCAATGCGCCCGCTCATGAAGTCGGGTCGCCAGCTGGCGTAATCGCGCTCCTGGCGCTTCGAGATCAATTCACGTTTCTCGGGGTGCAGATGAAAAAGTATTTGGATGGCCCGTGGAAGGATCCTGAGCTTCAGCGCATAATCGATTCTTGCGGAGACGATCGCGAGCATCGGCGCACTGTCATAAAAGACCAGGAGCAGGTGCTCGCAGGCAATGTCCGCAGGCGGCTAGAGCAGATTCAGCGTTATTACAGTGAGCTGAAAGCTGCGGTGGAGCGCGCCTAAGACCGTGGAGCGCAGCAGTAGATTTCAAAGTCCCAGGATAGATCGCGCCGCCTGCTCTCGGGGCGGCGCTGTCGTTTCCGGCGTATGCTGCTCGCGACAAGAACACATGGGGGAGTCCAATGGCTCTCATTAAGTGCCCGGACTGCGCTTCGGATGTATCCACTGCGGCGCCGGCATGCCCGAAGTGCGGTCGCCCGACCGCGGCCGCCAAGAAAGGCTCCAAAACAATACCTACGGGATGGGGACTGGTAATTATTGTGGTAGCGACGGTATGGATTGTCGCTGCCAACATTAACGGAAACAGCGATTCAAGTGGGAACGTCAGCGGCACGAGCAGCGGCAGCGCAAGTACCGCGCAGACCACCCCGGACGAGTCTCGTCCGATCAAAACCTACACCCTTGAACTGCCGTCTCGCCCCATACAAACAGCGCCCTACGTAACTACGCTGGCAAAACTCAACATGGATTTCGGGCGCAATGTAGTAGCGATGCACGATAAGATCGGCACACGACCCGTGCAGTTGAGCGGTTATCTTGGGGAAACAGCAGTCAATGGAATGAATCAAGTAGAACTACACATGTTCGATGGTGACGGCAATTTAGTCGGGTTGTTCACACTGAAGGATGATCCAGGCCAGCGCATTATTGCTAGCAAGCTGCGAGCATTCGACAAACTGACTCTGCTGTGTCCCCAAATCAATTTTTATGGAATTTCTGGCGCCGACGACTGTGCAATCATTAAAGTGCAACCGGTGAAGCCGGGTCTCGAGGGGGCTTTTCATGCGCTCACTAATTCGGTCAATGACGAGAGCAAAGCATTAGGGCCATGAAGACGTTGCCGCGCGGCCGCTTATAGGGCCGGCGATCGGCACCCCACCCGCTGCCCTGCTATCCCCTGGGATCAGGCAAGAGCGGCGTTTTTCGTTGGGGGGCTTGCGACACCCTACCGCCTCATCGCCCGGCGCAGCTCCTGCGCAAGCGCGGGCTCATCGGGCTCGGGCTCGGGCTCCTGGCCGGTTGTGACCGACACAGGGACACCGGCGCTATCGACGACCAGAACGGCCACAGGCGCGCACTCGGCATCGAAGCGCGCTTGCTGCTCCTCCGCCTCGCGCCGGGCATGGGCGAGCCCGGTGAACTTGCGCTCGAGGATTTCTGGCAGGACCGAGCCGTCCTCGCGATACGTGTCGAGTCTGATGCGGTAGGTTTCCTTCACGGCCGTCGCGCAGCCGGCACCGCGGGGGCGCTCGGTGGAGCGGCGGCCTGCTTGGCGAGGGCCTTGCGGCGCTGCTGTCGCGCGGCCTTCAGGTTCAATTTTACAGGCTTGTTTTTGCTCATCGCCGCAGCGACCGCGACGCAGCGGCGAAAGCCTTGTCGAGCGCGCCGGCCGTTGACGCTGAGCGCACTGCCTCGCGCGCCGCGACAACCTGCTCGGGGCGGCCTTCAGCAGCGCGCGCGGCAGCAAGCGGCTGCTTCGACTTCTGGTAGTCGGCCAGAGCAGCGTCAGCCGCTGCCTTGGCGCGGGCCGAGGCGCCGAGGCCGAGCCGCTGGCCCGCAAGCTCTCGCGCATGCTGGTGTGAGGGGAATCCTCCGGGGTGGACGATGCTCATCGCAGCACCGCCGGAGGCTCGCCGACTCCGCGCCGGCCTAAAATCCAACCGCGAGCACGTGCCGCTGCCGGCGGGGTCGGCCGGTCAGGAATCGGATTTGCGCGTTGGATTCGTCGGGCCATAATCATCTCCTGGTCATACTGGCTTTGAGTTAGCCGGGGTTGCGATTTCGAGCCAGCGCATGTTCACTTCGTTCTGGCAGATCGGGCCGAGGATGGCCGCGGCGCAGGCCACGGGATCGAAGTCGGCCAGTGCTCGGCGCTCCTGCTCCGAGGCCTCGAGATAACGCGCGGGGAACTGCCGGCGCTCATGCCTGACACCGACGAAGAAAGCCAACGCGAGCGCACCGACGGCGGCCAGCGTGGCGAGGATCGCAATCGCGGCGGTCAACATATTGCTGCAGCCTCCAGGCTCATGCGCGACTGGCGGCGGGGCTTTATGCCATGCGCGAGGCGTGACAGGCGCTTGAGTTCCCGCAGCCGCATCAACTCCCGCTCGTCGTAATGCCGCGGTTGGAAAATCAGCCGGAATCGCTCGGCGTTCGGCTCACGGGGCGCAGTTTCCCAACGTCGCAATTCAACATAGAGGCGAAACGAGTCACACGCCAACATTTCCACAGCGCATCGCGCGCGCAGCCGGCAATCATCGCACGGGGACGGTCCCATCCACGACAGATCAAATTGACGCGTACCCATCAGCGCGGCACGCTCGGGGCAATCACGTGCGGGCTGGCGATCGGCGTGCCGGCGCCGGCGCCGGCCATGGCGGAGTGCTTCAGGCTGCTGACCTGGTGGCCCGTGACTACTTCGGCGATCTTCTTGCCGTCCAAAAAAATGTTGATGGGCTGGCCGCTCGGCGTCACCCCCGGCGGAGTCGCCGCGATGCCCTTTTTGGCCGCGTCGATAATGGCCTCGGCGAGCAACACCAGGGGCGAATCCTTCACCATTGCGCCCGCAACGTGTAGATCCGTTTGTAGAGCGGTGTGATGGCGTAGATAGTTGGTTGTGCTGGAAACAGCGTGCGCAGCGGCGCCGGCCGGTTTCGTCAGCGCCTTCGCCAACTTCGCGCCGGTTATGGCCGCAAAATTATCCAGCGCAGTCGCGAGCTTCGTCATCACCGGCTGCGCCGTCGTCAATGACATCGCCAGCGCCCGCTGCGGCGAGACAGACACCGCGAGCGCCGCCTGTAAACGCTCAAGAGCGCCGCCGCGTAGCGCGTTTTGCAGCGCCTGCAGGGTCGCGAGATGGCCGCCCGCCATCATGCGTTGCGGAAGCGTCAGGCCCCTTGGAGCGTGCGCAATCGCTTCCAAAACGTTGGTTGGCGTTCTGCCCGCAATCGTCTTGGACAGGCCGTACTTTTCGAGCATCGTTACTAGGGCGATGTCTCGCCCCGCCGCCGGCTGCAGCAGCGCGCTGAAGAGTCCCGCCTCGCCCGCGCTCGTGAGCCCGCGCTGCGGGCCTAACTTCGCGTGCAGCATCCCCATCATTTCGGCGGTCTGCAATCGCTGCGTAAACGCCATCTTCGGGGTTGCCGCCGTGATCGTACTTAACTGCCGCTCGAACTGCGCGGGGGTGTAGGTGCCGCCGGTTCGGACGAGCATCGTCGTCATTGCGCTTAACATTGCGGCCTGGCGTGCGGGAGTCGTGGCGCGCATCGTCTGCATCGCCTGCGCCGCGCCGAGTGTCATCGTCGCGAGGTCGTTCCCTTCGCCATACGTCGATTCAAGTCCCGCGAACCGAAATAGCGGCGCCATCTGCTGCGCGCGCTTCAGGCCATACAGGCCGACGAGCGGGGAAAGTGCTCGAAGGGCCTGCTTGTAGCCCTCCTGGCCGCCGGTCGCGCCTGACAGTCTCATCGCTAGGTCGGGAATCCCCGCCATCTGTTTTCGGCTCAAACTCCCTGCCGCCTGGATCTGCTGAAGGTATAGGCCGATCGGTAAACCAGCTTTCGCGAGCCGGTACCCGGTGTACCCGACGGCCAGAGCTCCCATGGCGAGCGGACCGCCGAGCCCCCCGGCAGCGAGCAGGCCCGTGGCACCGCGCGCTTCGGCCTGAGCGGCAGAGAGCTCGAGGTTGCGCTCCTGAATCTTTCGGCGCTGCAGCAATAGGCGGTTTTCCGTCTCCGTGGTGCGCACGTTCTGCATTGCGAGCGCGTTGGAAAGTTTCTGCTTCGTTTCGATTTCAACCTGCTGAGTAAGTTGGAAGCGCCGCGCGGCGGCGGCCTCCGAAGTCGTAATCTGCTGCAACGCTCGGCGCCGCTGCAATCCCGTCAACTGCTCAGCCTCGATGCGCCGCATGCGCAGACTCTCTGCGGTAGCGGCCTGCTCGGCAGTGTTGGTAGCCTGCATGAGCGTCAGGCGTTGCTGCATGCTGGTAACGCCCTGGCGCTCGATGGCTTGCACGGTTCGAGCACGCGCCGCGTAGGTTCCATGGCGCATCTGCAAATTATCGAGTGAGCGCTGCAGCGCTACGACACGCGCCTCAGTGGCGCCAAAATCCCGGCCGATTGCCTGTAGCCCTTGCCGAATCCGCGACCTCAACGTCACGAGCACGGCCACGTTAAACTCGCTGCCTGCGGCCATGTTATCTTGTCCTCGTAATCACGCTGTGTGAGCCGTCACCGCAGCATGTCAGAAAAGATGGCCTCGCATTCCTCGCGGGTCCTCGCTTGGGCGAAGCGTGCGCGGAAGCTGTCGGCCCGTGTCGGTGCGGGCGCAGTAAGCAACGGCTCGCCAGACAGTGCGCGGCGAATCACTGCCGCCTGAGCGTCAATGGCTACCTGCGCACGACGCGCATCCGCGGCACGCTGGGCTTCGGCATCAGCCGCCGCGCGGCGGGCGATGATCGCGGCGTAGTCGGCATCCGCCTTCACATCCGCAGCGATGCGCTCCTGAGCCCAGGAGCGGCCGGGCGTCGATGTCCCGGTCGGCTGTGCATTCGTTGCTGTGGGCGCGGCGTGCTGAGCGCGCCAGGCGTCCAGCGATGACTGCGACACGTCGTGAAACTGGCTTGTGGCGGGAGGAGCGTTGAACGAAGGCATGATGCAAACTCCTGTTACTCAATTGACTGGGCTGCGGGACGGCGCCGGCGAGGACTTCAGGCCGCGGGAAGTCACTACCGCGCCTTCGGCATGCTCCGGCACCGTCCGCAGGTCTGAGCACTCAACGATCATGACGCCCCCGCCGGAAGCCGCGCGAAACGCTGCAGCTCCTCGATCGGCACCAGCCGACGACGCCCGGCGGCAACCGTGCGAAGTTGCCCCCCGTGAATCAGCGTGTAGACCGTGCGGCGCGATATACCGAGGGAAAGCGCCGCCTCCTCGATCGAGCAGGCGGTACGGGGCAGAGTCGGTGCCGGTGTTGACATTGGTGCACTCTCACGCATGTCAGCGACCATACACGCCTCTCAGGCGAGCGCAATGTGATTGCCCGATTTTGGTTGACGCGAAGAACGAGACGAACGCGCGTGCGCCCTCGCCACGTCCGAGGCGTTCGGTGCCGCCGGAATCGGCGCGAGCGGTGGCCGTGGCCACGTCAAAAACCTTCCACCAGAAACGGCGGAAGGTTCTGGCGAAGCCGTCGCGCAGGCCGCCAAGATCGTCGGCGTCGGGAAGACCACGGGGGCTTGCGAGTGTGTGACGGCGAAGGGGGCTTGCTGCCCTAATGGCCGATCGGCGGCGCCAACGCGCCCGGAAAGGACGCCCGGGCTTGCGGCTCCATGTCGACATGCTCCCGGAAAAGGGAAGCGGGGCTCGCGTAATCACTGCGGGCGGTTATGGCCGCGCCAAAGCTAGGATTTGTAACATGGGTGGGGGTCGACGGCCTCGGCACCGTGTCGGCCTCGAGGCGCACAAGCAAACACCCGCCAGGACGTACCAGGAGACGCTGAGAGCGGCGCTGACATCCGCCATGTCCACGTACCGCTCGCAGCAGCCCGAGGCGCTGGCGCACGGTGGCGCAGCCACGCGGGCACATGCATGCGTGTAGCGGATGGTGCCGGGCAACCTACCTGTTAGAAGTGTGAATCAGGGCAGCGTGCGCCAACGTGCATTGCGGTGCGGGGTATTGCATTGACGTGCGGGATGGTGTACAAGACTCCTACACGTCCGTACAAGAGACCTACACATGCTCACGTTTCCAGACTTCCAAGCGACCGGCCGAGACGTTCCCGACCTATCGGAAATCCCGGAAATCGCCGCGCAAGGCATTGAAAACACGACTCCCGGGCGCGTCTACACCGACGGGCTTCTCTACATCGAGAGGAGCGCCGACCCGCTCGACCCGTGGCACCGCCTGACGATTGGCAACCATCAATTCGTCGAGCCACTCGCGGCGCTAGAGCAGCGGCTTTACGAGTTCGCAGTATCAGAGGGGTACATCTAACATGGTCCCGCCCAAGTCGAAATTCGTCTCGTATTACCGTGTTTCCACGGCAAAACAAGGTCGCAGCGGTCTCGGGCTTGAGTCGCAGAAAGCCGCCGTTGATGCCTACCTGAAGCAGCACAGCGGGGTCGAGCTGGCGTCGTTCGTCGAAATCGAGTCCGGCAAGTCGAACGATCGCCCAAAGCTCACTGCTGCGCTCATACGGTGCCAGCAGACGCGCGCCACGCTACTGGTCGCCAAATTGGACCGCCTCTCGCGCAATGCTGCGTTTCTGATGAATCTGCGCGACAGCGACGTGAAGTTTCAGGCGCTCGACATCCCGGAAGCGAACACACTGACGCTCGGCGTGATGGCGCTACTCGCACAGCAAGAGCGGGAACTGATCTCGCAGCGCACGAAGGCCGCATTAGCCGCCCGTAAGGCCCGGGGCCTACCGATGGGCAACCCGCGCGATCTATCGGCTTACGCGAAGCGTGCATCACTCAAGGGGCGCGCCGTAATCACAGCGCAGGCCCGCGAGCGCGCAGAGCTGGTAAAGCCAGCGATAGAGGCCGCCCGCGGGCAGGGCTGCACGTCGCTCCGGCAGATCGCCGCATGCCTGAATGAGCAGAGCATCACGACACCGAAGGGAAAGTCTTGGACCGCAACGGCCGTGCGCAATGCCGTGGCGATGATCGAGCGCTCGGCGAGCACTGCAGCGCCAGCTCGTCACAAATAACCGCCGAGGAGAACACCATGGCACGATCCAAAATCCTTCCCTACACCGTCGCCGAGCTCCCATGGCGCTCCGGTAGCCGACGTAGGCGCCTCGCCTCCGTCCCCTACTTCGCCAAGGCCGAGCGCATCGCCAGAAATGCGAGCTGCGACTCCCGCCTCGTCATCGTCGAGCGCTGCGGTGTCGCGATCTCGACATGGCTCGCCGGGAAAGAGATCACCGCAAGCGCCGAGGCGCTCTAGGCGATCACGGTCGGCAGGCTCTCCGGTCGCTCAAGGCCCAACGCCACGTCAGTCGGGCCATGCGGGCAATGCACAGCCGCAGTAACCCAGCCCTCGGCGACCCATAGCGTGAGTCCAAGCCTCTCGAGCGGCGCGCTCTGTGAGCACAGCGCACAACCGAGCCGCGGCAATGGCCGCGCGTTATGCCGTGCCTTCGGTCGGAGCTCGAGCAATTCGGCCACGCGCGCAAGCTCCAATTCAGACAGCGGCCGGTAATAGGGGTCCGTCGAGCTCCGCACGGGCTTGGGCGGAGCGAACTCGGCCGCGGCCGCCCTGATCTTGGCCTCCTCGGCACGACGCGCCTCAGCCTCTGCAGCGCGGCGAGGCATGTCGTCGTGCCACGTGTCATGTGCGGCTTGGGAGGCCTCGAGGCAGCGGCGCAGATTTGGATCGAGCCGGCTGAAGTCCCCGAGCCGGACGCGATTACGCTTCGGCGCGGCAATGTCGTGCATGGCACGGCCAAGTAACTGCGGAATGCGGCGCCGGCCGGCCTCCCAATTTCGGATGGCGGCCGTGCTCACTCCCAGCGCCGCTGCGAGGTGTTTCTGCGTCATGCCGTGCCGCGCCCGGAAGTCCTTCAGGTCATCGATGGTCATAAGCCTAAGCATAACAACGGCATAACGGAAAAGCGTCTAGCGACCTGGCGGTTTCACGACACCGCGAGGGCCCTTTTCGCCGAGAGCCGCAGTGTTTCAGCGGCGCACCAGTGGGCGGCGGCTGGCAGATTCGTGACCAAAGGCAAGACGCGGGGTTTTCGTGTCGCGTGCTCCGGTTCGGTACCGTGGTGAGAGTGGTGGTGCGTCCTATAAATAGGACACGCACCACCACACCCCCACTCGCCTTCTGGTGCGCACCACTGGTGCGCGCACCACTCCTGCACCAGTTCCGCACCACCAGTCATGTAGGCAGATCCTTCTGCTCGAAGTCGATCTCCGCGCCCTTGCCGCGTGCGGTCGGTTCACGCATCACAATGCGATCGTGGTGCCCGCTGCGCGTGGTCTGCATCCCGATCCCGATTATTGCGGAGAGCCTCTGGCGGATGGTGAACTCGGACTGCGTCTCGCCGTGCTTCTTCCCCGGGAACAACTCCGGGTGGTGGACGAAAAGCCACGTTGCGGCATCGCGCAGGGTGCGCGGGCGCTTCTCGCGCAGCATGGTCGTCAGGGCCTCGGCGAGCTTCGCGGTGCGCTCTTCGGTCTCGGTCGCTTTGCGCTCCTGGGCATCGGCCCGGGTGCGCTCCATGTCGACCTCAACGAGCACGCCTGTGGTCTCGCCATTGGCGATTGGCACCGACTCTACCCGCAGGAGCCGCGTCTGCTCGTCGTCGGGGCCGTAGGAGGCTTTGAGCGAGTCGAGCCTGCGGTAGCGTTTGCGCTCCTCCTCCGGGACGCCATACGCCAGCGCCGTCTCGGGCGTCAGGCGCGCCAGGGTAAAGGCCCAGCGGATAGCTGCCCCGATTGCTCCGGCGCCGCGGATGGCCGCGAGATTCCCGACGTGCGCCTCGGGATCGAACATGCTGGCCTTGACGATATGGTGATCGATGCCGACGTGGCGGTTGCCTTGCACGGCCAGGGCACGCATCGAGGCGCAGAGCAATTGCAACGCCTCGTTGCTGTTCTCAATCAGCCGGTGCCATGCGGCGAGCGGGTCGACGAAGACCGCGAGCACGTCCGGATACTCGCGCAACCAGGTGAGCATGCGGGTATTGAGCACCGCCATGTCCGCGATCATCTCGGCGAGCGTGTAGGCCACCGAGTCCACCTCGGCGAGATAGACGACGTGGAGCCTCTCGGCGAGCTCGGCGGCCGGGATGCGGTAGTGCGCGAGGATGCCGGCGAGCCGGGACTCGAAGTCGCGCCGCGCATCCTCCCCGACCAGAAACAGCACGCCCCCTGTCTGATGCACACGGTCGGCGAGAATCTGCCGCCCCGTGACGATCGCCACGGCGTCGGTGAGCATCAGCATGGACTTGTTCACGCCCGGCGGTCCAGCGTCGACGGTCAACTCTCCACGTGAGCGGCGCCAGCCAATGACCCACTGGCGCAGCGGGATTGCCGCTGCATTGAAGGCAGCACCATAGGTCGTGACCGCGGGCGGTTGCCATGCTCCGGGCGGAGGCGGAGGAGGCGGCGGTTTGCGGCTCTCACCCCACTTGCGCACGGCGGTCTCGGCATGCTCGTGCGCAAACGTGCGAAGGTCGATACCGTCCGCGTTGCGCGTGCCGTTGGGGCAGGTATCGAGGAGCGCGTGTAGGTTCGCTTCTATGTCCTCCACGATCATGCCGCGGGCCGCCCAACGTGACGATAAGCTCAACATTGCCCGATAGCGGCCCTCGCCGCGGGTGAAGCAGGCGCGTAACTCCTCGTCGGTCGTCTCGTCGCGCTCGCCCTCGCCGTTGGCGGTACTCGATTTGTGATAGAGCGGCTCAATATCGGCGGCCAGGTCGATGCACCGGCCGTGCGTTTCGAGCACCACGTACTCGATCCCCCGCACCCGTCCGAGATAGAAGCTCTGACTCAACCTGAAACTTTCGCTGGTCGCGATGCCACCGAGCACGCGATTGGCGCGCGCAAGATATTCGGCGCGTTTCTCTGGGATGCACGGCTCAGAGAACGGCAGCAATGCGTGCCACTTCGGTGCCCCGGGCCGGTGCGTGCCTGTCGTGTGAATCAACGCGAGGATGCCTGCTGCCTGTAGCAACTGCGCGGCGCGCTGCGGGGACACCTCCTTGTCGTCGTAATCAAACTCGCACCCATAGACACGTTTGACGTTGTCCGCATGTCGCAGGATGCCGCCGATCGGGCTTAGCAGCTCGCCGTACTCACACATTGAGATAAGCGGGCAGGCTGATTTGTCGGTGTATGTTGGCGAATCCTTGACGCGCCCGATCAGCTCGGACCATTCGACGTCCGCCCGCTCGGTCTTGGTTTTTGGATCAAGGTCAGGGAAAAGCGTGTACGTGACGAGCAGCGGCTCAGTGTCGGGGGAGGCGCTCATGCCGCTTCCCCTTCGCCACCATCGCGCGCTTGCACCGCCTTGCGCTTCCTGGCGACGTGGTACTCAGTCAGGACGGCATGCGCGAGCAGGTCGAGCGACGGCCGCGGCTCGCCGGACGCTGGGGTGTAGACCTTAGGGGTGAGTTCACCCGCGAGCGTCACGGCGTCGCCGGCCTCGAGCGCCAGCAGCGCGTTGACAGCAGCGGAGTCGAAGGCGATCACGTTGACGAAAACGGTGTTGCCCTCGCGTAGTGAGGCGCGCACGTTCGTGGTCGCAAAACGGTTGCCGTTCTTACTCGTGCGGGCCTGCGGCTTGCCGTGCACGTGGCCGGCGATGAGAGCATCGATCACGCGACACCTTCCGCCGGCATCATCGCCAAGTCGATTTGCGCCTGCAGGTCACGAGCGAACTGATCCCCAGTGCCCTCGTCCCCGGTTACGGCATTGCGGCATTTTGAGCAGAGCAGCACGCCCGCATAGCCGAGATGCCCGCGCACGATCGCCCGGAAAAACGGATCGCCTTTGTGGAATCTGTCGCCGCAGCGGCCGCAGGCGTTCAGGCTTCCGAATTGGGACTCAAGTTGCGCGCGAACGTGCGCCGGTAGTAGCATGCTCATGCCGTTGATTCTCGCGTTGATGTCGACTTGAGGGCCGTGCCTTGCCGGGCGCGGCCTTCGCCGTATGTGGAGTTGGGAAACTCACGCCGCGGCATCCTGGGCGGCCGGCTTCTCGGTTCTCACAACCGCGCGCGCTGCAGCGATGCACTGCTCACGCCATGCGACCACCTCAGCCTCGGACCACCGCGAGGCGCGCTCGGACACCTTCACCGGGCGCGGGAATTTCCCGGCCTTGCCAAGTCGATAAATGGAATCTCGCGACAGGCCGCTAAGCTCCTCGACTTGCCGGAGCCTCAGCATGCGCACGAACGGGGTGGGCGATGTCATGTGGTGTCATCCTCACTATCGGATGACGTGCGATGTTAGGCATATGTGTGCGCGATGCAATGTCCTGGCCGCAGATTATTGGCGCATGTGCTATGCTTGGAGAATGAACGAAAAAGGCTTGCGACAAATTGAGCGGTTCATGCACCGGCAGGACCGCGGGACCAGCGAGGTGGAAGCCGCGCGGCGCCTGGTCGGTCGGACGCCAGCGGACCGGCTGCGGTGGCTGGTCCGATTCGCCACGGGGAGCGTGGAGCCAAACGCGCCGCGCCAGCGCAGGACCGCCATGCAGGTCTACGCCTTCACGCTGGCGGGCACCGGAAGCCTGCGGCGCAGCGCCGCGACGGCGCTCACGGTGAGGGAAGTCGCGGGTCTCTCCTCGGCGCTGCGGGGCGCGCTCGAGGCGCTCGCTGCGGGCCGGGCTTGGGAGATGCCACCGGCTGCCGCCCTCACCCGCCGGCTCGTGCCATCGGTGACAGCGCCGGGGAAACGCGCGGCGCGGCGCGTCAGTCCGCTGTCAGCCTACGACGGGCCGCTGCCGACAATGGCGCTCGCGGTCGCGGCTGATCTGCTATGCGCCGAGGGCTGGCGGCTCGGCCGGTGCGGGCACACGGCGTGCGAGCATCCGCTATTCATTCGGCGCCGGCCCGATCAGGATTATTGCTCCGCGCGTTGCCAACTCCTCGAGCAGACGCGCCGGCACCGGGCCAGACAGTCACCCGAGGCGGCATCAGAGGAGCGCCACGCGCGCTATGTGCGCAAGGTCGCGCGGGAGCACAGACTCAGCGAGCGCCGCGCTGCAAGGATGGTTCAGCGCATACCGCGCCAGCGTCAGAGATTGCCGGCGCCCTTGAGCCCGTCCAGGTAGTCCGCCCATCTCTGCATCATCTTGCGCCGCTCAGGGAGGCGCAGCGCGCGGTTGTAGGCGGCGCGCGCCTCGCTCTTTTCCGCGTGCGCGAGCTGCAGCTCGATGATATCGGGCGCGAAGTTCATCTCGTTTAAGCGAGTGCTCGCCATGCTGCGGAATCCGTGCGCGGTCATCTCGTCCTGCCCGAAGTCGAGGCGCCGCAGCGCCGCGTTTAGCGTGGTGTTGCTGATCGGGCGCGCGCCGGTGCGCAGCCCTGGAAAGAGCAACGCACCGTCGCCGGTGAGCGCGTAGAGCCGACGCAAGAGCTTCACGACTTGCGAGGCGAGCGGCACGATGTGCTCGCGGCCCATCTTCATCCGCTCGCCCGGAAGCCTCCATTCCGGCTCTTTACCCTCCAGTGCGAACTCGCGCCACGCGGCGCCGCGGAGCTCGCCGGGGCGGACGAATACATACGGGGCGAGCTTGAGTGCGTATTCCACCGACGGTTGCCCGTTGTAGCTGTCGATCGCGCGGAGTAACTCGCCGATTCGGCGCGGCTCAGTGATCGCCGGGAAATGCTCGGCGACAACGGGCGTCAGCGCGCCTCGCAGGTCGCCGCTCACGTCGCGCTCGGCTCGGCCGGTCGCAATCGCAAACCGCGCCACGCGCCCGTATAGCGCCCGCACGCGGTGCGCCGTCTCATGTATCCCCTTGTCCTCGAGCCGGCGCAGCACGGCCAGCAAATCGGCTGCCTTGATATCTGAGAGCGGCCGGCTGCCGAACGCGGGGAGCAACGTCGAGGTAAGCCGCCCCTGCAGGATAGAGACCGTCTCGGGCGCCAGCGCCTTGGCCTGCCGGGCGAGCCAGTCCTCGGCGATCACGCGGAACGTGTCAGAGTTTGCGGCGCGCTCGGCTTTGCGCTCAGCGCTCGGGTCGATGCCGTCGCCGATCAGCCGGCGCGCATCCTCGCGTTTCTGACGCGCGCGTTGGAGCGCCACGCGGGGATAGACGCCCAAGCTCAGGAGCTTCTCGCGGCCCGCGATCCGGTACTTCAAGCGCCAGCCGGGGGTGCGTGGCGGGTCGATCAGCAGATACATCCCGTCGCCGTCGGTGAGCTTCTGGCGGTCCGGTAGTTTCAGGGCCTTGCGGATTGCGGCATCGGTCAGAGGCATGGGCGCTACCCCCACGGGGTGGAACTACCCTTGAAACTACCCCCAGGGGTGCCAAGCTGTCAACGGATGGTATCGGACGATATGCGGCGCCAGTGGCCGGGATTCGCAGGGTTTTCGGGGAGATTCGCGCCGGTCTAAGCCGGCTTCGGATGCTCTGTTTTAGGCTAGGGTCGGAATCGAACCGGCGTAGACGGCTTTGCAGGCCGCTGCATGACCACTCTGCCACCTAGCCACTGGAGGACGCGAATTCTGTCCTGATTTCAAGTCGCTGGCAATGCACGCCCACTCGGCGCATTGACATTTCGCTCGAGGCCCGGTACGAGCCGTGCATGCGGGTGCGCAGATGCGGGAAATGGCTGGTGTGGCCGCTCGTGGCGGCTTCATCGCTCGTGGTACCAGCGCACGCGGCGCAGGTGCTCGGCGTGCACGTGACGCGCGCTGGCGAGCGCTTCCTGATCGGCATGCGGATCACGATCGCCGCGCCGCCGGCGGCGGTGTTCCGGGCGCTTCAGGACTACTCGGCCATGCTGCGCTACAACCCCGATCTGCGCGCCGTGCGCGTGGAGCCGACCGCCATGACTGGTCGGGTGCGGCTCTTCACCACGATTCACACCTGCGTGCTCATCTTCTGCAAGACGATGCGCCAGGAGGAGGTCATGACCGCAACAACCAACGCTCAGGGCGGCGTGCTCGAGGCGACGCTCCTGGCGCGGGGCGGTAGCTTCAAAGGCGGCCGCGGTCGCTGGACGGTCGGGCCCTGCCCCACCGACCGCTCGATCACCTGCATGAACGCTCGGGTCGAGCTGGTGCCGGCATTCTGGGTGCCGCCCGTCATCGGCCCTTGGGTGATCCGCAGGAAGATGGTCGAGGAAGCGCGTCGCACTAGCACCGGTCTGGAGCGCATCGCGCGGCGCCTGGCCGACTGAGCACGATCGATGCACAGGGCAGATGCACGCGTCGCGTCGGACGCCAGACCCGCAGTCAGGCATCCGCTGCTGCCCATTTTGCCCACGGGCCGATTCCTGAGAAGATAGCTCGGCTGGGTTGCGGCCGCGCGCCAGCGCCGAGTGATAAAGAAGACCTAGATTCCCCATCGAGTGTACCCACGGGCCATTCCACCGCCCTATGGACCCTGAGCGCTGGCAGCAGGTAAAAGCAGCGCTCGCCGAAGCCCTAGCGCTCGGCGAGCCGGCGCGCGCCGCCTACGTCCAACGTCTCGGCGCAACCGATCCGGCGCTTTGCGCCGAGCTCGAATCGCTCCTCCGCGCGGATGAAGAAGCTGGCACAGGCTTCCTCGAGAGTCCCGCCGCGGCGGTTCTCGAAGCGCCATCCCGGAACCTTCATGTGGGCCGCCGGCTCGGCCCCTACCGGTTGCTCGAGGAGATCGGTGCGGGCGGCATGGGAGAGGTCTACCGCGCGGTACGAGTCGACGAGGAGTACGAGCACGAGGTAGCGGTCAAGCTGGTGCGGGCGGGAGCGGACGCGCGATTCATCGCACCGCGGCTGCGGACCGAACGGCAGATCCTCGCCGCCTTCCAGCATCCCAACATTGCGCGCCTGCTCGACGGCGGCACTACCGAGGAAGGGATACCGTATCTGGTGATGGAATTGATCGCGGGTCAGCCGATCACCGACTACTGCGACCGGCATCGACTCGACCTCGAGACGCGCCTGCATCTGTTTCTGCTCGTGTGCTCCGCGGTGCAGTACGCTCATCAACGCGCGGTGATCCACCGGGACTTAAAGCCGAGCAACATCCTGGTGACGGCCGAGGGTATGCCGAAGCTGCTCGATTTCGGCATCGCGAAGATCCTCGAGCCGGGCTCGATCCCGGTGCGCGGAGAGCTGACCGTCAATGCGATTCGGCTTCTGACACCGGATTACGCGAGCCCGGAGCAACTCAAGGGCGAGCCGGTCACGGCGGCGAGCGACGTCTACTCGCTCGGCGTCATCCTCTACGAGCTGCTGACCGGGCTCAAACCCCACGGCGGCCGCGATTGCGCGCCGCAGGAGGGGCCGAGAGTGGTCCTCGGAGCGGCGCCGACCCGGCCGAGCCTCGCAGTGCGCGGACGGGGTGTGGCGAGCGCCGCCCCCCAAGATCCGCCGGAGAGGTTGAGCCGCCACCTGCGCGGCGATCTCGACAACATCGCGCTGATGGCGTTGCGCCAGGAGCCCGAGCGGCGCTATGCAACCGTGGATCGGCTCGCGGAGGACCTGCGGCGCTACCTCGGACACCGGCCGGTTGCGGCCCGCAGCCCGACGTTGCGGTATCGCGCCTCGATGTTCGTGAGACGGCACAAGGTCGGCGTGACCGCGACGGCGCTGACGGGCCTGGCGCTCCTCGTGGGCATCGCCATGACCGCGCGGGAGACGGTCGTCGCGCGCGCAGCGCTCGCGCGAGCCGAGGATGAGGCGCGTGCATCTCAGAGAGTGAGCGATTACCTCGTGTCATTGTTCGAGGAGGCGGATCCCGAGAAAACCGGCGGCAAGCCCCTCGACGTACGTACGCTTGCGGCGCGCGCGCAGAGCGAGCTCGACCCCCATCTCTCGAGTCAGCCGGAGGTGCGCGCCCGCATGCTCTCCGCCGTGGGAGCACTTCACTGCGAGATCGGGCAGTTCGAGCCCTGCGAACAGGATCTGGAGGCGGCGCTGCGCATCGAGAAGGCTGTGGGCTCCACTGGCGATACGCTGCTGCGCGCTCAGACTGAGTTCCGTCTCGCGCAAGCCTACGATGACGCGGGGCGCACGCGCGAAGCTCTCGTGCTGCTTCAGCACGCCCTTCCGACCTTCGAAACGCAGCAGCCGCTGGATCGTGCGGCGGTAGCCGCCGTCTGGGACGCCATCGGCGAGGCGTACCTCGAGACCGATCCGCTTCGCGCCATCGCGGCGCTGCAGCGGGCGCGCGCGCTCGGGCGCGGCCCGGACGGCAAGGACACGGTGGCTTCCATAGGTACCCTCGGCACCCTGGCGATAGCCAACGCCCAGGCCATGCGGTGGAACGATGCGCTCGCCCTGGCGCGGGCCCGAGTGGACCTCGTCAGAGCGCATTTCAACACCGCGGACGTGCGCTACTTTGATGCACTCAACGACTACGCCGAGGTGGCCCAAGAAGCTGGCCGCTTCCACGAGGCGAGGCAGGCCTGGGAGCAGGTCCTCGGCGGGTACGAGCGCATCTTTGGACGCGGCAGCGATAAGTACATCGATACGGAGTTGAGCATCGGGGACGTTCTCTTTCGCCGCAACCGGCTGCGCGAATCGATCCTCTGGTTCCGGCGCTCCATCGATGACTACCGCGCGCAGGAGAGCCTGCACCGGGAGAGGTACATCGGCTCGTTGTTTGCTTTGAGCCAGGTCCTCTGGATGTACGGAGATTACCGCGGCGCGGCATCCGCAGCTCGGAAAGGGTTTCGAACCTACCAGCAAACCGCCGGTGGGACGCCGCAATCCACCGCCGTCTACTCGATCAGGCTGGCCCATCCTCTGGCGTTCGTCGGGGAGACTCAGCGCGCGCTCCAGTTGCTCTCCTCTCCCATGCCGGGCGACCCGCGCTCGGCGCTGACCAGCGGCTTTGAGGGTCTGCGGTTGCTTTGGCTGGGCGACACTTACCGAGAGACACACGCAGACGGTCGTGCCGAGCAAGCGTACGATCGAGCGATTGCGTACCTCGAGTCACACTCGTTCCCCCACAGTGCGGCGCTCAGCATGGCTTACGAAGGCAAGGCGTTGCTACTCGCGCGCGAGAAGCGCTTCGCGGAAGCCGTGCCCCTTTATCGGCTCGCCATCGCCGGCTATGCCAACAGCCGATATGCGCCGAATGGACCCACCATCGCCGCGACCCAAATCGAGTTGGCCGCGAGCCTTGCTTCCCTCGGACGGCTCGCGCAAGCGCGGGCTCTGATTTCGGAGGCCGGCGCCACAGTGGATGCAGGTCTCGCGCCCACACATCCAGCGCGCTTGACGCTCACTCGGCTGCGTAAGGCGCTGCGCCTGCGGACTTCAAGCCGAGCCACTCAAAAGCGCAGCCTCGCGGCGACTCCAGAGCGCACCGAAGTCGCTGGCCCGCAGCAAGCTCCCGATCCTGTCCGCGGCCGCGGCGCCGTTCTCCAATTTCGCGATCGCATCACGCAGCGTCACCAGGGCGAGCAACACCTCGCCATCCAACGCCACGAGGCAGAGCATGCTGCGCTCTTCCCGATGAGGCCGAGCGGGGCGGTGCATTTCCGGCGCGGTGGTCGCATCGATCAGCGCTTCCATCGCCTCGAGATCACGTTGCGCGCACAGTAGAGCGTGTGTCGTGGCGACGGTTGCATTCGGAAAGGCGTAACCTCGACGCCGCAGCGCCCGGTGCTCACGCCGCAATGCCGCCTCGAGCGAGCTCAAGTGCGCCCGGGAGTCCTGCAGGAGCTGACTCAGCTTTCCGCGAATCAGCTGGTCGTCGGCGCGCAGCTGATTCTCGAGGCGGTAGAAGGTGTAGCCGCAGCCGTAAAACAGGTTGGACAGCAGCCGCTTGGCCGGCCCGCTCCCAGCAATCGGATTGGTGATGACCTTCAGCTCCATATCCCCTCTCGAGCGCCCAGAACCTCTCAGGCGCACCGGATACACTGCTAAAGCGCAATCCGTAGCGGAACCGGCTCACGCAGGACTCGCCCGGCCGGCGGAATTGAGACCGGATGCTCGGGCGCGGAGTGGGAATGTCCATACCATGCAGGCGCTCGATCAAAGACTTGCACAGATGTCCTCATCCTTAATCTCCACTCCTGCCGAGCTCTTTCGCCTCTGGCGCTCGGGAGACGATGACGCGCTGCACCGTCTCCTGCCCCTCGTCTACGAGGAGCTGCGTCGCGTGGCGCGCCGCCACCTGCGCGGGGAGCGCGCGGACCACACCTTGCAGACGACCGCTCTCGTTCATGAGGCCTATCTGCGGTTGATGGGTCAGGGAGCTCCGGAGGTCCACGACCGCTGCCACTTCGTCGCCCTGACCTCACATCTGATGCGGCAGATCCTCGTCGACCATGCCCGTGCCCGGCTGGCCAAGAAGCGCGACGGCGGCTGCCGCATTACGCTGGGGGAGGAGGTCGGCGCTACCGATCCGGGGGAAATCGATGTGCTCGCTGTGGATGAGGCCTTGAGGCGCCTCGCGGCGCTCGATCCGCAACAAGCGCGGGCGGTGGAGCTGCGATACTTCGGCGGGCTCTCCATCCGGGAGACATCTGAGGTCCTCGGCGTTTCGGAGGCGACCGTCAAGCGCGACTGGGCCACGGCACGCGCGTGGTTGCATCGCGAGATAGAGAGCGCGTGACTGTAACTGCGCAGAGCTCAGCACGGCGCTCAGCTCTCGAGGATCTTACTGTGCAGGGCTTGCTTGTCCGGCACTATCTGCCCATTTCGGCTCCGGCCGGTCTCACCTCCTCGAGCCCTGGGGCTGCGGTAGACTCACCGATAAGACCAAAAGGAGCATTCCGCGATGGGAGCTCGATTCCACCCCGTGCTCGGCTCGACGGCCCTTTCGAGCGCGGGCGGCGAAGTCGGATCGCCGCTTCGTCCAAGAGCTTCGCCCACGGCCGACCCGGTCCGCAGGCCGCACGTGCGCGATGCGGTCCTGGTCGCGATGGTGACCCTTGCGACCTGGTTGGTGTGCGGATACTTCAACGTGACGGAGATGTTGCGTCGACTGACGGCGCCCTATGAGCGATGGCAGTTGGATGAGCTGCCATCGGTGCTGCTCGTGCTGGGCCTGGGCCTCACGTGGCTCGCCACTCGTCGCTACGGCGAAGCGCGGCAGGAGATCGCGCGCCGCAAATCGGCCGAGGCGCTACTTGCCGCGGCGCTCGCGGACAACCGTCGGCTCGCGCAGCAGTACGTCGAACTCCAGGAGAGCGAGCGCAAGGCGCTCGCGCGCGAGCTGCACGATGAGCTCGGGCAGTATCTGAACGTCATCAAGCTCGATGCCGTCGGGATCAGGGACGATCACCGCGCGCTTCCGGCGGCGACGCTCTATCGCGCAAGCACCATCGTCGAGAATTGCAACCACATCCACGGCGCGCTTGCGACGCTCATGCGTGAGCTGCGGCCGACGGGCCTCGATGAACTGGGTCTTGCGGCCGCGTTGGAGCATTGCGTCGAGACCTGGCGCCCGCGCCTGCCCGGTGTGTCGTTGCGATTAGCGATCACCGGGGATTTCACGACGCTGCCGGAGAGCATCACGGTTACCCTGTACCGCCTCGTCCAGGAGGCGCTGACGAACATCGCCAAACATGCTGCCGCGCGCGGCGTCACCATCCGCCTCGATCGTGCGGGAGGCGTTGGAACGGACGACGACCGGATCGAGGCGACCGTCGTGGACGACGGGGTTGGTACGGCTCCGGGGCACCCGACCGGGGGACTCGGACTGATCGGTATGCGCGAGCGGGTGTTGGCGCTGCAGGGCAAACTGGCGCTCACGAGCTCTCCGGGCCAGGGCTTTACGCTCTCGGCACGAATCCCGGTGCCGCCCGATACGGGACGCGTGTCGTGACGAGCCCGATCAAGGTTCTGCTCGTCGATGATCATGCCGTCGTGCGCGAGGGTTATCGGCGGCTCCTCGAGGAGGAGCCGAGCATTCGCGTCGTCGGAGAGGCGGGCAACGGCGAGCAGGCCTGCGAGCGAGCGAACGCGCTCGGACCGGACGTGGTGGTCATGGACATCGCTCTTCCGGGCACCAGCGGAATCGAAGCGACGCGCCACATGTTCAAGGACCAGCCGCGCCTTCGCATATTGATGTTCAGCATGTACGATGACGCGATCTACGCCACTCGCGCGCTGGAAGCTGGGGCGCTGGGCTATCTCAGCAAGGCCAGCGCTCCGGAGGTCCTGGTGCAAGCGATCTACGCGGTCTCGCGGGGTGAGCGCTACGTCAGCCCCGACGTTGCGACCAACATGGCGCGGTCGGCAGCCCGGCCCGGCAGATCGGAAATCGAAGCCCTGAGCCCGCGCGAGTTCGAAGTGCTGCGGCTCCTCGTACAAGGGGAAACGGTCAGGAGCATCAGCGAGAAGCTCGCACTGTCGGAGAAGACCGTGGCCAACCATCAGTCGGCCATCCGCGAGAAACTGGGCGCAAGGAACAGCGCGCAGCTGGCGCGACTCGTCGCACAAGTTGGCGGGTCGCGGTGAGAGCGGACGGGCCCGGGTCGGCCGGCTTCAGTCAGCCGCCTTGACCCAGGCGCTGATGCTCTGTATGGCCGCCATGAAGGGCATTGTGAGCAGCATCGTCCAGGTGAGCGCGTAGCCCGCTTGCTCCAGCCACGGCGCAGGAGACCTGAGTCGGCTTGGCTCATATCAACGCGGGTGATCGGCCGCTGGCCCCGGGCTTTATCACTCCGATTCGGAAAACCGACACACAAGCTCGCGACATCGAGGCAACAAGCGTCGATTTTCCGATTCATCCCGACGTGCGCGGGGTCCTGCTCGAGGCTCGTCGCTCGGCAGGCGGTTGGGAGAGCGCTGAGAAGAATCCCCGCACGCGAGCGCGTTTGCTTCACTGGCGAGTACCGCTGGTATTCGCCGCGCTGCTGATGTCCCTGCAAGCCGCGGGGTGGCGTCAGCCGCCTCGAAGTCGGCAATTCACACAGTCGGCCAACTGCGGCCGCGCGCAGCCCGGATGCGGCGCTCCGCTTTTGCGGTCATTCGACCATATGGCTCATTAGGGAGTCTACGGGGTGCGACGAGTCACTCGGAGGCAACAGGCATCGAGATTCGGCCAAAGCGGATTTGGATCCAGATCCTGAAGCCCAACGCGCCGTTCCGGATGAATGCCAGCGTGTCTGGCTTGATCTGCTCCCGACCACCGTCCGGTTTCACAGTTGTGAGCGACCGCTTCAGGATGGCCTGTCCGTCCGGTGAGGGTCGGGAGTGTGCATGGCGCCCCAAGCAGTGACCGGATCGAGCTTCCGACCGTGGGAACCGTCACCGATGTCCGGCAGAACCGGGGCCGGGCACTGGCCGCTCGCACGAGCTGGCGCGCGATTCGGTTAGCGCCACCAAAACTGCGGTGCTACCATAGTGTCACCGTCAATTGGAGGCGTTTCCGATGGCCGAAACCACCACCATTAAGCTGCCCCCGAAGCTCAAGGCACGAGTAGCTGCGCTGGCCAAGAGATCCGGACGCTCATCGCATAGCCTCATATTGGAGGCCATCGAGCGTCACGCTGAACGGGAGGAGCGGATGGAGGCCTTCGTCAAGGAAGCTTTGGCGGCCGGGGTCGAGATCGATGAAACGGACGAGGTGTATCGGTCCGAGGACGTTCATACCTGGATCGAGCGCCTCGCAAAGAGTGAGAAACCGGCGCCCCCCAAGCCATGGCGGCAGTAGTCTATTCCGCCCGAGCGTTACGGCATCTTTCCCGAGTTTTTGAAACGCTAGTGTAGTGTCGCACAAATAGGCATGCAGATATTCCCGGGAATTGCTACCATGCGCCCATGCCAAATGCCGGTTTGTCGATCAAGTTGTCGCCGTCTGAACGAGCCCAGCTCAAGAGTTGGGA
>JBOIAQ010000057.1:0-24999 GCA_050739115.1 Steroidobacteraceae bacterium | reverse complement strand
CCAACTTCTGCTCTCGCGTCGCGTGACCCTTGCGCTGTTGATTCTCGAAGGTTCAGCATTTGGAGCACGAAAAATCCGTGAGACAGTCCTATGGGGGCTTGACAGGGGTCAGGCCATATGAGCCCGCGCGCTTCATGGCCTGCGACTGACGGGCCCTGGCGCGCGCCGACCCGAGGCGGCCGCGCCCGGGGATTCTGCTAACCTTGCCCACACCACCCCATCGTGAGGGGAAGGAGGCTGCCTTGTCGCATCGCGCATCGACGCTTCTGGGTTCGCTTCTCGTCGCCGTTGTCGCACTGTCCGGGAGCGACGTCTGCGCGGCGCGCGAGCCTGCGCATTTCACCATGGTCCAGGTGCTCGGCTATCCTTACCCCTCGGACCTCGTCGCCTGGCGCTCCGGCAGCGCTTTCGCATGGACCTCCGATGCGCGCGGAATCCGCAACATCTGGGCGGCCGAGGCCCCCGACTACCGTGCTCGCCGGGTGACGGACTACAGCGGCGATGTCGGACAGGAGATCACGAATCTCCACTTCTCGCATGACGGCAAATATCTCATCTACGTGCGTGGCGGCGATCACGATGCCAACTGGCCCGAGCCCGTTGAACCCGACCCTAACGCGAGTCCCACGCAGCCGAAGATGCAGGTGTGGTCGGTCGCGCTGGCCGGCGGCGCACCACGGGCGCTCGGTCAGGGTGATACACCCATGGCATCCCCCGACAGTCACAGTGTCGCCTTCGTCAAAACGGACGGCAGCGTCTGGCTGGCCCCGATCGATGGCAGCAAGAAAGCGCAGCGCCTGTTCTTCGATCTCGGCAAGGACTCGGATCTGCGCTGGTCACCGGACGGCAAGGCGCTCGCCTTCGTCTCGGACCGCGGCGATCACAGCTTCATTGGCGTCTATCGGGACTCACAGACGCCGATCGAGTACCTGCTGCCCTCGACCTCGAGAGACGTGGAGTTCCGCTGGTCTGCCGATGGCACGCGCATCGCCTTCGCGCGCATTCCTGGCGTCGGCGGCCCTCCGCAGTCGGTGCTCGAGTGGCATCCGATTCCGTGGTCCATCTGGGTCGCGGACGTGCGCACCAATGTCGGCGGCCGCATCTGGCAAAGCCCCGACACGCTGCGCGGCTCGTATCCGGATGACGGGTCGGCTCTTCGCTGGGTCGCGGGCGACCGCCTGACTTTCATATCGGAGCAGGACAACTGGCCGCATCTTTACACCGTGCGCGCGAGCGGCGGTGCGGCGAGACTCCTGACTCCGGGTCAGTTCATGGTGGAGGATGTCGCCCCGACACCGGACGGACGCTACCTCGTCTACAGCGCCAACACCGGCTCGACATCCGGCGATGACGACCGGCGCCATCTTTATCGGGTATCCGTCGATGGCGGCGCGCCCATTGCGATCACGCAAGGGCGTCACAGTGCCTGGAATCCGGTGGTGACGGGCCGTGATGGAGAGACGCTGGCATTCATCGATGCCGGGCCGCGCCGGCCCCCCGAAGTCCTGTGGGGAAGCTTGAGCGGCTCCCACTGGCGAAGCGCCGGCGGCGATGCACCGCCGGCCGATTTTCCGACGAGCGAGCTCGTCGTGCCGAAACTCGTCAACTTCCGGGCGGCGGACGGATGGCGGATCCAGGGGCAGCTCTTCGTGGCCCCGGGCGGCCCCGCGCACAAGCCGGGGATCATCTTCGTTCATGGCGGACCGCCGCGGCAGATGCTGCTCACGTGGCACAACATGGACTACTACAGCAACTCCTACGCCGTGAACCAATATCTGGCCAACCATGGGTTCATCGTGCTGTCGGTCAATTACCGCTTAGGGATCGGCTACGGCCACGACTTTCATTATCCCGAGCACTGGGGACCGACCGGCGCCGCCGAGTACCAGGACGTCGTGGCCGGTGCCAAGTGGCTGCAACACGACCCGCAGGTCGATGCCAGGCGCATCGGCATCTGGGGCGGCTCGTATGGCGGTTACCTGACCGCACTCGCCCTCGCCCGCAATTCCGACATCTTCAAGGCCGGGGTCGACATGCACGGCGTGCATGATTGGTCGATGTTCGCCAACGACTGGTTCGGCAAGCCGCCCGATCGCTATCAGATGCCGGATATGACGAAGCTGAAGAAGATCTTCTGGGAGTCATCACCGGATGCGGCGATCGCGACCTGGAAATCCCCGGTGCTGTTGATTCAGGGGGATGACGATAGGAACGTGCACTTCCACCAGATGGTGGACCTGGTGCGCAGACTGCAGCTGCAGCACGTACCGTATCAGGAGATCGTGATCCCCGATGAGATCCACGGGTTCCTGCGCTACCACTCCTGGCTGGAGGCCGATCAGGCCACCGCCGCGTACTTCGAGAAGCAGTTCCTGAGGGTTCAGGCCAGGACTTCGCGGTAGAGCTCGAGCAACTTCCCCCACGCGCGCTCGGCGTCGGGCTTGTTATAGATGGGTTTGCCATCGTGGAGCGGCATGTCGGGCACGCACCAGCCGTGGATGGTGCCGGGATAGACCTCGATCTCCGCGGACACATGCGCCGCCGCGAAGGCTTCGCGGAGCTTGACCTTCGCATCGGGCTGTTTTGAGTCATCGCTGGCGGCGATCGCGAGGTACATGCGGGCCTTGATGCGCGGCGCGAGCAGATGAGGACTGTCGGGCTTGTCGGTGACGAGACCACCGCCGTGGAAGGTCGCCGCGGCGCCGATCCTGTCCGGCACCTGCGCGGCGGTCTTGAAGACGAACGGGCCGCCCATGCAGTAGCCCTGCGTGCCGAGCTTGCGCGCCCTGTCCACCTGCGGCCGGGCATCGAGGAACGCCACGTGCGCGTCGGCATCTCTCTCGATCGCTCCGGGTATCCTGATCGATTGGGTCCATTGCTCGGCTTTCGCCCGCTCCGCGGGGTCGTCGAAATTGAAGCTCGAGGCATCGACGATGACGGGTGCGCGCACGGTGCGATAGAACGGATTGGGCACGAGCACGGTGTAACCCTGTGCCGCGAGCCGCCTGCCCATCGCGCGAAACACCCGCCGCAAGCCAAAAATATCGGTCCAGATGAGCACACCCGGGTGTGCTCCCGCCGCGGGATGGAAGTAAGCGGCGTCGCAGAGGCCATCGGCGGTCCTCACCTCGACGTCCTTCTCGACGACGTCCCGCTCCGCGCCCAGAGAAACGCCGGCTGCGGCGGCGAGCCCGATTGCTGCGGAGGTGGTGACGAATTCCCGACGCGTCGAGTTTGACGGTTTCGCCTCGGATGGATCCCGATCGGTGTCGTTCATGTTAGGACCTCGCTCGGCGGATCGGCATTATGGTTCGCGGATGATACAGCGAAAGCCCAGGTGAGAGGTGGGGCTGTCGACGGGCTGCGGGAATCGCGCCGCCGGCCGGTAACGTTGGCAGTAGTTGGCGGCGCAGAGGAACGAGCCGCCCTTGACCACCTTGCGCCCGATGCGCAGATTCGGCGTCGTCGGGTCGCAGCTTTCCTCTTCGGTGACGGCGCCTCTGACCGCCCCGCCGCAGCACGGCCGATCGGGCGTACCCTGGCGAGCGGCGGAATACCAGTCGACCGTCCATTCCCAAACATTGCCGATCATGTCATGAAGACCGAATCCGTTGGGCGCAAACGCCCGCACGGGTGAGGTCCCCTCGAGGCCGTCGACGACGGTGTTCTCCCACGGAAACTCTCCCTGCCAGTAGTTGGCCATGATCCGGCCCTGCGGCGTGAGCTCATCGCCCCAGGCGTACATCGCGCCCTCGAGGCCCCCGCGCGCCGCGAGTTCCCATTCCGCCTCGGTCGGCAGCGACTTCCCTGCCCAGCGCGCGAACGCCTGCGCATCCGCGTAAGCAATGTGCACCACCGGATGATCCATCAGATCGTGAATGACGCTCGCCGGCCCGCGCGGGTGTCGCCAGTCCGCTCCGAATACGAACTGCCACCACTGGCTCGGATGCGGCTGCGCGAACCGTCGGGTGGGTCTCACAAACACCGCGGAGGCGGGTTTCGCCATCTCGGGCAACATACCGGGATAGTTGCGCGGATCCGGCGCGGTCTCGGCCAGGGTCGTATATCCCGTGGCAGCGATAAATTCCGCAAACTGCGCGTTGCTGACCGGCGTCTCGTCGATCCAGAAGTCCCCGACCGAGACGCGATGCGCCGGCGCCTCATCGGCGTAGCCCTCGTTGCAACCCATCAGAAACTCGTGGCCGCGGATGAGCCGCATGCCGGGCCTCATCGATCGACACCTCCGGCGGAAAGGCGCTTGCCGAGCGTGGCGAGTGTACGCCTGCCGTGCCGGACGATGAAACTCTCGGCTAGACTTCACCCCGCGTCCGGTGCGCGGTACCGGGCCTGAGTCCGGGAGAAGGCCCAGGTGCCGCCGCAGTTCAAGATGGTCACCGATGTGCTGCGTGAGCACGGCTATGAGACTGCCTTCGTCGGCAAGTCCCACGTGCGCGGCGCGCTGATGGATCACAAGTGGGATTACTATTTCGGGTTCAAGGGCCAGGCCAAATTCCTGCACCCGACGATCACCGAAGGGCGGGACGGCCGTTACGAGGAGCCGAAGACCTACAACCGCTATGTCGACGATATCCTGACGGACAAGGCCGTCGAGTGGATCCAAGGCCGCGGTGACAAGCCCTTCTGCCTCTTCCTCTGGTTCTTCGCCCCGCACGAGCCGTTCTACCGCCCGAGGCGCCTGCTCAACCTCTACAACGGAGTCAGGATTCCGGTTCCGGGAAATTTCGACGAGGATCTCACCGACTACGCGGGCAAATCGCGTGCTGTGGCCTATGCGCGCAACAAGATAGGCACGACCGCAGTGAATGATGACGATCCGCGCTCGCTCGAGGAAGTCGTCAAGGATCACTATGCCGGGGTCGTCTCCAACGACGAGGACGTCGGCCGGGTGCTGGAAGTGCTCGAGCGCAAGGGCAAGCTCGATGAGACGGCGATCATGCTCTCCTCGGACCACGGGTTCTTCCTGGGAGAGCATTGCTTCTATGACAAGCGCCTCATGTACGAGCCCTCGATCCGCATACCGATGATGGTCCGCTGGCCCGGGCGTGTCCCCGCGGGCATCCTGCGCGAGGAGATGGTTCTCAACATCGATGCGCCGCTTACTTTGCTCGAGATCGCCGGGCTCCCTATCCCCAAAACCATGCAGGGCAGAAGCTTCCTGCCCTTGGCGCAAGGTAGTCCGATCGAGGACTGGCGCAAGGACTGGCTGTACGAGTACTACGAATATCCCGTGGATGAGAACGTTCGCCCGCATCGGGGCATCCGCACCGAGCGTTATAAGCTGATCCAGTTCCTCGCCATCCCGGAGTTTTCCGAGCCTGAGGAGTTCGAGCTCTACGATCTCGCGACCGACCCGGACGAGAACCACAATCTCTATGGCAAGACGGGTTTCGAGGAGCTGGCGACGCGACTCAAGTCGCGCCTCGAGGAGCTGCGGCGCGAGACCGGCGATACCTACCAGTACAAGCCCGTGAGGACAGAGTCTCTCGTGTCCCAATACGGACCGCCCGAGCGTCCGGAGCCCTGGCGCCCGAACGGCAGCTGACCTTGCGCGGGCAAACCGCGGGCTGAGTCGTGATCAGGCACGGCGGTTGCGAGGCCGGAACAACCGTCGAGTACCCCGACCCTCGCGAGAATGGCAACCGACCACGGTGCGGATAACGAAGACCGCCTCCGACGGGAGAGCGAGACTCTCGAAGTCGCGCTGAAGAGCATCGGCGATGCCGTGCTCGTCACGGACACGGCAGGGCGCGTGACATTCTTGAATGCGGTGGCCGAGCGGCTCACCGGTTGGCCCCTCTCTGCCGCAAGAGGCGAGCCCTTCGAGAAAATCTTTCACATCGTGAACGAATTCAGCGGCAAGCCGGTGGAGCATCCGGTCGCCAAGGTCCTGGAATCCGGCGGCATCGTCGGGCTCGCCAACCATACGGTTCTGATTGCGCGCGACGGGCGGCGCGTACCCGTAGACGACAGCGGTGCGCCGGTGCGGCTTGCGAACGGCGAGCTCATCGGCATCGTGGTCGTCTGCCGCGACGTGACCGAGCGTAAGCGCGCGGAGCATATGCGCGCCTGGCTCGCCGCCATCATCGATTCCTCGGACGATGCGATCGCGAGCAAGACCCTGGATGGCATCGTGACCTCGTGGAATCCAGGAGCGACGCGACTTTTCGGCTATCAGCCCGCGGAGATCATCGGCAAGCCGATCACGACCATCATCCCGCCGGAGCTTCACGCCGAGGAGGCCGACATCCTCGCGCGCTTGCGGCGCGGCGAGCGGATCGATCACTACGAGACCGTGCGCGTCGCCAAGGACGGACGTCGGATCGACATCTCGCTCACCGTCTCGCCCATGCGGGGCGAGGACGGTGAGATCATGGGCGCATCGAAGGTCGCGCGCGACGTCACGCAGCGCAAACGAAGCGAGCATCGGCTGCGTGAGGCGGATCGGCAGAAGGACGAGTTCCTCGCCACGCTCGCTCACGAGCTGCGCAACCCCCTCGCGCCGATCTGTGCCGCGGCAGAGCTGCTCAAAAACGCGAAAAGCCTGGCGCCCGAGCTGCGGGCCGCAACCACTATTCTCGAGCGCCAGGCGCGCCACATGACCCATCTCGTCGATGACCTTCTCGATATCTCGCGCATCACGAGCGGCCGTATCCGCCTGCAGCCCGAGCCGCTCGAACTGACGGAGCTCGTCAAGGCCGTCATCGAGAGCTATCGGCAATCGGCCGAGACGAGCCGACACCAGCAGATCATCCTCACGACAGCGAGCGGGCCGCTGCACGTGATCGGGGATCGGATCCGACTCACTCAGGTCTTCTCCAACATCCTGCACAACGCCCTGAAGTACACGCCCCCCGGAGGAAGGATCGACATCGCACTGCGCACCGCGGATGGAGAGGCGGGCGTCAGCATCCGTGACAACGGCATCGGGATCCCGCGGGAGATGCTGGAGCACATCTTCGAGCCCTTTGCGCAGCTCGACCACTCCTACGAACGCGCCGAAGGCGGCCTCGGAATCGGACTCACGCTCGCGAAGCGCCTGGTCGAGCTGCATGAAGGCCGCATTGAAGCGAGAAGCGAAGGCGGCGGGAAAGGGACCGAAATCCTGATTCATCTGCCGGCGGTCGCGACGCCCGCGCAGCGCACGAGCGCACCGCAACGGGAGTCGGACGCCTCCAGCAGTTGCCGCGTGCTCATCGCGGACGACAATCACGATGCGGCGGTCAGCTTGAGCATGTTGCTGCAGTGGATGGGTCACGATACGCGCGTCGTTCACGACGGCATCGAAGCGTTGGAGGAAGCGGCACACTTCCACCCCGATGTCGTGCTGCTCGATATCGGCATGCCGAGACTCGATGGCTACGAGACGGCGCGCAGGCTCGCGGGTCAACCCTGGGCGGCCGCGACGCAGATCGTGGCGGTGACGGGGCGGGGGCAGGACACGGATCGGCAGCGGGCGAAGGCCGCTGGGTTCCATCGACACCTCGTCAAGCCCGTCGACCTCGACGTATTGAGAGAGGTGCTGGCGGTGGCGTGCGAATCGTGGAGCGATCCGGCATCACGGTAGCGTTCATGCCAGGCCGCGAAATGCGGCCGCGGAGCCTCGAGTCGACCCTGCCAGATCCGCGTCGGAAAAAGCATCGTCGGAACCTCACTGCAAGCCGCTCAGGCGCACCGCGCCGCGCGGATCGCGCGTTACACGAATAGTCAGCCGCCGGCCCCGGAATACGACGTTGCGCAGCGTGAGCGAGTGCCAGCCCGGCGGCAGGACCGGGGGGAAGGCGTCGACCAGCCCCACCTCGCGGATCCGCAGCCCCGTCAGTCCGAAAATGAGACTCTGCACATATCCTCCAGAGCCGGTGATGAAGGGCCCGGTGTTGTTGCTCGCCGTCTCCGTTCGCACGTTGAAAGGGGGCTTCAACGTCCCGCCCGTCAGATAGAGTTTGAACCAGGCTGCGGCCGAGGCCGGCTGATCGACCTCGTCGGCGGCGGTGACCTGCTGCACGATGCCGATACTGACTCTGCCCCTATCCGCCATCGGAGTTGGACGGATGGCGAAGTCATAATCGGCGCGCCGCAACGCGGGCGGCATCACGAGATCGAGCGCCGGCAGGAAAATGAGCGACAGCGGACCGCCGCCGAAGCTTTCTCCCTCGGGAGCCGTCACGGAGGGATCGAAAGGCAGATGATGCTTGCCGTCCGCGGCCACCGGAATGTACATCTCTCGAGCGATGCGGCTCCAGGCGGGATCGACTGGCTCGCCGAGCTCCTTCGCCGCGGCGTCGGCGATCTCGAGCGCATAGACCGCTCCCAGATTCGTGAAGGTGTCGTTCGGGATGTCGTTGTGCGACTCGGAGACCGAGGTCACGTGCAGAATCTCGTATCGTTGCCGGCTCGCATCATCGCTCGCCCGACTCGCCCAGAAGCGAGCCACCGCGCGGATCACCGGCCAGCCCTTGGCGCGCAGCCAGTTACGATCGAGCGTCGCGAGGTAGTACTGCCACTGCGCGATGGCCACCTCGGAGTTGACGTGAATCTCGCTATCCGAGAGGACGACGGCGGAGTGTGGAGTCACATCACTGCCATTCTGCGGGTCCGACTCCCAGGGATACATGGCGCCCGCGAACCCATGTTGCTTTGCGCGCGCCTCGGCGGCCGCCAGGGTGCGCGCGCGAAAATCAACGAGGGACTCGGCGTGTCGCGGGTGCAGCAGCAGCAGGGCCGGAAAGATCCAGGTATCGCTGTCCCAGAAAACATGAGCGACGTAGCAGAGGGTGATCGCGCACGGACCCACCGCCCAGCCGGTATCGGGCGTCGAGCCCGCAAGCAGATAGTAGAGCTCGGAGTGAGCGACTTGCTGCGCTCTCGGATCGCCCTCGATCTCGATGTCCGACTGCCAGAGCGCATGCCATGCGGAACGCTGTTGGTCGAGCAGATCCGCGAACCCGCGCGTGCGGGCCTGGCGCGCGAGGGTGAGATCCGCTCGGGCATCGCCTCCCCAGCCGGCGCGGGACATCGCGACGAACTTGGTGAAGGCGTAGGAACGTCCCCGCTCGATGCGTAAGGTAACCTCGAGCGCGATACGACCCCTCTTTCGATCGAGCGTCACCTTCTCGGCGCGCACCCCCTGAGGCAGTGACACGGCGGCCGCCATCGCCAAGTCAAGTCCGTGCGCCGCTTTTCCCGAGAGCCACAGCGACAGCGAGTGGGCATCCCCGCCGCTCGAACGCACCGCGACCGTGCCGGGATACCAGAGCGCAGCGCGATCGGCAGTGGCGGGCGAGCGCGGCGTCAGCGAAAGGCCATGCGCCGCGAGCGCCGCGTCCTGCTCGGCGCCCGTGAGGCGCGCAAAGGGAAAGCGCGGCGTGTGAGGCGCCCAAGGCGTGAGCGGAAAGGACAGCCGCACCACCCCATCGTAGTGCGGCGTGAGGGTCAAGCGAGTGACTGCGAGATGGGGCGATGCCTCGCTGACGAAGCTGACGACCTCGACCGTCGTTTTCTTTCCCCCGGCGAGGTAACGATAACGCGTCGTCAGCGTGGCATCGTGAAGATCGAGCGTCTGCTCGTAGTCCTTGAAGCGCTTCGCGCTCATTGGGCCCCGATCGAGCCACTCCTGCCGCACGCCCGCGACGCTCGGATTGAAGTCGACTCCATTCCAACCCGGTACCTGCGCGGGCCGGGAGACATCTCCCGGCGTGTAGTCCATGAGGGCGACCATGGTGGTCTGCGTCGGCTCCGTGCCCCGGGGCGCCGTGAGGGTCGCGATGAACCCGTTGCCGAGATAGCTCGGAAAGTACGACGGCAGATCGCCGAAGGCCGCCCTGAGGAGAAAACTCGAATCCGTCTTGCCCTGCGCAGTGGCCGATGCGAGGGGTGGCATCGCCCCGAGCGCTACACACCCCGCTGCGGCAATGGCGCTCCGGAGGACGCTTCGGCCTCTCATCGGGCGGCACCGGGGAGCGATGCCGCGCCGGGACGCGAGAGCCAGTCTCCGACGGGAGGTCTCACGGCAAGATACACGGTGCTCCAGAGCTGGGCCGCGTTGGACTCGGTCACATCCGCCGCTGAGGAGCCGAAAGGCCGCAGCTGATAATGCCCCGCCGCGTAGGACCACGACCAGAGCTCCGCGTTCTGCATGGAACGGCCGGCCTCGATTGCCGGCCACAAGACCCGCTGCGCCTTGACAAGGTCGGCCCGCACGGCATTCGGAAGATCATGCCGCTCGAGCTGACGTGCGAGACCCGCGGCGAAGAGCGCCTGCTGCCACGACCAGACGACGGTGCCGTGATAGGCATTGCGCGTGAACTCGTTCTGCAGGCTGGTTGCGCAGAACACGGGGTTGGCGACCACCATGCCAACGCCTGTCATCAGGCCCGCCGGGAAGGGACGCATCAGCGCCGAGACGATGCGATCCAGCTCTTGCGGCGCCGGATCTTCGAACAGCAGCAGGAAGCCCTCATCCGAATGCATGACCGGGACCGGCTCGCCCGAAGCCGTAAGCGACAACGCGTGAAAGCGCAGCGCCCCGGGCCCGAGCGCAGCCTCCGCGGGCTCCGGCGGAACGCCCTCGGAAGTGGCATAGATCTCGATGGCGTTGGCGGCGACCGAGTGGCTCAAGTTCACATCGAACAGCGGTCGCGCTCGTGCGCGCCAGACGCTCGCCATTTGTGCCGCACCGGCGAACAACGCCCGCTCGGACGCGCTGGCATATGGTGCCAGCAGGCCGCTCGCCTGAAGCCGCGCGGCCGCCTGAAGCGCCGCCGGAACGAGCGCCGCATTGACATCGTACGGATAGTGTCCGCCGCCCAAGCCGGTCTCGCTGTCCCGCCAGTCGCCAACAGGAACGCCGGGTTTGAGGCCGATGAGGTGCGAGACACTCGGCGCTTTGGCAAAGGCCAGCGCGCTTTGCACCACGAACCGCAGATTCTTGACGAGGGCCGCCCCGCGGGTACCGCGTCGCTCCTGCGGGCCGCCGACGGCCGCGGCGAGGAAGGCGGTGGAGCGCGCCTCCGCTCCCGGCTGAAGCAGCCACGCGGCAGCCACCGGCGCCAGGAGGTAATCCTCGTCGATCATCTTGTAGTCATACACCGGGGCGGCCGAGCGCGAGCCGTCCGCCTTCATGTGATCGAGCACCGCCTGCTCACCGATGTCCTCCTCGTGTGCCACCTCCCCCTCGGGTGAGAGGCGGGCGAGAACGGAGTCGAGGCCGTCCTCGACCGCCCTCGGACTCAGCACCGGCATGAGGAGCCGCACGCTCATCAGCGTGTCGCGGCCGAAATAGGTGTCGAAACGCCAGGAGCCGGCCAGGTACTTTTCACGATAGGCGAGAAACGTCAGCGTTTCGCGCGCTCCCGGGCTCCCCGCGGATGGGTTTCGCAGGAGAGAACGGCCGGCGAGCGGCTCAAGCGGCGTCTCGCCCGTCAGGCCCGTGATCTTGAGTCCGATCCTGCCATCCGCTCCGGCGAGGATGCGCTTGCCGCTCACGCGCCCGTCCAGCACCTCGACGGTGAGCCGGTAGCTCACCGCGCCATCGAGCCGTTCACGAAACCAGCTGAAGGTGCGCCCCTTCAGCGCGGGCGCGACCGCGATCCCCTGCGGGAGGGTTCCGGCCGATTGATAGTCGCGCAACACACGGATGCTCGAGAGCACCGCCTGATCGATCTTAAGCTCCGGGTCCCTGAGCGTTGCTTCCGCCGTGATTCCGTACAGGGGCCTTCCCTTCGTATCGCTGGCGTGGATCGGCTTCAGCTCGCCGCGAAGCTTCCACATGGCATAGCCCCGCGTAGGGGCGAACCAGAGACCGACACCGCTATCGCCGGCGGGAAAGGCGATGAGGACGCGTGGCCCCGCCCGCGGGTCGCGCCCGGGCTGCGGCCCCGCGCGAAGCAGGAGGTGCGCGGCGACCGGTCCCTGGCGCAGGAACTCGTTGAGGATCCTGCCTTCCTGCACCTTGAAAGCAAGCGCCGGTGCCGTAAGCGCCAGGGCCGACGCCGGAATCAGGGAGGCCAGGAGGCCAGCGGCTGCGACCGATCGCAGCATCAGTGCGGCTCGAGAGTGAACCATGGCTGGAGCGTCCTTCGCTAGCTTGTGGCGAATCGGCGACTTATAGCCTGTTCGTCCGCTGCCGTCACGCCCGATGGCGCCTTCGATGATTCACTCATGCCGACCCGGGTCTCCGTGAAATTTTCGTTCACTCCGGAATGGCGGAGAACCGGCTGTCAAACGTCTTCTTCTAAGATGACCGCTCGATTCGTACCGGTCGTTGGGGATAATCGCGCCGCCCGCAGGCTCTGCCCAGGCCGCGCCCCGGGGATGTGGCGATCGCGCAACAACCGCTTCCGGATGAGGGTACTCACCTGATCAGGTTTCGCCGCCTCTTTTAGGCGGCAGTTCTTATGGGGGAATTCGCATGAGAGTCAAAGATAAGAGGGCGTCCCGCGGGGGCGCGCATCCGGCCCGGCAACGGGCCATCACGACCACCAAGGCGCTGCCGGCATTAGCTTCCCGCCGGAGCAGGCTGGCCGGTGTCGGTCCGAACAGCGTCGCCGCCATCGTCGCCGCAATCCTCGGCGCCGGCGCTCTGGCGGTCACCGGTGCCGCCCATGCGCAGGCTGCGCCCACGCAGGCGGCTACGACCACACCCGCGCAGATGGGCATGGCGACCACCCAGAACCTGCAGGAGGTCGTCGTCACCGCCACCGCGACCGCCGTGAAACAGCTGGACGCGAGCTACAACATCGTATCGGCGTCCCTGCAGCAGATTCAAATGGCGGACCCCTCGAGTGCCGCCGATATCTACAAACTCTCCCCTGGCGTCTGGCCGGAAGCATCCGGCGGACCCACCGGCGTCAATATCGACGTGGCCGGCTTTCCTTTAGGCGGCGGCGATTCTCCGTATTTCACCACCATGCTCGAGGGTCTGCCCCTCTACGGCTCCCCTTATCTGTCCTTCATGGATAACAGCTCGCTGATTCGCATGGATGACACGGTCGAGCGCGTCGAGATCGTCCAGGGCGGACCCGGCGCCATCTTCGGTCCGGGCCAGCCGGGCGCGACGGCGAACTTCATCCTGCGGACCGGCTCGGACCAGCAGCAAGGGTCGGTCGGCGTCACCTACGGCTCCGAGGGAGAGGAACGCGTGGATGCGTTCGAAAGCGGCAAGCTGACCAACGGCTGGTACGGCAGCATCGGCGGCTATTACGAAAACTCCGACGGTGTGCGCAATCCGCAATATCCGGCCTACGTCGAGCAGCAGCTGACGGCCACGCTGAAGCATACTCTCGACAATGGATCGATCATGTTCTGGGCCAGAACCCTGCACGCCCATGACTTGTGGGTCGCCGACTTTCCTTATACCGTTCACAATGGCTCGGTCAGCACCTATCCCGGCTTCGATCAGCTCAACTCCACCTACAACAGCAAGCAGCTCGAGAACTTCCAGGTACCGGATCCGGCGTGCAACTGCTTCGAGAACGACGATATCGGCGAGGGTCGCGGCGCCCAGCTGAACTATATCGGTTCACAGCTCAAGTTGGCATTCGCCAACGGCTGGTCGATCAGCAACGACCTCATATTTGACGGCGGCCTCGTCCCGACGTACGCGCTGGTCAACAACGGCAATCCCTCGACGCTGGGGGCATTCATTACGGGTTTGGGCGGGACGGGCGGGGAGCTGACCACCGCCGGCCTGACTCCGGCCGATGTCACAGCCACCTACAACAACGGTCAGGCGGCGAACCTCAACCAAAGCGTGGTCACCGAGCAGGTCTGGAGCGTGCAGAAGAAGATCACGAGCCTCATCGATGAGTTTCGCGTGAACAAGGACCTTGGCTTCGGCAATACCCTGACTTTGGGCCTTTATGCCGCCCACTACACCATGAACGACAACTGGTCGTTGAGCTCCAACGTGCTGATCACCAATCAGCCGAACGCCTCGCCGATCATCCTGACGGGCAACGCGGGTGGAAATACCTACCAGGTGACCAGCCCCCAGGGCATCGAGAATGCCAACGGCGGCTACTACATCCTGCAGAACGGCCGCGCCACGAATATCGCCCCCTATCTTGCCGACCAATGGAAGATCAATAGTTGGTTGTTCGATGTCGGGGTCCGCGTCGAGCACATCAACCTGGATCAGGAGACGACCAACACCTCGAACGTTCAGATGGGATCGATATACGACCTGTGGGACAACGCGGTCACCTTGCCCAACGGCACCTGGTCGCACGGCTATGAAAACAACACGATGCCGACAATCTCCGTGGGCGCAAACTACGAATTCAATAACCATATGAGCGCCTACGTGCGCGTCAATAATGGCGTACTGTTCGAGAACATGGACGATGTCCGTTGCAACGTCAGCAACGGCTCGAACGGTTGCCCGAATAGGACGCCCCTACAGACCGTGCGGAACTACGAGGCCGGCTTCAAGATTCAGACCCAGTGGACGTACGTCGACGCCTCGGTTTACCGCAAGACCTTCAAGGGAATTGCCTATACACCCACGAATATCCAAGATGTGGATATTGGCCCGGCTTCCGTCTATGGATCGACCTCCACGGGCGTGCGACTCGACGGCAGCGTGACTCCCTTCGCGACCAGCGCTAACCAGGCCGTAAGCGACTTCAAGATCACGCTCAACGGCATCTGGGAAGATGCCTACTACCAGGACTTCCAGGGCTGCTACATATACCAGAACATCAACCTTCAGAACGTCTGCGGCGCGATCAACGGCAACCAGCTCGCGCGTCTGCCGAAGTTTCAGTACCGGCTGACACCGAGCGATACCCAGGCCTTCGGCTGGGGCACGTTGACCGAGCAGCTGACGTACGAGAGCATTGGCCGACGCTTCCAGGACGACACGGGGTTGACGCCGTTGCCGGCTTATTACGACATTGGCGCAGGCGTCGATGCCTTGATCGGGGATCACTTCGAGCTCCGGGTGCTCGGCTCGAACCTCACCAACCAGCTCGGGTTGACCGAGGGTAATGCCCGGTTCGGCGGCAACACGGTGCAGAATAACGTCGGGTTCGGCCGTTCGATCGTCGGCCGCGAAGTGAACGTAACAGCCAAGTACTCCTGGTAAGACCCAGGAGACTCTCTCCCCTCGCGGTCTCCCCCTCGCGCCATGCCGCGCGAGGGGGACGGCGGCGGCGCTCTTCCCCCGGAGCGCCGCCGCGCGATTTTAGCGAAGCTCAATCCGCCGCTCGGCGCCGCCGCTGCGCACGCGAGCCGTCCCGTGCGAGAATCCCCGGCAGCTCTTGCCATCCGGGGTCGATCTCAAGTGTCCGTTCCGGCCTCCGTCCTCGAAGCCATGCGCGCCATCAGCGCTTTGCTTCAGGCGGGCCAATTCCAGGCTGCGCAGGCGCGTCTCGAGAGCATCATCGAGAGCAACCCGGCCTTCGTCGAGGCGCTGCGGCTCCTGGCCGGCACCAAGCTCGCCTTGGGCGATGCGTCAGGTGCGCAAAAGCTGCTGCGACGCGCCCTCGAGCTCGATCCGACCTGGACTCCGACGCATACCACGCTCGGCGAGCTGCTGCTGGCGAGCGGCCGAAGCGGCGAAGCGGAAACCGAGCTGCAGCGCGCGCTCGAGGGCTCACAGCCCGACCCGCGTGCGGCCCTGGTGCTCGCGCGTTACTACAACGACACCGCCCGCCCGGCGCGGGCGCTGGCGGCGGCCGCGCCCTTCTGCACCGGCGGCCGGCTCGACCCGGATCTCGCCACACAGCATGTGAGTGCGCTCATCGCGCTCGGCCGTGGCGCGGAAGCGATCTCCATGTATGGCCATCTCGCCGCGGCGGCGCCGGAGAACCCCGCGCCCGCCCAGGCGCTCGCGATCGCGCTCAACGCCGCCGGCCGCCATGCCGAGGCCGGACAGATCGCGCACCGAGCGCTGGCGCGCGGCTTCAGAACCGCGACACTCTGCCTGACCTACGCCAAGAGCCTGATGGCCGAGGGCTCGAACGAGCGCGCGGAGACGGCGCTGCGCGATTGCCTCAGGCTCGAGCCGCGCCAGACCGAGGCGCACACCAGCCTCGCCCAGCTCATCTGGGTCCGCACGGGTGATCTCAAGCAGGCCACCGAAGCGCTCGATCAGGTGTTGCGTAGGTTCGGCAACGACGATGCGCTCTGGGCCACCAAGGCGGCCATCCTGCAGGGCGCGGGAGATGCGCGGACCGCCTACGACTGTCTCGCGCCTAGAGCCGAGCGGCCCCAGGCGCCACCCGTGCTGCTCGTGCGCGCAGGACTTTCGGCGCTCGACTTCGATCCCGCCCAGGCGCTCTCCCTCGCCGAGCGCGCGATGCGCCTCCTCCCCGATCACACTCCCGCCCGCAACCTCCTCGCGGCAGCCCAACTCGGTATCGGCGATACCCAGGGCGCTTTGCAGAACTGCGAGGCGCTGCTGGAGAAGGCGCCGGACGATCAGTATCTCATCGCGCTCAAGACGACCGCGTTGAGGTTACGGGGCGATGCGCGCTATGCGCAGCTCTGCGACTATCGGAATCTCATCCTGCCGCTCACCATCGAGCCGCCGGCTTTTTGGACGGATCTCCCGAGCTTCCTCGCCGACCTCACGGCCAGTCTCAACCGCCTGCACGATCCCGAAGGCCATGCCCTCCTCTTTCAATCGCTGCGCCACGGCACCGAGACGACCCAGGACCTGACACGCAGCGCCGACCGGGCAATTCGTGGGCTCTTCGAGGCGTTCGCGGCGCCCATCACGCGCTACCTCGAGCACATCGGCCAGGGCGCCGATGCCCTGCGCCGGCGTAACAACGGTCGCTGGCGATTCAACGGCAGCTGGTCAGTGCGGCTGCGCAATCGCGGCTTTCACACGAGCCACGTTCACCCGCGCGGCTGGATCTCCTCTGCCTTTTACGTGGAGTTGCCCGAGGTCATGGCCGAGGCGCGCACGGATGAAGGCATACTCTCCTTCGGCACCCCCGGCATTCTGACCGCACCGGCGCTTAAGGCCGAGTACTCGGTCCGTCCGACACCCGGGATGCTCGTACTTTTCCCCTCGTACTTCTGGCACGGCACCGTGCCGTTCGAAAGCCCGCGGCCGCGCCTCACCGTCGCCTTCGATGCGGTGCCGGAGCGCTGATATACCCGCCCCCTGGCAGGCCCGGGTACAGGCGCTTTGTGATCAATATCGTCCTCCCTGCCGCCGCGACGGATCACCCGGATACCTCCAGGCAAACCGTCCATCAGGACTACCCCCATCATCCGGCGAGATTATCGCTACTGCGGATGAACACCGCGACGTTATCGTGCAGTTTCTTCAGGTCAGGAACACGCACATAGATCATATGCCCGGACTCGTAATACTTGAACTGAATATGCGACTGTAAGTCAGATGGAATCTTCATGTGGTTTACCGCATAGACCATTCCATAGTAATCCGTTGCGAAGTCGAAATACCCGCACTCCACCTGCACTCGCAAGTCAGGGTCGTACTTCATGGCCTGAGCCAGGTCGACAGCCCCGTTTACCGCAGGAGGACCACCAAAGCTCCTGATGCCCGGGATCGAGTCACCCCGCGGCCACGGCGACACGCGTGTTTCAGGCCGGTAATAGAGATCAGTCCTGTACTTTAACGTATTGGCCGCGTACCAATTGAATCCAGCGGCATACGCAGAACTGATCGCCGCTGCCTGCGGATCATATTGTGATGTCTCACTCAAAGGATCCATAGTGGGTCCGGTGAATCGGCCGTCCAGCCGGCCGACCGTTAGATCCTGACCATTCAGCAACTCGTGGAAAAACTCTTGCGGGCTAACACGCAGATCGGCTCTCTCGAGATAATCGACGCTCAAGCCGGTGTCGTCGTGCAATTTCTGCGCAATGCTGCTGAAATCGCTCTGATCCAAGGTATTACCGGCATTTAATGCCACCGAATACTGGTTCATGGCGAACTGCTCCACCTGCGCCAGGAAGGACTGGAGGTCCGCGGGCTGAGTCGGCAGTTTGTGGTGGTACCAGGCGTCCGCTGCCATGGTGGGCAAGATTGTCTCGTATTGGATATCAGAACCGCGGGGAATCGCGTTTCCCATGTAAGCGGACTGCAGCACCACCCCGTTAAGGTCCATATCATCTCTTCTTATCAGGTAATTCGCGAGCACCTCCGAGCGCAATGTGCCGTAACTTTCCCCGTACAGGTACTTGGGCGAGTTCCAGCGGTTGTTCTGGCTGAGGTACTTGGTAATGAACTGGGCAAACGCCTTCACATCCGGATCAACACCGTAAAACTCCTTCTTTGTACCGACACCGCCGCCGTCCTTCCGAATGATACGGCTGTAGCCTGTGCTTATGGCATCGATAAACACTTCGTCGGTAACGTCCAGGAGGCTGTACTCGTTGTTGACGAGCTGATAGGGCGCCGCCGGCGTGTGCGTGTGGTCCGCGGTCACGATGCGCTGCGGTCCGTAGGCACCCATATGCAGCCAGACGGTCGAGGAGCCCGGGCCGCCGTTGTAGAAGAACGTCACCGGACGCTGGTTCTCGTTGCTTATACCGCGCTTGGTATAGGCGACATAGAACATACTGCCCCCGGGTTTGCCGGAGCGATCCGTCAGAATGATGGTGCCGGCCGTAGCCGTATAATCAATCTTGTTGCCTTCCACGGTCACGCTACCCTCTGTCACCGATCTCGCGGCCTTGGAGGCGGTAACCGGAGTAGCTGGGGATCGAGAGGCGGCGAGAGCGCTCACCGTAAGACCAGGAGCCCCGGATACAACGATCAGCAAAACTGCAAGCAAGCTGGAACAGCTCTTCATTGGGGTGCACTCCTGACTGGTTAGGATATGATTCCCAGACTCCATCCACGCAGAACACCGCGCAGCGTGCAAGCTTATCAGGATAGCGGCGCGCGCCGCGCTTCGCGGCTCAGACGGCGAGGCCCACCGCAGCGGCGAATCGGACTGCCGCAAAATGGCTCGGCCGCGCCGCCGCTCAGCCAGATCGATCGCCCTTGTCCTGCTCCGCGAGAAATCGCATGACGATGCGCTCGATTCGCCACATCTCCGGAAGCTGCTCTTCGTGGTTGCCGGCCGCGCTGCCGACCACCGCCAGGGTCTCGCGCAGACTCCCGTTGAGATAGCCCGCCAGCACCGCCGGATGAATGTAACACTTGCGGCAGACCGCCGGCGTGTTGCCCAACCGCTTGGCCACCTGTTTGATGGCTTCGATCTGGCCTTTCCGGGTCGGTTTCTCCTCCTCCTGCGCCGCGAGCGCCAGGGCCGCGAGGTTGGTGGCTGCCCAGGTGCGGAAGTCCTTGGCGCTGATGTCGGAACCTGAGATCGCGCGCAGATACTCGTTGACGTCGGCGGAATCGATGCAATGTCGCTCACCGGCCTCGTCGATGTACTGGAAGAGCTCCGAGCCCGGTAGATCGCGGCAGTTCTTCACCACGCGCGCGAGCTTGCGGTCGCTCACGAGACTCACGTGTCTTATGCCGTGCTTGGCACGAAAGTCGAGCTGGATCCGTCCGCGGCTGATGCGCACGTGTCGGTTGCGCAGCGTGGTGAGACCAAATGTGTTGTTCTGCGCGGCGTATTCGGGATTGCCCACCCGCGCCAAAGTGTCTTCCATGAGGCGCACCACGGCGGCGAGGACTTTCTCGCGAGGGAGCCCCGGCCGGCCGAGGTCGGTTTCGACGCGGCGCCGGATCGCCGGCAGCCCCCGGCCAAAATCGAGCAAGTGCTCGTATTTGGTCTCATCGCGGGTGCGGCGCCAACGCGCGTGATAGCGATATTGCTTGCGCCGCCGCGCGTCGCGCCCCGTGGCCTGCAAATGCCCGTTCTCCCGCGGACAGATCCAGACTTGAGTCCACGCAGGTGGCACCGCGAGCGCCTTGATGCGGGCGAGCTCGGCGGGATCGCGGATCAGGGCCCCTTTGGAATCACGGTAGCGGAAGCTGTCGCCGCAGGATTCGCGGGTGATCCCGGGCTGGCGGTCGCTCACGTAGCGCAGCCGGGCGGCCCTCGCCGCGTGAACGCTCTCAGGCGAAGGGACCGGGATCTCCGACGATGAGGATCTGCCGTCCATAAGGTTTCAACGTCGCTGAGACAGGCAGGATCCTGGTGTACCCTTGCCCAGGTGACTGCCGCGCTTGATGACCCGGAAGGGTGCTGGACAGAAATCCGGCATATCACCGCCCTCGGCGAGCCGCTGCTCGAGCTGCAATCCGCGCACGGCGGGGAGATTCGCCTCGCCTTTGGCGGCGATGTCGCGAACTCGATGGTGTGTCTTGCGCGGATTCTCGGGACCTCTCACCGGGAGATCAGCCTCGTGACCGCGCTCGGCAACAGCGGCTACTCCGCCTGGCTGAGATCGCGACTGACAGGCGAAGGCATCCGGCTCGACGAAGCGCGGATCGAGGGCGAGCCCGGCATCTATGGCCTGCCCGTCGATGCCGCGTCGAGCGCCGGCTTTTCCTACTGGCGCGGACAATCCGCGGCGCGGCAGTTCCTTCGCGCCGCGACTTTTGAGCAATTCGAGGAGCTCCTGCACCGCCCCCAGCTTCTGCTCGTCACCGGGATCACGCTCGCCCTTTGCTCCACGGCGAGCTTCGAGCATCTTTGCCGTTGGGTGCAGCTGCACCGGGACGAGTGCCGGGTCGTGTTCGACTGCAATTTCCGCCGGCGTCTGTGGGATAGCGATGCGGAGGCTCGTGGCCGGATCGGAGCATTCGAGCGGCTGGCCTCGGTCATCGCGACCGGAGCCGAGGACGAGAGGAGCCTCTGGGGCGCCGCCAGCACACCGCAGATCACCGCGCGCCTGAGCCGGCTTACCACCGAATACCTGATCCGCGGCGGCCCCGAGGGATGCTGGGTTGGATCAGGACGCGAGTGCCGGCCCGTCCCCACCACGCCAGTGACCGTCGTCGATACCGCCGGTGCCGGCGATGCGCACTTTGCCGGCTACCTGGCGGCGAGAGTCTCGGGATCTGACAGGATCGCCGCCGCCGCTTATGCCAACGAAGCCGCCGCGGTCATCGTCGGCCAGCGCGGCTCGGCGCCGAAGGAAAGCGCGCGCTTTCCGACGCTGCCGACTCGCGCGGATCCATCTCGGTGAGAAAAGCCCCAATCATCGCGATTACCGGCCTCCTCGCCTCTCTCCTCGTCGCGAGCCGCTCGGGGCCAAGCACAGATCACGGCTGAAAACGTGCGCGAGCTGCTCGTGCCTGGACTTTTCGCACCGGAGAGCTCGGCAAGGGAGTGACCGACTGGACGCGTTCGGCCTGCGAGGCCACGCCGATTCTCTACGACCGGCTCGTCTACTTCACGACCCCGAGCACCAACGTCGTGGCGGTGGATGCCGCGAGCGGGGCGCTTCGGTGGCGCCATGACAGTCACAACCGCAACGACCTGCACTATTTCGATGGAGTTTCCCGCGCGGTATCCCTGTGGGTGGATTCCTCCATGGCAGCGGCCGTGCCGTGCGGGCGGCTATAAGGATGCGAGCCCCGGGCGATTACCTGATCGCCTATGCGCTCCCACGCTAAAATCCCAGCCCATGCGTTTGGGATTCGAGCACAGCTACGCTGCCCTGCCGAGCCGCTTTCATACGCGGGTCGCACCCTCCCCGGTGGCGGATCCGAGGCTCGTACTGCTCAACCGAGGGTTGGCGCGGGAGCTCGGACTCGACCCCGATGTGCTCGAGCCGCAGGCGGCGGCCATGCTCTCCGGAAACCGACTGCCGGAGGATGCCGAGCCCATCGCCATGGCCTACGCCGGACACCAGTTCGGCGACTTCGTGCCCTCGCTCGGTGACGGCCGCGCCATCCTTCTCGGGGAGATCAGGGCGCAAGACAGCACGCTGCGCGACATCCAGCTCAAAGGCGCGGGCCTCACGCGCTTCTCCCGCAACGGCGATGGTCGGGCAGCGCTCGGGCCGATGCTTCGGGAGTACCTCGTCAGCGAGGCCATGCACGCGCTTGGGGTGCCGAGCACGCGATCCCTCGCCGTGGTCACGACCGGCGAGCAGGTGTTTCGAGAGCAGGCGCTCCCCGGGGCCGTGCTCACGCGTGTGGCCGCGAGTCATGTGCGCGTCGGAACGTTTCAATACTTCGCGGCCCGCGGCGATCAGGACGGCGTACGAGCGCTGCTCGAGTACGTCATTGCGCGACACTACCCGCAGGCCGGCAGCGCCGCGGTGCCTGCGCTCGCGGTGCTGGAGGAAGTCTCGCGGCGCCAGGCCGCGCTGATTGCGCACTGGATGCTGCTCGGTTTCATCCACGGGGTCATGAACACGGACAACATGTCGATCGCCGGCGAGACGATCGATTACGGCCCCTGCGCCTTCATGGATGAGTATGATCCGAGCACCGTGTTCAGCTCGATCGACACCCACGGGCGCTACGCCTTCCGCAACCAACCGACCATCGCCCAGTGGAACCTGGCGCGGCTCGCCGAGACGTTGCTGCCGCTCATCGATGCGCAGCCGGAAAAGGCGGTCGAGCTCGCCATCCTCACGCTCGAATCGTTCACCGCGGAGTTCGACGCCCGCTTCCTCGCGGGCATGCGCCGCAAGCTCGGCCTCTCGTCAGCGTTTGAAGGTGGCGCTGAGCTCGTGAGGCGCCTGCTCCTGGCCATGGAGCGCTCTCATGCGGACTTCACGCTGACTTTCCGCACACTCGCGCTCGCTGCGGAGAGCTCCGCTCGAGAGCCGGAGCTGCGCGCGCTCCTCGGGGACGATGCGGATAGCGACTCGTGGCTGCGGCAATGGCGCACCTTCATGGCTCGGGACCCCGAGCCCCTTGGGGAGAGAATCGCCGGCATGCGGGCTTCGAATCCCGCCTTCATCCCGCGCAATCACCGCGTACATGCCGCATTGGAGGCGGCGGAAGCAGGCGACTACGGCCCGTTCCACGCCCTTCTCGAAGTCCTGCGGCACCCCTTCGAGACACAACCGGAGCGCAACGCCTACGCACAGCCCCCGCGCCCCGAGGAGCGTGTGCGGCAAACGTTCTGCGGCACCTGAAACCAAGAGACTCCGATGCACTGGCCTACGACACTCTTCATTGCCGCAGTCGCGATCGCCATGCTCGTGGAGCTGTGGCTTGCCGCGCGTCAGGCCGCGGCGGTAAGGGCGCACCGCGAGCGCATCCCGGAGCCCTTCGCGGGCCGGCTCTCGCCCGAGGAGCATCGCAAGGCCGCCGACTACACCATCGCCAAAGTCAGACTCGGGAGCGTCTCTACGGTGGTCAACGCGGGGGTGACGTTGGCGCTGACCGTCGGCGGCGGCATCGCCGGCATCGATGCGCTCTGGCGGCACACGGGATGGCGCGAGCCCTGGCTCGGAGTGGCGGTGATCGCGAGCGTTGCCGCCCTCATCGCCGTCGCGGGCCTACCCTTTTCGGTGCTGCGCACTTTCCGGCTCGAGGCCCGCTTCGGATTCAACCGCACGACGCCCCTCATCTTCCTCGTCGATCTCCTCAAGGGACTCCTGCTTGCCGTGGCTCTCGGCGGACCGTTGGTTCTCGCGGTGCTGGTGTTGATGGATCACGCCGGCCGCTGGTGGTGGCTCGCCGCATTCGGCTGTTGGCTCGCGGTGACGCTGCTCATCACCTGGGCGTGGCCCGCCTTCATCGCGCCGCTCTTCAACAAGTTCTCACCGCTCGAGGACGTATTGCTCAAGGCGCGCATCGAGGCGCTGCTCGAGCGGTGCGGATTCCGCTCGAGCGGCGTCTTCGTCATCGATGGCTCCCGCCGATCCGCGCACGGCAATGCGTATTTCACCGGGATCGGCCGTCACAAGCGCATCGTATTCTTCGACACCCTGCTCCATCAGCTCGCCTCCCCGGAGATCGAGGCGGTGCTCGCTCACGAGCTCGGGCACTTTCGCCTGCGGCATATCCGTAATCGGCTGCTGGTCTCGTGCGCGACCATGCTCGCGGGCTTCGCGCTGCTCGGCTGGCTCGCCGGCAAGCCGGCCTTCTACCGGGTGCTCGGCGTTCCGACTCCATCGCCGCACGCCGCGCTCCTCCTCTTTGCGCTCATCGTGCCGGTGGCGCTTTTTATCACCACGCCCTTCGGCTCGCTCTGGTCACGCCGCCACGAGTTCGCGGCCGACCGCTTTGCCTCCCAACACGCGAGCGCGCAGGAGCTGACCTCGGCCCTCGTCAAGCTCTATCGCGACAACGCGAGCACACTGACGCCCGATCCGCTCTACACGGCCTTCTACTACTCGCACCCTCCTGCGCTTCAACGCATTGCCCGCCTGACGAGCGCGCCGGCCGGCTAGCCCGGTTTACTTGTGCCGAGCGTGGCGCGCTCAGCGCGAGCGCGGCGGGTACGGCGTACCGTCCTTGTGCAGGAAGGCGCGCGCCCCGGCGCGAATCATGAGATCGATCCCGGGGTAGTCCACCGCATCGGCTTGCGGATTGCGGGTGCCGATCTCGAGCAGGACGGCGTCCACGTTCGAGCGGTTCAACAGATGGTGTCCATCGACTTCGCCGGCCTTGAATCCGGCGCAATCGCCCGCCCGCAGCACCTCTTCGCCAGCATCGCTGACGAGCGCCACCTCGCCCTCGAGGACGTAGACGAACTCGTCCTCGGCCGAATGCCAGTGACGCTGGCTCGACCAGACACCGGGTGGCAGGCGCAGAAGATTGATGCCGAACTGGGTGAGTCCCGCCGCATCGCCAAGGCGCGCCCGTTTGCGCTGCCGACAGGGCTCATCGTAGGGGGCCGGATACCCGCTTCCGACTGTCACCTGGGCAGCCGAGATGTCTATCTTTTTCACCCGATCTCCGGCGCGGAGGCCTCGGCCTTCAGGCCGAGGCGGAAGCGCCGCTCCGAGAGCAAGAGGATGTTAGGAATATTGTGCATCATACCCTCATACTGTATGCGTGTAAGGGGTATCTGCCTAGCTCCACTCCTGGCAAAATGCGCTCCATGGCCACGACCGAGCGCATGCCGATCGCCGGGGAGGATTATCCCCGAACGTGGAGTGAGTTCATGGACCGGTTTGCGAGCG
>JBOIAQ010000056.1:0-25834 GCA_050739115.1 Steroidobacteraceae bacterium | reverse complement strand
CGCCAGTAGCGTGGGCCGCTGGCATTATGTCCCCTATGCCGTCTCTGAGACCCGCCTCCGCGAGCGCTCGCGCCCCGGGAAACCCGGTCCGACTCGGGGTCGTGATGGACCCCATCGCCGCCATCCATTACGCGAAGGACACGACGCTCGCCATGCTGCTCGCAGCCCAGGCACGGGGCTGGAGCCTCCTTTACATGGAGCAGCGCGACCTTTCGCTGCGCGACGGCGTCGCCCGCGGGCGGGTGCGGCCGCTCACCGTCAAGGCCGATCCGGCGCACTGGTTCGAGCTCGGAGAGCCGCGCGTCGAGCCGCTGGGGAGTCTCGACTGCATCCTCATGCGCAAGGACCCGCCGTTCGATACCGAATACATCTACACCACCTACGTGCTCGGAAGAGCCGAGGAGCAGGGAGCGCTCATCGTCAACCGGCCCCAGGGCCTGCGCGACATCAACGAGAAGGTCTATACGGCGTGGTTCCCGCAATGCTGCGCGCCGACGCTCATCACCCGGGACATGGCGGACATGGAAGCCTTCCTGCGCGAGCACGGCAAGATCGTCTGCAAGCCGCTCCACGGGATGGGAGGCCGCTCGATCTTCGTCCTCGAGCAGCACGACAAGAATATGGGCGTTGTGTTCGAGACACTCACCGACTACGGCCAACGCTTCGCCATCGTGCAGCGCTACCTGCCGGAAATCGTGGCGTCCGGTGACTCGCGAGTGCTCCTCATCGATGGCGAGCCGGTGCCCTACGCCCTGGCGCGGATCCCGCAACCGCATGATCATCGCGGCAACCTGGCGGCCGGAGCGCGCGGGGTCGGCCGGCCGCTCGAGGAACGCGACCGTTGGCTCGCGGGCCAGATCGGGCCCGCGCTCGCGGCGAAGGGGATGCTCTTCGTCGGGCTCGATGTGATCGGCGGCTTCGTGACCGAGATCAACGTCACCAGCCCCACGGGTGTCCGTGAGCTCGAGAAACAGTTCCACATCGACATCGCCGGCCAGCTGATGGGCACGATCGCGCGGTGCCTGGCGTTGGAGTAGCTTCAGGTGGCGCGTCGCGCTTTGATGCTGCGGGAGGGCCGAGCGCCTGTCTGGGATCGGCTGCTCGCGATGCTCTTCTTCACCGCGCTGCTGCACGGAGTCCTCATCCTCGGGCTCACGTTCAGATCGCCCATTGCCGCTCACGACAGCGCGCCCGGCCTGCAGGTGCTCCTAGTCTCGAACGAGGTGCCGGCGGCCGACCGTAACGATCATGCGACCTACCTCGCTCAGAGGACGCAGCTCGGCTCCGGGAATACCCGCCGGGACGTCACGCCACACAATCCCGCTCAGGCTCCGGTCCTTCCGGCCGAGCAGGGGACTCCGCAGGGCCACACCCTCTCGCCGGACAGCCAGGCGGCCGGCTCGAGAGACCGGCGCGTGCTCACCACCTCTGCCTGGAGCACGGTCGTTCAGTACATGACCGACGAAGGCCGCGCCGGCAGCGCGGCGCAACAGCCTCTACTCATCAACCAGCAGGCCTCCGAGCAGCCGGGACCCGCCGATGAGGCCGGACCGGTGAGACTGAGCGGACCCAAGCGCGATGAGCTCTGGGTCACACCGGACACGCGTGCTTCCATCGTCGCGCCATACCTCGTCAGCTGGCGCGCCAAGGTGGAGCGCATCGGCACGCTCAACTACCCGGCGGCCGCGCGTGGTGCCGGCAAGAACGCCAACCCGGTCATCGAGGTGGCCATCGACTCGAACGGGCGCCTCGAGCAGGCGAGCATCAGCCGCTCGAGCGGCGACCCGGTGCTCGATCAGGCGGCGCTCGCCATCCTCAAGCTCGCAAGCCCCTTCGACCCCTTCCCGCCGGAGCTCGCGCGGCGCTACCGCGTGCTGCACTTCGTTTATGAGTGGCAATTCGTCGGCGGGCGGGTGGCGACCGGATCGGTCAGCGCGGCGCCGTGAACCGGGTTCTTTGAACACGGTTCCTTGAGCCGGCGGCGCTCCATCTTCATACTTGGAGCTCATGAGCGAGCACAGCAGCGAGAGCGCGGCAGCCGGCGGCGAATCGCTCTTCGCCGCGGCGGAGGGCGGAGGGCTGACGAACCACCTGCTGATCGCCATGCCTTCCCTCCTCGACCCGAACTTCACGCAGACCGTGGTGATCGTCTGCGAGCACACCGAACGGGCCGCACTCGGCATCGTCCTCAACAAGCCCTTGCCCATGCACCTGTCGGATGTGCTCACGCAAATGAAGCTCGAACCCTCCACGGAGCACATCGCCTCACAGCCGGTGCTGCGCGGCGGCCCGGTGCATACCGACCGCGGCTTCGTGGTCCATCGGCCCGGCGGACAGTGGGACCACACGCACAAGGTATCCGAGACCATCCAGGTCACCACCTCGCGCGATGTGCTCGCGGCGATGGCCCGCGGTGAGGGTCCGGCCGACGCCTTCATCGCGCTCGGCTATGCGGGTTGGGAATCCGGTCAGCTCGAGCGCGAGATCCGTGAGAACGCCTGGACCTCCATACCGGTTGATGCGCGCGTGGTGTTCGAGCTGCCTTACGAGGAGCGCTGGATCGGCGCCTGGCGACTCCTCGGCATCGATGTCGACCGGCTGAGCCTGGTCGCCGGGCATGCCTGAAAAGCCGATCGAGGCCGTTCTCGCCTTCGATTTCGGACTCAGACGTATCGGTATCGCGGCAGGCGACACGCTGACCGCATCTGCCGCACCACACCCCGCCGCACTCGTCAGGCACTCGGGTCCCGACTGGGCCGTGATCGCGCGTGAGATCGATGCGCTCAAACCGCGGCGCCTCATCGTCGGCGCACCCTATAATGTCGACGGCACCCCGGGAGCGCTCGCTCCGGCGGCTCGCCGGTTCGCCAACGAGCTCGAGCGCCGTTTCAAGCTTCCCGTCAGCATGGTCGATGAGCGCTGGTCCTCGCTGGAAGCGGGCGCGGCGCTCAAGGCGCGGCGCGCCGGCGGCGGACGGCGGCGAATCCGGCGCGAGCATATCGACAGCGCGGCGGCGGCGGTCATTCTGGAGCGCTGGCTCGCGGGTGAGAGCGGAGATGATTTGAAGTGATCGAGCAACTACGCCCTGATGGCACTCTGCGGCACCTGATAACCCTCGAAAGTTTGTCGCTGGAGACCATCGAGCGGCTGCTCGAGCGAGCCCAGGGATTCGTCAGACCGCTCGGCGCCCGCCCGCCCTGCAGCCAGTCTCTCGCCGGGCGCACCGTCGCCAACCTCTTCACCGAGCCCTCAACGCGTACCCGCGTCTCGTTCGAGCTCGCCGCCAAACGCCTGGGGGCCGACGTCGTCAACCTCGAAGTGCAGCTCTCCTCGAGGGTCAAGGGCGAGAGCATGCTCGATACGGTGTACACGCTGCAGTCGATGCACGTCGATGTGATGGTCATTCGCGATGCGGAAGCCGGCGTGCATGCGGCGGTGGCGGCGCACGTGGCGCCGCACGTCAGCGTCCTCTCCGCCGGTGAAGCGCACGTTTCCCACCCCACACAGGGCTTGCTCGACGCATTGACGGTGCGGCAGCACAGGAAGCATCTCGAAAACCTCAGCATTGCCATCGTGGGCGACATCCGCCACTCCCGGGTCGCGCGCTCCGACTATCAGGTGTTTCGCGCCCTCGGCTGCTCGGATCTCAGGGTCGTGGCGCCACCGGCGCTGATGCCCGCGGCGGAGGAATTCGCCGGCTGCTCGCGCCATACCTCGCTGAAGGCCGGCCTCAAGGACGCTGACGTCGTGATGATGCTGCGCATCCAGAAGGAGCGCATGGGTCAGGCGGACCTTCCCGATGCCGACCGCTACTTCGCCAAATACGGGCTGACGGTGGAGCGGCTCGCAGGCGCCCGGCCCGATGCCATCGTCATGCATCCGCAACCCATGAACCGCGGCATCGAGATCTCCTCCGATGTCGCTGACGGACCGCAGTCGGTCATTCGGGACCAGGTGCGTAACGGCGTCGCGGTCCGCATGGCGGTACTGGAGGAAGTGTTGGCTTCGCGGGCCGCGCCGGTATGACCGGCGAGAACCGCGGTACGCTTCACCTCGAAGACGCTCCGGTCATCAAGCAGACGGCATATGGCGGTGAGCAGTTCGTGCTGCGCCTCGCCGCCCCCGCCTGCGCCGCCCGTGCCCAGCCCGGCAGCTTCGTGCACCTCACCTGCGATCCCGCCATCCCGATGCGCCGGCCGCTGTCGATCATGCGCGCCGATGCCGAGGCCGGCTGGATCGAGGTGCTCTACAAGGTCCTCGGCCCCGGCTTGCACGCGCTGGCCGCGCGCAAGCCCGGAGACCCGGTCAGCATCATCGGCCCGATCGGCAAGCCCTTCACCCTCCATCCCGAGCGTCCGCGCCCCGTGCTCATCGGCGGCGGTGTTGGGATCCCGCCGATGATCTTTCTGGCCGACCGCCTGCGTGCGCTACGCCCCGGTCTCTACAAGCCGCTCGTGCTCATGGGCTCGGAGATCCCCTTCCCCTTCCGCCCGCGTCCCTCCATCATCGTGATGGTCGGCATGCCGGCCGGAATCATCGCCTGCATGCCGCTCCTCGATGAATGGGGTATCGCGAGCCGCCTCGCCAGCCGCGCCGGCTTCCCCGGCTGCTACGAAGGTTTCGTGACCGAGCTCGCCGAGGATTGGCTGAGCACCCTCGCCCCGGCGCAGCTCGCCGAAGTCGAGCTCTTCGCCTGCGGGCCGACGCCGATGCTGGCCGCCGCCGCGGCCGTGGCGCGCCGGTACGAGGTGCCCTGTCAGGCTTCTTTGGAGGAGTTCATGGCCTGCGCGGTAGGCGGCTGCGCCGGCTGCACGGTGCTGGTGCGCACGGCCGTAGGCGAGGCGATGAAGCGGGTGTGCGTCGACGGACCGGTGTTCGACGCGCTGACGGTGTTTTAGCCGAAGTTGATCTTCGCCTCGAGATTCGCCCGCGAATCCGCATGGGCCAGGGCCTCCGCCAGCTCGATGCGCCCATCCTTGTAGAGTCCGTGCAACGCCACATCGAAGCTCTGAATGGCGCGCTCGCCGCTCGCCGAGATCGCCTCCTTGATGCCGATCACGTCCCCCTTCTTCACCAGCTCCGAGATATGCGGTGTGGTCAGCATCACCTCCATGGCCGCGACCCGCCGGTTGTCCTTGCCCATCACCAGGCGCTGCGCAAGGATCGCCCGCAGGTACTGCGACAGGTCGAGGAAGATCTGCGTGTGCTGCTCGCGCGGAAACATGTTGATGATGCGATCGAGGGTCTCCGCACAATTATTGGCATGCAGCGTCGCCATCACCAGATGCCCCGTGCCGGCGAGGTTGATCGCCGCCTCCATGCTCTCCCGGTCCCGCACCTCTCCGATCAGGATCACATCCGGCGCCGCGCGCATCGAGCCGCGTAACGCGCGCGCGTAGGACTTGGTATCGAGTCCCACCTCGCGCTGGTTCACGATCGAGCGCTTGTTGGCGTGCAGGAACTCGATCGGATCCTCGATGGTGATGATGTGATCCGAAACCGTCTCGTTGCGCAGGTTGACCATCGCCGCGAGCGTCGTCGACTTGCCCGAGCCGGTCGCGCCCACCACCAGGATGAGCCCGCGCTTGAGCAGCGCCAGATCCCCGATCACCTCCGGGAGCCCGAGCGTATCGAGCCGCGGCATGTCGGCGGTGATGTAGCGCAGCACCATCGCGGGGTAGCCGCGCTGCAGAAACACGTTGACGCGAAAGCGCCCGAGCCCCGGCTCCGAGATGGCGAAGTCGATCTCGAAGTCGCTCGCGAACCGCTCGCGCTGCTCGGCAGTCATGAGGGCGAGGGCGGTCTGGCGCACCGTATCGGGCGCGAGCACCTGCTTGTTGACGGGAAAGATCTGCCCCTCGATCTTAATCTTGATGGGCGCGTTGCAGGTGAAGAAGAGATCGGAAGCCTTCTTCTCCACCATCAGCTTGAAGAGCGGCTTGGTATTGAGCTGCGGGTAGGTGCCGCTCGCGGCGGCGGTGGATACTGCGAAGGTTCCCGTGGCCGCAATCGAGCGCTGCGGCCCGGTGGCACTCAGCTTCGGGCCGGGCAGCTCCTTGGTCGCTGTCATATGGGCCGACCTTCTTGCTCTTCGACGATCTTCAGGGCGCCGCCGTCGTCGATGGCCTTGTTCTCGCGCTTGCTCTCGAGCTTGATCCGCAGGCGCAGCTCGTTCTTGGAATCGGCGTTGCGCAGCGCGTCCTCGTAGGAGATGTAGCCCGTCTCGTAGAGCTCGAAGAGCGACTGATCGAAGGTCTTCATGCCGAGGCGCGTGGAGCGCGCCATCACGTCCTTGATCTTCGCCACCTCGCCTTTGAAGACGAGGTCCTGGATGAGAGGCGAGTTCAGCATGATCTCCATGGCCGCGATGCGACCGGCGCCGCTCTCGCGCGGCACCAGGCGCTGGGAGATGAACGCGCGGATGTTGAGAGACAGGTCCATCAGGAGCTGCCCGCGCCGCTCATCGGGGAAGAAGTTGACGATTCGGTCTAGCGCCTGATTGGCGTTGTTGGCGTGCAGGGTCGCGAGCACGAGGTGGCCGGTCTCGGAGAACTGGATGCCGTACTCCATGGTCTCGCGGTCGCGGATCTCGCCGATGAGAATCACGTCCGGCGCCTGGCGCAGGGTGTTCTTGAGCGCCGCGTGCCAGGAGTCGGTATCGACGCCGATCTCCCGGTGGGTGATGACGCAGCCCTTGTGCTGATGCACGTACTCGAGCGGATCCTCGATGGTGACGATGTGACCGCGCGTCTTCTCGTTGCGATGGCCGACCATCGCCGCGAGCGTGGTCGACTTCCCGGAGCCGGTGCCGCCCACCACGATGACCAGGCCGCGCTTCGACAGCACCACTTCCTTGAGGACCGGCGGCAAATCGAGCTCCTCGAAGCTCGGGATCTTGGCGTTGATGAGGCGGATGACGCAGCCGGTGGCGCCCTGCTGCACGAAGGCACTCACCCGGAAGCGGCCGATGCCCGGGGGCGCGATCGCGAAATTGCACTCCTTGGTGGCATCGAACTCCCGCGACTGCCGGTCGTTCATGATCGAGCGCACCAGCGTCGCGGACTGCTCCGTAGTGAGCGCCCGCTCGCTCTGCGGCCGGATCTCGCCATCGATCTTGATGGCGGGCGGGAAGCTCGCGGTGACGAACAGATCGGACGCTTTCTTCTCCACCATCCGACGCAGTAGATCCTGCATGAGCTTGATGGCTTGATCACGATCCACGGCGATCTCCCGATGCGCTACAGCGCATCTTTGTTCTGGGCCTTGTAACGCGCCTCTTCCTTGCTGACGACACCCTTGGTGACCAGATCGTTGAGACACTGATCGAGCGTCTGCATGCCCGAGGACTGGCCTGTCTGGATGGAGGAGTACATCTGGGCGATCTTGCCCTCGCGGATCAGATTGCGGATGGCGGGAGTGCCGATCATGATCTCATGCGCGGCGACCCGGCCGCCGCCGTTGCGCTTCAGCAGCGTCTGCGAAATCACCGCGCGCAGTGATTCCGAGAGCATCGAGCGCACCATCTCCTTCTCGGCCGCCGGGAACACGTCGACCACGCGGTCGATGGTCTTGGCGGCGGAGCTGGTATGCAGGGTGCCGAAGACCAGGTGGCCGGTCTCGGCAGCGGTCAGCGCCAGGCGGATGGTCTCGAGATCACGCATCTCACCCACCAGGATGATGTCCGGGTCCTCGCGTAGCGCCGAGCGCAGCGCCTCGCTGAAGCCGAGCGTATCGCGGTGCACCTCGCGCTGGTTCACCAGGCAGCGCTTGGACTCGTGCACGAACTCGATCGGATCCTCGATGGTGATGATGTGGTCGGGCCGATTGTCGTTGCAGTGATTGACCATGCCCGCGAGGGTCGTCGACTTGCCCGAGCCCGTCGGCCCGGTCACCAGCACGAGTCCCCGCGGCAACATGCAGAGGTCGCGGAAGCTCTTCGGCGCTCCCAGGTCATCGAGTGAGATGATTTCCGAGGGAATGTTGCGGAACACCGCGCCCGCGCCGCGATTCTGGTTGAAGGCGTTGACGCGAAAGCGCGCGAGTTTCGGTATCTCGAAGGAGAAATCGGTCTCGAAGAATTCCTCGTATGCCTTCCGTTGCTTGTCGTTCATGATGTCGTACACCATGCTGTGCACTTCCTTGTGGGTCAGCGCCGGCATGTTGATCCGCTTCATGTCGCCATCGACCCGGATCATCGGCGGCACCCCGGAGGACAGATGCAGGTCCGATGCCTTGTTCTTGACGGCGAACGCCAGGAGTTGAGCGATGTCGACGGCCATGGAGTTTCCTAGGGCTTAGAGGCCCGAGCGGTCGCGGCAGTATAACGGAGGGATTTGGTCGCCCATATGTTAAGGTCCTCGCAGAATTTGCCGGAGCGCATCCATGACGTGCGCGCCCGGACCGCCGCGGCCGCCGCGAGCGCCGGCCGAAATGCCAACTCCGTCACACTCCTCGCGGTTTCGAAGGGCCAGCCCGCCCCGCTCATCCGTGCCGCGGCAGCCGAGGGACTGCGGGACATCGGGGAGAGCTACCTCGGCGAGGCCCTCGGCAAGATGGAAGCGCTCGCCGATCTGCCGCTCACCTGGCATTTCATCGGCAGGCTCCAGGCCAACAAGACGCGCCAGGTGGCGGAGCGCTTCGCCTGGGTGCACGGCCTTGATCGGGTAAAGATCGCCGAGCGCCTGTCCGCGCAACGCCCCTATCACGCCCCGGAGCTGAACGTCTGCATCCAGGTAAACCTCGCGGGCGAGGCAAGCAAGGGGGGCGTGACGGCCGCGGAGGCGCCGGCGCTTGCGGCCGCGGTTGCGGCGCTGCCGCGCCTGACGCTGCGCGGGCTCATGTGCATCCCCCCCGAGGAGACCGATCCCGGGCGACAGCGCCAGTGGTTCGGGAGACTCCGGGCGCTGGAGGACTCCCTCAATGCGAGCGGACTCGCCCTCGATACCCTGTCGATGGGCATGAGCGGCGACTTCGAATCGGCGATCCAGGAAGGGGCAACCGTGGTACGGATCGGCACGGCGCTCTTCGGACCGCGCCCAGAGGCGGCCTCACCCGGTACAATCGCGGGATCATGAGCCATATCGAGCTGACAGTCCTCGGCGCGGGCAACATGGGACGCGCGCTCATCGGGGGGCTGCTGCGCCACGGCATGCGCGCGGAGCAGATCGCGGTCGGCGAGAGCCAGGAGGCCGCGCGCGCCAGGCTCTCCCGCGAGCTCGGCATCACTGCCGCCGCGGACAACGCCGCCGCCATAGCCAAGGCCGACCTCATCGTGCTCGCGGTGAAGCCGCAGGACGCGGGCTCGGTCCTCGAGCCGCTCGCGCCGCGGCTCAAGGAGCGTCGCCCGCTCGTGCTCTCGATAGCCGCGGGTGTGAGAATTCAGACGCTGCGGCGCTGGTGCGGACCGGACATCCCCGTGATCCGCGCGATGCCCAACAGGCCGGCGCTCGTCGGCGCCGGAGCGACCGGCATCTTTGCGCCCGCGCAGGTCGGTGACTCGCACCGCGCAATGGCGGCACAGATCATGCAGTCGGTGGGTGAGGTCGTCTGGGTCGCGACGGAGGATGCGCTCGATGTGGTGACGGCCCTCTCGGGCAGCGGTCCCGCCTACTACTTCCTGTTCGCGGAAATCCTGGCGCAGTGCGGCGCGGACCTCGGCCTCGAGCCCGAAGCGGCGCGGCAACTGTCGATCGCTACGCTTCACGGAGCGGGCTTGCTCGCGCATGGGGGCGATGGCGATCTTGCGCGGTTGCGCGCGGAAGTGACATCGAAGGGCGGCACCACCGAAGCGGCCGTGCGTGTTCTGCAGGCCGCGGGGTTCGATGCGCTCATCGCCCGCGCGGTCGAAGCGGCCGCGCGCCGTAGCCGCGAGCTTGCGGAGCAGGCCGGCGGGAAGTCGGCATGAACCTGCTGGCCATTATCGTCGGGGAGCTGCTGTCGCTCGCGCTGTTCGTGGTGCTGATGCGGCTGCTGCTGCAGCTGGCGCGGGCGGACTTCCGCAATCCGATCTGCCAGGCGGTGGTTCGCCTCACCAATCCGCTCATCATCCCCTTGCGTCGCATCCTGCCGCCGATTCGCAAGATCGATACCGCCACGGTCGTCGCGGTCGTCATGATCGCTAGCGTCCTGGTGACGGTGGGCTTCGCGTTCCAGCCGTTTCGCAGCGCTTCGCTGTTCTGGATCCAGCAGGTCGTGATGACGATCGTGTACGCCGTACTCTGGATCTATTTCTGGGCGATCATCGTTTACGCGCTGCTCAGCCTCGTTGCCCCGGGCGGTTACTCACCGCTGCAATCGGTGCTGGCGAGCCTGTGCGAGCCGGTTCTGGCGCCGTTTCGCCGCATCATTCCCGGTATCTCCGGCATCGATCTGTCACCGCTGTGGGCGTGCCTGGCGATCCAGGTGATCCTCTATTTCCTTCCCCGACCTCTCTTTTTCGCCTGGTAAAAGCGCTGCGCGGCTCACGCTCTTCCCTCGAAACCAAGCGCTTAGCGACGAGACCGCAACGAGAGTCGCAGCATGCGGGTCGCGGACCAGCGGCCGCAAACCCTGTAAAAGAAGGCATTTCAGCGCCACCCGCGAATAAAAAAAACTGTTGCGCAGGTGCGCGCATGTGCTATTTTCCGCGCCGACTCACAAGCGCGACTGCACCACAGCGCGCTCACAACCATTAAATATCGAGGAGTAGCGCAATGGCGAAAAAGGGTGGCGCTCCGACCAAGTCGGAAGTCCTGACTCAGATCTCCAAAGACACGGGGCTGTCGCGCAAGCAGATCGGCGGTGTCTTCGACTCGCTCAGCGGCGTGATCAAGAAGAGCCTGAAGAGCAACGGCCTCTTCACCATGCCCGGCCTGCTGAAGATGAAAGTCGTCAAGAAGCCCGCGACCAAGGCCCGGGAAGGAATCAATCCCTTCACCGGTGAGAAGATGATGTTCAAGGCCAAGCCGGCCAGCAAGAAGGTTCGCGTGATGCCGCTGAAGAGCCTCAAGGCGATGGTGAATTCGTAAGGGAGCCCGAGAAGATTCAAAGAGCCCGGAACGGCCGCATCGTCGGCCTTCCGGGCTTTTGTTTTCTACTGGGCCCTGAGGAACTCGAGCACGACCTGGCGCAGCTCGTGCAAACGACCGTGGAAGAAGTGCCCGGCCCCGTTCAGCAACCGCACCGCGGGCGGCATGGATTGACGGCGCGCCCACTCGAGCACCGCGGACGGTTCGATCACATCGTCGGCATCGCCCTGGACGATGAGCCAGGGACAGGGCGGTGAGCCGACGCCCTGCATCGCGACTCGCGTGATCCCGGGCGCAACTGCGACCAGCGTCTCCGGCCGCGCCGGCGCGGCCGCACGCAGCGCGACGGCGCCTCCGAAGGAAAATCCCGCCAACCACAGCGCCGCCCCCGGCCAGCGCTCGCGACCGTAGGCAATCACGCCCAACACGTCCGCGGTCTCCCCGCGACCCTCGTCGTGGTGGCCGCTGCTCCCACCGACGCCGCGGAAGTTGAAGCGGATGGCCGGCACGCCGAGCTCGACGAATGCCCGAGCGAGCGTGTAGACGACCTTGTTGTCGAGGGTGCCGCCATAGAGCGGGTGAGGATGGCAGATCACGCCGAAGCGCGCGGGCACCGCATCGGCGGCGACGCGGTCACCGGCGGGCATCTCCACGAGCGCCTCGATGTCTCCAGCGGGGCCGGCGATCGTGACGCGCTCCGAGCGCGGCGGTTTCATGTCGAGGGATGCGGACCCGCAAGCTCCACCAGCAACCGGTTGAGTCGCTGCACGAACTCCGCGGGATTGGCGAGCTGCCCCCCTTCCGCCAATTCCGCCTGCTCACAGAGGAGGAGCGAAAGCTCCTTGAATCGCCCCGCATCGGCGAGGCCGTCGAGATGCTTCACCAGGGGGTGTGCCACATTGAGCTCGAGCACCGGCTTGGACTCCGGAAGCTGCTGGCCGGCGGCGGCGAGAATCTTGCGCATACCGGCTCCGAGGTCGTGCTCGCCGAGCACCAGACAGGCCGGGGAATCGGTGAGACGCGTGCTGACCCTCACCTCCATGATCCGCTCGCCGACGGCGTCCTTCACGCGCTTGAGGAGTCCCTTGCTTTCCTTCAGCTCCTCGTCGCGGCGCTTGCGGTCCACCTCGCTCTCGAGCGTTCCGAGCTCGAGATCGCCGCGCGCGGCGTCCTTGAAGCGCTTGCCCTCGAACGCGTCGATGTGGCCCATGACCCACTCGTCGATGCGCTCGGAGAGCAGCAGCACTTCCAGCTCCCGTTGCGTCAGCCGCTCGATGTAGGGGCTGGCGCGGGCGGCGGCGACACTCTCGGCGATGATGGTGTAGATCCGATCCTGTCCCGGTTTCATGCGCTCCACGTATTGCGCCAGGCTCGCCTTAGGCTCGTCGCCGGACTCGTGGGTGCTCGCGAACCGCAGCAGCTGCAGCAGCGCCGGGCGGTTGGCCGTGTCCTGCACCACGCCCTCCTTCAGCACGGCGCCGAATTCCTTCCAGAAGGTCGCGTACTTCTCCGGCTCCTCCTTGGCGAGCTTCGCGAGCATGTCGAGCACGCGCTTGGTGAGGCTGCTGCGGATCGCCTCGACCTCCGGTTCCTGCTGCAGCAGCTCTCGCGAGATATTGAGGGGCAGATCGCTCGAATCGAGTACGCCCTTCACGAATCGAAGATAGATCGGCAGGAACTGCTCGGCGTCGTCCATGATGAAGACACGCCGCACGTAGAGCTTCAAGCCGTGCGCGGCGTCGCGCTGCCAGAGATCGAACGGCGCGCGCCCCGGAAGATAGAGCAGGCTCGTGTACTCGCGCTTGCCCTCGACGCGATTGTGGCTCCAGGCGAGCGGATCGGTGAAATCGTGCGCGAGGTGCTGGTAGAACTCGCGATATTCCTCGTCGGTGATCTCCGTGCGTGGCCGGGTCCAGAGCGCCTTCGCCTGATTGACGGCTTCGTACTCGAGCGACGCCTCGCCCTCTTTTCGCATGCGCACCGGAAAGGCGATGTGATCCGAATAGCGGCGGATCAGCGCGCGCAGCCGGAAAGCATCGGCGAATTCCTTCGCTTCGGGCTTCAAGTGCAGCGTTACCGTCGTTCCGCGCTGCGGACGGTTCGCCGTCTCCACGGTGAACTCGCCGTCGGCGCTCGACTCCCAGCGCACGCCGCTTTCGGCCGCAAGGCCGGCCTTGCGCGACAGCACCTCGACGCGGTCGGCCACGATGAATGCCGAGTAGAAGCCGACGCCGAACTGCCCGATGAGCTGCGAGTCTTTCTGCTGATCCCCGGAAAGCGCGCGGAAGAATTCCGCGGTTCCGGAGCGGGCGATGGTGCCGAGATTGGTCACGGCCTCCTCCCGCGTCATGCCGATTCCATTGTCGGTGACGCTCAGAGTGCCGGCGGCCTGATCCGCGTCCACGCGGATCTCGAGCTCCGGCTCGCTCGCGAGCAGCGCGGGCTCGCCGATTGCGGCGAAGCGCAGCCGGTCGTTGGCATCGGAGGCGTTCGAGATGAGCTCGCGCAGGAAGATCTCCCTGTGGCTGTACAGGGAGTGAATCATGAGCTTCAGCAGCTCGCGGACCTCGGCCTGAAATCCGTGTGTCTGCCGGTCGGCCGTGGAAGCCGTGACGTTATCGGGACTCGACATACTCGCCGCTCCGCTCGTGGTTTTATGTCTCATAGGTGTCCGGAGCGGGCACATCTTGGGCGCATCCGCCCAAAATTCAAGAGTCAGCCGGGGCGCGCCGACTCAGGAGGCGAGCGCCCGCGCAGGGCTCGTGGCGAAGCGACGAGCGGGCGGACATGGAGTTCGCCCCGGGCTTTCGCGGAGCAGGGATGGCACAGCGAAATGCGCGGCCCTGGGGTGGCGCCTGCCGCCCCAAAAGGAGGGCCGGTGCCACGGCCCTACGACAGGCGCAATAGACGGCGGTAGGCGTCGAAGAAAGTAACGCTGCCGGCGAGCAGCGCCGCATTGACTCGCAGCTGCGGCGCGAGCAGCCCTACACCGAGCGCGGAGCTCCAGGCGAGCAGCGGCGTCGACAGCGCCGCGGCCTCAGTCAGAATCGTCGTCGCGACGTGGCGACAGACGCCGGTGAGATCGTCGAGCTCGTCCCAAAAATGCAGGAAGAATTCCATCCGACTCAACTCTACTCGCCACGACCTGCTGTTGTCGTGCGGAATGTCACACTCGTACCGGCTTGCGGGACTCGACCGGGGTGCGTAGGCTTGGCCGGCCCATTCAGTGCGCGTTCAGAGAGCACAGCATCACCATGAATCGCATCGTCGTCCTCAACCCGAAGGGTGGTTCGGGCAAGACGACCATTGCGACCAACCTCGCGAGCTACTTCGCCTCACACCAGCAAAAGCCAGTCCTGATGGATTTCGATCCGCAAGGCTCCTCGCTTCGCTGGGTGCGCAAGCGCCAGCCGGCGCAGCCCGCGATTCATATCATCGCCGCCTTCGAGAAAGACCCCCGAGTCACGCGATCGTTTCAGCTGCGCATACCGGACAAATCAACGCACGTCATCGTCGATACGCCGGCGGCGGTCGAGCCGGGCCTGCTGCCGGAGCTGACCCGCGACGCCCGCAAGATCATCGTGCCGGTACTGCCTTCCGATATCGACATCCACGCCTGCTCGCGCTGCATACGTGACCTGCTGCTGGTCGCGAAGATCCGCCGCGAGGACAATCGCATCGGCGTGGTGGCCAACCGTATCCGCCGCAACACCCTCACCTACCAGTCACTGATCCGGTTCCTGAAGACGCTCGGGATTCCGATCGTGGCGACGCTGCGCGATTCGCAGAATTACCTGCGCGCCGCGGAACTCGGCGTGGGGGTGCACGAGATGAAAAGCTATGTGGTGAGTCAGGACGTGGAGGAGTGGCGGCCGCTCATCGAGTGGCTCGAACCTGCGGCAGTGACACCGCCCGGGCCGGAAGTCGAAAGCGCGACGCCCGCGGTCGCAGTGCCCTGATTTTATCGGGCGAAGTCGCCGGTTTGCGGCGGCCTATCTGCTCGGAGTCTTGCTGGCTCCGTCGCCCTGCGGCTGCCGCTCATCCTCATCAAAGGACTCGCGCATCCGATCGGCCCAGCTCTTGTAGCTCGACCAGGTGTTGAGATTGCGAGTGATGGCGGCGTGGCGCGCGCGTGTGCGCTGCATACGATCCATCCAATCAGGAAAAGGCTCGGCCGGATCCGCGGCCGCCGACCCGCTCGAGAGCGGCTCCTTCTGCGTGCCGGGCGCGTTGCCTCGCCCCCTGTCGGTTGAGCTCATGGAAGCACCTTAAGCTTTTCGGCGGCGGTACGCAGGAACTGGTTCACAAGCGATGTCGCCCGTTGCCTACAGTTTTCGCGGCGCGCACGTTATGTCCATTGCGCATTTACTTATTTGAGCTTGCGGCCGCGAAGCGGCCCGCGCGCTGCCTCCGGTTCCGCTGCTACGCGACCAGGCGGTAGACGGGCCGATATTGTGTGCCAGGCAGCTTCATGCGCCGCTGCGCGACGAACGCGGCCAGCAGCTCATCGAGCAGCTGCATGATGCCGGGGTCGCCGGCGAGCTCATAAGGGCCGCGCCGCTCGATCGCCTTGATGCCATGCTCCTTCACGTTGCCGGTGACGATGCCCGAGAAGGCACGGCGCAGATTGGCGGCGAGCTGATGCAGCGGTTGGCCGCGGTCGAGCGCGAGCGCCCGCATCGACTCGTGCGTGACTTCGAAGGGTCGCTGGAATTCCGGCTGGATCGAAAGCAACCAGTTGAAGTTGTAGGAATCGCTGCGCTCGCGGCGGAACTCCCGCACGGCCTCGATGCCGCGCACCATCCGCCGGCCCACTTCGGCGGGATCGTCGGTGATGATGGTCAGGCGCTGGGCCGCGGTCTCGCCGAGCGTGCCGCCGATGAAGCGGCTGATGTGCTCGAAGTACGCGGCGCTGTCCCGCGGGCCCGTCAGCACCACCGGCAGGGGCTGATCCTGGTTCGCGGGATCGAGCAGAATCCCGAGTAGATAGAGAATCTCCTCCGCCGTACCCGCTCCGCCTGGGAAAATCACGATACCGTGGGCGAAGCGCACGAACGCTTCGAGTCGCTTCTCGATGTCCGGCATGATGACGAGCTGATTGACGATCGGATTCGGCGGCTCGGCCGCGATGATCCCGGGCTCGGTGATGCCGATGTAGCGGCCGTGCTCGATGCGCTGCTTGGAGTGGCCGATGGTGGCGCCCTTCATCGGTCCCTTCATGGCGCCCGGTCCGCAGCCCGTGCAGACGTCCAGGCCGCGCAGCCCGATCTCGTAACCGACGCGCTTGCTGTACTTGTACTCCTCGTTGCCGATCGAGTGACCGCCCCAGCAAACGACCAGGTTCGGCCGAGCCTTGTAGTCGAGCAGGCGCGAGTTGCGCAGCACGTGGAACACCGCGTTCGTGATGGCCGCGGAGTTGCCGAGATCGAAGCGACCGCTCGCGACGATCTCATTGGCGTTGAATACGACATCGCGCAGCACGGCGAAGAGGTGCTCCTTGATGCCGCGGATCATCTGGCCATCGACGAAAGCCGAGCCGGGAGCGTTGTGCACCTCGAGCTTGATGCCCCAGGCGTGGCGCACGATGCGGATGTCGAAGTCGCGGTAACGGTCGAAGATCTCCCGGGCATCGTCGGTGCCAGCTCCGCTGTTCAGCACGGCAAGCGCGCACCTGCGAAAGAGTTCGTACAGCCCGCCCTGCCCGGAGTCGAGGAGCTTGTCGATCTCCGCCTGCGAGAGGTTCTCGAGGCTACCGCGCGGACCGACGCGTGCGTCGATGAACTCCGGAACGACGATGCCGCTTTCCATGGCTACGGCAGGATATCGATCGGCGTGCCGTCGCGAGTGAGGAGCCAGATCTCCACCATGTCGGCATCGGAAACCGCGATGCAGCCGTCCGTCCAGTCGTTGTGCCGGTAATACCAGGGGGAATTCTTCAGATGATTCGGCAGGCCGTGGATCATGATCGAGCCGCCGGGCTGCCAGCCATGCAGGCGCGCGCGCTGCAGATCCACGGTATTGGGATAGGAGATCTGGATCGAGAGGAAGAACTCGCTGCGCGGGTTGCGGCGCGCGAGCCGGTACCAGCCTTCGGGCGTGCGGAAATCGCCGTCGCGCTCCTTCGGTCCGACGGGCTCGAGACCGAGGGCGACCTTGTACGAGCGCACGACCTTGTCGCCGTCCATGAGATAGAGGCGCCGCTGCGCTTTCCGCACGACCAAATGGTCGACGGAGGGGAGGCTCGGCGACGGCAGCAGGGTGACGCGCGGCGCCGGTTCCGGCCGCGGCAGGATGGCCGGTGAGGAACTGGTGGCCGGACTCGTCGTGATGACCGGCACCGGGCTTTTGGCGCCTGCCACCGTCACCGCGCAGCCGAGCACGATGCCGGCGAAGAGCGCTCTCGACAAAGACATGGCTGAATTATAGGCGCTCGTGCCGGTGCGGGCGAGGTGCCCTCGTCACAGCGAAGCCGTCGCGCGATGCGCTGCGTGTCAAACTTGGCAGTTCAGTCGCCGCTCGCCGACACGCCCTCGATGCGCGGCACGACCAGTTGCGTGCCGGGTCGCATGTCCGCGAAATCGGTGTCTGGGTTGTATTGGCGCAGCAGCCACGTGGGCAGCTGCGAGAAGTGCTGTGTCAGAGTCCACAATGAATCGCCGCTCTGGACGACGTACTGCTCGGTTCCGACGATGCGGTGGGCTGCAAAATAGGCGGCATCGAGCTCCTGATGATATTCGCGCCGTCGCGCCTCGAACTCACCCGGCGGCACGCGCCGGAAGTCGAGGCGGATGCGATGGCCGATCAGGACCGCCTGGCGGAACCTCAGGTGATTGATGCGTCGCAAATCCTGGGCGCTGACGCCGAGCCATTCCGCGTAGTGTCCCAGAGTCTCATCGGAAGCGACGCGGACGGTGTCATTCCGGGCGACGGAATAGTCGGTGGGATCGGCGTTCTGACCGGAGCCGTCCGCGGGACCGAGAGACGGGCCGAGGGCATCCGCTTGGCTCGCGGAAACCGGTTGCGCGTCCTCGGAGTCGGCGCCGCCTTCATCGGCGGCGTCCTGTGAGCTCGTCAGCCCACCGCCCGATTGGCCCATCCTTGCTCCGTCTTCGGAGAGGCCGTTGTCAGCCGGGGCGAGGCCACCCGAAGCACCGCCCGAAACGAGTGGCGCGCCGTCGAAGCCGTTGAAATCGAGCAGGCGTTGGCTCGCCGGTCCGAAACCCGTGGCGGTCTGCGGCAGCGAATCGCCGTCCGGCTGACTCGCGGGAAGGGTGGTCGTCGAAGCTGCCGCGGCGGCAAACCTCACTCGCGAGTAGTACGTCGGCGCGTAAGCGCCTGCCGGAGTAACCGACGATCGCCCGGATGCGTTGTCCGCACTGGCGATGCTGCCGTCAGCGACGGCCAACGGCACCGCCGTGACCGCCGTCGCGTCATCCGCAGGAGCAGCCCTGGCGATCGCAGCCACGAGATGCGCACGCGGAATCCGTAGTCGGCGCGGTGCCGCACTGGCGAGCAGCGCCTCAGGACCGAGTCTCTGAGCGAGCATTGCTGTCGTGAGGCTGGGACCCTGCATCGGCAGGCGCAGCTCATATCCTCTCGGCACCGCGAGCCAGCCGCGCCAGACCGCCGGCCGCAACGCGGGATTGAGCTCATGCAGGGTCTCGGAGTTGATATCCAGCGCGTGCTCGAGCGGCCTGATGTCGACATAGGCCGGCATCCTCACTTCGCGGAAGAGCTCCTCCTTCATCGGCACGATGGTTCCGAAGTATTTCTGCGGGTCGCGATCGATCTTCAGAGCGGCGAGAAAGGAGACGTAGAAGTTCCGCGACGCGAACCCGAACGTGCGGCTCGAATAATCACGCACGATGGTGACGATATTCGTCGTGCCGAGCTTCTGCACCGCACGGCGCATGCCCGCCACGCCGTGGTTGTAGGCCGTGAGGGCGAGCGGCCAGGTACCGAGAATCCGATGGTTGTACGCGAGCAGCTGCGCCGCCGCGTCGGTGGCGCGGAATGGATCCATCCGGTCATCGACCGCGCGATCGATGCGCATGAAGCGCCGCCCGGTCGAACGCATGAACTGCCACAGACCGGCCGCACCGACCTTCGAATAGGCGCGCGGGTTGTAGGAGGACTCCACCAGCGGGAGGGCGGCGAGCTCGGGCGGCAGCCCCTCCTCCTTCAGAGCTCGTGCGATATCCTGCTGCCAGGCGCCGGAGCGGACGAGCCCGGCCTTGAAGCGGTTGGACTGGCCGAGCTGAAAGCGGATGTCGTGGGTGGCTTCGAGCAGCCGCCCGGGAGTGGCATCGGGTCCCCAGAGCGCCTTGATGCGCTCATCCTCTGGCGACAGCGGCCCTCTTCCCGAGGCGATTTTGCGCAGCTCCGCGATGTAGTGGTCGCGAGTGCGGTTCACGATGCGCTGGCGCACCCGTGGCGGGCTGTCCGGCGCGAAATGGAGCGTGTCGTAGATGACGCCGAGATCGTATTGGTCGTGCAGGTAGCCCGAGTTGGTGTCGACCTGCGTATACACCTTCACCCAGAAATTCACATCCCGCTGCAGCTGCGGCGGATAGGGCAGCGCCGGATCGGCGGCCGGCGCGCGCGCGATGGCAAGTGGCATCAGCAGGGCCGCCCAGAGCCAGCGCATTCTCCGAGTGCCGCCTGCGCGTGACGATAGCCACCGTGAAACGCCCCGCGGAGTGTCCGCCCGCCGTGTCGAGTTCATTTACACTCCGCTTTGAGGAACAATTGCCTGCAAAATCAATTACTTGATAATTCCGCGCGTCCGGATCGGCCCCTCGGCGGCACCGTCGAGTGTCGATCAGCTTGACACTTGGCCCGCCAACACTCTCCCGCGGGTGGAACCCAGGTTGCGCTCAGCGCCTTTCCGGACGGGCGATAACTTCTCACAACGCGCACTGCGTCACAATTGAACCCCGTCGCAGATGCAACATGTCACATCAGAACGAGTCGTGGACCGGCTGGCACGCGCGTTGCTTGTATCACATCATGAGGGCCGACACGCGGCCCGGAAGGAAGCAGCTAGCGATACGAAGAAAGCACGGGCCGGCCCACCGCGGGATCGCGCAAATCCAGCACCGTGTCCCTTGATCAAAAGAAGAACGACACTCCTCCACACAAGCAAGCGACCGATAGACCACCCCGCCGTCCGGCGGGGTGTTTTTTTGTCGGCGCGAAGTCGGCATCCCGCGCGTTGCGCGAGCGCGGTGCTATTACCGTCTGGTATCTCGCGGGCCTAGGGAACGGCCCTGGCCCGCTTCACTTGCTTTTGGACGATGGCAGGCGAGCGAGGTAGAGGTCGGGGAACATCTTCGCCAGCGCCGCCGCCTTGGGCGCATCGAACGCCAGGATGTAGGGATAGTAAGGATGCGCGGTGGCGAAGCTCTGATGATAAGACTCTGCCGGATAGAACGGCCTGGCACCATCGATGCGAGTGACGATCGGCGCCCGAAAAGCATGGGCCGCCGCGAGCTGCCTGGCGTACGACTCGGCAATGTGTCGCTGCGCGCCGTTCATGGGCCAGATCTCGCCGCGGTATTGCGTACCCTCATCGGGACCCTGAAAGTCGAGCTCCGTCGGATCCGTCGCCACGGAGAAGTAGATTCGCAGCAGCGTGCCGTAACTCACCACGTGCGGATCGAACACGATCTCGATCGATTCCGCATGCCCGGTCGTCCCCGTGCTGACGTCCCCATAGTGCGCCGTCTGCGCCGCGCCCCCGGTATACCCGGCGAGCACTTCGCGGACTCCCTTCACGTGCTGAAAGACGAGCTGCATCCCCCAGAAGCAGCCGCCCGAGAGGATCGCCGTTTCAGAACCCGACTGGCTCGCAAGCGGCTCGTCGATGGCCGGCGGCGGTACGGGAAGCTGCGAATCCGCCGCCCGCGCGGTTTGGTGACCGATGCCGATAAGAAGCGCGGCCGCCAGCGCTACCGTAACCACAGCGGCGAGGACCCGGAGCATCGGGCGACCGCAGAGTGCGAGGAGAGTCTTCATAAGCCTTGAGTACGTTGGCGCCGGCACGAGTGTTACCCGCCAGGCGGCGGTGCGGTCGGCGCGCTCATTCACCGGCCAAAGCGAGCGCGCGAGTGCGCGCGGCCGCCTCCTCGATGCGTCCGGCCGCGATATCCGCAACCAGTCGGGCCTGCTCACGGTTGCGCAGAATGTAGAGCGACATGCCGAGATTGCGGGCCGCCTCGGCGAGCGCCTCACGCGCATCGGAAGTGAACTGCTCGCCATCATGGGGCCGGCAGATGAGCGCGCCTGTCAGCGCCTCGGCAACGGTCATCGGGTAGGCCAGAGCATCGGCGCTGATCGAGCTTCGCTGCCTCCTGACATCGACTTCCTTGCGCTGCGCCCGTAGCGATACGAACAGCGGATCATCGACATCGACCGTTTCCGGCCACGCATGGCCGCGTGAGGCGCGCAGCTTGTACGCGGACGGGGTGCGCTCGTACACCGCGACGGCGGCGCACTGGGGCGCGAGGCGCTGGACGGCCATCTCGAGAAGCCGATGCTCGTGCTCGACGAACGCGCATTCCGCGGCGAAGCGCCTCACCGATCCGATCGCGAGCCGTTGCCGGTGAAAGAGCAGCTTCTCGACCCAGTGCTCGATCCTGCGGTGCAGCGGACTCAGCGCTATCGCAAAGATCAGCGCCGTAGCGCCCTGGAGAATCCAGCTGAGTCTCTCCCCGACCGCAAACTGGTGCAGCGCGAGCTCGAGAAGAGAAAAGACTCCGAACAGCACCGCGGTGATCGAGGCAAATACCAGGGCGCGATTGACGACGAAGGACACGTCGATGAGCCGTGTGCGGAGTACGGCGTAGACGTATCCCAACATCACGAAGCCTTGTGTCACATCGATGATGCGATAGAGATCGGCGTGTCGTGCCTGGGGGATCGCCAGCGGAGCCACGGTCGCGAGCAGCAGCAGTATCGTGCTCGCGAGCACCCATCGAATCCGCAGCCTGCTTGCATGTCCCGAGTGGCGGTAGCCGAGCACCAGCGCAAGCACGGGAATCGCGAGCAGCACCGGGAAGAGGTCACCCGCGAAGGACTCCAATGACGGCGATTGCGCAATTCCAAGATAGCCGAGCGCGAGGTCCTCCGCCGCCCACACACCGAAGATGAACATCGCAAGGGTGGCGAGCGAGACTCGCATGGTCGTTCGCAATCGCGGCGAGAGCCCGGAGTACGCCAGCGCCTCTGCTGTCATGTAAACCGCCGGGAAGAGCGTCAGCGCCACAACCGCATACCTGATTTGGACGATCCAGAAGCTCGCAAGGGGCATCGCCGGTATGGAATCAAGGCCATTGTTGAGTAGAGAGGCCAACGAGAAGACGGACAGCCCCCACGCGGCCACGCTGCGCCCCCTCCAGAGCGTAAGCAGGGCGCAGAGCAGGAACAGGGGCATCATCGCGACCCCGCCAACCCAGAGCTGTACCCGCTCGGCTTGCGAACGTGCGCTCGAGGTAAAGGTGAGCGGTACCCGCAGGACACCGCCGTTGCGGGCCACGGCGATTTGTATGGACGTTCCTTGGCGAATGTAGGCCTCGGGCAGGAGGGCTGCACGGCTCGCCGGCGACATGGCCTCGAGGTCAAGGACATCGCCATCGACGAGCGGTGAAGGGAGCTCCGAGCCGGCTCCGCTCCGGAGCACGTACGCCCCATTCGGACTCCGCTCGATCCTGACCGGCAGCCTCGTCGGCCGCCAGAATCCGAATGCCGAGAGCAGCACGAGCACCGTGCAAACGATCCCAAGGGCGGAGAGAGTCAGTCTGACGACGACAGCGCGGGTCATGATGCTCACCGTCATAGCGAAAGCAGCAGGCTGCAGCAGGTCACGCCGCCTTCGGCCTTTTCCGTCTCGGACATCGCCACCGTGTGCACCCGGATGCCGTGCCGTTGCAGTGCTTCGGCGGTGCGCGGATGCGACGCCGGATAGACGACGTCCTCGCCGATCAGAAGTGCGTTGGCGCCGGTTGGCTCCGATTCGTCCACCTCGATGAAGCGCATTCCCGGGAATTGCTGCCGCTCGACATGACGGGAGTTGACCAGCAACTGATCGTTCCCCACCTGCGTGACGGCGGACTTGAGATGCAGACAGCCATGCATCGGCACGCGCAGCACCCGATACCCGAAGGGTAGAAGCAAGGTGGCGAGCTGCTCGATTCCGCTCGCGTTGCTGCGGCTCGAGGCTCCTACGTATAGTGAACGCTCGACGCGCAGCACGTCACCGCCATCCAGTGCTCCGGGAGCTTCGATGCGGACGAGCTGCCGATATTTTCCGAGCACGCGGGCGATCGAGGTCGTTTCGGCCCTGCGGGATGGGGCGCCGAGACGGGTGATGACCGCCACTTCCTCGAGCACGATGGCGGTGTCTTCCACGAACACGGAATCGGCGAGCTCGGGCTCCTCCGGGAGGCTCTCGACCTGGCAGCCGAGAGTGCGCAGCGCCTGCTCGTAAGCATCGTGTTGCTCCCGGGCCAGAGCAACATCGATGGTCGCACGTTCCAGATGAGTCAGCTCGCAGCGCATCATCGCGCAGCTCACCTTGCGCGTCACGGCGATGCGCGTATGCTTTGGCCGCTTCATATCGATTGGGGAGGATATCAGGCCCTGCATGCAATCCGCTGGCGAACCCCGCCGCAGTCTCGGTCTCGCCACCACCACCTCGGTGGTGATCGGCAACATGGTGGGTTCCGGGATCTTCCTGCTGCCCGCCTCGCTGGCGGCGTATGGCATCTACAGCCTTTGGGGCTGGGTCATCAGTGCCGCGGGTGCGCTGCTCCTCGCCCGGGTGTTCAGCAGGCTCGCACGACGGGCGCCCCTGGCGGGCGGGCCCTATGCTTATCCGCGGGAGGTGTTTGGGGATTTCGCGGGCTTTCTGCTCGCGTGGATGTACTGGATCAGCATTGCGGCAGCCGTCGCGGCCATTGCCGTGGCCTTCGCGAGCTACCTGGCGACGTTCGTGCCGATTCTCGCTACCCGCCCGCTCGCAGGCGCCGCGGCCGCGCTCGCCGCCACGTGGCTCCTGACCGGGGTCAACATCCTGGGCGTGCGCGCAGCCGGACGGCTGCAGCTCATCACGGTGATCCTGAAGCTCTGCCCGCTGCTCGTGCTCGGCCTGTTCGGGATCTTCTACTTCAATCCGCACATGCTCGTCTCCGGGGACTCGGGGCAGTCACCACCAGTCGCCATCGACGCGAGCGCCGCGCTCACCATGTGGGCGTTCCTCGGTCTCGAGTGCGCGACGATTCCGGCCGACCACGTCGAGAACCCGGAACGGACCATCCCCCGCGCGACCTATATCGGTACCGGAATTGCGGCGGTTTTCTACATCCTCTGCACCACTGCGGTGATGGGAGTCATCCCGGCCGGTTCGCTGGTCCATTCCAACGCGCCGTTCGCCGACGCCGCGAAACTCCTCTGGGGCGGCTGGGCGGGCAATCTCATCGCCGCCGCCGCAATCATCTCCTGCTTCGGCGCGCTCAACGGCTGGATCCTGATGTCCGGTCAGTTCCCGCAGGCGGCGGCACGAGATCATCTCTTCCCGAAGCTATTTGCAACGGAGTGGGGTCGCGGCACGCCCGTTCCGGGTATGCTGCTCTCGAGCATCATCGCCAGCATCGTCATCCTGACGAGTTACAGCCGCGGCCTGGTGGGGATGTTCAACGTCATGATCCTGATCGCGACGTTCTACACGCTGGTGCCGTACATGCTGTGCGCCCTGGCCGAATTGTTGCTCGGTCGCGGTGGCAAGGCCCGCGGCCGTAACATCGCGCTCGCTTCCCTGGCCTTCGCATTCACGTTATGGGCCACCGCCGGCGCCGGCAGCGAAACGCTCTACTGGGGCACTCTGATCATGCTGGCGGGCCTGCCGCTATACGTCTGGCAGAAGTGGAGCCGCGCCGAGCAGTCGCCGGCCTGAAGGCGCATTGGAGTGTCCACTAACACTTCACCCAATCGGCATACCCGGCGGTGCCGCCACCGGCTTCGCCGGCACAAACTTCGCCGGATCGCGGAAGAACGCATCTATCCGCTCCACTTCCATCACCTGCAGCGCCCGGTCCTCCAGATCCGTCCCCGCATTTTGTGTCGGCTTCGCCTTCAGCTTTGCACTGAGCTGCGTCAGCTCGTATCGCGCAATCGCCTGCGTCTCCGCTGAGTCGCCCTTGTCAGCCGCCAGGCGCAGCAGAGCCTCCACAATCTGGTTATCCACGGCGTGCTTTACTTCCCGCTCCAGTCCCGAAGCGTCCGCCGGAACCTTTGTCGAAGCCAGCGTCGCCTCGATCACGTGCTGCAGCGACGGCTCTGCGGCGTCCTGCGCGTGATACTGCACCAGCCGGTTGTCCCGCTCCGGATTGAACAGCAGCTCCAGCGTCAGATCCGCCGCCGAATCCGCCGCCGCGATCGGATCGAAGGTCACGCCCGTGCGGGCCGGGAAGTCCTCCACCGTCCGCCTCAGACCCGGCGGACGCGGCGGTAGCAGCTGCAGCAGTGGCTGCGGTAGCGTCAACATCGCCGGTGAGAGCGTCTTCAAGACAGCGGCCAGTGCATGCCGCTGATCCGCAGAATCCACGATCTCCGGCAGCATCTGCCCGTCGCCCCGCACGTTGTAGCGGTAGTCCAGCCCCCCAATCTCCTTCGCCGCCGCCACCGTCTGGTACCGATGGAACAGATATAGCGGCACCAGCACATCCTCCAGCCGCGCCAGCGGCGTCCCCTCGCGGATGCAGTCCACTCCGAAGCGCTGCATCGCCGCCGCCCGCACCCTCAGCACCCGGTCCAGCTCCGTCGCCGGATCG
>JBOIAQ010000055.1:0-25935 GCA_050739115.1 Steroidobacteraceae bacterium | reverse complement strand
CCACTGCGGCTGCGTCTGGCCGCGATCGGGGGCCCACGTAGGCCGGTGTCACCGTCGGCTCCTGGCGGCGCTTCAGTAGCCCGCGTCTCACCCCCAAAATCAAGCGGTTTATCGTCCCCGCCAACAGGGCGCAGCATCACGGCATGCGCGTCGGATCGGGCAACCTGCGACAGGAGCTCGAGGCAGCGCTCGTTGACCTCGTGGATCGCCTCGAATGGAAACCGCGACTTCTCGGCGGAAGTCGCCTGGATCGACGTCGGTTTCTCCCTCCCGCCCATTGTGGACTCTTGCGGTGACACCGATCACCTGGCCGCGGGGAATAGAGGTAAGAGATGGTAGAAAAAAGATTATATCTATGGTAAGGTAAAAATCCAGTCCTTTCGAACGGGGGACGCAGATGTCGGTTCGAGGTCTTGCAGGGCATTGGGTGAGTCGATTCCGATGAGCGAGTCGCTCAAGGGTGCGGTGCGCACCGCGGTGCTGCGGCTGCTCGAGCCGCTCGTCAAGCTCCTCCTTGATGCGGGAGTCGGGGTGGGCGATTTCATGAGCCTGGTCAAGGTTGCCTACGTCAAGGCGGCGAGCGAGCGGGACGGCAAGGGAGATACGGAGCGCCCGAACGTCGGGCGGATTGCCGTCGTCACCGGCATGAATCGCCCCGAGGTGACCGCGATTCTCGCGAAGGGGGAGGCCGGCACCCGATCCACCGAGCACAATCGCCAGAGAGCCGAGCGGGTGCTCTCCGGGTGGTGGACGGACTCGGAGTTTCTTAATCCGCAGGGCGAGCCCGCGGTGCTACACCTGAAGGGCCCGCGCCGATCCTTCGAGGCGCTCTGCCGGCGCTATAGCGGTGAGTTTCGCACCACGCCGATCCTCGAGGAGCTCTTGCGAGTGCGCGCCGTGCGCCGACTCCCGGAAGGGCGGATTCAGGCGCTGAGCCGTACTTATGCGACCGTGAGGTGGGATCCGGAGGGAATCGCGGTGCTCGGTGAGCAGTTGGCGGAGCACTGCGCGACGCTTGTGGCCAACCTTGAGCAGCCGAGCCGGCCGCGGTTGGCGCGCCAGGTGGTGAACGCGCGGCTTAATCCGCGCTACGCCCCGGTCCTGATCCGCGACATCGAGAGCAACTTGAGAGTCCAGGCGGACTCGCTCCTCGATACTCTGAATGATCCCTTGCACCGGTCAGCCCCGGGGACGCCAGCCATGCGCTTAGGCGTCGGCATCTATGTGTTCGAGGGGCCCTCGGATGAGCTCGGTGAGGGCAATGCCGCCCCCAGGGCCAGCCCTAAGTCTTCCTCAAAACCCCGTAAGCGACGAGGGTAACGAGAAGGTCGGAGCACCGGGTTCATGAGAGAAGCCACGCGCACTGCACCCGAAGTTCTGCTCAACTTCGCATCGGCGATCGGTGTTGTTCTTTACCGGTGCAAGCGCCGCAGTGGATCTCCCCACATGGAAGGCACAAGGAGAGGCTCGGCATGAGCCAGCGGCGCAAAATCACTCGCGCGCGCAGCATAAGAGGCGTGCGCGCGAGCGCCGCGCTCCCGGGGCCTCGGGAGTTCCTGGAGCCGCTCGCGCGGATCTTGACTGCCATCGGCTGCACACCGCAGGAGCTCGAGCGGCAATTTGCCGCCATCTGCCGGAAGTTGAAGAAGCCAAAGCGCCCCTTCGAGCCGCTGACGAGCGCGTATGTCGCTGACCTCTCGCACGTCATCGCTCGCTGGCACGTCGATGAGCCGTACGTCGATGCGGAGGGACGCCCGAATGCGCTGCCGCTCGAGGGTCCGGGGCCGTCCCTCAAGGAACTGATCGGGAAGGTCCTGCCGGAGGTAGACCCGGCGCAGGCGGTCAGGGCGCTCATCGATCTTAAGGGCGTACGGCGTCAGGGACAGCGGTATCTGCCCACCGACAAGTATCTGGCGTTGAATCGCCAACCGCTTGCGGTGTGGGAGCATGCGCTGACCGCTGTGCTCGGAATGCTTCGCACCGTCGAGCATAACGTCTCGGCACCTCCCGGCAAGCGCCTCCTTGAGCGTGTGGCGATGAACCCTCGGTTCCCGGTGAGTGCGCTGCCTCGATTGCACCGCTCGTTGACGGCCGAAGTCCCCGAGATCCTGTGGAAACTCGACCAGAAGATGTTCCGCAAGGAGCTCTACCAGAAAGGCAAGCGCTTCACGCGCGTCGGAATCGGATTTTACGTCTTCGAGGATCCGCAGGTGACCGGCATCGCCCGCGGCAGTGGGCGTCGCGCTCGAGGCGCCCGTCGCCGGATGTCCAAGCGGAGCCGAGGCAGATGAGGCGCAAAGTCCGAAGCTCGAGCGCCCGAGGCGCTGCGAACGAGCGGCGCGATGCGGGCGAGCCTGAGTCTGTCGATTCTCTCGCGGCGGAGGTGGTGGAGCGGGTCGTGCGAGTCCTCGTACGACGCGGTGTGACGCGCCCAACCATCGAGCGTTCACTTTCTCGTGCCTGGCGGCGCATACCGCGAAGCGCCTACGTAAGTGGCGTGGGCACGCAGCGCGAGCTGATCGATATCTCACACGTCCTGACCGTCTGGTTCGTCGATCCGCTCTATGTCGACGCGAACGGCGAGCCGCTCCATTTGAGCGTGGCCGGTCCCGCGCCATCACTCGCCACCCTCGTGCAGCACGTGGATCCGAAGCTCGAGGTTGAGCAGGTGCTTGAATTTCTCCTGAAGTTCGACGCCGTGCGCATGGTCGGCAGCCGCTACGCACCGAGGAGCCGCGCACTGGCGCTTAGGGGTACGGGAGCGCCGACTCATGCGCATAGCTTGAGGGGCCTTCTCGGGATGCTGCGAACGCTCGAGCACAACGTGGAGCCTAAGAGCAAAGCGCCCACCCGGTTCGAATACGTTGCCGAGAATCCGCGCTTTCCGGTGAGTGGGCGCGAGAAGCTCGATGCAGCGCTCAATGCAGAGGCGATGAGACTGCTGCGCGACTTCGATTCCCGGATGCTGACCGAGGAGCGCAAGGCGAAACCCGGTGAGCCGACGGTCCGCATCGGGCTCGGCGTCTATCGGTACGAGGAGGAGAGCCCGCCGGTCAGGGGAAGGAGCACTCAGGGGAGACCGAAGCGACGCAGGGCCCGCAAGGCCAAGCGGCGAGGTAAAGGATAGTGTGAGGCGATGATGCGTGTCTCCGAAGACCGATATGCTCGGGACCTGCGCCGAATCGAGCTGGCGCATCGCCTCATCCGTCACGAGGTGCGCACGTATTGGATTCGCGCCTTCACGCAGCAGACGGATGACCGAGTTCGCAATCTCCTTTGCTCCTACGGCGATGAGTTGAAGAGGCCGCCGCGCCATCGAGGAACGCCGCCTTATAACCCGCAAAAGCTCGTCAATCCCGAGCGTCACAGCGAGGCCTCGGCGCTTGCGGGGATCGTAATTCTGTGGCGGTTGATCCCCCCGGAGCGGGTGCCCAAAGCACGAGAGACACTGCCCTGCGTGGAATTGGGCGAGCAGCTCTGCAAGGCCTTCGAGCTCTTCCGCATCGTCGTACCGGGATGCACGATGACGATGGATCGGTTGATCCTCCTTACCATGGCACTCGCCGAGCGGCAACTGACGCTCGGGCACTGCCGCGAATGCAATGCCGCGATTCTTTTGGATCCGACCGACATCGCAAGAGAGCTTTGCCAATGGTGCGAGAAGGACCGCTCGCCGCACGATTCTCTCGCGAGGCTCGAGGAGACGGGAGCGATACCGAGCGATCCATCGGGCGAGGTGCAGCAGAGCCTCTTCTGACACTGAGTCTTGCCACGGATCGGTGACACCACTTCGCGTGCGCGGCGGGTTGAAGTCGGAATCTCCCCGCGAATGATCATCGTCGCCCCGAGAGCACATCGATTATGCCCCGATAGAGGGCGAGCGCGAAGAAACACGCGAGGCCTGCGCCCAGGACGAGAAAGAAGGGGAAATCGGGGCGGTTCGAGGCGAGCTTCCAGAAGAACGCGGTGAGGGTAAGAAGGAGCGCGAGGGCGCTCAGGATAAGGGCGACGACCGGCTCGAGAATGGTGAGGAGGCCTAAGAGCGTCGAGCGCACCGCCTGCCACATGAGCCAGAGGGCACCGGCCAGGAGGCCGAGCAGGATCTTGACGGCGGGTCTTGTCGAGAAACGCTCGCTGGCAATTTGATTCACGGTGTTTTCTCTCGGCAGGGGTCCCAAGGGCTCAGTCGCCGATATGGGTCGGCGCTTGCGTTAAATGCCTGAAATCTGATCCGATTTCTTACCTTCCGCAACAGCAAATTTCTGCCCCTGGGGCCGAAAGTCGCCTTCGCATTTCGGGTGCAAAACCCCGGAAATGCGTTTTTTGACACTCCCATTTCCGGTGAAAGACAACCGATATGCGAGTGGCAACGCATCGCCCGCCATGGTTACCTATGGCCGTCAGACAAACATGCAGTTGGGAGCGAGCGATGGATCAGACACTCAAGAATTCAGTGCGCTTATGTCTCGGCCTACTCACCCTCACGGTGCTCGTCGCAGCGCCCGACCTGGCGCTCGCACAGTCGACCTCGCCCTTCATGACCGGCGCCACGGCGCTTCAGACCAACATCTTAGATTGGCTCACGCCCATCGCCATCATTCTCGTCATGGTCCTGGGGGCCATGGCGATGGCCAACCGGATTTCCTGGGGGTGGTGTATCGCGGCGATTTTGGGGATCGCCATTTCCTTCGGCGCCCCGCAGATCGTCACGTGGGTGCGTGGGCTCTTCGGGGTGTAGGGAAGGAATCGTATGAGCACCCGAAACGAAGGACTTACGATGGATCCTCTTTTTGTCGGGGCGACGCGCCCGCCCATGCGCTGGGGGGTGACCTATTCGGCGCTCCTTTTTAACTTGGTCTTCACGCTCGAAGCGTTTCTTTTGACCAAGAACCTGTTGATCCTCCTCCTGGCGCTCCCGATTCACGGCGTCTCGGCGCTCCTTTGTGCGCGCGATGCGCGGTTCTTTGATTTGGCGCTCCTTTTTGCGCGCACCCGAATCCCGGCGCTGCTCTCAAACGCTCGGCACTGGAGGGCGGTGAGCTACAGCGCTCTGACCCTCGATCCACCGGATGCAAGAGGGCGGCGCCGGACCGCTTCCGTTGCAGGGATCGCGGTGTTGCCGGTCGGAGGGCGCTCATGAGCGCCGTCCCCCGGAATGCCGCGATGAAGCGCGAACTCGTGGCGAGTGAGCGCATTCCCTACACCGCGCTCATCGCCGATGAGACCGTGCGCACCGCCGCGGGCGATTACGTGCAGGTGTTCAAGCTCGCCGGCGCGAGCTTTGAGAGCGCGGACGATGTCGAGCTCAACACCTATCACGAGCGCTTGAACGTCCTCTGGCGAAACCTGGCGAGTCCGCAGGTCGCGCTCTGGAGCCATGTGGTGAGGCGCCGGGAGCGGATAGGGGAGGAGGGCGCGGCGGGTGAAGGGTTTGCGGCGGCGCTGGAAGGCAAGTACCGCGCTCGATTGGCGCGCGAGACGCTCATGGTGAATGAGCTTTATCTTTCCCTCATCTACCGCCCGGCGGCCGGGGTGGCGACGAGCCTCGCTTCGCGTCTCCTCTCTCGAGCCAAGCCGCAGGAGTCGGCGCTGGAGGTACGCGATGCCTTGGATGCCTGCGAGAAGCTGGGGTCAACCCTTCGCGCCTCGCTCGATCGATACGAGCCCGAGGCGTTGGGTGTTTATCGAGAGGGCCCCAGGGTCTACTCGCGATTACTCGAGTTCTTAAGCTATCTCGTCTCGGGTGAGTCGCGCCCGTTTCCCTTGCCACGCTCGCCGATCAACCAGGTGCTTGGCATGGCCCGGCTCCTCTTCGGGTTCGAGGCGATCGAGTACCGGCTGCCGGAGGCGACGCGCGTCGGAGCGATGCTCGGGATCAAGGAGTATCCCACCCCGAGTGCGGTCGGGATGTTCGATCGGCTGCTCTCTGCGCCCTTTCCCTTCGTGCTCACGCAGTCGTTCACCTTCCTCACCAAAGCTGCCGGCCAGGCGCTCCTTCAGCGCCAGAGAAACAAGATGGCGAACGCCGGGGATTTTGCGGTCTCGCAGGCCGAGGAGCTCGTGGAAGCGCTTGATGCATTGACGAGCAACGAGTTCGTGATGGGCGATCATCACTTCTCGCTCCAGGTGCTGGCCGAGACGCCGGAAAAAGGAGGGGAGGACTTGGGCGAGCGGCGCCTGAAGGTCTTGAACGATCGAGTGGCGCGGGCGCGCTCGATCCTTGCCGATACGGGGATGAGCGTCGCGCGCGAGGATCTCGCGCTCGAGGCCGCTTTCTGGGCGCAGCTTCCGGGGAATTTCTCAATGAGGCCCAGAAAGGCCGCGATCACCTCGCGCAACTTCGCCGGGATGGTGCCGTTTCACAACTACCCGGTAGGCAGGGCCACGGGCAATCACTGGGGCGAGGCGCTGACCCCCCTCGAGACGACCGCGCGCTCGGCGTTTCACTTTAGCCTGCACGCCTCGGACCCGACCGAGCCCGATGGCGGCAGCCGCCGTGATACCGGGCACACCTTCATCTGCGGGCCGACGGGATCGGGGAAGTCGGTCCTCATCGCGTATCTCACGGCCGTGCTCTCCCGGCGCGGCGTCACGCAAGTCCTTTTTGACAAGGACCGGGGGCTCGAGATTCTCGTGCGCGCGTTGGGCGGCACCTACCAGCAGCTTAAGAGCGGGGAGCCGACGGGATTCAATCCGCTGCAGCTTCCTGCGAACGGGCGCAATCTCGAGTTCCTGAAGGCTTGGCTCCGACTCCTCGTGCGCGGACCTGCGCCGCTTTCGGTTCGCGAGAGTTCGGATCTCGAGCAGGCGCTCAAGGGCACGCTCGCCTTGCAGCCTCGCGCGCGGCGGCTCTCGCGACTCATTGAGTTCTTGGATCCCACCGACCCGGAAGGAGTCCATGCGCGACTTTCCCGCTGGTGCGAGGGCACGCGGGGCGAGTATGCGCAGGTGTTCGACAATCCCGACGACAAGATCGTGCCGGGCTTGAGTTCGCAGACCACGATCGGGTTCGACGTCACCGACTTTCTCGAGCACGAGCACGTGCGCGCGCCGCTCACGCTCTATCTCTTTCACCTGGTGCGCGGGCTCCTCGATGGGCGGCGCCTGGTGTGCTGGATGGATGAGTTCTGGCGGCTGCTCGCGGATCCGGCGTTCGAGCAGTTCGCGAAGGATGGACCCAAGACCTGGCGGAAGTTGAATGGGGTCATGTGCCTTGCGACCCAGAGCGCTTCCGATGTGCTCGAAAGCCGCATCAGCCGCACCATCATCGAGCAGACCCCGACCAAGATCTTCTTCCCGAATCCCGAAGCCGCGCTCGAGGAATACACCCAGGGCTTCGGGCTCACCGAGCGCGAGCACCATCTCGTGAAGGAGGAGCTCGAGCCCGGCGCGCGCACGTTTCTCGTCAAGCAAGGGCATCAGAGCGTCGCCTGTCAGTTGAATCTCAAAGGCTTCGATGCCGAGCTCGCCGTGCTCTCAGGAAGGGCGGGTGAGATCGAGCGGCTGCACAAGATCATGGAGGAGACGGGAAATGACCCCTCGGCGTGGCTCCCCCGCTTCATGGGCGAGCGCCGGGTGGCGTGAGGCTGACCTAATGCTTTCTCGACTTGAAGCACCGATCCTGAAGGAGTGACCCATGAAACGATGGCAATCCCGATTTCTCTTTCTCGCCCCGCTTCTCACCTTAAGTGTCGCACCGGCCGCGCACGCGCAGTGGGCCGTGATCGATGTGGCGGCGATCAATCAGCTCATTGAGGAGGTGACGACGCTTCAGCGTGCCCTTACCACCGAGCAAGCGGAGCTCTCCCAGGCGCAGAGTGAGTATGCGGCGATCACGGGCACTCGCGGCATGTCGCAGCTTCTCTCCGGTATCAATCGCAATTATCTACCGACCGACTGGAGTCAGATTCAGGGCGTCATGTCGGGCACGGGCGGCACCTACGGGTCCCTTGCCTCATCGGTCCAGGCGCTCGCCGCCTCCAATGCGGTGCTCACCCCGCAGCAGGTGGCTTCCCTCTCGCCTACCGAGCAATCGGAGCTTCAAGGCGAGCGCAACTCCACCGCCCTCCTTGAGGCCATGACGGAGGATGCGCTCTCGACGACGAGTGCGCGGTTTGCTTCCCTTCAGGAGCTCATCAATGCGATCCCCACGGCGACGGACGAGAAGGGGATCTTGGATCTTCAGGCGCGGATTTCGGCGGAGGCGACGATGCTTCAGAACGATGAGGAAAAGCTCGGGGTCCTATACCAGATCGCCCGCTCGCAGCAGGAGGTTGAAGACGAGCAGGCGCGCGAGCAGGCGATTGCGGATATCGGCTCGTTCCGCAATCTCCCGCCGCTTACCTATTAGGGCGCGTGCGGCACGGGTGAGGGGAGAAAGCCATGGGATTTTTCGGACAATTCAACGCCTGGCTGACCGCGCTCCTCTCGACCTACATCGCGACCAACACTTTGGTCATTGCGCAGGCGCTCGAGCCTGCCATCGTCACCTTGGGGACCATCTACGTCATGATCTGGGGGTATTTGCAGCTCACAGGCCAGGTGCAGGAGCCCTTCCTCACCGGGGTGAAGCGCATCGCGGTGCTCGCGGTCATCTTTGGCGTCGCGATTCACCTCTGGCTCTATCAGACGGTGATCGTCGACACCTTCTTCAATGCGCCTGCGCAGCTTGCGGGGGCCGTCGTCGGCGCCTATGACCCGGTGGCGATCGTCGATCAGATCATGAATACCGGCGCCGATGCTGCAGGGCTGCTCCTCGCCAAGGCGGGCGTCTTTCACGGCAACTTCTCCTTTTATATCGCCGGCATTGCCGTCTATCTCATCATCTCGATCATCGCCGTCTACACCATGTTTCTCTTGGCGCTCGCGCGCATAGCGCTCTCGATCCTCCTGGCGCTCGGGCCCCTTTTCGTGGTGTTCCTCCTTTTCGACTCCACCAAGCGGTTCTTCGAGGCCTGGCTCGCACAGCTGTCGAACTACGCCTTCATCACGATCCTCACGGTGCTCGTCGCGGCGCTCATGCTGACCGTCGTCAGCTCCGCTGCTCAACAGGCGACCAGTACGGGCGGGGGGATTCAGATCGCGGAAGCCGTGCGCGTGTGCCTCGCGGCCGGACTCACGGTGCTCATCATGCGCCAGGTGATGCCGATGGCGGCGGGGCTCGCGAGCGGACTTTCACTTTCCACCTTTGGAGTCGTGAGTGCCGTCGTGGCCTGGGGCTTGGGTCGCACTTCGCGTAGCACGGGGCAGTTCGGGCGGGGGCTCCTGGACCGTGAGACCTCACGGTGGGATCCCTTGAGCCGCAAGGCCGGCTACTACACGCGAGCGGGACTCGCGGCGGGGTGGCGAAAGCTCAAGGGCCCGAATGCGGTGCGGGCCTCGTGAACCGACATATATATAAGGAGAGAGCCGCAATGCGCGCTTCGATCATCCTCAGTATCTTGCTGGTCAGTGCCTGCAGCTCGCAGGGGCTCAAGTGCGATCGGCATCTGACGCCGATCAACCCGCACCAAGGTCGATTGACCGAGCCTGCTGCGGCTGCGACTCAAAGGAAGGTTGCGCAACCTGCGAGTCTGACATCCGCCCAGGCGCCAACGAAAGGAAAGAAGGCGCCCGCCGCAGGCGCCTCAGGAGGAGGCTCCCCATGAGACGCGATCGGGAGCTCGAGCCGTATTTCGAGGAGGCCGCCTCCTGGGATTTGGATCGCGCGCGGCAGGCGAGCCGGAGTGCGCGCTTTGGCTGGTCGGTGGCGGGGATCGCCTGTTTCGTCATCGTGCTCCTCGCGGGGGCGCTCATGCTGCTCACGCCCTTGAAGCGTGTCGAGCCCTTTTTGATCCGGGTGGATCGCACGACCGGGATCGTGGACGTGGTGCCCACCTACTCAGGCCATGCGACCTTAAGTGAAGCTGTCACGCGCTACTTCCTCATTCATTACGTGAGCGTCTGCGAGCGTTTCAACTATGCGACCGCGGAGAGCGACTACGAGGAGTGCGGGGCGTTTCAGACGCCGCAGGAGAATGAAGCCTGGTACGCACGCTGGAATCCTTCCAATCCCGCCTCGCCCCTCAATGCGCACAAGGATGGCAGTACCGTCACCGTTTCGGTCGAGGATGTCAGCTTCTTCAAGCGCGCAAGCGGCATCCAGAATCTCGTCCAGGTGCGCTACCTCACAAGCCTCCGCGAGGGGAGCGGAGCGGCAGGTGCCGAGCGGCACTGGATCGCCACCATCGAGTATGCCTACGGCAAGCCCTCCTCCAGCGCCAAGGAGCGGCTCTTAAACCCGCTCGGGTTCAAGGTCGTAAGTCTTACGCGCGAGCCCGAGGTGCTCTCGAGCGCGGGGGCGGCACCGACGGCGACGAGCCAGATGCGAGGAGCCACACCATGAGCAGTGAGTTTCCCAAAACGCATCCAGACAGCAAGGCGCCGAGGGAAACCCGTCGGCGGTTTGCCGGCGCGATGGCGCTCTTTCTCGGCATCGTGACAATCCTCGTGACCGTGCCCCGCGCAGCGGCCAACTGGGTGCCGGCTCGGGGGAGAGTGGACGCGCGGATCCGAACCGCGCCGTACAGTGCCGATCAAGTTTATCGACTGTATGGCTATGTGGGTTTCCAGATCGACATCGAATTCGCGCCGGGTGAGCGGTTCCTCGGGCTTGCGGCGGGCAACATGAACGCGCTCTCGTTCAAGGCCGAGGGGAATCATCTTTTCTTGAAGCCGCGCCTTTCCCACGTGCACACGAATCTCACGATCCTCACCTCCCGCCGGGAGTATGAGTTCGAGTATTCCGTATCCCCCGGGTCCCCCGATCCGACCTTAGGGGAGGTGATCTATGCGTTGAAGTTCACCTATCCGGCGGAGCCCTCAGCCAAAGCGGTGGCCCTTACGGCGATGCGGATCTCGAAGGACTTGGCTCACGCATCGAGCGAGAGGTTCAAGAACTTTAACTACTGGTTCTGCGGCAATCCTGATTTGAAGCCCCTGGCCGCCTGGGATGACGGGGTGCGCACCTGGCTCAAGTTCGGTGCGCGCTCGGAGCTCCCCGCCGTGTTCGTCAAGGGCGACGATGGGAGCGAGTCGCTCGTCAACTTCAGCGTTCAGGGAGGTGACATCATCGTCGAGCGGGTGGCCAAGCGCTTTGTGTTAAGGCGCGGGAAGCTCACCGGCTGCATCGTGAATAAGGGATTCACGGGGGGAGGGGAGCGGTTGAAGTCCGGCACCGTCTCGCCCGCCGTTCAACGCGTGACGAAGCGTCCGATAAGCGATGAAGGAGTCGGGCCATGAGTGGAATCCAAGAGAACTCACGCATGCCCGATGACCCCGGCCCGCGAGCGCAAGGGCCATCGGAGGATCCTGAAGATCTCGACTCGGGGTCGGTCGAGGGCGAGCGGGCAGAGACCACCGTCAATCGCATGCGCTCCCTTCAGTCGCGGGTGAGTAACCTTCTCGCCGCGGGTCTCATGGGTGCGCTGGGTCTAGGGGCGCTCTCCTGGTACTACGCGCACATCCTCTCGCGCCACTCGCAGGCCATTGCCGTCGCTCAGCGTGCGACACGCGCTCAAGCCTCGGGCGATGCGCCACTCCCGCCCCTGGGTTCCTTCTCACTCCCGCACCCGGCAGCGCCCGTGATCAAAACGCCGGCGCAGGCAACACCGCCCGCGACGCTCGCTGGCGCGCTCTTCGGGCCTGCGCCTCCCTTGCCAAGTCCTGAGGCGATGGCCGCCTGGAACCGCGCGGATGAGTTGTCACGTCTCACGGCCGCCGAGCGAGTGAGCGCATACCGGGGAGCAAACCCTCGAGCGCTCGGCGTTGAGCAGCAGTTAGGAGGCCCCGTGTTTGCGCAAGTCTCAGGTCCCGGAGCGACCGAGGGTGGCTCGCCGGCTGAAGTTCCGACGGGCGAGAGCACGGCGCCGCCCTGGACCGGATCCGAGGGCGCACCCACACGACCGGCAGCTCAAGGAGGAGGCGATGCGCTCTCGGCGCTCCTTCGCCCGAGCGTGATGCCGACGGCAGAAGCCTCCGTGCTTCCGGATTTGAGGTTTCTCTTGCCTCAGGGCGCCTTCATCGACTGCACGTTGGAAACCGCGATCGACTCCACGCTCCCCGGGATGACGACCTGCGTGACGGCGACCGATACCTTCAGCGCCGATGGGAGCGTGGTGCTGCTCGAGCGGGGGACGAAGCTCGTGGGTGAGACGCGAGGTGAAGTCCGCCAGGGTCAGGCGCGACTCTTCGTGCTCTGGATGGAGGCGCGGACCCCAACCGGAGTCATCGTGCCCTTGGATTCCCCTGGGACCGATGCGCTCGGGCGCTCAGGATTGACGGGCAAGGTGCATACGCATTTCTGGGAGCGCTTTGGCGCTGCGATCCTGATCTCGGTCATCGATGCCGGCGTGCAGGCGGGAGTGGAAGCCACGAGCACCAATGGCGCGGTGATCGTCAATCCCTCGAGCTCGGAGGATGTCATGACGGGGGTATTGAAGAGCACGGTCGACATTCCGCCCACCATCACGGTGCGCCAGGGCTCGAGGATCCAGGTGCTGGTCGCGCGCGATGTCGACTTTCGCTCGGTCTATCGCTTGGCTCTCACCGAACCCACCTCCTTCACGGGAGGCGCGCGATGACGGTGCTGGCGGCCCATGTCGCCACCGATTCCCGGTTCCCGGTTCCGGAGTCCTCCTCCCTCGAGCTCACACTTCGGGCGCTGCGACCCATCTTGAAGGACCCCGAGATCACCGAGGTCTGCATCAACGCCCCGGGTGTCGCGTTCTTGGAGACTCGCCAAGGGTGGGAGCGGCGCGAGCTGCCGTTCGCGGACTACGACTGGTGCAGGAGACTGGCGAAGTTGGTTGCCAATGCCACCCGCCAGAGAATCGATGAAGCCTCCCCGCTTCTTTCAGGCTCGCTCCCGGGCGGTGAGCGCATTCAGCTCGTGCTGCCGCCGGCAACATCGCGAGGCACGGTTGCGATCACGATCCGTCGGCCCTCGGATCAGGTGTGGAGCATCGAGGAGTTATCCCGGCGGGGGATCTTTCATCGCACGCGCTTAAGTCATGAGGCGCTCGATGAGACTGAGCAGTCGCTCGCCAGGCTCCTTGAAGATAAGGACTACGAGGCCTTCATGCGTGTAGCGGTGAAATCAAGAAAGAACATCCTGGTCTCAGGTCCCACGGGCTCCGGCAAGACCACCTGGACCAAGGCCTTAATCCGCGAGATCCCCTCCGATGAGCGCTTGATCACGATCGAGGATGCCGAGGAGCTCGTGCTCGATCGGCACCCCAATCACGTCCGGCTCTTTTACAGTAAGGACGATCAGGGGCTTTCGCGCGTGACACCAAAGCAGTTGCTCGAATCCTGCCTTCGGATGAAGCCCGACCGGATCCTCCTTGCGGAGTTGAGATCCGAGGAGGCGTTCGATTACCTGCGAAACGTCAACTCCGGCCACCCGGGCTCGATCACGAGCATCCATGCGGCAAGCGCCGAGCTCGCGTTCGAGCAACTGGTGCTCCTGGTCAAGCAGTCTCGCGCGGGAGCCGAGCTTCCGCGCGAGGACATCAAGAGCCTCCTTTATCTTCTCATCGACATCGTCATTCAGTTTGCCGTGGTGCGCCATGAGCGTTTCATTCGCGAGATCTGGTACGACCCTCGCCGAAAGCGCGACGGTCGGCGTTCCGCGCGTTAGAAGCGGGGGCGCCAGCACCCGGCGGGTCCTTAAGGCCGCGATGGCGATCGTGGCCGCGCTCCTTATCGCGCAGTACCTGGCCGGATTCTTCTTTCTTTGGTCACTGCAGCTTAATGTCCGGCAGGCAAGCTCCCTCACGGTCGCGCGCTATGCCTACTGGTATTCCGATGTGCGCTTCGTGCGCCGGCGGCTCGAGGTCGCATCGGCGGCGGGTCTCCTTGTGGTTCTCGGTTGCGCGCTGGTGGCGTTCGCTCCGCGCCGGCGGTCGCTCCATGGAGATGCGCGCTTTGCCAGAAGAAGCGAGATCCGGGAAGCGGGGCTTTTAGATGGTGATGGAATTTTCCTTGGGCGCCTGGGGGGATGGGGACCCTTCGGCGGTGAGTTCCTGACGCTCCCGGGGCAGCAGGGGGTGGCGCTCTCGGCTCACCCCCGCTCGGGCAAGGGCGTCGGGGTCATCGTCCCGAATCTTCTCACCTGGCCGGGATCGGTCGTCTGCGTTGACATCAAGAGGGAGAACTGGAGGCTGACCGCGGGTTTCAGAAACCGCGCCGGCCAGAGGACGCACCTCTTTGACCCCTTATCGCGCTTCGGCCGTACCGCCCGCTGGAATCCGCTCGATTACGTCTCAGACTCCCCCGGACAGTTGGTCAGCGACCTGCAACTCATTGGCAACATGTTCTTTCCCGATCCCTTAAACGCCGACCCTTTCTGGATGTCCTCCGCCCGCTCACTCTTCCTTGGCATCGCGCTTTATCTTTTCTCGACGCCGCATCTGCCTAAGACGATCGGGGAGATCTTACGGCAAGGCATGGCGGATGATGAGGAGGGCTTCGGGCACAAGTGGCGGCGGGTGATCCAGGGAAGGATGAGCGGGGATCAGCCGCTCACGGATGAATGCGTACGGGCACTTTACGATGTCATCGATCTTGCACCCCAGACCACCTCCAGCATCCGAAAGTCCTTCACCTCGCGGCTTGATCTCTGGGCGAACCCGGTCTTGGATGCCGCCACGTCGGCGAGCGACTTTGATTTGAGGAACCTCAGATCCGAGCCCATGTCGGTCTATCTCGGGGTAAGCCCCAAGGACCTGCATCGCCTCTCGCCGCTTTTGAATCTCTTCTTCCAGCAGGCGATCGCGCTTCAGACCGATGAGCTCCCGGAGGACAACCCCAAGCTCAAATACCAGGTGCTCGCGGTGCTCGATGAGTTCACGGCGATCGGGCGCATCCCGATCATTGCCGAGGCGAGCGGGTTTCTGCCGGGCTACAACGTGCGCACGCTCATGATCATGCAGACCCCCGCGCAGTTAAAACAGGTGTATGGGGAGAATGGGACGAAGACGCTCTTGAAGACGCTCGCCGGCAGGATCTACTTTCAACCCAAGGAGATGGACGATGCCGAGGAGATCTCCCGGGAGTTGGGAGACATCACGGTGAAGGTGAAGACGCACTCGCGCCCCGTGTGGGCGCTCTCAAATGGCAAGGGGTCTCGCCATCGCTCGGTGAGCATCACCGAGCAGCGCCGCCCGCTCATGCTCGCCCAGGAGGTTCGATGGATGGGAAGAGCCAAGGAAATCGTTTTCACCGAGGACACCCGACCAATCCTGTGCCGCAAGATCCGCTATTTCCTGATTCCGGCGTTGCTCAATCGCCTCCGATTGCCGCCGAAGGTTCCCGCGATCGAGCTTACGCGAGAAGCGTTCACTCATCGACGCGGGGAGATGAAGCAGCTGCCGGTGCCTAAGACCCAAAGCGAGGAGAGCTCAGGGGCAGCGGTGCCGAGGAACTCGGTGGGAACGCAAGAGGAAACGGCCCCGCGCGTTCACGAGGCCACGATCGAGGACGTCGATCGGGCGGATGAGCTTCAGGAGTCTGATTTCGAGGTGGATTTCTCCCGCACCGTGATTCCGGATCACGACGGACGGATGACGCCCGTTGAGCTTCAAGTGGCGGCCGAGACCTTCGTCGCGTCGCTTAATTGAGAGGAGACTTCCGTGGCAAACGAGAGGCAAGAAGAGGAGGGGATCGGCAGCGGCGCGAAAAAGGAAGCCGAAAGTCCAACTCGAGCCGCGGAGCCCGAGAAGGGGCGTCCGGCGCGCGCGCAGCCTCAAAAGCCGTTCGTGATGCCATCGACACGACGGCTTCCGGATCCGGAAAGTATCAACTCCATCTGGGCGAGTCGCGAGCGCAGCCGCGATGAATCGGACGCGCGTGCATCGCCCGAGGCGAACGCCGCGCCATCGAAATCGAGGTCAACCGAGTCGGCTGCCCCGGAAGCGGAGGCTTCGGACAGGCCTTCGGCCGGAACCACCGCGACTGACCCTTGGGCGCTGCCGCACTCGGTGCGCGATCGGTTCATCGAGGTGAAGCATCGGTTCTACTTTCAGGACGGTACGCGCGCGTTTCGGGATCACGGCAGGCGCCTGACGACCGGGAGTGAGAACACGGAAGTCATCAAGAGCCTCATCGACATCGCCAAGACTCGCGGGTGGGAGGAGATCACGGTCGAGGGCACCGAGCGCTTCCGGAGGGAAGCCTGGCGCGAGGGGTACCTCGCCGGGCTTAACGTTCGCGGCTACCGGGCAGCGGAGCCCGAGCGCGCAGCGCTCGTTCGCGCCATGGCGCGCCGCGCCGGAGGCGAGCAGATGGAGCTCGGAGTCGCCGGAGGAGGATCGGAACGTCCCGACCGCGCGGCTGCGACCGCTCAGGAGGCGTCCTCGGCACAAGCAATTCCGCACTCTCGAGAATCGCAGCCAACGCAGAGGGCGGACCTCCTGACCGGAAAGCTCATCGATCATGGGCGGGAGAGCTATCGGTTCGATCCGAAGGAGCCGATGTCCTATTTCGTTGAGGTTGAGACGCGCGAAGGCAAGCGCACGATCTGGGGGAAGGACCTCGAGCGGGCGATCAAGGAATCCCTCTCCAAACCTCAGATCGGGGATGAGATTGCGCTGCGCCGTACGGGCGCGGATCGGGTGACCGTGCAGCGCAAGGACCGGGATGAGAAGGGTGAGGTGACGGGTGAGCATGCAGTCGGCGCCGCGCGCAACCGCTGGGTGCTCGAGAAGCGCGAGTTCTTGGATTCCCGTGCGGCAGCCGCGCAAGTCCTGCGCAATCCCACTGTCGATCGCCGCCAGGCTGCGCGGGAGCACCCGGAGCTCGTCGGAACCTACCTGCAGCTTCGCGCCGCGGAGCTCGCGGCGAAGAGGATCCGCGATCCTTTGGATCAGAAGAAGTTCGTTGCGCTCGTCCGTAGCTCGTTGGCGGATGCGGTGGCGCGCGGGGAGCCGCTGCAGCCCGTGAGGTTGCGCAATCGCAGCAATCCCGTGCCCGAGCGAAAGGCTCGCGAGCGCGAGCCCGGCCCCGTCCGGAGTTAAGCGAGGGCGCGCATGGCGGAAAGTCAGGTGCGGGATCGGGAGGGTGGCAGTAGCCGGCCGCTGGGTGCAACGCCAAACGGGGTAGCCCCGGGAGCGCTGCGCGAGCCGCCGCGATCGGCGACCGATAGTCTCGTTACGGGCGTACTCGTCAAGCACGGGCGGGCGCCGTATGGGTTTCAAGGGGGCGGTCAGCCTTCGTACTTCGTCACGGTCAACACCGAGCGCGGCGAGCGCACGCTCTGGGGACGGGGGCTCGAGCGGGCGATCGCAGACTCCCACACCCAGCCGCAGCCCGGAGAGGCGGTCGGCGTCCGGGAGAACGGCATCACTCCGATGACCGTCGTCACGCGCGAGCGCAACTTGAAAGGCGAGGTTGTGACCGTCAATCGCGCGGATACCCCGCGCGGCCACTGGGTCATCGAGCGGCGCGACTGGTTCGATGAGCGGATGGCGGCCGCGGAAGCCTTGAGAGACGCTCGGATCTCGCGCCGAGAGGCGATCCGCAATCATCCGTTAGGTTTGGTTTCGGTCTGTCACCACCTGAGCTTGGCCGCCGAATTTGCCTCGCATCGGATACCTGATCCCGAGGACCGACAACGGTTCGTGGATGCTGTGCGCCAGGCGCTTGAAGAACCCGGCGCACCTGACGCATTGCAGTCGCGCCAGGAGGGCGATACGGAACGCGGACACAGTCGAACGGCCAATCGCGCGCCGGCGCGTGGTCGGCAAGAGATGCCGGAAAGAGGTCGAACACCTGCGAACACCCGATGAATCGAGATACCGAAGATCGTATTGACTCACCCGGTGGTCGCCGCCGCGGGGGGCGATTGGTGGTGGGGCGCTTGATCGCACATGGTCAGGCGAACTACCAGTTTCGACAGAACGAGGATGCATCGTACTTCGCAAAGATCCTGACGAATCGCGGCGAGAAGATCCTCTGGGGTAAGGACTTGAAGCGCGCGATTACCGCATCGGAAACTCAGCCGAAGCTTGGCGATGTAGTCGGGGCGCGTCGAATCGCTCGCGAGGTCGTCACACTTACCGAGCGCAAGCTCGATGCGCAGGGTCGGATCGTGGGCCAGACCGAGCGCTTCGCTCACCGCAATCGATGGGTCGTAGAGAAGGCTCAGTTCTTCGCCGAACGTGCAAAGCTCGCTCGCCGAGTTCGGGACGAGCACGCGGATGCGCGGAAGGCGGTGCGTTTGCACCCGGAATTGGCCTCGACTTTCTTAAGCCTGCGGGCGGCCGAAACGCTTGCCGCAAAGCGAATTGCCGACCCAAAGGATCGGCAACGATTCCTCGGGCTCGTGCGCGAGGCGATGGCAGGGTCAATCCACAAAGGCGCGCCGCTCCCTGCGGTACGATTACGCGCGAGATACAACTCTCGCGGACCTGATGTTCCGCAACCTCGTGTACGAAAGCGCGACGAAGAGCCTACACGTTAGAACTTGCGTCGAGCGCTCCTCCTCGAGGCAAGGCAGTGGGCCTTGCATGGAGCGTCCGGCGCAGCTCGGCGAGCTCGCGATCCCGCCGGGCAAGCAGGAGGCTCGTCTCTCGATATGCGGCATAGTAATGATCGATGAGGGCGGTGAACTTTACGATTTGCTTGCGCAGCAACGCGGCCTCGGTTCGCTGCGGCCGCTCGCTTGCTCCGAGGTTCTGCTGGTGGTCACGACGCCACCGGCCTTGGCGTTTGCGAAAGGACTCGAGGATGTCAGAGTGATAGCGGTAGAGGGAGTTACGCGACACGCCAGCGAGGCGGCAGAGCGCTGCGATGGTTGGCTTCACTGCGCCCTCACCGTTACGGGTCTGTTGGGTGAGTGTAGCCAGAGCTTTTGCGAGGCGTTCTGCTGCGTAGCCTCCCTTTGGGTTGATCGGTTGTTTTGACATCAGCGATCACCTTACTCTGTGGAGTCGATGGACCGTATCATTTGCCGCGCTTCTTCCAGTCGGACCCGCGCTATCTTCAGGGTCTGCGTGGGAAGCGCCGGCTCGTTAAGCAGCATCTCATGGCGTTGGGCCTGATCGACCCAGTACGGGCGGTGCTCCTTTGAAACGACGAAGTTCTTGCAGCGCGCGCAGGTTGAGGGTTCGCGGCGTAGCGGATTGGGACCGGAGGTATTGCCGAGACAGGCGCTGTGGTCCTCGCGGTAGACGCAAAAGCCCCAATCGCACACGCCGAGTATCAGGCCCGCCTCGACCAGCATCCGCGCGTAGCTGGCGATACCTTGCTTCATCCGTGCGCCGCGAAAATGCGGACGCTTGGCGATGATCTCAGCGCCCATACGGCCCCCCAGTCCCGGGGCGCTCAACATGTGCTCCCACGCGCAAATCGATTTATCGAGGACCGCCGCCTCGATCTCGCGCTCGAGTCTGTAATCGTTCCCGGCATACCCACGATCAGTGATCGCCCGATCTCGGTGACCGAGATGCTGGGCCAGGGCGAAAAGAGAGGTGCGGTCCCTCAACGCAACAAAGCGAGCAAAGGTTTTCCGCCCCTGGTGCGTGGAGAGTTCCCAGGGTTTGCCCTCGTAGCACGGCAGCTCGAGCCACGCACCGAAGCGTTTGAGCAAGAGGACCATCAGAGAGATGGTCGGGATCCGGAGGTGTTCGCGACCGCCCGATTGCCATTGCGCGGTGAGCACGCGATGCCTGGGACGCACCCACAGAGCTCTACGGCCCGACGGTGGACGGTGTGGGGCGGAGAGCGCTTCGAGAACCGAGATGGCGTGCACTGCGGGCGCAGGGGCGACCCACTCGTGCGGGTGTCCGTGAAAGCCCGCCTCATGCTTGAAAATCGAGCCGACGATGACGGCAAGATCCGTGGCGCTTGTGTCGGTATTGCCCGCGAGCGGCCGCACGCATCCCGCCTCCAGGCTCATGATCTCACTGGCTCGTGCTCCGACGAGATAGGCGAGCACGACGAAGCACGCTGCGTAGAGCATGTCCACGAGTTCAGCGAACGTGGATGTCGAATCGATGACGCGCGGCCCCCGGGGGGTTGTGACCGTGATCTCTCCCAACGCGCTGATCGCCGCAATCTTGTCCAGGGGACGCAGCCGTCGTTCGCGGCGTTTGCTCCTCGCTTGTTCAATGGCCCGAGCGTAGATGTCTCGCGCGCGCAGCACATCGATGGCGCCCGCACTCAAGAACTCGATAGCCGATTGAACCAACGGAACGGCCACGACATCGGGTGTATATGGCAGGCCAACCACTTCACTGTCGCGGATACCGGCCGCTGTGTGGGTGCTCTGTCCGGGGCAAGGATCGAGCTGGAGCGCATCGCGCACCTCGCTGCGATTGCGATGGAGGTACTTGAGCAAACGCAGGTATTGCTCGACCGTGGCCGGCGAGAGGTGAGAGGTTTTGCGGCCCGCGCGGCCGGTCATCGCGTGTGTGAATCGAAGGACGTCACTCGAGTCAAGATCCGAAAAGCAGGGAATCCCCTGCTGATCCATCCACCGAATGAGCCTGCGCAATACGCCGAAAAGACCTCGGACTGTACAGGCCCGCTGACCAAGTCCTGATCCGAGGGACCTCGTCCGGATGAGCGCGATGTGCTCTTTGGCGCTCTCGAGGAGGGTGGCATATTGTGGTTCGGTAAATCGTTGACCCTGCGACAGGGAGAAATTCCATCGAAGCCGCACCGGATGCTCCGCATCGAGCAGACTCGTCGGTGAGAAAGTCCATATGGCATCAGACCATTGGGAGTCCTCAAGAAACCAGTCGCGCGCTGAATTGTCACGCTGAGCTTGACCGGACTGCGCGAGGCGAGATAGCGCAAGTGCGCTGGATTTATCTGTGGATCTCATCGCAGCGGCGGCAGTGGTGGGAGCGTTGCGCGCAACGGTTCGGCCGCCGCGCGTTCGTGAGCGGAAAAGCGAGGGAGGAGATCCTCTTCCAGAATCCGCAGTTGTGGCTCATAGAGCGCCTGCCACCTTGCTGGGTGCACGTCCGCTGCGGCGCCCCGTAAGTGATCACGGGCCTGCAAGAGACGAGCGAGCGTTCGTGCATCATCCGCGATGATCGCGTTCGGGCATGTCAGGCATCCGAGAAAGTTGGTGCACAGTTCACCCCGGCGAGTCCCGGGTGCGATCCCGGCGTATGGGTCCTTGCAGTCAAATCCGAACATTGACACGACCGTCCCAGAAGGCGGCGGTGTCTCTCTCTGCGAATCGCTCGGCGAAGAGCGCGAGCTCTGCTCGTCGCTATCGACGGTATGCGGTGGTCGGAACAGATGCTTCAGAAAGGCGCTCTGCAGCGCGGCGATGCGAGTGCGGTTCTGTGCCTCGACTTGCGGAACGTCGATGTACTCGATGGTCGTCGATAGGCTGAGGTGGTTGGCGACTGCCATCACTTGGCGGATATCGCCGGAAGCCTGATAAAAGGCGGTCAGGACACTCGGGCGGATGCTGCTGAAGGCGAACGCAGGCAGGTTGTGCCGAGCCCGGAACCGCTTGAGCGGCGCGTGCAAATGCATGAGCGCGAGCGCTCGGATGCCGTACACGCTCTTTGCCAGGAAGAGGCGATTGCGCTGTGAGGCCCTGACGTGGGGCCGTAACCTGCTCGTCCACTCCCGGATCTCGCGCACGAGGGCTGGAGGCTCGAAGGCGTCCGTACTGCGGAAGGATCGTCGCTGCGCTCGCCCTGCGCGTGGCTTCGCCCAGATTAGGATCTCCCGATCCTCGAGGAGCGGGATCGGCTGCAGGCAGTCACACTCGAGAGTCGCGATGGCGGCCGGGTTGCCCGCCGTGTGAATCAGGATCGCGAGGTAATACGGAAGAATCCCCTCTCGGCTAGGATACAGATACTGCTCGATGTCCTGCCGACAGCCGGACCCGCCGACCTGAACGCCGTACTCGTGGACCAAGGTTTTCCACACGACAACGCCACCGAAGCGCTCATCAACCGCGTTGAGGAGGGCGCCGAGGGAGTTCTTCGGGTGATCGTCAGCGCGTGCGACTGAGCGGAGCTGTTGACCGTGGCTACGCCGTTCGCGCAGGTCCGAGATCTCACGTTCGCAGGCCTTAAGGATTGCACGAAGCTCCTGCGCACCCAGCATCCGACGTTGACGCGATGAGCGACCTCGCCACGGAAAAGGGTTCAAAGGATAGTCGATCGGGCCGATTAGATTGGGACGACACCGCTCAAGCCATCGCAGGAGAGTGCGCACTGTGATGTATCGGCCCGCGCGCGTCGATTTGCACCAAGGTGTGCCGTGCCTATCACATTGGGCGTTGAGCCACTCGATATAGCGAGCCAGGAGCGCGCCGTTCAGATCCGATAGGCGTCGAATCGTCCCCGTCCCGGCAGCAAACTGGCTGAATACCTGAAGGTTCTTCCAAGCAATGAGCGTGCTGCTCGCCCGAGCATCGAAATGGCCCCAGAACGCCTCCGCAAACGCCCGCTGGACATCTGCCGGCAAGCTCAATGACGTGAAATCAGCGGTGATCCGGCCGATGACCCGAGGCGCATCTTCGGGTACCACCGCGGTGGCATGATCTCCCGCCTGGCGGCGCTGCAACAGCCTTCGTGTCCTGCGGCGCGCGTACACGCTCAAGACCTCGCAGACAGTAGCGAGTCCAGGATCTCGTTCAAGACGTATGTCTCGACGGCGATCGCTCGCAGATATCGATCCGTGGTGTCGATATGCTCGTGTCCCATCAGGACCTTTACGATGAGCAGTGGGTTGATGGGGGCGCCGCGCTTCGCGATCTGCTCGAGCCTTGCGAGCATCATGCACGCAAAGGTGGATCGCAGAAGGTGCGTCGTGGCCTTGAAGCCGGAGCCCTTGCCTGCGCGGGCAATCTGCTGCTGATACCAGTTCCTGGTAACCGGTGAACCACGGGTGTTGAGGAATAACGTTTGCCGATCCGATGCGCCTCGCAGGCGTTGCGCGCGCTTGAGCCAGGCGTGACGATGCAGCGACCGGTAGGCATCCGTCTCATCGAGGAGAGTGGCTGGGGCAATGACGTAACCGCTCTTGCGTCCCTTGCGCAGCACGTCGATCACGTGGTGAGCCGGCGCGTCATCGGAGTTCTGCAGCTTGCTCCGCTTGGAGACGTCCGCAACCATCAGTCGCAGCAACTCACTTACGCGAAGACCGGTATACAGCTGCCAGCGCGCCATCAGATCGTACGGTGGCCGGAGCCGTGTCAACAGCTCGCAGGCCTGCGCACCGGTGAGTGGCCGTGGCAAGCTCTCGAACTGTCGCAGTAGAAAGATGCTCCGATCGGGGTCGCTCTTCCGTGCCCAACGCGCTCGGTCATAACGCGCGCGAGCCAAGATCGCGTCGGTGGCTCGCGTGGCGAGCGCCGACGATCGTAACCAGCCGTTCCGGACGGCCCAGGTATAGAAGCGCAATGTGCCCCGGACGCGGTGGTTGATGGTCCGAATACTGTACGGTCGACCGGTGTGTGCGCTGACTTCCGTGAGCATGAGGTTGCGGTACGCAACGAGATCTGTAGCGTCCGCAGCGCGCCAATCGATGCCGTTCTGCTCGACGGTGTCAAACCAGTCGTGCAAGATCTCTGAGTAAGTCCGGACGGTGTCACTCGTATGAGCGCGCTGGACCCCGTGCTCATGCAAAAACGCGATCGCGGGCTCGATGAGCTCGAAGTCAGCGGTGAACAGCAGGGGAAATCCAGCCGGCCGAGGCTCTCGGAGGGTAACGGAAAGGGCGGCCGCGGCCGCCTGCCGTAAGCGCTCCGGCACCTCGAAAGGTTGAGGCAGCTCTCCTTTACGGATGATCTCAACCATGTAGGCGTTCGAGTTCGAGGAGAAGCCTTACGGCTTCAACGAACGACAACTCCATGACGTGCATTGCGAGATCGATCGCGCCTCCGCCACCCTTGCCGGCCCGCGTATCCCACCACTTCCGCCCGGTCGTGAGAAGCTCGAACTCGCCACACGCTGTGCGGACATGCCACCGCCGGCTCGTCCCGTTCTTCACCGGCGCATATGTAGGATCTGCCTTCAGGTGAATCGCCAGCCGGGCGAGCACGAACTCGATCGGCATCTGGCGAAACCTGGCGAGCGTCGCTTCGTTGAATGACTTGCGCACCTGAGATCTTACGCCTCCCCCGCGGTTCCAGTCCCTCCCCGGACCCCTCCCCGGCTACTCGCCTCTGATCGAGGCGAGGGCTACTTGGGCGCGCAGTCTAATCCTGCGGCAGCGGATGCTCTACCAGGTGACACTTTGGAAGTAAACCTAACACCCCACGCTCCTTGCCGCTTATTGGGCGCTCGACAGCGCGGGCAAGGTCGCCGACGCCCGGATCAAAAATCCCGAAAGTCGCGAGCGCTTCGTTCGTCTCGTGCGCGAGACCCTCGCTCACGCGATCGAGCGGGGAGAGCCAATTGCCGAGGCGCGCAGTCGCGGTGAACGGGGCGGCAAGGCACGGGAGGAGGCGCTCCGTACCTCAAGGACAGGGGAGATCGAGCGCACAAGGTGAGTCTTGAGGCGTGTCCGCCTCGCAGGACGAGGCAAGAAATAGTTGACGTGAGATGAGGGGGCAAGAAACGCGAACCGGTGCCATGGCGGCAAGGGGGCAAGCGATGAAAGTCGAAACGGAAAGGTCGACGAAGTGGCGCTTGCGCTCCTCTACCTCGGCTCTTCACGAGAGCGCGAGGCGAAGTCGGTCGCGCTCGCGGAAGAAGGATGGAAAGAATCGGAGAGGCTCTTGCGCACCCGATAGGTCACCGTTATGAACTGAGGCGCTATCCAAATTGAGTCCGCCTCTGCTTGCGAGAAGTAGTCCGCTACCTACGGCCCCCTCTGCTGTTGGGCGCGAAGAAGTAATCGAGGGCGGTTCGGCGGCGGCACTCGCTTAGTACGCTCCGCAGCGCGCGAGCGCTGTGCCGTTGATCAGGTTTTGAGCGTCCTTGTTGGAGAGGGCCGGCTGCGCCGGCCGTAGACGGCCGCCTCCTGGCGGCCTCGCTGCCGCCGACGGGATGGATGCCGCCGGTGAGCAGGTTCCCCCAGTGTGATTGATCGGCTGCCGGAAGGCAGGCGCCGAGGCTCTTTCGCTATGCTTGTGGGCGGATAAAAGCGAGGGCCCGGGCTCCGATACCAGTCTGATCCCGGGCCCCCGGCTGCGGTGCGCCTGTGGGGGCTTTGCCGCAGGCTCTATATGCCTGCTTCCCCCGGCGCTGTCCAGCGGTGTGCGCGGTGGAGTTGGGGTGCGAGCGGATCGGCGGTATGACTGCCGGCGCTGCGGGATCGCCGTGTGGGTCTGCGGCCGGTGCGACTGTGGACAGTCGTATTGCCCTGGGGGCTGCAAGGAGTTGAGCCGGAGGGAGCAACTGCGGTGGGCGGCGGCACGCTACCAGAGGAGCCGCCGTGGGGCGTTGAACCATGCGGCGCGACAGCGTCGATATCGCCAAGGCCACCGTAAGCGGCCAGGCTCCACAAAAAAGGTGACTCATCGTACTTCCGCCCGGGTTGGCGCCGGCGCGAGAGTGACGGGCAGCCCTGTCACTGTGGTGTCGGAGTCGGCGGATGATCCCGAGACGAGCGAGGCGGCCCCCGAGGCGAGCGCCAGCGTGCCGCCGGGGAGACTGCATTGCGCCTTCTGCCACCGGCCCCTCGATGGACCGGGCCCGGGAGTAGGCGGCAATGGAGGTGGAGCTGCATCAGCTCGAGATGCGCTACGAGCGGCTGCGCAAGCGCCATCTGCGAGCCGAGCGGGCGTTGCTCGCGTCCCTTGCCGAGATCGGTCAACAGACTCCGGTCGTAGTGGTCGCGGACGCCGAGCGCTTTGTGCTCATCGACGGCTACAAGCGCGTGCGCGCCTTGAGGCGCCTCGCGCGCGATGTGGTGTTGGCCACACGCTGGGAACTCGAGGAAGTCGAGGCCCTCCTGCTCGAGCGGGGCCTGCGT
>JBOIAQ010000054.1:0-26377 GCA_050739115.1 Steroidobacteraceae bacterium | reverse complement strand
AATCGGAATTTGCTCCGGAAAGCTACTCACCGCAACAACTCGATGAGCTCGATCGACTCACCGAGAAGTGGATCGAGCATCACCAAGCGGCTGGCAAAAAACGTCCGAGAACTCCGGACTCTTGAGTTACTATAGCACCTCAACTTATATTTAGGTCAAGCCCTGCGTTGCGCGGATCACGGGTGTGATTTCTCGCGAACCTCCGGACTCCCGATCAGCCGCGGAATGCCTGGAGGGAGACGCCGAGTAGTTCAAGGACTTGGATCGGGAGGTTGGTGAGTTGTGCGGGGACACGATTTTGGACGAGGTGAGCCTCGCGCAGCAAGGACTGCGCATGATAGTCCAATCTCCCCATCAACAAACGCGCACCGACTCCATCTTGAGCAGCGCCGCGAGTTTTTCAATCTTATTGGCGACGTGGCCGATTCCAACCGCGCAATGATGCGCCGGGCCGTGCCCATTCCAGGCATTCATGAACGCGCGGGCATCGAGCGTAAACCTATAGCGGCTATTGGTATTGCCGATTTGCAGGATTGGGCCGGACACAGAGTGTCCTTCAGCGCTGACGAGTTTAAGCTTCCCGTCACCTGTCTGCACCACTGACAATAGCGTCACCGGCCCGTGCTTCACGGTCATCTCGACCGAAAGTCCCCGTCCAACCTTGCCGTGATACACTTTTAAAGGGCGCACCTTGGTTTTGCCTGCGGCAATGGCGATGTGGCCGGGGCCATCATGACCCATCAGTATCACATCGTCGTTATAGTCCACCGCATAATATTCAGTAAATGAGCCTCCGGCACCCAGGATATCCATGATCTTCATCGCTTGGGCGTTCTTGATTTCGTATTCGCCCGCCACCGGGATGCCTCTGGCGGTTAAGAGACTCGCCCCGAGGATAACCGAGCTCATAACATCCTCATGCTCAGGCGTTCCGGTTCCCTGATAGTAATAGGCGATCGAACCGAGTGTGTGACGTTCCACCAGTCGATCCAAGGCCACGGATGTGCGGGCCGCGCGCAGCAGTTCCCCGCGTGGGCAGTCGGATTGCACATCCATGGTGGTCTTAAATTCATCAACACGAGTTCTGGCATCGGCCTCGGGTACGTCAGACCGCAGTGTCACTAACTCCTCGACCTCGACGACCTCAATGTGGCCGCCAAAATAAGCACACTGCTGGGTAAAATCCGAATAGACATCGAGCATGCCGCCGTAGTAATGGCCCAAAGCGCCCAAGCGGTTGTGCGCCATCACATGAGCGACTTTAGCGGCCTCGATCCACTCTTCGATCTCCCTCCACGCTGTCGGATCGTCATGCAGCATGCCGCTCACCTGGAAGAACGGGATGCCGCAGCGGTTGAACACATTCGCGATTTCCGGCGTCGGGCACGCCTGACACCACGCGAGCCATTCTCCGGTCATACGAACGCGATCGCCGAGACGATTGAAGGACTCGTAGTCGATGGCGGCGGCCGGCGCAAGATTCAGGATAACGACTGGGACCTTGGCGCGGCGCACCACGGGAAGCACGGTGGATGAGAGGGCGTACGTGGAGACATATAGAAAGATCAGATCGACATCTGCCTGCCGAAACGCATGTCCCGCCGCCATAGCCTTTTCGGGCGTATCGATGAGCCCCAAGTTCACAATGTGTACGTCGGGGCGGGTGAGTTTGCGGGCGGCGTCAGCGATATATCCCATTAGGCGATCCTTGAGCCCCTCGAACTGCGGCCAATACGTGTCGAGGCCGATACCGAAAAGTCCGACCTGCAAGGTCTCCATATCACGTGACGACACAACGGTATTCATGAGGGTTTCCCTGGGCCAGTCAGTGCCGATTGCTATTTTGGCAGAAAAATCTCTCGCGACGTAAGAGAACGAACGCCGCGATCGACATTGGTAGACCAGCTCAACATAGTTACCCCCGGCTCACCCTCGTGCGCGATCGTAATCGCGATGACGAGAATAGCTGGTCTGTCGGATACGATTTCGCCAGGTCCCGTAGTGCACCTCGGGCGCAATGCGACATTCCAATGTGTGACCGCAGCACCGCCAAACTGGGCACCGGCATTACGTAGCTTCATTTTTCCAGCCCTATTCTGCTGGGCTCGATTCGCCTCGGAGTGCACCGCCAAGGGCCTCGTAAGTCAATGTCTTGTAGCAGCGGAAATAGGTCGCGGTGACCAGTCCTGCAATGAAAGCAAACGCGATCAAGCTGAATAGCAATGCATTCTGTGTGGATTGGCTGCCGAATACGAGATTGAAATTTAGGAAGGCCATGACCGCGATTCCTCCGATTCCGATGAATGCGATCGCGGGCGCAATATAGGTATGCCAGACACTTACGGTTTCAAGCCGACGGTGTCGAAAAAACCACGCGATGACCGCGAGACTCACCAGCGCCATGACGACCAAGAGCCCGAGGAGACCGATGCCCATCAGTTGCCCGTACAGTAGGCCGGGTTGTGCTTTTCTAAGGGCGAACGGTGCGAGGGCGGCTGCCACAAGCACTGCAATAAGCATAGATGCACGATGCGGTGAGTTGTGTTTACTGTGAACGCTGGCGAAGTACCGCGGCAGCGCTCCGTCCGCTGCTAGTCTGTGAACATAGCGTGTGACCACGTTGTGAACTGAGAGTGCCGATGCAAACTGCGACAGAACAACAACCGTGCTCACGATCTGAACGAAGATCGGAGCGATGATTGTCCCGATCGCATGCGGAAACATTGTGGTCGGATTCGTTTTTGCGGCCGAGATAGCGTCTGATCCGTATACCATCACTAGACAGTAGGAGGAGAGGGCATATAACAGGCCTATGACGAGGACGGCGCCATAGGTCGCACGGGGTATCGTGCGGGTGGGGGCGTGCACCTCGTCTCGAAACACCGCGGTTGCCTCAAATCCAAGAAACATGAGAATGCAGAAGAGCATCGTAATAGGGAGGTTACCTTGGAAGAGCGCTTTCGGGGTCAAGGGTTGGAGAGGTAGTCCGGCAGCGCCTTTGGAGGCGAACGTCCAGAGGCCGAAGACGAGGATGATCGTGATCTCGAGTATCATCGCTCCCACGAGGACCCTGGCGGACATCTCGATGTGGAAGTAGCCGAGAACAGAGGCAATGATCCACGCCAGACCACTCCAGATAAACCACGGTGTATCGGGGCCGCCGAAGCTCACAATCATGTTGGATGTTAGGACACCGTCGAGCGCGTAGGCACCCACCAGGGCCAGGTAATACGATGCGGTAGTGAGAAAGGCGCCGCCGAGACCTATAGTCTTGCCGAGTCCGGCTGTAACGTAGCTGTAGAATGCGCCAGGTCTATCGATTTGCCTCGTCATGGCAACGAAGCCCACTGAAAAGATCAGTACCAGCACCGTGGTAATTAGTACGGCGGCAGTGGCGCCCATACCGCCGAATATGATCGTGATCGGAATGATGCTCGTTACTGAGGTGATCGGCGCGGCAAACGCGAGGACGATCAACATGAGCGAAGCTGTACCCATGTTCCCCTTCAACCTCGTTTCCGGTGTCACGGCAAGTGGTTTGGTGACGAACTTTGTCATTCATTTTGCCTTGCAAGCGCGACGGTGGCGCTGCGGCGAACGCTTCTCAAATCGCCGCGGCACGGTAAAGGCTTCCCCATGGTCACTAGGTCGCGGCTTGGCTAAAGGGATAATTGGCGTGGAGCGCTGCGGCTTCACGCCAGACGGAACGGTAGACCTCAAGTCGTTTGTGATAAGCGTAGCTCCTCGTGCTGGTGTACTGTTGTTCCACGGGAGAGATGTTGCAGAGGACGGATGCCGCTGTGACGGCGGATGCACACCCCTGACTCAAGAGCACGTTGGCATGAGGCCGCAGACAGGAAAGCACCTCGGCATACACGCTGTTCTTTGCGAGCGGTCCATCGATGATCAGATCGCATTCCACGCCCATTAGTTCGAGCACGTAGTCTGTCATCAGGGCCAGGTAGACGCTGGCGAGCGTTGTGCGCTGCCGTGCCGTGAGTGCGTCTGCGCGGATTAGTTGTCCTTGGACGCCGGGGAAGGGCCCTCCAGCGCGACTGAAGGAGGGTAGCGCGAGGACTTCACCGCCAAGGAGAGCGGGCAGGTCGTCGAGGGAGGGCGCAACCTGCAGGCCCGCCTTACCGGTGATCACCTCGTACTCGCGCCCCCCCATGAACCGGGCGGTGGCGACGGGGGTTCCCGTCGCATCGATATTGATGAGCATGTCGAGGTGCTCGCGGATGCGAGTCGGGTCTACCCCGCGCGCCATCAGGATGGTCCAGGTTCCGCTTGAGATCAGGACAAAGGGTCGCTCGCGGCGATTCGCAAGATGGGCAAGAAAGGATGCGTTCGAATCGTGCAGCCCCGTCAGGATGCGGCAATCGGTATTCAGGCCGGTCTTCTCTGTCATAGTCCCCGATATCGTCCCGAGCACTTCGCTTGCGGCGCGAAGAGACGGTATCCAAGCCGTCCAACGTTGCTTGGCGGCGAGGTCAGAGGGGCATCGGGCGAGTGGATGCCAAAGATCGCTGTGACAGGCGAGGGAGGTCACCTCGCTCGCGGCAGTGCTGCTTAAGCGCCAGGCCCAGAACTGTGGATAGAGGAGTAGCTGGTGCGTGCGGGCGAGAACTTCCGGCGCTCGCGACTTTAGGTAAAACAGCTGTCGCCCGAGATTGAGCCCGAGCGGCAGAAATGGCGAATAGGTGAGGTGAAAGGGATCGCGCAGCGGTCGATAGGCCTCCGCTACCTCATCGAATCGGGCATCTTCGTAGTCGGGCGCGAGGAGAACGTTCCCCTCGGCATCGATCAGTACCGCAGCTGCACCGTGCGCGATGGGAACGATTGCTCCGATTCGGTCCCGTTGCGGATGGCTGCGGAGCGTCTCGATAAGCCACGATTCGATTCCGCGAACGTCGAGTTCTCGGATAATCGGAGACTCGATGGCCCCTCGGATCGTGTACCGGCTCGTGCTCAGAACGCCTTGGCCCGACTCTGCGGTGAAAAGGCGTGCGTGAGTCTTGCCGATGTCGATTACGCCAAGCAGGTCGTTCGCCATGCGGGGTGTCCGATGTCAGGATGCGAGCTCGCGATTCACCTCAAGGCCCTGGCGAGCTCGAGGCTTGCCGTCGAGGTTCGCAGAGGTCGGCAATCCGTCCCATCGGGTAGGGGAGAATCGCGCCACCGCCGATCGCGATGACCGTGATCGAGGCGCCACGCTTGGTGAGAGGTCTTGGCCTGACGTTTTGGACTCTTGCGCCATGACACTCTCCGAGCTCATCGGGGATTCTGGTGACTCAAGCGCTTTGGCCGCGAAGCGGACCGGGTTCGCGGTGCTCCTTCGTCTCGTCCGCGGCCTGCGCGTCAACGATGATCACGCGCGCGCCCGCATTGCGTAGCGGCTCGAGTTCCTCTTCCGTGGCGCCGGTATCGGTCACGAACGTGTGAATGTGTTCGAGAGCCGTGACGATCATCGAAGAGCGCTGGCGCAACTTACGGCTGTCGGCAAGCACGATGAGTTTCTCGGCACGACCCAAGAGTTTCAGCTGCGCCTGCACGAGCAGTGGGTCCGCCTCCATGAGGCCAAAGTGATTTAAGCCATAGCAGCCCGTGAAGAGCTTGTTGCCGCAGAAATGCCCGATCGCATCGTTGTCATACGGACTTAAGACGATCTTTTGCTCACGATAGAGTTTGCCGCCTGGAATCGTCACCCGCGTACGACCACTTGCGAGCAGCTGATTCAGGATGGGGAGTGAGTTCGTGAGGATGTCGAGTTGGCGGCCGACCAGATGCTCGGCGAGCGCATAGGTGGTGGTTCCGCCATTGATTATGATGCTCTCGCCGTCCTCGATCAGCTTTGCAGCGGCACGGGCAATCGCAGATTTCTCCGCGGCCGCCATACCGAGATTCATCTCGAAGGGCCGACCGGCAAGATGCGCCTCATGATGCGGCGTGAGCGATTCGGCGCCGCCCCACACGCGCCGCAGCGTTTCCTTCTCGGCAAGTGCCGCAATGTCTCGCCGCGCGGTTGCTTCCGAGACGCCGAACATCTCGACCAGCTGCTGGACGGAAATGACCGATCGCTCCTCGAGGAGCTTTAAAATCATCCGGTGTCGCTCAGCCTCGAGCATCAGTCGCGACCTTTATCGATTATAGATGACTAAGTATGCTCGAAATTGCTTGACAGTGAAAGATCTGGTGGGACAATCGTGCCGGTGAGCGCCCGGGCCGAAACGACCGAATCTGGTCAAGCACGTTTGATCGAGAACCGCTGGGATGCGGCTCGCGCCGCGCGCCTGAGCCCCGATGAGTTACTCCTCTATCGCTCGAACCTCTTGGGCGCCGATAAGCGCATCACCAATTTTGGTGGCGGCAACACGTCCGCGAAGCTCCCCATGCCCGATCCGCTCACGGGTCGTGAGGGTTGCGTGCTTTGGGTAAAGGGCTCAGGTGGGGATTTGGGCACGATGAAGCTCGATGGCTTCGCCACCCTTTATCTGGAGAAAATCATCTCGCTGCGCTCGCGATATCGCGGTCCGGAGGACGAGGACCGCGTGGTGGGCCTCTATCCGCACTGCACGTTTAATCTCAACCCTCGCGCAGCAAGCATCGACACGCCACTACATGGCTTCATCGACCGGCCGCATGTCGATCACATGCACCCGGATGCCGTGATTGCCATTGCGGCCTCGGAGAACAGCCGCGAGCTGACGCGAGAGATTTGGCAAGGAGAGGTCGGCTGGCTGCCTTGGCTGCGGCCGGGCTTTGAGCTCGCGCTGCGGCTCGATCACTTTGAGCGGGAGAATCCGGGTGCGAAGGGCGTACTGTTAGAGGCGCACGGACTCTTCACGTGGGGTGAGAGCTCCAAGGAGTGCTACGAGACCACGCTCGCGGTCATCAATCGCGCAATTGACTGGCTCGCGAAGAGGAAACCAGGGACGCCCGGGCACGGCCCGCAGCACGCACCGCTTCCTCTTGCGGAACGTCGCGAGATTGCGGCGGCCATCATGCCGCGCATCCGAGGATTGATCTCCGCCACCTCGTGCAAGGTGGGGCACTTCGATGACAGTGAGGCGGTGCTTGAATTCGTCGGGAGCGAACACTTGGAGCGTCTGGCCGCTGCCGGCACCTCCTGCCCGGATCATTTCCTGCGCACCAAGATTCGCCCGCTCGTACTCGCCTATCAGCCCGAGCGCGAGAAGCTCGACGCGCTGATTGCCCGCCTCCCGGAGGCGATCGGAGACTACCGCAGGGATTACGCCGCGTACTACGAGCGTTGCAAACGGCGGGATTCCCCGCCCATGCGCGATGCCAACCCGGTGGTGTATCTCATTCCCCGAGTGGGCATGATCACCTTCGCCGCCGATAAGGCGACGGCACGCATTGCGGCTGAATTCTACGTGAATGCCATCAACGTCATGCGGGAAGCCGAGAGGGTTTCCCGGTATCGGAGCCTGCCGGAGCGGGAGGCGTTCGACATCGAATACTGGGCGCTCGAGGAGGCGAAGCTCAAACGGTTACCGAAACCCAAGCCACTGGCGGGCCGGGTGGCACTCATTACCGGAGGCGCGGGAGGCATCGGCTTTGCGAGCGCACGCCGCCTCATCGAGGAAGGTGCCTGCGTGGTGCTGGCGGACGTTGATCGAACAGCTCTCAAGGAATGCAGGGAAGCACTGCAGCAGCAATATGGAGTTGACTGCGTAGTGGATCTCTGGGTGGATGTGACGGATGAGAGCGCCGTAACCTCGCTCTACCGCGATGCGGCGTGGAGCTTCGGCGGTATCGACATCTGCGTCTCAAATGCCGGAATTGCCTCGGCGGCTGCCATCGATGAGACCTCGATGGAGGTCTGGCGGCGCAATCTCGACATCCTCGCAACGGGTTATTTTCTGATCTCGCGAGCGGCAGTACAGCTCCTAAAACTACAAAACCTGGGCGGAGCCGTGGTGTTCGTAGGTTCCAAGAATGCACTCGCCGCCTCGGCGGGTGCCGCGGCCTATTGCACGGCGAAGGCGGCGGAGCTGCATCTCGCGAGGTGCCTTGCACTCGAGTGCGCCCCGTTTGGAATCCGTGTCAACGTTGTGAACCCGGATGCCGTGCTGCGCGGCTCGCGCATCTGGCAGGGCGAGTGGGCAGAGCAACGAGCGCGGCAGAACAACACCACCCCGGACGCGCTCGAGGAGGTCTACCGGGAGCGAAGCCTTCTTAAGCGCAGCGTCTATCCCGAGGATGTCGCCGAGGCGGTTGCGTTCCTTGCTTCCGATAGCGCCTCGAAGTCGACTGGGAACATCTTGAACGTCGATGCAGGCATTGCAGGAGCCTTTCCACGTTAAACGCAATGAGGGGGCTTTATGTCGCTTAAAGCCAATCCGGCCGATCGAAACTACATTCTGGAGTGCAACAGGGGTCTCCTCGAGACGCTCGAGTCCGACTATGCGGTGCTCTCTGAACAGCTGACACGTCGCGGCTTCAATATCGAGACCGTGACGGATGCAGTCGTGAAATTTGGCGTCGCCATACCTTCCTGGGGAGTCGGGACAGGTGGTACCCGCTTTGCACGCTTTCCGGGACCCGGTGAGCCACGAAACGTTTACGAAAAACTCGATGACTGCGCGGTAATTCACGCGCTCACCGCCGCCACCCCTATTGTCTCACTTCACTTGCCGTGGGATAAGGCAGAGGATTACGGGGAGTTGAGGCGCTACGCGGCCGAGCGAGGTTTGTGCTTCGATGCCGTCAACTCCAATACCTTCCAGGACCAGGTGGGTCAGGCTCACTCGTACAAGTACGGGAGCCTGACTCATACCGACCCAGTCGTGCGCGCCCAGGCCATTGAGCACAATCTCCAGGTCATCCGCATTGGGGAGCAATTGGGATCCAAGGCGCTGACGCTCTGGATTGCGGATGGCGCGAACTTTCCCGGCCAGCAGCATCTCGCCCGTGCCTTTGAGCGCTATCTCGAATCCGCTGCGACGATCTACGCGGCGATCCCTGTGGGTTGGCGGCTACTCATCGAGCACAAGATGTACGAGCCCGCCTTCTATGCGACGGTGATTCAGGATTGGGGCACCTCGCTCATGGCGGCGCAGACCCTCGGGCCTAAGGCTTTCTGCTTAGTCGATCTTGGACATCACGCGCCGAACACCAATATCGAAATGATCGTCGCACGGCTAATTCATGCGCGGCGACTCGGCGGCTTTCACTTCAATGACTCGAAGTATGGTGATGACGACCTGGACGCAGGTTCCATCGACCCCTACCGTCTCTTCCTCATCTTCAACGAACTCGTGGATGCTACGCATCGCAAGGTACCTCTTGCGCTCTCGCATATGCTGGATCAGTCGCATAACGTCACCGACCCCATCGAGAGTCTCATGGCGAGCGCCATCGAGCTGCAGCGCGCTTACGCGCAGGCACTGCTGGTCGATCGCGAGCAGCTCGAAGCGTGCCAGACCAATAGCGATGCCTTAGGTGCTACTCAGGTACTGAAACGCGCATTCACGACAGACGTGAGCCCCATTCTCGCTACGGCGCGCCGATCGCGCGGCGCCGCAATCGATCCGATCGCCGCCTACCGGAGCAGCCATTACCGCCAAGACGTGGCCGAGAAAAGACCAGCTGCCGCCAGGCCGGGCAGCGGCATCGTTTAGGAGAGCTCTGAACAACCAGCGAAACCGACAGCGCGAAAAGAGGACGGCAATCTGCAACCAAAACCGAGGCCCGTAAGGCGATCCGATCGAAGCTGCCTACGAGCCGCCCACCGACAATGCGGAATGATTTACCGCAACCAAACTCACGGGGAGATGTGCGATGCTAAAGAGCCTGACGGTCGAATTCAAAAAAATGGCGATAGCCTGCGCGATATCGCTGTCATCTTGCGCAATCGCCACGGCTCAAAATTCCAGCATGGCGCAATCAGCATCTGATACTTCAACGCAAGAAGGGTCGTCTACGTCCTCCCCGCCTGCGCTTGGGGAAGTGATCGTCACCGCACAAAAGATAAGGCAGCCCATCCTAGATGTGCCAGTAGCGGTGTCGGTGATCGACACCTCCTCACTCGTCACCAATAACCAAGTGAAGCTTACGAACTATTACACCGAGGTCCCGGGTTTAAGCGTAGCCCCAAGCACCATGTCTTCAGAGACTCTATCAATTCGAGGTATTACGACAGGCGCAGTGGGAGAAGGACCACCAAACCCAGCACCGACCGTCGCCGTCACCATCGATGGCGTGCCCTACGGCGGTGTCGGAGGCGGGGATCAGCTTGTGCCTGATTTTGATCCCGGTGATCTCTCAAGTATTGAGGTCTTGCGTGGGCCGCAGGGCACGCTGTTCGGGGCAAGCAGCTTGGGAGGGCTAGTTAACTTTGTGACGGTCGACCCTTCAACTTCCGGAATTTTCGGTCGCCTGGCGGTCGGTACGGACAGCGTCTATAACGGCTCTGAACTCGGGTACACCGCTCGTGGCTCGGTAAACCTACCGCTAAGCTCTGACTTTGCCGTCCGCGCCAGTGTGTTCACTCGCCAAGAACCCGGTTATATCAACGACCCGGTGCTCGGCCTTAAGGGCGTTAACGAGGATTGGGCGCGCGGCGGGTTCATCACCGCACTTTGGCAGCCGTCTGACACTTTCTCTCTCAAGCTGAATGCTCTATACCAAACCATCAAGAGCAATAGCACAAGTGCCGTTACTCCTAATCCGTCGTCGATATTCGGTGTACCGGCGTTAGGGGATCTCCAGCAATTCTTTATCCGCGCAGTGAATAACTACGGCTACGATAGAAAAGCTGAAGCCTTTAGCGCGATCCTCAAGTACAAGATCGGTAACGCCGAGCTAACCTCGCTTACCGGATACGATGATTATGCAGTGCGCGACTCATTCGATTTGAGTGACGATCTGGCTTCCTTTTCGGAGCAATATTTCGGGACGGTTGGCAATCAAATACTTGACTCGATCGGCTTGAAGAGAATCACTGAGGAACTGCGGCTCTCGGCCCCACTGGGGAAACACTTTGACGGATTGCTGGGGGTATTCTACAGCGGAGAGCATGACTATTGGGAATGGAACTACCCCGTTTCAAATCCCTTCACCGGGGCGGAATTGGGCGATTGGGGTACATCCAACGCGACCGATCCTCCAATTACATACACGGAGTACTCTGTCTTCGGTGATCTGACCTACCACATTACGCATCGATTCGACATCCAGATTGGCGGACGTGAAACTGAAATCCGGATTGGCGTGGACCCCTTAGAAGACACTAGCCTATTCGCCTCGGTGATTGAGGGTCTTCCAACCACTCCCTATGTCTTTCCTGCGGAAGCGATCAAAGAGAACGCCTTTACCTATTTGCTGACACCTCGTTTCAAAGTCACACCGGACCTCATGGTGTACGCGCGCTTGGCGTCCGGTTACCGGCCGGGCGGCAGTAACATTGGGACGCCTACCGTCCCTGAGCAGTACAGGCCCGACAAAACGGACGACTACGAGCTGGGTGCCAAGCTCGTCACTCTCCATCATGCCCTGTTTCTAGATGGATCGCTGTACTACATCGACTGGAAGAACATTCAACTCCCGTTGATCTATCCAGTGAACGGCAGCACCTATGTCGGAAACGCGGCCGGAGCCAAAAGTGAGGGAGTTGAACTGTCGGCTAAATCAAAGTCGTTCAGCGGTCTTACGGTCGGCGCGTGGGCCACATGGGACGAATCTGTCTTGACACAAACTGTGCCGGGGGCCGGACAGGACGGAGAAATTTACGGCTTTGCAGGGGACCCGCTACCGAACACGCCTCGCTTCTCCGGAAACGTGTCGTTGGACTACAACTTTCCTATCGTGGGCGACTTCGAGGGTGTTGTGGGAGGCGACGAGAGCTATGTCGGCTACCGTCTGGACGCCTTTTCGTCCGTGAGTGCGCAACGACAGAATCTGCCTGCGTACGCGAAGCTGAATCTGCACGCTGGTACAACGTTTAAGTCCTGGACAGTCAATTTTTACGTTAACAACGTTTTCAACAGGTACGGCCTCATCTCTGGAGGGGTTGGGAATGCCATCCCTTACGCGTTCTATATCCTCCAGCCACGCACGGTCGGAGTGACTGTATCTAAGGACTTTTAGCAGCATGGACTGCGCGGGAATAATTGGAGTTCGTTTGGCGACGAACGAGGCCGGAGCGTGTTTGAGACGGTCACGCGCGGATGCCCATTGCATTCGTGTTAGCAATTAGTGCTCGCGGCTTTCACGGTGGTAAAGTCGGTCGCTGGATAAAGTATCAGACGTTTTAACCGCGTGTTCCACGTCGACGCAGGGCACCATGCATAGGGGGTCAGTCCCGTTGAATTCCGCCCCCTGGACGCTCTTGCGCCTAGGAACGAGCCCACGCATTTCGCTGGACAAACGAGGCTTCCGGTATGACTAAGCTGGTCTTTCTCGGATGCGATCAAGACGCGTACTGCGCAAGCGTAGCCCGCCACATTCAGTCTTTCGAGGAGTCGACGGGGCACGAGGTGCGTGTTCGCATTTTGGGTAACGACGAGTATTTCACCAACCGTCTTGGATCGTACCTTGAGGGTGAAAATGCAGCAGATGTGTACATGTCGGGACCGGTTCTGGTTTGGCAGCACTACGGCGCTGGCTACGTTGAGCCCTTAGATCCCTTTCTTGCCCGGGCGTCCTCCGGCTACGACCCAGACGATTTCTTCCCGTCGCTGCTTCGATCCAATAAGTGGAGCGGGCGATTTGGGGATCCGCTCGGGGTTGGACCGCTTCTCGAAATCCCAGTGAACTGCGAGTCTTACAACCTCGCTTACGTGCCCGAGATTCTCGACCGCGCCGGCCTGAGTGTCCCAAACACCTGGAGTGAGTATTTCGCCGTGTCACGCACGATCACTGAGCGTGCCCGCCCCTGTCGTGGATTCGCGCAGAGAGGGACTGATGCGTGGCATACGATCTACACTGGCTTCGCGAGCCAATTCTGGACATTTGGTGGTGTCGATTTCGATGGCGCGCGTATTTGCGCGATCGCTGAACCTCACGCGTTACGAGCGACCGCAGAGTTCCTTGGCGCACTAGCGAGCGCCGGCCCGACTAACTGGACGAATCAGCGATGGTACGAGCTGGCGCTCGATTTCGCGGCGGGGCGCTACGGCCTCATCGTCGATTCTGACCATTACGTCGCGTACTTTGAAGATGCGACGAAGTCGAAAATGAAGGGGAAGATAGCCTACCGGTTGCCGCCAGCAGGGGAGGATGGTGTGATCCGATCCAATCTATGGTCGTGGTCGGTCGTTATGAACAGTCGGTCACGCAACAAGGATGCGGCGTGGGAGTTCATGGAGTGGGCGACCGGGCGGGATTTTCTGCTGCGATCCACGTACGAAGGAAACATGAACCCGACCCGGAGGAGCACGTGGGACAGCAGTCGGTTTCTCGAGGCCGCAGCTGCCTGGGGCGACTTCGCTGTTGTCGCGAGGAAGCTTGTTGAGGAGATTGCCGAGGTCCAAGTTACGCCTTGCGTCAACTACATCGAGGTCGCGCGTCGCTGGACCCGCGCGTTGCTCGATGCGTACCAGGACCCAGCCTCTGTTGAGACTCATCTGCGAGCGGCCGCAGCGGAAATCGATGTGCTGGTTGACAGGTATCGTTAGTCGCTTCGCGAGCCCTGCTGCTCGGCGATATGAAAAGGCAAGTCGACCCTATGGCCGGAATCGACTACCTTGAAACGCAGTGTTTGCGAAGCGGGCCCAGTGACTATTCAGATGTCGCCGAGGTCCCAGCCATGGGGTCCTAATTTCACTTTGTCGCAGTACCCGGGGCTCGACCCACATCGGTGGTTAACAACAACTCTGGAGATCATGCTATGAATTGCGAGGTGACAGGCGAGCAGATACAGCGAACAATTTTGTGCACAATCGGAGCGCACCCTGTATCGACACAGCCCAGCCATCTTGACCTTGCTCGGGGTGACGTCCTGGGGTACGAGCGCGCGCCAACTCGCCGAGTCCGCCATGCGCAAGGTCACCGCGGCCCGCACCGGAATTGACCTGGGTTGGTACACACCCGATAGTGTTTGCCATAGTCAAGTTAATGGTGTCAAAGTCGAAGTATGGGAAGCGGTACCCGAGGGAGTTCCAACACCAGATGGTCGAGCTGCATCGAGCTAACAATTCGGTGGTGGAGCTGTCGAATCGAGACCAGAGAAATGAGCGACAATTCTGTCGCATTCTGGTACTTACGTCAGTCGCAGACCGCGACGTTGGGACAGTAGTGAGGGAGCTTCTACAGCCATGAAGGACATCAAGGCGGCGATCATCGGAACCGGCGACGCGGCACGGTTTCATGTGCAGGCCTACAATAAGTGCCCGCAGACGCACGTTACCGCAGTGTGCGGCACTAACCTCGACCGGGTTCACGCCTTCGGAAAGCAGTTCGGGGTCCATGCCTACGTTTCGATCGAGGAAATGCTGCAGAAGGAGCAGCCCGACGTGGTCACGGTGGCAACCGTGGAGTGGGAGCATGAAAAACCGGTGTTGCTGTCGCTCGAAGCCGGATGCCACGTGTTGTGCGAAAAAATCATGGCGCATACGATTCCGATCGGGGAAAACATGGTGGCTGCCGCGCAGCGGGCCGGCCGGACCCTCGGTGTGAACTACAACTATCGCAGCGTACCGTCTCACGAGCTGATCAAGCAGGAACTCGTTCGCGGTGGCTTCGGCGAGCCGGCACTCTACAGCGCCAGCATACATGCCTATCTGTGGGCGCACCTGATCGATCTGTTGCGGTTCTTCTTCGGCGATCCCGTGGAAGTCACGGCAGCGATCGTCGACGATCAGAATCGGCGGCCGCAGGCTACGCCACATGCGGGCCGGGCGTGGATGTATGCGGCTGACATGCTCTATCACCCTTCCGTTGCCGTGTCGGCTTCATTTCGGTTCCGCAATCCGGACTTCATCGCGATCCTGTCAGGCTCGGCCCTGGTACCATTTTCGCAATGCTTCTGGTCATTTGCGCTGTTCGGTACCCAGAGCGCGCTGGCCGTCGATGCGGCGACCGCTGAAAATCTGGCCGGCAGGCCCAGTCTGGGCCCGATCGCGGAGCGCATCAAAACATTGGCGCCCTGTTCCTACCCGCAGTCGTTCGATCTGTCGGTCTTGGCATTCATCGAGGCGCTGCACCAGGGCAGGCCTGCCCCGGTCACCGGCGAGGATGGCCTCGCAGCGATGCGCCTGGAGGCGGCGGTCGCCGAATCCGCACGCACGGGGCGTGCCGTTACGCTGCCCGCTCGATTGAATTCTGTCCGAAACGGCCAGTGAGCGCTGGTGCAACCACTCGCGCCGGACCCACAGCTACGACGCGATGCGCTCGGCCTTCCGGAGCTGGTGTTCCAGGGAGTCACGCACATCGCGCCGGCAGCCAACATGGTGTTCTCGTTTCCGCTCATCGCCCTCAAGGCCGGACCGGCCATGCCGCTCTCGTTCCTGCTGGCAACGATCGTCTGCCTGTTCATCGGCAACACTGTCTCGCAGTTTTCCAAGTACATGCCATCAAGCGGCGGCTATTACTCCTTCGCTACTCGTGGGCTCGGTAGCCACCCTGGCTTCATGGCGACCTGGTGCTACCTGATCTACGATATTCTGGGTCCGGCGGGATCCACGGGCTTCCTCGGCTACCTGATCTCCGACATGGTGCGAACCCAATTCGACGCCGACATTCCTTGGTGGCTGATCGCGCTGGTGACATTCGCGATAATCTGGATGCTCACTCGCCAGGGCATTCGCTTGTCGATGTGGATCACCGCGCTACTGGGCGGACTCGAACTGCTGATCATGCTGGCGCTCGCGGTTACCTTTCTGATCCATCCCGGACCTGGTTCCACCTACGTTGCACCGCTGAACCCGGCCTCATCGCCGAATCACTTAGAAGGGATCGTCGCCGGGATGGTCTTCTCCATCGTCGCGCTTAATGGCTTTGAAAGCCCGGCGCCGCTCGCTCAGGAATCGCGCCGCGCCGGCAAGCTCGTCGGCCAGGCAGTCATCCTCTCGCTGCTTGCCATCGGGATTTTCTTCATCTTTGCCTCCTATGCGAGTGCGGTGGGATGGGGCACAAGCGACATGGCCCACTTCGCCAGCAATCCAAATCCCTATTACGTGCTTGGTCATGCGCTGTGGGGGGCGGGCTGGTGGCTGGTCGTTGTGGCGTTCATCAACAGTGCGATCGCGGTCGGTCTCGCCTGCACCAACTCCGCATCTCGGGTGCTGTACACTATGGGCCGCGCGGGCGTGCTCCCCGCCAGTTTCGGTAGGGTTCATCCCATCCACCAGACACCAACGTTCGCGATCGGCTTCCTGCAGATTCTCGGGATATTGGCGGTACTGCTCGTGGGGCTGCTGTTGCGTCCCGAATATATCTTCGGCTTTCTGGAAACGATTTCCGCCCTGGGCGTCATTGTCCTTTACGTCATGGCCAATCTGGCCCTGACCTCCTACATGCGCCGGGTGCACCCGGACAGCTTCACCGTCTGGCAGCACGTCGTCGTGCCGTGGGCCGCAACGCTGTCTCTTCTGCCGGTCTTGTTCGTTACCGTCTATCCGGTACCCGCCTGGCCGTATAACATCGCCCCTTATCTGTTCCTCGGAGCGCTCGTTCTCGGCTTTGTCTATATGCAGTGGCTCGAATCGAGCGATCCAGGAGCGCTTGCGCGGGGTGCAACGATGCTTGTCGGCAGCCGCAGCACCAAGCAGGGCGACGTGGACTGGGACAAATCCGCGGACTCGGCGTAATCGGACCGAGAGGCTGAGCCGGTGGCAATTATTTGGGTCTATCCGGGATTCCCAATGACTTTTTCATCGGTCTTATCGCAGGGCAGTCTTGGCACAGGGATGTGCCAAGAAGCGCGTCTGAAGGACGCAACTTCATTCACCCGGGCAACCGGTCGAGAACGCGTACATCGAGAGCTTCAACGGACGATTCCGCGACGAATGCCTGAACGAGCACTGGTTCCTCACGGTGGCGCATGCGCGGCGTATCATCGAAAGCTGGCGAATCGAATACAACACCGAACGACCCCACAGCTCACTGGGCAATCTGACCCTGGAGGAGTTTGCAGCCACAGCGCACCCCGAGCTTCCCCCGTCCTTCGGACGCGAGACTGCACTGCGGGTGAAGACCTTGAGAAGCCCAAAACTTGACCGCGGACTCAAGCTCCGGGAGCACCTCAGCGCGACGTTACGTAAGACACGTTTACCGGAAGACCCCTTTAATGAAACCGCCACAAATGGCATAATCGAATCAACTCCCTCCCAAAGCGATACTCGGCGGGCTGCACCACGAGTATTCATTGGCTTCTGTGCGATCGCGACCATTTATTTGCGAACCACAGGGCCCGGATTTCAGGAGCGCGCATATGTTCGCCCTTCGTCTCAATGTTCCGTAGAGTTCGATCATGAAGCGCCGTGATTACGGGCAGACCAACGACACAGCGCACCAGCTTGAGGAGCAACACAATGGATTTTCGCAGACTTGGAGCATCCGGCTTTAGTGTCCCTGTCCTGAGCTTCGGGGCCGGCACATTCGGCGGAAAAGGGGCGTTCTTCAATGCCTGGGGCACCAGCGATGCACTCGAAGCGCGTCATTTGGTTGATATCTGTCTTGAAGCCGGAATCAATATGTTCGATACGGCCGACATCTACTCTGGCGGTACTTCGGAAGAGGTGCTCGGCAGCGCGATCAAGGGTCGCCCGCGTGATAGCCTCATCCTCTCGACCAAGGCTACTTTGCGCAGCGGCTCCGGGGCTAACGAGGTGGGCTCGTCGCGCTATCACTTGATTCAGGCGGTAGATAAAGCCCTGGTACGGCTTGGAACGGATTACATCGATCTGTTCCAGCTGCATGGATTCGACGCGCGAACGCCGCCGGAGGAGGTGCTCTCAACGCTGGACACTCTGGTACGCGCAGGAAAGATCCGCTACGTGGGCGTTTCCAACTTCCCCGGCTGGCAGCTCATGAAGTCCCTGGCGACAGCCGACCGCTATGGCTATCCGCGCTATGTGGCCAATCAGACGTTTTACTCGCTGGTTGGCCGAGACTACGAGTGGGAATTGATGCCGCTTGCCCAGGATCAGGGCGTAGGCGCCGTCGTGTGGAGCCCGCTCGGCTGGGGGCGCCTGACCGGCAAGATTCGCCGCGGTCAACCCCTGCCCCAGATCAGCCGCCTGCCAAAGACGGCCCAATTCGGACCGCCGGTAGGCGAAGATTACCTCTATGGGGTGGTCGACGCTATTGACGAGATCGCCGCCGAGACAGGCAAAAGCGTGCCACAGATCGCCTTGAACTGGCTGCTACAACGACCGACGGTATCGACCGTGATCATCGGTGCCCGAAACGAAGAGCAGTTGAAGCAGAACCTCGGGGCCGTCGGTTGGAGCTTGACGACAGATCAGATGCAGCGACTGAACGCCGCTAGCGACGTGACGCCCCCCTATCCGTACTGGCATCAGCGTCAGTTCGCCGAGCGAACCCCTTCGCCCGTTTGATACCCCAACCGGCTCCGCTCGATCGCGTGCTCCAGGCGAGCTTTCGATCCGGATCAGAATCCCAGCAGCCTTATTCCACAACGAGAAATATGGGCTCTATCCGGGTTTCCCAATGACAATTCGACGGACCAAGTGAGCACGGCCATCCTATTTGGTGGACTTGGACGGATTCCGGGTTCCGAGTAGGCGGGGACCTCGCGGATGCCTGCGCATGACTCGGGGTCGATGTGATTCGCTACATCTTCATCGCAGTGGACTTGCACCACCTACTCCTTGCCGGTCTCCCGGCGCACCCCACTCATTACTAACGACCGCACGCTCACTGCGCAGCAGGTGCTCGAAGCTCACAAACCACAGCCGCGGCTCGAGAAGCGCTGCGCGAGCAGCTGAAGACCGTGCACGAGATCCCCCCGGTGTTCCTGAAGAACCCCGCGCGCATCGAGGCGTTCTTCACTGTCTACTCCCTCGCACTTGGGTGGCTCGGTTTTTTCGGACACGAGGATTACTGTAAGTGGACGGACTGCTGTACATTTTCCCTGTGGAAGGAGCAGATCCGATACGAAGACCAAGACGAAACCATTCCCCCTCATTCAAGGCGCGTGTAGCGCTGGATGCCTTGCGGGGTGAGAGACGATAGCCGAGCTTGCCAAGCTCCATGACGTGCACCCGAACCAGATCACCGGCCGGAAGAACGAGCTCCTGGAGCGCGCCGCTGAGATCTTCGGCGGGGCCGCCGGTGGCACAAGCTTCTCGGAGCACGTCTTCTCGGAAGAAGCTTGGGCCGTTCCTGGCGATCCTGGTGGAGTGGCTCGAAGCCGAAGAGAAGCTGGGCGCGCGAGGAGCGCACTGCACAACGCATCTACGAGGCGCTGCGCCTTGAGGGGCACAGCGGCGGACCGGACGCTGTGCGCCGGCACATGCGCCGCTTCGAGCGCCGCCGTCACGCCGTTGCCACCGCCCTCGTTCCGCTGAGCTTCTCCCCCGGGGAGGCGTACCAGTTTGACTTCAGCCACGAGCATGTCGAGCTCGGGGGGGGCGAGCGTATCATTGGACTACAACTTTCCGCTCGTCGGCGATTTCGTAGGTGTTTTGAGGGGCGATGAGAGCTACGTGGGAAACCGTCTGGATGCCTTTTCGTCCGCGAGTTCGCAACGACAGGATCTGCCTGCGTACGCGAAGCTAGACCTGCACGCCGGTACACTGTATAACCCTTGGACGTTGGAGCACGTGGGACAGCGGTCGGTTTCTCGAGGCCGCAGCTGCCTGGGGCGACTTCGCTGTTGTCGCGAGGAAGCTAGTTGAGGAGATCGCCGAGGCTCGGGTCACGCCTTCTGTCAACTACATCGAGGTCACACGTCGCTGGACCCCGCGCATTACTCGATACCTATCACGACCCGGGCTCTGTGGAGGTGCATTTACGCCGCAGCGGAAATCGATCTGTTGGTTGACGGGTATCGTTAGTCGCGCAGCGAACCAAGCTGCTCAGCGAGATGAAAGGCAAGTCGATCGTACAGCCGGAATCGGCCACCTTTGAAGGCTGTGTTTGCGCATCTATATGACCGCTCACATCTCACGGAAACAGACGTGAGACTCTACTCGGGCTTACCGCGCTGCTGGGCCCAGTGACTATCCCGGGGCTCGACCCATACGGCCGGTAACAGCCACTCTGGAAACTATGCCATGAAATGCGACGCGACCGGCGAGCAGATAGACCGCTATCGAAAAGATGGGTTCCTTGTCATTGAGAATTTCCTGACGTCGAGCGAGCTATCTGAGTGGCGATCAGCAGTCGAAGAGGCCGTTGCGGAACGCGATGGCCTGAAAATCCCCGGCACAAACCTCAAGACCGGGTATGACGATGGCATTAACAAGGACACCGAGTACTACGCCAACGTATTCGATCAGCTAATCAATCTCTGGCAGACAAATAGTCGCGTTCGGAGATTGATGATGAGTTCCGAACTTGGGAAAGTCGCGTCGATGCTCTCCGGTGCCAATGGCATCCGCATTTGGCACGACCAAGCTCTGTTTAAGCGCCCATGGGCGAACCCAACGGCTCTTCATCTTGACGTCCCATATTGGTCTTTCAGCGCACCCGACGCGATATCCATCTGGGTCGCGCTGGACGATGCGACGCTGAATAACGGCTGTCTATATTTTCTCCCAGGCACGCATAAGAAAACGGGCTATCGGGATATCGGCATCACGAAGAACATGAAAGGCATTTTTACAGTCTACCCAGACCTTGCATCGGTTGAAGCAGTGGCCGTACCAATGAGGGCCGGCAGCGCATCGTTCCACAACGGCTTGTGCATCCATGGAGCCGGGCCGAATATGACTCCGAGATCAAGACGGGCAATGACCTGTGCCTACATGCCGGACGGCGCCACCTTCAACGGCCAGAAGAACGTGCTGCCCGACGAGTACCTGAATACGCTAAACATCGGCGATCTTCTTAATCACGATGAGCAGAATCCGCTCTTGTGGCCTGTGGGGAAAGCTAGTGCGTGACGGGGACCAGGAGGATCCGGAAATGCGTTGGCGAAACTGAAGATCAAGTACTTCTGCTTTTGGTGGGGACTCAATAGGCTAGGCCTTCGACCGATGTTGGAAAAGGTCAAGGGCGCGGCGTACGACGGTATGGAAATAGGCATTCCGTCAGATACGCCGTCGCGCCATGAGCTCAGAGCGCTATTGAATGAGTTCCAACTGGACGTCATCGCTCTTCAATATCAGTCCACGGGCGAGGTATTCGACGACTACCTGCGCTTGTTTGAGCAGTGGGTTGACACGCAGAGACTGCTGGACAAGAGACAGAATCTGCGCTTCGTTGATATTGCTCAAAAAGCCGAGCAACGCTATGGAATTCCGATCTCCACGAGTCCCATAGACGTCATTTTCTCTACAGTGCGCCGGCTGCGCTGGAGTATTTCCAGCAAGCACCGAATTTAATGATCACAGCGGACTTGGCGCATTGGGTGTGTGTAGCAGAGAGCCCGCTCGTGGGTCACGAAATAGCACTCGAGGAAGCGACCCGACGCGCCGGTCACATTCACGCACGCGTCGGTTTTGCGGAAGGCCCGCAGTTTCCGGATCCCTTCTCGGCCATTTGGAGTCGAGAGCTGTAAGTCTTTACCGGTTGGTGGCTGCGAATAGCGCAGCGATTCTGTTTGGAAGGGCGTAAGTGGCTGACGATTACACCGAAATGTGGGCCGCCTCCGTACGGATGGATATCGCTTCAGTCAGGGGAACTTTGCGCGATTTCTTCGAGATGAATGTGCTGATGAAGGACTACTTGAATGCGCGCTTTGCAAAAGATCTTGTGGCAGCCTGTCCGGGCTAGTGTTCTGCCGTTTCCGACAGACCTTTGACGCCGTTCGGCTTTTGCAGCTCATCGTTCCAATCTCTATGATGGTCACGGGCCCTTACTATCCGCGCCTTACGGCGCACAATTTGGGAAAGTGAGGCTACGTCATCCGGCACGTCGGCCAACGCGAGCTCCTTCGCGCTCCGCCTCGATTTGGATCAGGGACTTCCCTTCGTTGCTCGGCGCGCCGAGCACACCAATGATGCTGCTGACAGCGACGAAGGCCGTGAGAACCCATGCCACCTTCGTGAAGCCGCTTGCCGTGAGGACCGGAACTAGGAAGCTCCAGAATCCGAGTCCGATACGGACGACGGCAAACATCAACCCTTGAGCGGTGCTGCGCAGCAGGGTGGGAAACAGTTCCGCACTCCAGAGCTGGAAGAAGGACTGCTGCCCGAATCCACCACCGAATTGCAGCAGGAACTGGTATGCCAGAGCCACGGCGGTAGTGAGCGGAAAGAGCGCGAGCAGCACCATACCCGCAACCTGGATCAACCCTGCGAAACCCATCATGGCCCGCTGACTTATCCGATCGGAGTAGCGCATAAACACGAAGCCGATCGAGAGCATCGCAACGGCGAAGCCGCCCGCCTGCAGGGCGACGCTCGCCGCCTGAGTCTGCTCTCCCACGGTGCGCAGAACGTAGGGGAAGAAAAAACCGTTGGTACCCGCCCACAGGTTCCAAATCCCGTACATACCGATCAGAAAGAGCATCGGTCTGAAATACCGCGGGGTGAAAAGCTGACGCCACCGCTCGGCAGGCCACGTGATCTCGCCGGCGCATCCCTCAGCAGGCTCCGCTTCGGAGCGCATCCTTGCGTCCACCCACAATTGCGATTCCTTCATACCCGAGCGCACGAGCGTAAGAACAACTGCGATGAGGGCCAGATGCGCGAATACTATTCGCGCGCCGAGGATACCAAGCGGCGCCAGCGCAAGCGACATTAGCAGAACCACCACGGGCCCCAGGTACCAGAGAACCTGGGCGGCGCCGCTATGCCTGCCGCGCCGGCTCTGCGGCGCAAGTTCAGCGATTAAGGACCAGGACGCGGGGATGTCCGCGCCGACTGCCAGCCCGACGAGTACATAGCCGACGACGATCATCCATGGCCGAACGGCGAGCACCAGCCAGAGCATGCCGAAGGCGTAGAACAGCATGTCGTACTGGTAGATCTTTTTGCGCCCGAGCCGGTCGCATAACCATCCACCGATCAGCGCCCCGATACCGGCGGAGATGGCATTCGCGCTGAAGGCGCCGATCACGCCGACAAACGCGGGACTCAAACGGAAGGCGGACACCCACAGCGCGAGCGCCGCGGAGCCAGAGACGATTGATCCTCCGTCGATATAGTTCGCAAGCCCGGCGAGAATGGTGTTCCTCCACTCCTCCTCCGTGGCGCGAGAGGTTCCCGGAGAATTCACTGCCTATCTCTCAACGGCCTGCGACCACCACGATCTTTCCTCGGTAGGTTCCGGATCCGACGCGATAGATCACTTTGCCCTGCGGTTAGCGCACAAAGGAGACGGCATGGAGCGAACACCGACGCACCGCTTTGCGTACCGACATCATCCGTGGCCACGGTACGGGAATGCGCTAGAGCCGCGAAACAGCTCGCTAAATGGGTGCCGAGGGAGTTCACGTGACTTAGCGTACAACGTCCGAACGTACTGCAATTCGCGGTTTGCCGCTGGCCCCACGAATCGATCGGTGCCGATGGCGGATCGCCCACACGCGTCACGACGTCGTCTGGGTAGGGTCTTACGAGAAAATGAGCGGCCGGGAGATCGGTATCTTCGGTCCGGATCTTCTGGATGAAGACTCGCATCTTTTGCGGAAAGAACCGCGCGGTGACCTGCGCCACCTCGTACCGACCCCCAGTGCCACCAACGCTGATAGAGGCCTCAACACCTGATCCTGTGATCGGTGCCGGAAGTCCACTGCCACCCGGAGGACTCACATAGGGAGGTGGCTCCGGCGTTACGATCATGAAGGTTCCGTCCGCACCGGACCAAATGCGGCAGTGCCAGCCGCGCGGAGCGTAAGCCCCAGGCCAATATCGAGAAACACCGACGTAATAGGCGATCTGAGCGACGATCGAGGCATTTAGCGCAATGGTGCGGGGCGCTCGATGAGGGGCGGGGATGGGAGCGCCGGTCGCCATCTCACGGGAAGGGCAGCCCACGAAGGGTACTTGCGAGGGCGGCGGACTCGCCGCGGGGGCCATCCCACGAGGCTAACTAACGTTGCGAGGAGGAGAAGCCGTAAACGCAAGCTGCGAATCATAGCTATTGTCCGGCGAGTTGAACGGGGGAACGTTCATAGAGGCGGAAGTCTAAGTACAACCGTCTTGCCCGTGATCGTCACGTAAGCGGCTAGCGAAGGGTCGAGACCGACTGCTGTATGAAGATCTCTAACGGCCTTTTCACGGTCACCAGAATATCCGAAGGCGACGCTACGGAGGTAATAGGCCGAGGCCAGCTTTGGATCGAGCTGGATCGCGTGGGCTTCGTCGTTTATGGCGCCTCCATACTCATGTTGACCCAAGTCCAACTCGCCTCGATCGCTCCATAACGCGGCAGTTTTCGGCTGTAACCGGATGGCTTCTGAATAATCCGCCAGTGCACCGGTGAGATCACCCCGCACCGCGTAGATTTTGGCGCGCTGACGCAGCGCGGGGACAAACTTGGAGTCGAACTTCAGGGCGATGTCGAAGTCCTGCAAGGCTGCCGTATAATTAGCTTGCGCAACGAAGACTACTCCCCGGTTGTAGTACAGGGCGGCATCGTGGGGAGCCGATTTGATGGCCGCGTTGTAATCGTCGAGCGCCCGCTGCTTGTAGCCGAGGGCGAAATAGGCATCCGCACGGCTCGCAAACAAGGGGAAACGCTCGTTAGCTGGCAGAAGATAAGCGGACTTGACGGCCACATCGTAGTCCTCGAGCGCGCGCTGCTTGTAACCCAGAGCGAAATACGCTTGCGCACGGTTCGCAAACAGAAAGGAACGCTCGTAGAGCGGAAGAACGTTGTGATCCAGCGACTCCGTACATGCCTGAATGACCCTGCGCGGCCCCGTCTTTCCGTTGAGATCGATGCAATCCCCGAGCACCACGTTCTTTTCCCAATCCATTTGGAGCTCACACGCCTCCAATGTCATGAGATCTGGTAAACCTGTACCGCCTCCGTGCGCAGCTTGACTCTCTCCCATCCCAGCTTGATAGCTGGTGCAGTTCGTGAATTCGTCCGGTAGAAGCTTTGGCAGCGGTGGCTGCGAATGCAGTGGTTTGCCGGTGATCGTTACTCCGGGTTTTAGGATCGATGGCGCGGTCGGCGTCCCGCCGGCAGCAGGGGAGTTTGTGCTCGATTGGGGCGAGTTGTCCGAAGGCTGAGCATTCTGACTCAAATCGGGGACCTGAGCGCCGGCCGGCATTGCTGCGAGCAGCAGCAAAACCGAGAATTGCCAACAGAACAGACGCCCCATGGCTTACATCCCAGGTCTGTTATTGCAGCGCTCAACCTATCACTCAGCCACGGCAAGTCAAGCTTCTAAATTCCTGTTAATGTCTCGTTAATGCCTGTTCGTGCGGAGTGCATCCAGGCCGATAGAAAATCGGAGCAGAGTTCATCTCGAAGTCGATGCTGACGTGAGCCTAGGCGGAAGGGGGGTGAAACGACGACCCTATAGCAGTCACTCGCCTCGGCCGGATTGGGCACGTTCCTGCCGTCGAGACCCTCTCTGATTACTCCCCGTCCAGCAGTGAGAATCCACCCCTCGCCACGAAGCTTCCACGGCGAGGCATTCCGGAGAAGCGATTATCGGAGATTACTGCCCATGCGTAGATCGCGAATGTAGCTGATCTTTGTTTTGGCCCAATTCCATGTTGGGCAACAGGTCCCCTACCAGCAGCTGAATGCAATGAGCCTGGAACCGCCTCACTTCGGTCGACTTCGGGTTTGATACTGACAGCAGAAGCGACCGCCAGAGGGCGGGACGATCGAGCCAGCGCAGCTCGACGTGCCGGAAGTGATGCCCGGGGATTCGATCGATGGCCGTGATCGGGAGTCCCGAAAGGAGCTCGGCGACTCGAGGATCGACACCGAGGGCGAGGCCTGCGATCTCGACGTCCACCCGGATCGCCTCTCGGGCCGCTATCAGCAGCATGTGAGCGAGAGCAACTGCTGAGCGCTTGGGGAGCGGAGTTCGCCCGGCGCTTCCCGGGAATGGCTTCTCGGGAGATCTGCGCACCGCCTCCCACCAGGGGAGGTTCCTGAATTCGAAGTCGACGAGAAGATAGGCGCGCGCCGCGGCGCGCTTTCGATCTTCGGGGGTGCTCTGGCGAAGGAGGTCGCGAAGGGTTGGGCGTGTTGATGGGGATCGAAATCCGCCTCTTTCTGGCGATCGACGCGTTTTCTCGATTTTCTGGCATGCCGCTTGCTTGTTCTGCAGATCTGTCTCATCAGCTCGCCAAACAACTTCTTGATTCCACTG
>JBOIAQ010000053.1:0-26673 GCA_050739115.1 Steroidobacteraceae bacterium | reverse complement strand
CATCATAAATGCAAGTATTTAGTGACTACATTTAGACACCAAAAGATGATCGCCCTATCGCAGGAAACCAGGGAAAAGTCAGTCTCTGCTGACTACCGCGCGCCTCGGCGACCGGGCGAACTTCCGACTAACCTAAACTACGTGATGATTGCCCGGCTGAGACCAGGCGCCTCCCGGGCGGAACTCGACACCGAGCTCTCGGGCGTGTGGGCGCGTCTCGAGCAAACCATGGCGCCTGCGGACCGCGCGGGACTCCAACAGCTCGGCTTCTACATCGGGTTCATGCCGCTGCGCCAGTTTCTGGGTGGCACCACGCGCGGGCGTCTCCTCATGATGCAGCTAGGGGCGGGCATCCTTCTCCTGCTCGCCGTCGCGAGCTTGGTCAATCTCGCCCTCGCGCGGGCGCTGAGACGCCGGGACGAGGCCGCACTGCGTGTGGTGCTCGGCGCCGGGCGTGGCGTGCTTCTGAGGCAGGCGCTGCTCGAGGCTGTACCGCTCGCCGGCGCCGCAGTCTGCATCGCTTGGCCGCTCACCGACCTCGGAGTGAGGGCACTCACCCAGTATGGCGTCGCCTCGGCGGGTACCACGTTCAGCCTTCACATTGGCATCGCCCTTTGGGTGCTGGCCTTGGCGATGGCACTCATCCTGAGCAGCCTAGCGCTTGCCTTGCCCTTGATGTTCGTGCACGTGCATCAGCCTGCCGAGCTCCTCTATGGAACGGGCAAAGGCGGCGGCAGCGGCCATCGCATGCGCCCGCTGCGCTTCACGCTTAGCGTCGGACAGATCGCGTTGGCCATCGCGCTGCTCGCCGGTGCCATGCTCCTCGGGCGCTCGCTGCGCAACATGCTCAACTCCGATCCCGGCTTCGATAGCCGCCACCTCTACACTGCGATGCTGTTACTGCAGGGGCCGCAGTACGGAAAACCAGGCGATTGGCTTGCCGCCCATCAGCGCCTCGCCGCCGCGGTCGCGGCCCTGCCCGGCGTGAGCGCGAGCGGTCTGGGCGAGGCGGTGCCGTTTTCCGCCACCGGCTCCGGCTCTTCGTTCTCGCCCGCGCAGGACAAGAGGGCAGACGCCCCTTCCCCGCTGGGGGCGATCACCATGGCAGGGCCCGGGCTGATGAAGGCACTCGGCGTGCATCTGCTTGCCGGGCGGTTGCTCGATTCGCGCGACGCCGCGACCAATGCCCCGAACATAGTGATCGATGAGCGCTTTGGGGATGCTCTCTTCGGAAGCCCGGATGTCGTCGGCAAGACTGTTACCTGCAGTATTGATCCAGGCACCTGCCGTATCGTCGGCGTCATCGGCACCATCCAGGACCGCTTTGCCCGGTTCTATGTCTTCGAGAGCGGCACCGTGTTCGTGCCGGAGGGGCCCGGCACTTTCAGCGCCTGGGGACGCGGTGCTGCCACCACGATCCTGATTCGCTCGCGCGAGGCGCCGGCCATTCTCGCCGAGGAGGTGCGAAACGCCCTCCGCCGGACGCTTCCCGATCAGAGCCTGATCGCCTTTGCGCCCATGCACGAGCTGATCAGCGACTCCGCCCAAGGCGCGGCCGCACTCGCGAGCCTGTTGATCGCCTTTGGGCTCCTCGCCTTCACGCTCGCCATCATCGGCACTTACGGCGTCGTGGCGTACGTGACGGGGCTGCGCCGTCGCGAGTTCGCGGTCCGTCAGGCCGTGGGCGCGGAGCCCTTGCAGATCGAGACCCTCGTGCTGGGCCAGGGCCTGGTGTTGTGGGCACTGGGCACGGTGGTAGGTGTTGGTTGTGCGCTGGCGTTTGCACGAAGCCTGGCAGCAGAGTTGTATCGGGTGAGCGTCTTCTCGCCGGCGACCTATGTTTTGCCGGCAGTCCTCGTCGGGACTGCAGTGATGCTCGCCTCGTGGATTCCGGCACGCGGCGCACGAAAGCTCGATCTGGTCGCCCAGATCCGGCCCGAGTGAAGGCCGTACCGTGGCAGTTTTGATCACCGACGGCTGGGAACCGCTTTCGCAGGCGCTGCGGCGCCTGCGCCGCGACTGGGCCTTCACGCTGGCGTTTGTCGTGACTCTGGCACTCGGCATCGCCGCCAATCTCGCGGTGTTCTCGGCGATCGACGCTTACTTCCTGCGCCCGCTGCCCTACCCGCATGGCGAGAGGCTCATCGACATCTACGTCCAGACGGCGAAATTTCCCCTCCCGGCCGGATCGGACATGTGGGCAGCCGGTTATCAGCAGCTGCGATCGGTGCGCGCGCTCTCCGCGAGCGGCCTGCTGAGTGACTGGGGCAACCTCACGGTATCGATCCCCGGCGAGCCGCCAGCGAACGAGCCGGTGGCGGCCATCAGCGCCTCGCTACTTCAGACACTGGACGTAGCGCCCCTGCGCGGTCGCTGGATCAGTCCTGCAGCCAATCGGCCGGGCGGCCCGCCCGAAGCGGACCTCAGCTACGGGCTCTGGCAGAGCGCCTTTCACGGCGATCCTCACGTTTTGGGACGCACTTTGCGCATCAGTGGCGGACCCTTGATCACAGTGGTCGGTGTGATGCCGCGGGACTTTGCCTTCCCGAAGCGGCAGACGCAGCTCTGGGTGGGCATGCCGCTCACCCCCGAAATGCTCTCCGCAAAGAATGGTGCACTCGCCTACGTCATGATCGCCCGACGGAAACCCGGCGCCATCCGAGCAGAACTTGACACCGAGATCGACGGCGCGCTGGCGCGTCTCGAGCAAGCCATGCCGCCTGGGATGCGCAAGGGTGCCCAACAGGTCGGCGCCTACATGGCCTATCTGCCCCTGCGCGAGTGGCTGGGAGGCTCGACGCGCGAGCGACTCCTGATGATGCAGCTCGGTGCGGGCGTCCTGCTCCTGCTCGCCGTCGCGAGCCTGGCCAATCTCGCCCTTGCGCGGGCGCTGCGGCGTCGGGATGAAGCGGCTCTGCGCGTGGTGCTCGGTGCCGGGCGTCGCCTGCTTGTCACACAAGCGTTGCTCGAGGCGCTGCCGCTCGGCGCTGCCGCCATTCTCATCGCGTGGCCGCTCACCGAGCTCGGCATCGGGGCACTCGCGCACTACGGCATCGCCTCGATGAGCGCCTCCTTCGCCCTGCAAGCCGGCCTCGCCCTTTGGGTGCTGGGCTTTGCGGTGGCACTCGCCTTGAGCATCGCGGCGCTTGCGTTGCCCATTGCGTTCGTGCCCATAGAGCGACCCGCCGAGCTCCTTTACGGAATAGGCAAAGGCGGCAGCAGCGGCTACCGCGTGCGCCCGCTGCGCCTCGCGCTTAGCGTCGGGCAGATCGGATTGGCGATTGCGCTCCTCGCCGGAGCTCTACTCATCGGGCGCTCGCTCGGTAACATGCTCGACTCCCACCCGGGCTTCGGCAGCCGCCAACTTTACGCGGCCATGCTCTTACTCCAGGGCCCCCAGTACGAGAACTGGGGTACCTGGCTCGCAGCCCATCAGCGCCTCGCGGCCGCGGTGGCGGCATTGCCCGGCGTGCGCCAGAGCGGCATCGGCGAAGCGGTGCCGTTCTCCACTCGGGGCGCCGTCTCCGGGTTTAAGCCAGTGCAGGAGCTCACGGGAAGCGAAACGAAGGCCCTGGGAGCGATCACGTTGGCGGGGCCAAGCCTGATGCGGACGCTTGGCGTACAGCTGCTTGCCGGCCGATTGCTCGATGCCCACGATGCCGCGAGCGATGCCGCCAACGTCGTGATCGACGCGCGTCTTGCGGATAGGCTCTTCGGGAATTCCAACGTCGCCGGCAAGACTCTCAAGTGCGACCTTGGCACGTGTTCCATCGTGGGCGTGATCGGTACGATCAGCGACCGCTTTGCCGGGCACTATTCCTTCGCTAACGGCACGCTATTCGCCCCAGAGGAGCCAAGGACTTTCAAAGCGCGGTGGGAAAGGGGCGGCAACACCACGATCCTGATCCGCTCGAGTGCGTCGCCGGCCATTCTCGCTCGGGAGGTGAGAAACGTCGTACACCGGGTTCTTCCTGATCAGAGCCTGATTGCCGTTGTGCCCATGCAGGAGTTGATCAGCGACTCCGCGCAGGGCACCGCCGCACTCGCGAGCCTGCTGATCGCCTTCGGGCTCCTCGCCTTCACGCTCGCCATCATCGGCACCTACGGCGTCGTGGCCTACGTGACGGGGCTGCGCCGGCGGGAGTTCGCGGTCCGTCAGGCCGTGGGGGCGGAGCCGGTGCAGATCGAGACCCTCGTTCTCGGCCAGGGCTTGGTACTGTGGGTGTTGGGCACGGTAGTGGGCATTGCTTGCGCCTTGATGTTTGCCCGGAGCCTGGCCGCGGAGCTCTACCGGGTGAGCCTGTTCTCGCCTGCGACCTACGCCCTGCCGGCAGTGCTCGTGGGCGCCGCGGTGATGCTTGCCTCGTGGATCCCGGCGCGCGGCGCACGCAAGCTCGATCTGGTTGCCCAGATCCGGCCCGAGTAGAGGCACGACATGCACCCCATCGCTGCGCAGGTGGAAAGGCTCTTTCGCCCGTTCCGTCGCAACCCGGGCTTCGCGCTCGCCGTGCTGGTGATTCTCGCGCTCGGCATCGGAGCCAATACGGCCACTCTGAACCTGATTTACGGCTATCTGCTCGCGCCGCTGCCGTACCCGCATGCGGGCCGTCTGGTGAACGTGTCTTTCACCGCCGAGCAGATTCCCGGCAATCTCGGGATGTCCTACCCCACGTACTTCCACCTGCGCGGTGAAACGACCGCGATGGCGGATGCAGGCCTGTATCAGGCCGAGAGCCTCAACCTCGTCGAGGCCGGCCAGGGGGTACATGTGAGCGCGGCTGCTGTATCGGCCTCACTGTTCACGACCCTCGGCGTGCGCCCGTTGCTCGGTCGCGTGTTTGGGTCGGCATCGAACCAACCGGACGCGGCCCGTTCCGTGGTTCTGAGCTACCGGCTCTGGTCGCGCCTCTTCGACCGCAATCCCGCCGTGCTGGGTCGCGTCGTGACTCTCAACGACGCCACTTACACGGTGATCGGAGTGATGCCGCCGGCATTTCAATTCCCCGATCCCGATACCGATCTCTGGTTCCCCAAACTGATCGGCCCCTTCGATCACGAGCAGGACAACCTGACCACGTGGAATGACACGATGGTTGCGCGCCTCGCGCCCGGTTGGAGCGCGGTTCAGCTCGCCACGCAGTCGCAGGCCGTGCTGGAGCGGGAGATTGCGCATTTTCCCGATCCCACCGCGGTGCCGCTGTTCAGGAAACAGGGCATGCGGATCATCGTGACGCCGCTGCGCAGCGCGCTGGTCGGCAAGCTGGACGAGCGGCTGATTCTGGCGCAGCTTGCCACCGGAATGCTGCTCCTGCTGGTTTGGTTCAATCTAGCGAATCTTTTCATCACTCGCGCGCTGAGGCGTCGCGGCGAGCTGACCGTACGGCGGGTGCTCGGCGCCGAGACGCGAGTGCTGTTCCGGCAGCTGCTCGCCGAGAGCTTCGTGCCGTGCCTGCTGGGTGGCATCGCGGGGTTGCTGCTCGGCGAAGCGCTGGTGAGGGTTCTGCTGGGATCAGGCTTCGGTAACACTGCGCTGGCATTTCCGCTGCGCGACTGGGGAATAGCGGCAGGGATTGCGCTGCTGCTCGCGCTGCTCTCGGCGCTGGTGTTCTCTCTGGCGGGTCTTTACTTCATCCGCCGCCAGGATCTCGGTCAGGCGCTCCGGGAGGCCGATGCACGCAGCGCCGGCGGTCGCGGCGAGCACCGCGTCCGCGCGGCGCTGGCGATCACCCAGCTGGCGCTGACTTCGGCGCTCATCGGCGCCGGTGCCATGCTGGCCCGCAGCCTGGCGAACCTCGATGCGGTCCGGCTCGGATTTCAACCGCAGCACGTCCTCACCTTCCAGGTGCAGATACCGCCCACCGCCGCCGGTACGGAGCCTCCCGACCTGGTGACACGGCTTGCCGCCCTGCACCGCGAACTGGCGCAAGTGCCCGGCGTCACGGCGGCGACTCTCGCCAACGATGTACCCTTCGACGGGGAGACAGGTGGTAACACTGTGTTTCCCTATCCCTTCGACGGGCGGCACACGCCCAACGTCTATCCCGTCATCACCGACCCGGACTACTTCAAGACGTTCGATATTCCCTTGCTGGCAGGACGGGCTTTCGCGCCCCAGGATGCCGTCTCTCGAGAGGCGTCTGCGGTGGTCGACGCGCAAGCCGCGCGCGAGCTGTTCGGCACCACGGATGTGGTAGGACGCGAATTCAACTTTGACCGCGCGAATGACTCCAGTCCCGGACTCTTGTTCCGGGTCGTCGGCATCGTCGCCCACACCCGTCACGTTCACGTGGCCGGCGGCGAGAGCATGGGCATCGTTTATGTGAACCGTCGCCAAACCGTGGACCCGAGCCGCCCGGGGTGGTCGTGGGCATCTCCGACCTGGTATGTCGCGGTTCGCACCCCCCTCGACCCTGCCGCGATTCTGCCGGCGCTGCGGCGGGCGGTGAGCCGGACGCTGCCGGGCGTGCCCGTCTATGACGTGCGCAGCATGAACGAGCGGCTCGCCGGCGAGCTTGCGCCGCGGCGTGGCCTTGCGGCTCTAGTGTTGATGTTTGCGCTCGGCGCGCTGGCAGTCGCCGCCGTCGGATTGTACGCGGTGCAGAGCTACGCCGTCGGCCAGCGACGGCCGGAGCTCGGAGTTCGCGCGGCGCTGGGTGCGGACGGCAGCCGGCTGCGGGCGCTGGTGCTGCGTGAAGCAATGGTGCTCCTCGCCATCGGACTGGTTGTCGGGCTCTCTGGCGTCGTCGCGCTCGGCCGCGTGCTCTCCTCGATGCTCTACGACGTGCACGCCACCGATCCTGCCTCCTTGGCGCTGGTGGTGATCGTTCTGAGCGTGACCGCCGTGCTTGCGGGCTGGATCCCGGCGCGGCGCGCGAGTCGGGTGCCGCCGATGGAGGCGCTCCGGGACCGATAGGCCAGGCGCATAATTCGGGCATGTCGAAACCGTCGATCCTGGTCGCCGACGATCACGCCGATGTGCGTCAGGCACTGTCGCTGCTGCTGCGCGACTGCGGCTATGAGGTCCTGACGGCGGCGAGCCCCTCCGAGGCGCTGAGCGCGCTACGGCAATCGCCTCCCGACCTGATTCTTCTCGACCTCAATTACCAACGCGATACAACCTCGGGCGCCGAGGGACTCGAGCTCCTGAAACAGATCCGTGCGCGACACCGCGAGCTGCCGGTCGTGATCCTCACCGGCTGGGCAACGGTTTCGCTCGCGGTTGAGGCGATGCATCTCGGTGCCCAGGACTTCCTCGAGAAGCCCTGGGAGAACACGCGGGTCCGCTCGCTGGTGGCCCAACATCTGGCAGCGGCGCGTGCCCGTGCCGAGGTGCACCGGCTCGAGGATGAGGGGCAGCCGTCAGACGGTGAGGCGGATGCCCCGCTCCACCACTCGCGCGCCATGCAGGAGGTGCTGGCGGTCGCCGGCCGCGTCGCCTCATCCGACGTGTCGGTTCTGCTCACGGGTGAGAGCGGTACCGGCAAGAGTCTGGTCGCGCGCTGGATCCACCGGCACTCGCCGCGCGCCCGGGGACCTTTCGTCAGTTTGAACCTCGGCGGCCTGGCCGAGACCCTGTTCGAAAGCGAGCTCTTCGGTCACGTCAAGGGCGCATTCACGGACGCGCGCAGTGATCGGGTGGGCCGCATCGAGCGCGCCCGGGGAGGCACGCTCTTTCTCGATGAGATCTCGAACATCACACCGGCGCAACAGGCGCGACTGCTGCACGTTCTGGAGGATGGGACCTTCGAGCGGGTCGGAGAGACCGTCCCGCGCCCGGCCGATGCGCGCATCCTGGCGGCGACGAATGCCGACATTCGGCAGTTGATTCGAGACGGCGGCTTCCGTGAAGATCTTTACTTTCGCCTGAATACTGTCGAGATCGTGCTGCCGCCCTTGCGCGCCCGGCGCGACGATATTCCTCTGCTGGCCACGTATTTTCTGGCGCGCTGCACCAAAGCAAGCGCCCGGGGGCCAATTACGCTGACCGAGGGCGCAAGCCGGGCGCTCGATGCGTATGACTGGCCCGGGAATGTTCGCGAGCTCGCCCACGTCATGGAGCGCGCCGTGCTGCTTGCCAAAGGCGAGGCGATCGAAGTCGCGGACCTCAAGCTCACGGAGCGCGACGCCACGGAGACTCTCGAGAATCTCACTCTCGAGCAGGCCGAGCGCTACGTAATCCAGCGCGCGCTCGAGAGTTGCGGCGGCGACGTGACGGTTGCGGCGGCGAAGCTGGGGATGAGCCGCAGCGCGCTCTATCGCCGGTTGGAAAAGATCCGCGAATGAAAGACCGCGGACGCGGGCGTTGGCGCGAAGCGGCTCTCGGCCTCCTGGCGCTGCTGCCGATGCTGGCGCTTGCGGTGATTGCCGCGGTGGGGGTGATGATTCCAAGGCCTGCGCGGTGGCTGTGGCTGGCGTTTGCGCTCGCCTGGCTCATCGGTTGTATGGTGGCGGCGGCAAAGGAAAGAGTACGGCACCTGCGACTGCTCGCCAGTCTGCTGCAGGGCCTGCGCGAGGGCGATTACAGCTCGCCAGTCCGTCCCGGATCAGGCGCGGCAGGCGAGGTATGGCGCGAGTTCAACGCGCTGGCGGCGAAGCTCGGCGGCGAAGAGCGCCGGGGACTCGAGACCGACGCCTTGCTTTCACAGCTGCTCGGGGGGCTGGAGCTCGCCGTGTTGATCATCGATGAGCAGAACCGCTTGGTGGAACTCAATCCTGCCGCGGAACAGCTCCTTGGACAATCGCCCTCGGAGCTGGTCGGAAGAGACGCGGCGGAACTCGGTCTGTCGGATTGGCTCGGCCGGCACGCGCCCTTCATCGATCGGCACGCCTTTTCGGCCGGAGAGGGACCGTGGGAGGTGCGCCGGGTGGTGTTTCGCCGTCATGGTCGGCCGCATCGACTACTGGTCGTGACCGATGTCAGCCATGCACTTCGGGAAGAGGAGCGTCATGCATGGCGCCGCCTGATTCGAGTGCTGGGTCACGAGATCAACAACTCGCTCGGGTCGATTCAGTCGACCGCCGGACTGCTCAAGGAGCGCGCCTCCCAGGCGGACTCGATGACTATGGATGGTTTGGAGCTGATCGAGCAGCGCAGCCGCGCGTTGGGCGGCTTCATCCGCCGCTACGCCGAGCTCGCACGCCTGCCGCCGCCGAATCCGGAAGAGGTCGACGTCGCCGCGTTGATCCAGCGAGTCGCCCTGCTCGAGCCGCGCATGAACGTCGAGATCGCCTCCGAGTCAGCCGAGACGGTCTATGTGGACCGATCGCAGCTCGAGCAGGCGCTGATCAATCTGGTGCGCAACGCGGTGGACGCAGCGCTCGAGACGGGGGGCGGGGTACGCGTGCGCTGGCGGCGCGACACCCGCGATCTCCTCATCGAGGTGGAAGACGACGGTCCCGGCATCGCTCACACCGAGAACCTGTTCGTGCCGTTCTTCACCACCAAGGAGGGCGGCAGCGGCATTGGCCTGGTGCTGGCGCGTCAGATCATCGAAGCGCACGGCGGCAGCCTGCAGTTGGCGAATAAAGAGGAATCCCGCGGTGCGATCTCGCGGGTGCGAGTGCCCATCGGCTTGCGGCCCCAGCAGCGGTTTTGAAGGCCAATATCACGGTGGCGATCGAGCCCGGGCGGATGCGGGCGTAAAGCGCGAGCGGGCCGTGTCGAAGCTGCGCGAGCTGTGGGACGCGAGGACTGGCAGGCTTTCCGTGCAGGTTCTGCAGGAGTTTTACGTCAACGCCACGCAAAAGCTCGCAACGCCCCCAGGGTGAGGAGCTCGGCCTCCCGGAGGCGGGATTGCCGTTCGAGGCGCTGCGCGACCCCTACGACATCGCCTTCTGGCCCACCGGACTCGCCGCCCTGTCAGGGCTCGGCCCCGTCACTCCCCTCGATGGCCATGGGCGCAGCGCCGGCCGAGTGTCCGGGGGCGAGCTCGAGCTGCCGGCACACGGGGTCTTCTTCGGCCATGTCGCGCACGAGCAACGGCTCGGACTTGGGTGAGGCAGGGCCAATGCCTTAGACTATGGAGCGCCACACGAACAGGTCGTCAGAGGGGGTGGCTCAGCTCATGCAATGTGTGACCCTGCCGCCGCGGCTCATCGTGCGGGGCTCGAGCGGTACGCTGCTGGTCAGTTAGGATGCCTGCCGATCGTTGCGCAGACGCAACGCTTGGAACATGCCAATGCCCCATACCTATCTTTTTCAGCCAGCCCTATGGATGGGCAGCGGAACGTTCTGGCGCGAGGACGGGCAGCCTTTCCCGGCCGAATCGCGCACGGAGGTGGCGCACCGGACCGAGTGCTGGCTGCTCTCCGGAGCCCTCAAGGTGTTGGGCTCGCCCCCGGTCGAGTTCGTGAGCGCCTACTGGATCGAGCTGCCGGGGCGTGACGGGACGACACTCAAGTGGAACTCGGAGAGCGCGACCCTGAGCAAGCTCAACGGCACGTTCTCCGTCATCGGGAGCTCCATCCTCTCGGTCTATCGCTGCGAGGCCTCGGGCTACCACGGCGCCGAGCATCATCGGCGCATCGATGACGACAGCTACGAGTCGGTCGGAGTGCTGCTGCTCGAGGATCGCCGGCTCTCCTCCTGGCAGCTCCTGCTCAGGCGCAGCTCACCCCACGCCACCCGCACGTAGCAGCTGGGTGGTCGGCAGGTAGTGATCGATGAGCAGCGCCGCAAACAGCCACATGAGATAGGTGACGGAGTACCGGAACACGCGCATCGGCAGTTCCTGCCGGGCGGTGAGCTTCAGCGCGAGCGAGTAGTAGAGAAAGCGTGCGTTGAGCACGAGAGCCACGCCGAGGTAGATCAGTCCGCTCATCCCGGTGAGAAACGGCATCAGGGTCACGAGCACGAGCAGCACGGTATAGAGCAACACCTGCAAGCGGGTGTGCTCCACGCCGTGCGTGACCGGCAGCATCGGGATGCCGGCGCGCGCGTACTCATCCTTGCGGGCGATCGCCAGCGCCCAGAAATGCGGTGGCGTCCACACGAAGATGATGAGAAAGAGGAGCAGCGCGTTGGGGTCGATGGTGTGGGTGACGGCAGCCCATCCGAGAATGGGCGGCGCCGCGCCGGCCGCCCCGCCGATCACGATGTTCTGCGAGGTAGCGTGCTTCAGCCACACCGTGTAGATCACGGCATAACCGATCAGCGACGCGAAGGTCAGCCCCGCCGTCAGCAGGTTGACGAGAAACGAGAGCAGGCTCATCGCGAGCAGGCCGAGCACCGCGGCGAAGATGAGCGCGCTGCGCTCCGTCAGTTGGCGCGTCGGCAGCGGGCGCGACTGCGTGCGTGCCATCTGCTCATCGAAGCGCCGATCGAGGACGTGATTGATGGTCGCGGCGCAAGCGGCGGCGAGCGCGATGCCGAGCGTGCCCCAGAGGACCGCCCGGATCGGTGGCCAGCCCGGGCTCGCGAGCAGCGTGCCGACGATCGCGGTGAACGTGATGAGCGCCACCACCCGCGGCTTCGTCAGCGCGTAATACCGTCGCCACGTCGGCGGAGCAAGTGTCGCGTACTCTGTAGTAGTTGCCACGGCGAGCCTCTGCGCCGTCAGACCGGACGCACGGCGCGTAGCGCGTGCAGCCTGGCTGTCAACGCGAGGATGGCCATGAGAAGCAACGCCGCTCCGGCGGTGTGGGCGGTGGTCAGCCAGAGCGGAAACGTCGTCAACACCATGGATACTCCGATCGCAAGCTGCAGGCCCAGCGCGGCCAGCACCAGGTAGGCTCGCATCCGCGCGGCGCCGAGAGAGCGGCGGCCGATGACGAAGAGTGTGGTCGCGAGAAACGTCGCGCTCACCGCGAGCGCGCCCAGCCTATGGGACAGATGGATCGCCACCCGCGCGGGGTTGGAGAGAATGCCACCGTCATAATCGATCCAGAGTCCCCGCCAGAGCACGAACGCATGGCGGAAATCCGCCTGCGGCCACCAGGCGCCCTGACATGTCGGAAAGTCCGGGCAGGCGAACGCGGCGTAGTTGGCGCTGGTCCAGCCGCCGAGGAAGAACTGCACGGCGAGCACGACGACACTGAGGACCGCGAGCGAGTATCCGATTCGTGCCGTCGAGGCGGCGCCGGACCACGGCGTGGGTTCGTGCGCCGGTGCGCTTCGCAGCGGAGCGGCTCGGCGCGAGGGCTGCTGCAATCTGAGCCATCCCCACCAGAGCAGAGCGAGTGTGGTCATGCCGAAGATGAGGTGCGCGGTCACGATGAGGGGTTTCAACAGCCATGTTACGGTCAACATGCCGAGCAGGGCCTGCACGATCACCGTGAGGAAGAGCAGCACCCCGAATCCGGCACCCAGTACCTTGGGCTTGCGCGCGGCGATGGCGAGCGCCGCGATCACGATGATGACGCAGCCGAGCGTGCCCGCGGCATAGCGGTGGATCATCTCGTGCCACGCTTTGCCGGCGCGAAGGGGCCTGCCCGGGAACTCGGCCTGGCTCGTCGGGCTGTCCTCCGCGCCGACCGGACTGATGTGGCCGTAGCATCCCGGCCAGTCGGGGCAGCCGAGTCCGGCGTCGGTGAGACGCACGTACGCGCCGAGCACGATGACCCCGAAGCACAGCAGCGCTCCGAAAAGCGCGAGGCCGCGCAGCCAGCGGTCGAGGGGCATCTGCGACAAGAAATCTCCTAAAGCCAGGCTCAGCCGATATCGGAAAGCTCGAGCAGTTTCCGCAGGTCGATGAGCAGGCCGCGCGGATCGCGGCGGACATCGTAGCGCATCATCAGATTGCCGAGCGGGTCGACGATGTACAGGCTGTGCGCGCGATCCTGCCGCGGGAAATCGCCGAGCAGCTTCTCGCCCGGCGCACCGGTCGCATCGAGCACAATGATTCCCGCGTGCTCACGCGCAAGGAACGTTCTATCACAGCAATTTCCCGTCACCAGGAAGACGCGCGCAACCCGCGTCACGTCCGTGCCGAGGGCGAGTCGCGTCTGGCGCATCACGTAAAGGGTCTGACGGCAGGCCGCATCGCAACTGCCGTCGCCGATATACGTGAGCGTCCACGTGCTGCGGAACAGAGTCGGCTCGGAAGGCGAGAGTTCCCCGGGTCTCAGGGCCGCCAGCGGAATACGCGGCAGACTCACATTGCCGAGCGGCCGCGGCGGGCTGATGAGCTCGCCGTGGTTGACATGGCCGGCGGGCCGCCATCCGGTCCCGTAGTAGAGCCAGAAGGACGCGAGGAACGGAATGAAGAAGAGCGCCGCGAGGCCGGCGAGCGTTCGCAGATTGCGGGCACGGAGCTGCTGCGTGCCGGCTGTGCGAGGCTCCCTCCCTGGACCTCGCCCTTCGGGCCGGCTGGCGCCGTCCAAAATCGTTCCAGACGGTTTTGTCATCGCTTCGCTCCGGGGCTCCCGAGCGGACTCTCGCCCGCGGATTTCGAGCTCAGCACTAGCCACATCACGACGGCCGCGATCGCGAAGCACCACCACTCGAAGGCATAAGCGAAATTCTGCATCGCGGGGATGCCCGGCAGGCGCCAGTCGCGCACGTAGCCGTCAGGAGCGCGAGGATCGAGCAGGATGATGTGCGGCTCGAGCGCTCGCCCGAGCACACCGCTCAGCTGCGCAAGCGTCGGAAAACTGGTCACCCTGGGCCAGGGACCGGTCGCGGGCGGCGGTGCCCGCCCGAATGCGAGACCTGCCGCCGGCAGCTCGCCGACGCGCCCGGTGACCGTCACCGTTCCCGTGCTCTTCAGGGAGGTATCGGGCAGATTGCTGCGGCTGCCGAGAAAGGGGACCCAACCTCGGTCGACCAGCACCACCCTGCCGCCGGGCCTCTCGAGCGGCGTCAACACCTGATAGCCGTCGAGATCGCGATAGCTCATGTTATCGATCAGGAACTGGTGCGCCGGATCGTAAGTGCCTGTGAGACTCACCCGCTGATAGTCGGGCACCTGCGCGAGCGACGCCGCGCCGAGGGCGAGCACCTCGCGGGCGCCGCGCTCGAAGCGCGCATGCTCCGCCGCCCGCGCCGTGCCGCGCCGCCATTGCCAGCGGCCGAGCGCGACGAATACCACGCACAACGCCGCCATGAGGATGGTGAACGCCGGGGAGGGGGAGAAGCGACGGGCGCCGAAGCTCAGGCGCATGGGTACGGAGGTTGCTTTGGCGGTAGACTGGAGGCTGACATGCCCGTGATCCTCGAAGTCGTGGTCCTCGTTGCGCTCGCCGCCATCGTGGTGAGCCTGGGCTCGGCGCTGTACCACCTCTCCCGCGGCACCCAACAGGACTCGGCGAAGCTGGTGCGTGCGCTCACGATCCGGATCACGCTATCGCTCGCGCTCTTTGCGCTCATCATGATCGCGTGGTATGCCGGGCTGATCACGCCGCACGGCGTGGTTCCCCCGGCCCCACATCATTAAGTCCGGCGTCACCGGCCCGGATTCGCCGGCGGCTACAGCCAGTAGACGAAGATAAAGAGGCCCAGCCACACCACGTCGACGAAGTGCCAGTACCAGGAGACGGCCTCGAACGCGAAGTGCTGCCGTGGCGTGAAATGCCCGCGCAGCACCCGCAGCCAGACCACCAGCAGCATGATGGCGCCGATGGTCACGTGCAGGCCGTGGAAACCGGTGAGCATGAAGAACGTCGAGCCGTAGATGCCGGTCGTCAGCCGCAGGTTCATCTTGGTGTAGGCCTCGAAGTATTCGTGGCCCTGCAGCGCGACGAAGGTGAATCCGAGAATGAAGGTGAATGCGAGGAAGATCTTGAGGCGCGTCCGATTGCCGGCGCGCAGCGCATGATGCGCGATAGTGACGGTGAGGCCGCTCGTCAGCAGGACCAGCGTGTTGATCGCCGCGATGCCGTAGGCGCTCATCGCCTCGAAGTTCTGCCCGCCCACCTGACCCGGGCCGTTGGTCGGCCAGGCGGCGGCGTATCGCGGCCAGAGGATCAGGTTGGTGAGCGCGCGGGTGCCGGCGCCGCCGAGCCACGGCACCGCGAGGATGCGCGAGTAGAACAGCGCGCCGAAGAAGGCGCCGAAGAACATCACCTCCGAGAAGATGAACCACATCATTCCCATGCGGAACGAGCGATCCACCTGAGTGTTGTAGATACCCTGCTGATTCTCGCCGATCACGGTATGGAACCAGCCGCCGAACATGAAGAACAGCAGCAGCGGTCCGGGCAGAAACGTCCACGGGCCGGTCCAGTTATCGAGGTAGGCGATTGCGCCCCACATGAGGGCGAACAGCGCGACAGCCGCGACTATCGGCCAGGGGCTACCGTGCGGAACATAGTAGTGCTGGCTGTCGGGGGCATGTGCGTTGGATGTCATGTGATGACCTTAGTGACGACTGCTCAAGTGGGCTGGGCGCTTATCGGGTGGCGCGGATCAGCATCATGGCGATGAAGCCGAAGTAGAAAAGGAGCACGATCCCCGTCACCACGAGCGTGGTGCGTCGGACGCGCTTGCGCCGCGCGACATCTTCCCGCATCGGCAACGGCTGCTCCGCGGACATCTCGGTGTTCGCTGGCGCCACTCAGTGCGCCGCGCCGCGGGCGATCAGCTCATCCGAGGGCGGCACCGTCCAGGAGTGGAAGGGCGGCGGCGACGGCAGCTCCCACTCGAGGCCGCGGGCGCCATCCCAGGCGCTGTTGCCCTCGACCGGCTTGCCGGAGCGTACGCATTTCCACACGATGTAGGGCAGGAGGAACTGCGAGAGGCCGAAGGCGAAGCCGCCGATCGAGGACACCATGTTCCAGTCGGTGAACTGCACCGCATAGTCCGGGGTGCGCCGCGGCATGCCGGCGAGCCCGAGGAAATGCTGCGGGAAGAACAGCACGTTGACGAAGATCGTCGACAGCCAGAAGTGCCACTTGGCGAGCGCCATGTCGTACATCCGGCCGCTCCACTTGGGCAGCCAGTAGTACACCGCGCCCATGATGGCGAACGCCGAGCCCGTGACCAGCACGTAGTGAAAGTGCGCCACCACGAAGTAGGTGCCGTGATACTGGTAGTCGGCCGGCACCAGCGCCAGCATCAATCCCGAGAAGCCGCCGATCGAGAACAGGAAGAGGAACGCGACCGCGAACAGCATCGGCGGCTCGAAGGTCAGTGAGCCCTTCCACATGGTCGCCACCCAGTTGAACACCTTCACGCCCGTCGGCACCGCGATCAACATGGTGGAGAACATGAAGAAGAGCTGCGCCGTCACCGGCAATCCCACCGTGAACATGTGGTGCGCCCACACGATGAACGACAGGAATGCGATCGAGGCGGTCGCGTACACCATCGCCTCGTAGCCAAAGAGCGGCTTCCTCGAGAAGGTGGGGACGATCTCCGAGATCACGCCGAAGCCCGGCAGGATCATGATGTAGACCTCGGGATGCCCGAAGAACCAGAAGATGTGCTGGAACATCACCGGGTCGCCGCCGCCGGCGGCGTTGAAGAAGCTGGTACCAAAGAAATGATCGGTGAGCATCATGGTGACGGCGCCCGCGAGCACCGGCATCACCGCGATCAGCAGGAACGCGGTGATGAGCCAGGTCCACACGAACAGCGGCATCCGCAGCAGCGTCATCCCCGGCGCGCGCAGGTTCATGATGGTGACGATGACGTTGATCGCGCCCAGGATCGAGGAGATGCCCATCAGGTGGATGGCGAAGATGAGCATTGGGAAGGAGGAGCCGAACTGCAGCGTGAGCGGCGGATACATCGTCCAGCCGCCGGCCGGCGCGCTGCCCGGCACGAACAGCGTCGAGACGAGCAGGATGAAGGCGAAGGGCAGGATCCAGAAGCTCAGGTTGTTCAGGCGCGGCAGCGCCATGTCGGGCGCCCCGATCTGCAACGGGATCATCCAGTTGGCGAGGCCCACCCAGGCCGGCATGATCGCCCCGAAGATCATGATGAGGCCGTGCAGGGTCGTCAGGGAGTTGAACACTCCCGGGTCGACCAGCTGCATTCCCGGCTTGAACAGCTCCGCGCGGATCACCATCGCGCCCGAGCCGCCGATGAAGAACATCACGCACGCGAGGATGAGGTACATCGTGCCGATGTCCTTGTGGTTCGTCGCGAACACCCAGCGGCGCCAGCCGTGCGGTTTGTGCTCGTGATCGGCGTGTACGGTCGTCTCAACGTGCGGTTCGGCCATGTGATGACCTCTTTAAGTCTGCTGAACGGGTTCGATCGAAAGTTCGCGTGATGCGGTGCGTTGGGTCAGTCGGCGGTCTGCGCCGAGAGGTCCACTCCCTGCTTTTGCAGCGCCTGCTGCTGCTTCAGCCAGACGGCGAAATCCGCCGGCGAGACCGCGCGAACCACCACCGGCATGTAGGCGTGGTCGCGGCCACAGAGCTCGGTGCACTGGCCGCGGTAGACCCCGGCCTTGTTGGCGTCCACGGTGAACGACACCGCGTTGATGAAGCCCGGGATGGCGTCCCTCTTGACGCCGAAATCGGGCACCCACCAGGAGTGGATCACGTCCACCGAAGTGATCAGCAGGCGAATCTTGGTGCCGGTCGGGACCACCAGCGGATGATCCACGTTGAGCAGGTAGTGCGGCACGGTATCCGGGTTGATGCCGGAGTCGAGCTCCCGGGCCGCATCACTGCGGTAGTCGAGCTTGGACACGAAGCTCACGCCGGAGCCGACGTAGTCGTATTGCCAGCCCCACTGGAACCCGGTCACCCGGATATCGAGCTTCGCGTGGGCGTTGTTATTGACGCGCACCAGGAGGTTCGCCGCCGGGACCGCCATGGCGATGAGGATGAGCACCGGGATCGTGGTCCAGACGATCTCGACCCGGGTGCTGTGCACCAGGGTGACATCGGCCACCGCGCCCCGCGAGCGGCGGTGGAAGATGAGCGACCAGATCATCACGCCGAAGACCACTACGGCAATGCCGACGCAGAACCAGAAGCCCATCATGTGCAGGCTGTAGATCTTGGCGCTGACGTCCGTGACGCCGCGCGGCATGTTGATGAGGCTCCAGCCCGATTGCGCGCGCGCGGCCGGTGCGCTGGCCGCCGCGGTAAGCAGGGCCAGCGTCCCGCCGAGGATCCCGAGTCTTGCGCGATTCATCGTGCTCATGCCTTTCCCGCGCGACTCCCCCTCGGGGCCCTCTCGCGCGATACCTTAATCGAACCAGAGCCTGCTCCGCCTACTTGGACCCTATTTAGAGCCTAGGGGCCAGAGAGGGCGACTCATTGACGCGGCCGACGAGACGTTGCAGCCGAAGCGCAAGTCCGCACCGCTCTTCCTCCGTGAGAAACGTCCCCAGCTCGCACTGCCGGCCGTGCGACTCGATGGTCAGCCGGCTCGGGTGCAGTCGCGAGACAGGGCGGCGAAGTTTAACCTGAGCCCAGTGCCGCTGGAACACGGTCCGCCGACAATGGATGCGATCGAGCGATTCGACGCTGACGTCGGCATCCGTCAGGGTGATGATCTCCGCCTGATTGCGCCGGGCGAGACTCGCATGCAGGGCCCATCCGAGGAGGATCATCTCCAGCCCGGAGAAGGGCAGGATGGGCCACATCCCCCTCAGCGCGAGCAGGCCCGCGACGGTGAAGCTCACTGCGCATATCCCCGCGAAGCACAGCACCCCCCCTCGCAGGCTGAGCGAGCAGTTCGGACAGATGACGATGCGCACAGGCATCCGAAGGCGATGGTAAAGGGGCGCCTGGAAGGGTTCAAGCACACAGCTTGCCCGCCGCTTCGCTCAGGTCCGGGAGCTCCCGCCCGCTAGCTAGGAGCGGGATGCGGGCGAGGGGCGGTCCGCCGAGCCGCGACGTCAGGGTCGCCAGATTCTCGGCGACGCGCTCGAAACCCGGGTCCATGGCGTTGGCCAGCCAGCCGGCGAAGGCCACATGACGGGCCGCCATGGATTCGCGGGTGAGGAGCGCGTGGTTGAGGCAGCCGAGGCGCAAGCCGACGACGAGCAGCACGGGCAGGCCGAATGTGCCGGCGAGGTCGGCCATGCCGGCGCGATCGCCGATCGGGGCGAGCCAGCCGCCGGCGCCTTCGACGATGACACAGTCGGCGGCGCTCACCAGGGCCTCGAAGCGCCGGTGAAGGAGCGCGAGGTCGATGACGATGCCGCTGTCGCTCGCGGCGATGTGGGGCGAGATGGCCGGCAGAAAGCAGTAGGGGTTCACGGTTTCGTAGGGGGCCTGCACATTCGCGGCGGCCATGAGCGCGAGCGCGTCCGAGTTTCGGGGACCCTCGGGTGTTGGGTCGGAGCCGGAGGCTATCGGCTTCATGACCGCAATCCGCAGACCGCGTGCGACCAGCGCGCGCGTGAGGGCGGCGGCGACGATGGTTTTACCGACTCCGGTGTCGGTCCCGGTGACGAAGAAGCCTTTCGGTGTCATGTCGGGCGCTTCACATCCGACGGCGGATTTCGGAGAGAGGGATTTTCACTTCAGGGGCCGTGCCCGCCGTCCCTGGCGAGGCGCCCCTCCCACTGGCCGTGCCCGATCCCCACGCCGCCCCGTAGATGACCTCGTAGGTCGCGGGGAGTCTGCCGTCCTTGCGGAAAGACTCGTAGGCGCTCAAGACACGCTGCAGCCGGGTGCGGCCGAGGAGGGCGCGGGGGCGGCCGGCGGTGGCATTGCGGGCGCCGAGGGATTTCAGGTCGCGCATGACGGATATGCCGTCGTCATAGGTGAGCTGCGTGCGATCGACATCCAACACGGGCTCCTTGAGACCGGCGTGCAGCAGGGCATCGCCGACGTCGCGCACGTCCAGGAACCGGTTGACATGGTTGTAGGAGTCCGCTTCCGCCCAGGCGCTGCGGAGCTCTTGCAGGGTGTCGGGGCCGAAAGTGCTGAAGGCGAAAAACCCCTGCGGCTTGAGTACGCGGCGCACCTCGGCGAGAACTTCATCGAGCGGGTCGCACCACTGCAGCATCAGGTTGCTGAAGACGATGTCGATGCTGGCGCTGAGTAACGGCAGCCGGGCGGCGTCGGCGCACACGCGCTCGAAACGCCGGAAGACCCGTTGATGTCGGGCCGCCTCGCGCAACATGCCGGGTGCGAGATCGAGGGCGATGACCTTGGAGCGGCGGTAGCGGCGTTTGAGCTCGGCGGTGACGCGGCCGGTGCCGGCGCCGAGATCGAGCAACGCCCGCGGGCTGAAATCGAAAGCCTCGAGGCGACCGAGAAGCTCCTCCGCCACCCGCGACTGCAGGACGGCCGCAGCCTCGTAGCTGCGGCTGGCGCGGTCGAAGGCCGCGCGTGCCCTCTGCCGGTCGAGTCGGAAAACGTCGGACCCGCGCCGGCTCATTGCGGGCGCGGCAGCAGAAAATCGGCGAGCAACGCGGCGAGCTCGGTCAGATGCGAGAGGAAGGGAGCATGGGCGGCGCGGCGGATCTCGACGTAGCGGGCGTTGGGGAGGGCGTTGGCGAGCGCGTGCGATGCGGCCGGCGGGGTCACGCGGTCATACTGACCCGCAACGACGAGACTCGGAAGGGGGATGCGGCCGAGCAGCGGGCGAAGATCGGTATGCCGCAGCAGCTCGAGGTCGCTCGCCAAGGCGGCGGGTTGCGGGCCGGCAGCTTCGGAACCCTGAGCGAAGAGAGCCGCGCGAAGCTGCGCCAGAGCCGCGGCGCCATCGACGCTGCCGCGAACCTGCAGCTCGAGAAAGTCGCTCACCATGCGCCGGTAATCGGTGCGCAGTGCGAGCGCCTGCTGATCCAGCCGCTCGGGTGGAGTGCCGTGAGGCCAGTCCGGTCCGGTGCTGAACCGCGGCGTGGCGGCAATCAACACCAGACGCTCCGGGCCGGCGGCGGCGCTGGCGCCCTCAGTGGCAGCCCCTCGCTCCTCGGCGGCGAGGCGCAACGCGATCTGTGCGCCGAGCGACCAGCCGAGAAGTGAATAGCGGGGCGAAAGCACCGCAACGGTTTCGGCGACTTGCGCGGCCTGCGCCTCGAGCGAGGAGCGTCGGGGCAGCCATTCGCTGCGACCGTGACCGGGCAAATCGACGGCAACGGTTCGGAAGCGGTCGCAGAGCACGGCTGCGAGCCTGTCCCAGACGCGCAGGTTGAGTCCCCAGCCGTGCAGGAGCACGAGCGTCGGGCCGCTGCCGCGGACCTCCGTATAGAGAGGGCTCATGTGGGGACGCACACGCGGGCGAGGGTCTCGATGAGGGCATCCACCTGATCCTCGCGGTGCCCGGCGGTGAGCGTGATTCGCAGCCGCTCCTCGCCGGCGGGCACTGTGGGTGAGCGGATGGCGACGACCCAGAAGCCGGCCGCGAGGAGCGCCTGCTGCGCATCGAGCGCGGCGCGCGCACTGCCGAGCCGGATCGGCTGAATCGGGGTGGCGGAGTTGGTGAGCGGGATGGCGAGCTCTCGAGCCGCCGCTCGAAAGCGCGCGGTGAGGGCGAGCACGCGCTGCCGCCGCCAGGTCTCCTCCTGCGCGATTCGCAGCGCGGCGCGCGTTGCGGCGGCGACCGGCTGCGGCAGGGCTGTGGTGTAGATGTAGCTGCGCGAGCGCTGCAGCAGCAGCTCGATCAAGGCCTCCGGGCCGGCCACGAAGGCGCCGAAGGAGCCGAAGGCTTTGCCGAGGGTACCGATGAGCACGGGGACTTCCTCAGCGGTAAGGCCCGCGAGCTCCACGGCGCCCCGTCCGTTGGCGCCCAGCACGCCGATTCCATGCGCGTCATCGACGATCAGCCACGTAGCGTGCGCGCGGGCGGCATCGGCTAACTCCGCGAGCGGCGCGATGTCCCCATCCATGCTGAAGACGCCGTCGGTCGCCAACACCGCGGTCGGGGGCGTGCCCTCGGCGAGCAACCGGCGTGCGGCGGCGCCATCGCCGTGCGGGTAGCGGCGAAAACGCGCTCCCGACAAGAGCCCGGCATCGATGAGCGAGGCATGGCTCAGGCGATCGAGCAGTACCGACTCGCCGCGACTCGCGAGTGCAGTGACGGCACCGAGGTTGGCCATGTAACCGGTGGAGAAGAGGAGCGCCCGCTGCCGTCCCGTGAAGGCGGCCAACTCCTCCTCGAGCGCAGCGTGCTCGCGCCCATGTCCGCTCACGAGATGCGAGGCGCCGCTGCCCGAGCCGCAGCGTGCCGCCGCGTCCGCCATAGCGGCGGCCAGAGCCGGGTGGGCGGCGAGCCCGAGATAGTCGTTGCTGCTGAAGTCGACGAGCCGGTGCCCATCGACCATCACCTCCGTGCGGGTGCCCTTCCCGGCGTACGCCTCTACCGTGGCACGGCGACGCCGCAATTGCCGCCGCTCGATCTCCTCGAGCACCGGCTCAAGCGGCTGTCTCTTCATGCGCGGGGTGCGTGGTGGACGCGGGGGCTTCCGGCTTGAGGCCCAGGCGCGCGAGGAGACGCCGATCGCGTTCGACATCGGGATTGCCCGTGGTCAGAAGCTTCTCGCCGTAGAAGATGGAATTGGCACCGGCGAGGAAGCAGAGCGCCTGCAGCTCATCGCTCATCGCCTGCCGGCCGGCCGAGAGGCGCACGTAGGCGCGCGGCATCATCAGTCGCGCGGCGGCGCAGGTCCGTACGAAGTCGAGCGGATCGACGGGTGCGGTGCCGTGTAGCGGCGTGCCGGGCACCTGCACGAGCTGGTTGATGGGGACACTCTCCGGATGCTGCGGCAGGTTGGCCAGGGTCATGAGGAGTTTCGCCCGATCCTCCGCCGACTCGCCGAGCCCGAGAATGCCGCCGCAGCAGACCTTGAGCTGCGCCGCGCGCACCGCTTCGAGCGTGTCCAGCCGGTCCTGGTAGGTGCGGGTGGTGATGACCTCGCCGTAGAACTCTGCCGAGGTATCGAGATTGTGGTTGTAGTAGTCGAGGCCCGCGCTCTTGAGGTCGCGTGCCTGCCGCGGGGTCAGCATGCCCAGTGTCGCGCAGGTCTCTAGACCGAGCGCACTCACCTCGCGAATCATGCTCGCGATGACCTCGAGGTCCTTCGCCTTCGGCGAGCGATAGGCCGCTCCCATGCAGAAGCGTGTCGCGCCCGCCTGCTTCGCGCGCAGTGCATGCTGGCGCACCGCTGCCACCTCCATCAGCTCCTCGCGCGCGAGACCGGTGTCGTAGCGCACGCTCTGCGGACAGTAGGCACAGTCCTCCGGGCAGGCACCGGTCTTGATGGAAAGCAGCGTGCTCATCTGCACCGTGTTGGGCTCATGGTGCTGCCGGTGCACTTGCTGCGCCTGGTAGAGCAGGTCGATGAGCGGCATCGCGAGCAGACTCGCGACTTCCGGCAGGGTCCAGTCGTGGCGAACGGCTCCTAAAGCGGTCGGGGTCATGCGCTTCTCGGGTGGCGGTGGCCACCGGAATGGTCGCGGGCGGGGCGGCGGATGTCAACGCGAGAGGCCGTCCCGCGTCCACATTTGATCATTTTGCGATCAGCGTCGCAGCAGGTGCACGGCGAGCGCGATGGCGACCGCGAGCGCGCCCATCACGCTGATGAACACGGCGGCGGCGGCACAGTCCTTGACGATTCGAATCCGCGGATGCACCTCGGGACAGAGGTGGTCGGCCAGCGTCTCGATGGCGGTGTTGAGCAGCTCCGCCGCAAGAACGCCGGCGCTCGCCAGCATCACGGCCGCCCACCAGAGCGGGCCCGGGCGAAGCACCGCGAGCGCCGCCACGACCAGCACGAAAAAGAGGGTTTCCAGGCGCACGCTGCGCTCGGTGCGCAGCGCCTGCAGCAGGCCGGCCAGGGCGAAGCCGAACCGGCGCAGCAGGTTCTGATTCTTGTGAGTGCTCAACGCGAGTAAATGTACTGCAGCAGCACGCCGATGAAGATCGCCATGCCGACGTAGTTGTTGTTGAGGAAGGCGCGCAGGCAGGCGGCGGGATCGCGCGCGCGGATCAGCCATTGCTGGTAAAGACAGAGCACCGCCGCCACCGCGAGGCCGCCGTAGTACCAGCGGCCGAACACCATGTCGCGGCCGGCGAGCACCAGTGCGAGCAGCATCATCGCCTGCAGCACGCCGATCAACAGCCGATCCATGTCGGCGAAGAGAATGGCGCTCGACTTGACGCCGATCTGCAGGTCATCCTCCCGATCGACCATCGCGTAGAGGGTGTCGTATACCGCCGCCCAGATGACCGCCGCGATATAGAGCACCCAGGCGACGCGCGGCAGCGAGTCGCGCTGCGCGGCGAAGGCCATCGGCACGCTCCAGCCGCCGAAGGAGATGCCGAGATAGAGCTGGGGCAGCGGGAAGAAGCGCTTGACGAAGGGGTAAGAGACGGTGAGCGCGGCGCCGATGAGGGCGAGTTTCACCGTGAAGGGATTGAGTCGGGTAACCAGCCACAGCGCGGCGGCGCCCAGCAGCAGGAAGAGCGTCAGAGCCTCGACCGGCGAGACGCGGCGTGCGGCGAGCGGGCGCTCGCGCGTGCGCTTCACGTGAGGATCGATGTCGCGATCGGCGAAGTCATTGATGATGCAGCCGGCGGCGCGCATGACGATGACGCCAACCGTGAACACGATCAACACCTTCTGATCCGGTCGGCCGGCGCCGGCGACCCAGAGCCCCCAGAGCGCCGGCCACAGCAGCAGCCAGGTACCGATCGGACGGTCGACGCGCGCAAGGCGCCCATATTCCTCCACGCGCCGCGCCAGGCGGTGATAGAGGGGCGCCTCTTTGAGCTTATCCGTGAGGTCCAAATCGACGGTGTTTGTGGCTGTAGCGCTATTCATGTACCTGCATCTCGTGGGATAAGCGCTCCGCGCCTACCCCACTCGCCCATATTGCTCCCCCGAGCCGATCCACCGGGCCGCGAGTGCCGCAATATTATCCGGGTAACTCGCGATGAGCAGCTCCGCGGCCTCCTGCACGCGTGGCAGCAGGTCCGAATCGCGCGTCAGGTCCGCCACGCGAAGCTGCGCCAGACCGGTCTGGCGGGTGCCGAGCAGCTCGCCGGCACCCCGGAGCTCCAGATCGCGGCGCGCGATCTCGAAACCGTCGTTGCTCTCGCGGATGACTTTCAGCCGTTGCCGCGCGAGCGGCGAGAGTGGCCCGCGATAGAGCAGCACGCAGGTGCTGGCCGATGCCCCCCGTCCGACCCGGCCCCGCAGCTGATGCAGCTGCGCGAGCCCCATGCGCTCGGCGTTCTCGATGACCATCAGCGTCGCGTTGGGAACATCGACCCCGACCTCGATCACGGTGGTTGCCACCAACAGTTGGATTCGTCCCGCCTTGAAGGCGAGCATCGCCGCGTCCTTCTTCGAGGCCGCCATACGGCCATGCACCAGACCCACCCGCACCTCGGGCAGCGCCTCCACGAGAGCCACGGCGGTTTCCTCCGCAGCCTGCGAGCGCAGCTCGTCCGACTCATCGATGAGCGGACAGACCCAATAGACCTGCCGACCACCGCGGCAGACCTGGAGGATGCGCGCGACGACCTCCTGGCGCCGCCGCTCCGGCACGATGACCGTCCGCACCGGCGTGCGGCCCGGTGGCAGCTCGTCGATCACCGAGATGTCGAGGTCGGCGTAGGCCGTCATCGCCAGCGTCCGCGGGATCGGTGTCGCGGTCATGATGAGCTGGTGTGGGAAGCGACCGCTCCTGCTGCCTTTCTCCCGGAGGCGCAATCGTTGCTGCACCCCGAATCGGTGTTGCTCGTCGACGATGACGAGCGCGAGCCGTGAGAACTCGATACCTTCCTGAAAGAGCGCGTGTGTGCCGACGATGACCCGCACCTCACCGGATGCGATCGCCGCGAGCGCGCTGCGACGGGCGGTGGCCGGCTGCCCGCTGGTGAGGAGCGCCACGGGCATCCCGAGTGGCCGCAGCCATTCGCTGAAGCTCCGCCAGTGCTGCTCGGCCAGGAGCTCCGTCGGCGCCATCAGCGCGGCCTGCAGCCCGGTGCCGGCGGCGCGCGCGGCAGCGAGGGCCGCGACGACGGTTTTGCCGCAACCGACATCGCCCTGGACGAGCCGCGCCATGGGCACGCTCGAGCGCAGGTCCGTCTCGATCTCAACCAGTGCGCGCGCCTGGGGCCGCGTCAGCCGGAAGGGCAACGAAGCGAGAAGCCGCGCGGCCGTCTGCTTCGGATCCGCGAGCGGCCAGGCGGGATCGGTCTTGGCGGCACGTTTCAACAGTCGCAGGCTCACCTGGTAGGCGAGCAGCTCCTCGAACGCAAGCCGCCGCTGCGCCGGGTGACGGCCGGCGGCGAGCTCGCCGAGCTGCGCCTCTCGGGGCGGCCGATGCACATAGCACAGCGCATCGCGCAGCAGCGGCAGGTGCAGGGGCTGTAGCACCTGCGCCGGGATCCAGTCCCGCACGCCGGCCGTGTCGAGCTCATGCAGGGCCTGCGCGATAAGCGCCCGCAGCCTTCCCTGCGGCACTCCCTCGGTCAGCGGATAGATGGGTGTCAGGGTTTCCTCGGGCGCCGCCGGCTCGCCGCTCACGCGGCGGTATTCCGGGTGGACCATCTCCAGGCCCTGCGGACCCCGGCGTACTTCGCCGAAGCAGCGCAGCCGCGCCCCACGCGAGAGGCCCTGCTGTTGGGAAGCCGAGAAGTGAAAAAAGCGCAGTGTCAGAAAGCCCGAACCGTCCGACAGGCTGCATTGCAGCTGCCGCCGGCGCCGGTAAGCCACCTGCGCAAGCTGTATCTCGCCCTCCACGACCGCCCGTATGCCCGGCAGGAGCGCTCCGATCCTGACCACGGTGGTGCGATCCTCGTACCGCAGCGGCAGCACGAACAGCAGATCCTGCACCTGAGTGACGCCGAGCCGCGCGAGGCGCCGCGCC
>JBOIAQ010000052.1:0-27065 GCA_050739115.1 Steroidobacteraceae bacterium | reverse complement strand
CCCCGCCGCCGCAGGTGGCGGCGGTCGCGAGCAAAAACCGCGCTTTTGCTCGCGACCGCGCTGGGCCGGCAGGAGCCCGGATCGAGCGCTTTAACTACCTGCGGCAGCCTTGCGGCTGCTGTACATTCCCGCCCCGTGCACATTCTGCTCATCGAGGACGACACTGAGGCGGCGAGAGTCCTGGTGAAGGGACTGCGCGAGAGCGGCTACGCGGTCGATCATGCCGCCGACGGACGCGAGGGGCTGTCCCGCGCGCTCGCGGGCAGGTTCGATCTCATCGTCACCGACCGGATGCTGCCGCACTTCGATGGGCTGGCGATCATCCAACAGCTGCGTCGCGCGCGGCTCGCCACGCCGGTGCTCGTCCTCAGCGCCCTCGGCACGGTGGACGACCGCATCCGCGGCCTCAAGGCGGGCGGGGACGACTATCTCACCAAGCCGTTCGCGTTCGCCGAGCTCCTGGCGCGCATCGAGGCGTTGCTGCGACGCCGCGCGAGCGCCTCGGAGTCGACCACCCTCAGGGTGGCCGATCTCGTGTTCGAGCTGCTCGCCCGCAAGGTCAGCCGCGGGGGCCGGGCGATCGAGCTCACCGCCCGCGAGCAGAAGCTGCTCGAATTTCTGATGCGCCGGGAGGGGCAGGTGGTCACCCGCACCATGCTGCTCGAGGGAGTCTGGGACCTGCACTTCGATCCGCAGAGCAACCTCGTCGACGTGCACATCAGCCGCCTGCGCCAGGCGGTCGATCGCGGCTCGGACCGGCCGCTGATCCATACCGTGCGCGGGTCGGGCTATGTGCTTTCGCCGCGGGAGGACGAGGAATGAGAGACGTCCGCCGCTGGGGCCTCTTCAACACCTCGGCCTTCCGGATGTCGATGGGCTACACGCTCCTCGTCACCCTCGCCGTGTGCGTCACGCTCGGCAGCACGTATCTGCTGACGCAAAGCATCATTCAGGGCGATGTCGATCTGATCATCGACACGGAGCTCAAGAGCCTCGACAACCAGTACGTGCGCAGCGGTATCCCCGGGGTGACGGACGAGATCAACCTGCGTATCGAAAGCTGGGGTCGGATCGGGGCGGTCTACATGCTGGCGGGACCTAACTTCGATCGCCTCGCCGGCAATGTCAGCAACTGGCCCTTCGATGGCGCGCCGGCCGAGCCTTGGCCGGAGTTTCACATCGAGTCGATCGAGCCCGGGCCGCGCTCCGTTCATCCGGTGCGCGCCGCCGTGCGCAAGCTCCCGAACGGCGACTGGCTGCTCGTCGGTACCGACATGTCGCAGGACCGCCGCTACGGACGCACATTCCGGATCGCGACGCTCTGGGGCATCGGGCTCTCGATCCTCGCCGCGGCGATCGCCGGGTTTGCCTTCAGCTTCCGCCTCGCGCGGCGCGTGGGCGAGGTCACCGATACCTGTGTGCGCATCATGTCAGGAGAGCTGGACCATCGGCTGCCGGTCACCGGCACGAGCGATGAATTCGATGCGCTTGCGGCGTCGGTGAACCGCGTGTTGGACCGTCTCGAGGAGCAGACCCGGACGCTGCGCGCCACTTTCGACAGCGTGGCGCACGATCTGCGCGCACCGCTGCATCGGCTGCGGACCCGGATGGATGCCGTGCTGCGTCTGCCGGCGCTCGAGGCCGGCATCCGTGAACCCGTCGAGTCGGCGCTGCGCGAAGTCGACCGGCTGCAACGCACGCTCGCGACGCTGCTGCAGATCGCGCTCGCCGAATCGGGGGCGCCGCTCGCCTCGCCGGCGCCCGTGGACCTGGGCGAGCTGGCCGATGAGCTGGTGGAGCTGTTCGAGCCGGTGGCGCGGGAGCGCGGCTTGAGATTGACGGGCAGGGTCGAGAGCGCAGCCGTCGTCGAAGGCAACCGGCAGTTGCTCGCGCAGCTCATCACCAACCTGCTGGAGAACGCGCTGAAATACGTGCCGGCGGGCGGACGGATCGAAGTGGTGGTCGAGCGGCTGGCCGAGCGCGCACAACTCGTGATCAGCGACAACGGCCCGGGAATGGCGGCCGAGGAGCGCCAGCGGGCGGGTCAGCCGTTCGCGCGCATCGGGCATCGCGCGGGGCTCGAGGGCAGCGGGCTCGGGCTATCGCTGGTCTCGGCGATCGCGCGGCTGCATCGCGCGCACCTGGTGCTCGAGAGCAACGATCCGGGGCTGCGGGCGGTAGTCAGACTCTCGCTGGCCGACAGTCAGCTTTCGGCGCCGTCTTTGTCGCGCTCGATCAGCGCGTAAGCGGAGTGGTTGTGAATGGACTCGAAGTTCTCCGACTCCACGACGTAGGCGGCGATCCGATCATCGGCATTGAGGCGGGTCGCGACGTCCCGCACCATGTCCTCGACGAACTTCGGATTGTCGTACGCGCGCTCGGTGACGTACTTCTCGTCGGGGCGCTTGAGGATCCCGTAGAGCTCGCAGGAAGCCTCGCTCTCGGCGATCTCGACGAGCTCTTCGATCCAAATGTGTTTGCGCAGGCGCGCGCTGATGGTCACGTGCGAGCGCTGGTTGTGCGCGCCGTAGTCGGAGATACCCTTGGAGCAGGGGCAGAGGCTGGTCACCGGCACGATCACTTTCACCCACATCACGGTCTGCCCGCCGCGACTCTCGCCGATGAGGCTGGCGCGATAGTCCATCAGGCTCTCGACGCCCGAGACCGGCGCGCGCTTCATCACGAAGAACGGAAAGCTCATCTCGATGTGGCCGGCGTCCGCTTCCAGCCGCTCGGTCATGGTCTCGAGCATGGCCCGGAACGACTCGACCGAGATTTCCCGCTCGCCGTGCAGGATCTCGACGAAGCGGGACATGTGCGTGCCTTTGAAATTGTGCGGCAGGCTCACGTACATGTTGAAAGTGGCGATCGTGTGCTGCTCCCCAGCGGCACGGTCCTTCACGCGCACCGGGTGGCTGATGTCCTTAATGCCGACGCGATTGATACGCAATTGGCGGGTGTCGGCGCGCCCCTGCACATCCTCGACTTCGGCCAGGGTGGTACGGGCGAGCTTGATGGAGGGAGGGGTCATGGCGGCAGCCTATCGGATCGGCACGCGGGGCACCTATATCTGTCGGGGTATGTACCTAAATCCGGGCGGAAGGTTGCTTTTTCAATCTTCAGGCGCTGCCGACCGAGCGGATCCGATCGTGGGGCTGCAGCGACCACCAGCGCTCGACGGTGGCACTGAGGCTCTGGGCGTCGAGTCCGGCGGCGGTGAGGCAGGAGTCTCGCGAGCCGTGCTCGATGAAGCGGTCGGGGATGCCGATCTGCAGGAGCTGCAGTGAGAGCCCCTCGGCGGCCAGGAGCTCGCCAACCGCGGAGCCGGCGCCGCCGTGGACGGCGTTCTCCTCGAGGGTGATGAAGGCCCGGTGGCGTCCCGCGAGCTCGAGAATGAGCGCCTCATCGAGGGGCTTCACGAAGCGCATGTTGACCAGAGTGGCATCGAGGCGCTCGGCGATGCGTGTCGCGGGCTCGACCATGGGACCGAAAGCCAGGAGCGCGAGACCGCCGCGCCCTTCGCGCTTCACGAGCGCGCGACCGACGGGAAGGGCGGTGAAGGCCTGCTCGAGCGGCACGCCTGGCCCGGTGCCGCGCGGATAGCGCACCACGCTCGGACCGGAGAGCGTCGTGCCGGTGTAGAGCATCTGGCGACACTCGTTCTCATCGCTTGGCGCCATCACGACGAGGTTGGGAATGCAGCGCAAGTAGGAAAGATCGTAGCTGCCCTGGTGAGTGGCACCATCGCTGCCGACGAGACCGGCACGGTCGAGGGCGAAGAGCACCGGCAGGTTCTGCAGGGCAACATCGTGAATCAGCTGATCATAGCCGCGCTGCAGGAAGGTGGAGTAGATCGCAACCACGGGCTTCAGCCCCTCGGTGGCGAGTCCCGCGGCGAAGGTCACGGCGTGCTGCTCGGCGATGGCGACGTCGAAGTACCGATCGGGAAAGCGCTTGGAGAACTCGACCAGGTTCGAGCCCTCGCGCATTGCCGGGGTGATGCCGATGATGCGCGGGTCGCGCTCCGCCATGTCGCAGAGCCACTGACCGAAGATCTTGGAGTACGACGGCCCTGAGGCGGTCTCCTTGAAGATCGTGCCGCTGACCGGATCGAACGGACCCGGACCATGCCACTTGATGGGGTCGGCCTCCGCCGGCGCGTACCCTTTGCCCTTGCGGGTGACGACGTGCAGGAACTGTGGGCCGCGCAGCTTCTTGACGTTGCGCAGGGTGCTGACGAGGGCGCGCACGTCGTGACCGTCCATCGGACCGATATAGTTGAAGCCAAGCTCCTCGAACAGCGTGCCCGGCAGCACCATGCCCTTCAGGTGCTCCTCGGAGCGGCGGGCGAGCTCCCAGATCGGGGGGATCGGCTTCAGGACTTTCTTGCCGCCCTCGCGCAGATGTCGATATACCCGTCCGGAGAGAGCGGCGGCGAAGTAGTTCGAAAGCGCGCCGACGTTCTCGGAGATCGACATGTCGTTGTCGTTGAGAATGACCAACAGGTCGGTGGTGAGAGAGCCGGCGTGATTCAAGGCCTCGAACGCCATACCGGCGGTCATCGCACCATCGCCGATGATGGCCACCACGCGACGCGACTCACTCAGCCGTCCGGCGCCCACCGCCATGCCGAGGGCCGCGCTGATCGAGGTGCTGGAATGGCCGACGCCGAACGTGTCGTATTCGCTCTCCGAGCGTGTCGGGAAGGGGGCAAGACCGCCCGGCTGCTTGATGGTGTGCAGACGATCGCGCCGGCCGGTCAGCACCTTGTGCGGATAGGCCTGGTGACCGACGTCCCAGACCAGCCGGTCGTGCGGTGTGTCGAACACATAGTGCAATGCGACAGCCAGCTCGACCGCACCGAGACCGGCGGCGAAGTGGCCGCCACGCGTGCTGACGGTGTGGATCAGGAACTGGCGCAGCTCCTGTGCCACTTCGGGCAATTTCGCCACGGGTAGCTGCCGCAGATCGGCGGGCGATGCGATCGCATCGAGCAGCGGATAGGCGTTCGGCTGGGGGGAGGTCATCTTTATCAGTTTACACCGGCGCGCAACGCCGCTCTCGGCTCTCTTGTTGCAGAACTACAACAAAGGCTTGGCGATCATCCCCGCGTGGGTGGGGCAGCAAGCTCCTGAGATTCGGGCTGGGATTCCGGAGCAGTGTATGGCTCAGACTCCGGCTGACCGTTGCGCTTCAGCAGGATTTCGACCCGCTGCTGTGCCGCTTTCAGCGCACCTTGGCAGTGCCTCGTCAGCTCGACCCCGCGCTCGAAGGTCTTGAGCGCTTCATCGAGCGGCAGGTCGCCACGCTCGAGACGCTCGACCAGCGTCTCGAGCTCGGCCAAGGCCTGCTCGAACTCCGGTACTTTACTTTCGACCTTGTTCTGGGGCATGGATCAGGCAATTACGGCTTACCCGTATGGCGGGGTTTCGCCTGAGAAGCGAGCCTATACAGGTAACTCAGGAACGGTCAACGTGATTGACGCGCCCGCACCTGCGGCTTACAGTCGCAGCCCTCGTTAGACCAAGTCTAAGATTAGGAGTCAGCCGCATGAACCTCAAAGGCAGCAAGACCGAGAAAAACCTGAAAGACGCGTTCGCGGGCGAATCCCAGGCGAACCGTCGGTATCTATACTTCGCCGCCAAGGCGGACGTCGAAGGATTCAACGACGTGTCGGCGGTCTTCCGCTCGACGGCCGAGGGTGAAACGGGCCATGCGCACGGCCACCTCGAGTACCTCGAGGCCGTGGGCGATCCAGCGACCGGTCTGCCGATCGGCGACACCAAGCTCAACCTGAAGGCGGCCATTGCCGGCGAGACTCATGAGTACACGGACATGTACCCGGGGATGGCCAAGCAGGCGCGCGATGAAGGATTCGCCGAGATCGCCGATTGGTTCGAGACCTTGGCCAAGGCCGAGCGCTCGCACGCCAATCGATTCCAGAAGGCTCTGGAAGCCGTCTGAGCTTCTCGTACGCTGCCTGTAACCGCGTGCCCCGCCGCCTCGCCAGGGGCAGGGCACGCGCGGCTGCCATGAATCCATGAGCGAGACGGATCCCGGAAGCGGATCGCGCCAGCCGGTTCCCGGTCGCGAGGGCAGCCTCGAGGCCCCCACCCGACACCCGCTCGACTGGCGAAACCCCGCTTTCTTTGACGAAAGCGCGCTCACCGGGGAGCTCGAGCGCATCTTCGAGATCTGCCACGGCTGCCGCCGCTGCTTCAGTCTCTGCAACGCCTTTCCAACACTGTTCGATGCCGTGGATGCCACGTCCTCGGGCGAAGTGGCGGCGGTCGACAGGAAGGTGTTCTGGCAGGTCGTCGATCACTGCTATCTGTGCGACATGTGCTTCATGACGAAGTGCCCGTACGTGCCGCCGCATCCCTGGAACGTGGATTTTCCGCATCTGATGCTGCGCGCGAAGGCCGTGCGCACCCGCAAGGAGGGTGTCAGTCTCCGTAACCGCGCGCTCGCCGCGACCGACACCGTGGGAAGGATCGCCGGGGTTCCCGTGATCGCGGAAGTCGTCAACGCCGTCAACCACTCGAGCATCGGCCGGGCGGTGCTGGAGAAGACGCTCGGCGTCGATCGCACGGCACCGGTTCCGCAGTACCATTCCCGCAGCGCGCGCCGGCGTCTGCGGCGGCTGGGGAAGGTCTCCGCCACCGGCAGACCGGTCACTCCGGCGCCCGCGAGCGCGAACGTCCCCGGCGACGCCGCGGCCAGGACTGCGGAGATCACCGGCACGGTGGCGCTCTTCACCACCTGCTACGGCAATCGTAACGAGCCGCGGATCAACGAGGATCTCGTCGCCGTCTTCGAGCATAACGACATCCGCGTCACCCTGCTTGCGCAGGAGCGCTGCTGCGGCATGCCGCGGCTCGAGCTCGGCGACCTCGAGGCGGTCGCGCGCCTGAAGGAGCACAACATCCCGCAGCTCATCCGTGCCCTCGACTGCGGCCTCGACATCGTCGCCCCGGTCCCCTCCTGCGTACTGATGTTCAAGCAGGAGCTGCCGCTGATGTTTCCCGACGAGGCGGACGTAAAGCGCGTCGCCCGGCGCATCTTCGACCCGTTCGAGTACCTGATGCACCGTCATCGCGCCGGCCTGCTGCGCACCGACTTCAAACGGTCCCTCGGCAAGGTGAGCTACCACGTTCCCTGTCACCTTCGCGTGCAGAACATCGGTCTGAAAACCCGCGACGTACTGCGGCTCGTGCCCGACACCACGGTCGAGACGATCGAGCGCTGCTCCGGACACAACGGCACCTACGGGGTGAAGACGGAATTCCGCGCGGCCTCCATGAAGATCGGTCGCCCCGTGATCCAGCGGGTGCAGTCCGCGGGCGCGGAGCACTACGCGAGCGACTGCCCCATGGCCGGCGAGCAGATCGCCAGCGGTCTCGAGAGCCACCGCGAGCCCGAGCATCCGCTCACCCTGCTGCGGCTCGCGTACGGGGTCTGATGCGCCATGGAGAAGATCGCCGTCGCCGACCTGATGAGCCTCGAGCACTACGCCCGCGAGCGTCCCGCCTTCCGTGCGCGGCTGCTCGAGCACAAGCGCGATCGAAAGCTCGCCATCGGCCCCAACGTCACCTGGTCCTTCGAGGACCGGCTGACCATGCAGTATCAGATCCAGGAAATGCTGCGCGTCGAGCGCATCTTCGAGCCGGAGGGCATACGCGACGAGCTTGCCACTTACAACCCGCTGATCCCCGACGGGAACAACTGGAAGGCGACGCTCCTCATCGAGTTCACCGATGTGGCCGAGCGCCAGCGAGCGCTCGCGCAGCTCATCGGTCTCGAGGATCGCTGCTGGGTCCAGGTGCGGGGCCACGAGCGGGTGCCTGCGATTGCGGACGAGGATCTCGAGCGCGAGACCAGCGAGAAGACCTCTTCCGTGCACTTCCTGCGCTTCGAGCTCACCCCGAAGATGATCGCCGCATTGAAGACCGGGACGGCGCTCGCCGCCGGCGTCGATCATGAGCGCTACCGCTACTCCGTCGACCCGGTCCCCGAGCCGGTAAGAGGCGCGCTCGTTGCGGATCTGAGCTAGAGTCGGACGATGGACGTAGGCGAAATACGCCGTCGCCGCCCCGATGCCTGGAGTGGCGGTGCGCGCCTGATACCGGTCGCGACCGCACACGGCACCTTCAACGTGTGGACCAAACGATGCGGGGATAATCCGCGTGTCAAGCTGCTGCTGCTGCACGGGGGCCCGGGGTGCACGCACGAGTATTTCGAATGCTTCGACAGCTATCTGCTGCCGGCCGGCGTCGAGTACTACTACTACGACCAGTTGGGCTCTCACCGCAGCAGCCGGCCGGATGTGCCTGAGCTGTGGGAAACCGCGCGCTTCGTCGATGAGGTCGAGCAGGTGCGCCAGGCGCTCGCGCTCGATGCGGATAACTTCTTCCTGCTCGGCCATTCGTGGGGCGGAATCCTGGCCATCGAATATGCGCTCGAGCATCAGCGGCATCTGAAGGGACTCATCATTTCGAACATGGTCAGCAGCATTCCCGATTACAACCGATACGCGCGCGATGTGCTGATGCCGGGCCTGCCGCCGGAGGTGTTGGCGGAGATCCGTGCGCTCGAGGCGGCGGGCGACTACGAGAATCCGCGTTACATGGGCTTGCTCATTCCCCATCACTACGAGCGGCATGTGCTGCGCCTGCCGTACGCGCAGTGGCCGGACCCGGTGCTACGCGCGTTCGCGCACCTCAACCCCGACATCTACATCCCCATGCAGGGGCCGAGCGAGCTCGGGGCAAGCGGCAAGCTGGTGCATTGGGATCGCACGGCCGATCTGCCGCGCATCCGCGTGCCCACGCTGACGATAGGCGCCGCGCACGACACCATGGATCCGAAACACATGGCGGCGATGGCGCGAGCGCTGCCTGCGGGGCGACACCTGCACTGTCCCGACGGCAGCCACCTGGCGATGTACGACGATCAGACCGCCTATGTGGCCGGGCTGCTCGATTTCCTGCGTGACGCGGCGAGCGCGACGCCCGGGCGATGAAGAACGTCGAATCAGGCGCGGCGCTCGACCGCGCGCTCGGCCTGCGGCAGCTCCTCGTGTACGGCATGATCATGATGGTGCCGATCGCACCGATGGCGGTGTACGGTTTCGTCGCGCAGGAAAGCCACGGCATGGTGCCGCTGGTGTATCTGGTCGGCGTGGTGGCGATGCTGTTCACCGCGCTCAGTTACAAGCGGCTGAGCGCCGAATTTCCCGTGGCGGGTTCGGTGTATACCTACGTGCAGCGGGGCTGGCATCCCTACCTCGGATTCCTCGCCGGCTGGATGATCCTGGCCGATTATCTGCTCATCCCGGCCTTGCTCTACACCTTCAGCGCCTCGTGGCTGCAGGGACTGCTGCCCATGGTCCCGATCTGGCTGTGGGTGCTGGCATTCGTGGCCTTCAACACCGTGGTCAACGTCGTCGGCATCAAACTGCAGGCCCGAGCGCATCTTCTGCTGCTGTGCGTCGAGCTCGTCACGCTGGCCATTTTCTTCGCCTGTTTGATCGATTTCGTCTTCATCAAGGGACAGGGCGCCGGCGGCTGGTCGATCGCGCCTTTCTTCCAGCCGCGGCACTTGAACGGGCATTTCATCGCCACCGCGACCTCCATTGCGGTGCTGAGCTTCCTCGGCTTCGATGCGATCAGCACGCTCGCCGAGGAAGTCAGGAATCCGCGCAGAACCGTCGGCAACGCCACGGTGCTGGCATTGCTGCTGCTCGGTCTGATCTTCATCGCGCAGACCTACGTTGCCGCGCTGGCGCATCCGGATTACCACTCGCTCGATGCAAAGCTCGGCTTTTTCGAAATAGGACGGGAGGCGGGTGGTGCGGGGCTGTATCTGCTGCTGCTCCTGGTCAACGTCATTTCCGCGGGGATCGCCAACGCCTTGTCGGCGCAGCTGGCCATTTCGCGCATCCTGCTTTCGATGGGGCGCGACCAGGCGTTGCCCTGTTCCGAATTTCTCTCGCGGGTGCATCATCGCTTCAAGACCCCGGTCAACGCCACGCTGCTGGTGGCGGTGCTGTCGATTGGGCTCGCCCTGCTGATGCCGGAGGAAGTCATTCTCAAACTGGTCAACTTCGGCGCTCTGACGGCATTCATGCTGCTCAACGTGACCGTGTTCGTGTTCTTTTATCTCAAGCAGAAAAGATACCGCCACGTTTTCACCTACCTCGTGTTTCCCGCTCTCGGCCTGACCATCGTGGCGTTCGTCTGGTCGGGATTCGATCGCACGACGTTCCTGTTCGGCGGCGCGTGGCTGCTGACCGGATCGGCGCTCGGCGCGTTCAAGTACCGGAATTTCAAGTCGTTCGAGTATGCGCCCTGAGGCACCCGTCCTCGAACGGGCCCGCCTGCCCGCCCGTGGTGCGCGCGGCGCTCACGCCCGGGAGTGCGGTGAGCGGGTGGCCTGATGCTCATCTGGTAAGATCCGCGCCTTTAGCGGTAGACCTCGCCCCGCCGATTCCCGATGAATAGTTCCTATACGGCTTCCGACATCGAAGTCCTGAGCGGCCTCGAGCCCGTGCGCCGCCGCCCCGGCATGTACACGCATACCTCGCGGCCTAACCACATGGCGCACGAGGTCATCGACAACAGCGTCGATGAGGCGATCGCCGGCTACTGCAAGCAGATCGACGTCACGCTCTTCAAGGACGGCTCCCTGCAGGTCGAGGACGACGGGCGTGGGATGCCCGTCGACATCCATCCGAAGGAGAAAGTGAGCGGCGTCGAGCTCATCCTCACCCGGCTGCATGCCGGCGGCAAATTCTCCGACAAAACCTACAAATTCTCCGGCGGCCTGCACGGCGTCGGTGTCTCGGTCGTCAACGCGCTGTCGGGGCACCTCGAGTGCTGGATCAAGCGCGGCGGCAAGGAGTACAACATCGCCTTCAAGGACGGCAAGGTGCACTCGAAGCTCGAAGTGGTGGGCACCGTAGGCCAGCGCAATACCGGCACGACGGTGCGCTTCTGGCCCGATCCGAAGTTCTTCGACTCCGACAAATTCTCCGTGCCGCAGCTCAAGCACACCCTGAAGGCGAAGGCCGTGCTGTGCGCGGGTCTTCGTATCACGTTCAGCCACGAGGCCACGGGCGAGAAGGACGAGTGGTTCTACACCGGCGATCTCGGCGCTTACCTGATCGAGGAACTGGCGGACCACGAGCGGCTGCCGAACGAGCCCATCACCGGTCAGCGCGAGGAGGAGAGCGATGCGGTCAATTTCGCGCTCCTCTGGGCGCCCGGCGCGGAGACCGCCATCGGCGAGAGCTATGTCAACCTAATCCCGACCACCGAGGGTGGCACCCACGTCAACGGGTTGCGCTCGGGTGTTGCGCAGGCGGTGCGCGAGTTCTGCGAGTTCCGCAACCTCGTGCCGCGTGGAGTCAAGCTCACTCCGGAGGACGTCTGGGACAAGGCGAGCTATGTGCTCTCGGTGAAGATTCACGAGCCGCAGTTCGCCGGACAAGTGAAGGAGCGTCTCGCCTCGCGTGATGCCGCAGGCCTCGTCGAAAGCTTCGCGCGCGACTCCGTGGCGCTCTGGCTCAACCGGCATCCGGATGCCGGCGAGCGCATCGCGCAGTTCGCCATCGCCAACGCCCAGGAGCGTGCCAAGGCGGCGCAGCGTGTGGTGCGCAAACGCATCTCCGGAGGGCCGGCGCTTCCCGGCAAGCTCGCGGATTGCGCGAGCCAGGAGCCCCGCCGCTGCGAGCTCTTCCTGGTGGAGGGCGATTCGGCCGGCGGCTCCGCCAAGCAGGCGCGCGACAAGGATTTCCAGGCCATCATGCCGCTGCGGGGCAAGATCCTGAATACCTGGGAGCTCGAGCCCGGTGAAATCGGCTCTTCCCAGGAAGTACACGACATCAGCGTCGCGCTCGGCGTCGAGCCCGGCTCGCAGGACCTGAGCCAGCTCCGATACCACAAGGTCTGCATCCTCGCGGACGCCGATTCCGACGGCCAGCACATCGCGACACTGCTCTGTGCGCTGTTCCTGCGGCACTTCCGTCCCTTGGTGGTGAACGGCCACGTGCACGTCGCCATGCCGCCGCTTTATCGCATCGATGCCGGCAAACAGGTGTTCTATGCCCTCGATGACGGCGAGCGCGATCAGCTCCTGAAGCGGATCGAAAAGGAGAACGCCCGCACCCGGCCCACCGTGACCCGCTTCAAGGGCCTGGGCGAGATGAACCCGAGCCAGCTGCGCGAGACCACCATCGATCCGCGCACCCGCCGTCTGGTGCAGCTCACCATCGATGGCAAGGACAACACCGACCAGCTGATGGACATGCTGCTCGCGAAGAAACGCGCCAGCGACCGGCGCGACTGGCTCGAGCAGAAGGGCAACCTGGCGGATGTGCAGGGGTGATTGGCGCCGAACGGAAATGCTGACATGCAAGACCAGGAACTGAACTTCGAAGGCGTCGAGCGCCAGCCGCTGCGCACCTTCACCGAGAAGGCGTATCTCGATTACTCGATGTACGTCATCCTCGACCGGGCGCTGCCCGCGATCGGCGACGGCCTCAAGCCCGTGCAGCGCCGGATCACCTACGCCATGAGCGAGCTCGGCCTCTCCGCCGCCTCGAAGCACAAGAAATCCGCGCGCACCGTGGGCGATGTGATCGGCAAGTTCCATCCCCACGGCGATAGCGCCTGCTACGAGGCGATGGTGCTCATGGCGCAACCGTTCGCCTATCGCTACCCCATCGTTGACGGACAGGGCAACTGGGGGTCCCAGGACGACCCCAAGTCCTTCGCCGCCATGCGCTATACCGAGGCCAAGCTCACCCGCTACGCCGATGTGTTGTTGGGCGAGCTGGCGCACGGCACGGTCGATTGGACGCAGAACTTCGACGGCACGCTCGAGGAGCCGGTGATGTTGCCGGCCCGCTTGCCGAACCTGCTGCTGAACGGCACCTCCGGCATTGCCGTCGGGATGGCCACCGATATTCCGCCGCACAATCTGCGCGAGGTTGCCGCGGCGTGCATTCATCTGCTCGATGAGCCCGATGCGACCACCGCCGCGTTGATGAAGCACGTCAAAGGACCGGATCTTCCGACCGGCGCCGAGATCATCTCGCCCCGCTCGGATCTCAAGGAGTTCTACGAGAAGGGTGTCGGCTCCTTCAAGGCGCGGGCCACCTACGAGATCGAGGATGGCAACATCATCATCACCGCCTTTCCCCACCAGGTCTCGCCGACCCGGGTACAGGAGCAGATCGCGGAGCAGATGCGGGCGAAGAAGTTGCCGATGGTCGAGGACCTGCGGGACGAGTCCGACCACGAGCATCCGGTGCGCCTGGTGCTCGTGCCGCGCTCGAATCGCATCGACCTGGTGGAGGTGATGAACCACCTCTTCGCGACGACCGATCTCGAGCGCAACTACCGCGTCAACCTCAACATCATCGCTCTCGACGGGCGTCCGCGTGTGATGGGGCTGAAGACCATTCTCAGCGAATGGCTCGAGTTCCGCATCGCCACGGTGACGCGGCGTCTGCAACACCGGCTCGAGCGGGTGCAGAAGCGCCTGCACCTCCTCGAGGGGCTCCTGGTCGTCTACCTGAACCTGGATGAGGTGATCCGCATCATCCGCCGCGAGGATGAGCCGAAGCCGGTGCTGATGAAGCGCTTCAAGCTCTCGGACGAGCAGGCCGAGGAAATCCTCAATACCCGGCTGCGACATCTCGCCCGCCTCGAGGAGATGAAGATCCGCGAGGAGCAGAAGCAGCTCGCCGCCGAGCGCGAGGAGCTCGAAGCGGTGCTCAAGAGCAAGGCGAGATTGAAGAAGCTCGTCGCCACCGAGATCCGCGAGGACGCCGGGAAGCACGGTGATGACCGGCGCACCCGCATCATCGAGCGCGAAGCGGCGCAGGCGATCGATGAGACCACGCTCATCGCCAACGAGCCGGTGTCAGTCGTGCTCTCGACCGGCGGCTGGGTCCGCTCCGCCAAGGGGCACGAAATCGATCCGCACACCCTCTCTTACAAGAGTGGCGACGGCTTTCAAGCGATGGCGCGCGGACGGAGCCTGCAGGCGGCGGTGTTCATCGATAGCACCGGCCGCACGTACTCGCTGCCGGCGCATTCGTTGCCTTCGGCGCGCGGCCAGGGCGAGCCGCTCTCCGGCCGCCTGAATCCCCCCGACGGCGCGAGGTTCGCCGGCATCATGATGGGCGAGCCCGAGGATCTCTGGCTGCTCGCAAGCGATGCCGGCTACGGCTTCCTCGTGCGCCTGAAGGAGCTGATCACCGACCGCCGCGCCGGCAAGACGGTGCTGAGCGTCCCGGACAAGGCCCTGATACTGCCGCCGGCGCTCGTGTCCTCGCCCGAGTCGCTGGTAGTGGCGGTGAGCAGCGAAGGCAAGCTCCTCGCCTTTCCCGTGGGTGATGTGCCGGAGATGCCTCGCGGCAAGGGCAACAAGCTGTATGACATCCCAGGCCGGAAAGCCGCGGCGCGCGAGGAACTGATGACCGCAGTCGCCGTGGTGCCGCCGAAGGGCTCGCTCCTGCTCTGGGCCGGCGAGAAGCAGAAGACGCTCGAGTGGGCGGACCTCAGGGACTACCGTGGTCAGCGGGCGCAGCGCGGTGCCGTGTTGCCGCGCGGCTGGCCCCGCAAGGTCGATCGACTGGAAACCATCCTGCCGCCCGCCCCCTAACCCATCACCACTTGTTCGGGTGCGTTGACGAAGTAGCCCTGGATGTACTGCACTCCGAGCTGCCACAGCACGGCCATGGTGTTGGCGTCCTCGACGCGCTCGGCGATGGTATCAACGCTGCGCTGGGTCGCTGACTCGACCAGGGCGCGCACCCGCTGTTGCAGCTGCGCGTCGCGCGCCAATCCCTGGACGAGCGCGCCGTCGATCTTGATGAAATCGAGCGGCACGGACCCGATGAGACCGTGGCTGTCGCGGCCGGAGCCGAAGCTCTCGAGCGCGAACCGGAAACCCCGCTGGCGAAGTCCGCCCGCGAGGGTCCGCACCTGCGCAAAGGAGCTCGCCACTTCCTCCGTAACCTGGAAGCAGACCCGCTGCGGCTCGGCGCGCGCCGAGCGGATGTGTCCATCCAGCCATTCGATGAAGGTGGCATCTCTCGCGGTGTCCTTCGACAGCCGCACGAACAGACACTGCGGCCGCCGCTGCGCGGCGAAGGAGAGCGAGGCGCCGACCACCCAGCGGTCGATGTTCTTCATCAGGTCGTTGCGCTCAGCGGCCGCCATGAACTCCGCCGGCAGCACCTCCTTACCCTGCGGATCGATCATGCGCACCAACACGTCCCACATCTGCGGGTCATCGCCCTTAAGACTCGCTACCGGCTGCTGTGCCAGGCGGAAGCGATTCTCCATCAGCGCCGCTTTGATGTGCTTGACCCAGACCTGGTCGTAGGACTGCACGCGGTTCTCGACGTCGGCTCGTCCGGAGGTCAGGACCTGGTTGCCACCTTGTTTGGTCCCTTTGGCGCACGCCTCGATGGCATCCGCCACGACCGCGTCGAGCTTGGGTGCGCTCGGAGGGACCACCGACAGACCCACCGTACAGGTCACCGCGATGGTCTTGTCATTGACGCGCATCACGTGCTTCTGCACCCGCGCGAGCAGTTGCTTGCCCCATGCCTGAATGTCGTTCTCGTTGCCGCGCTCGAGCAGCGCGAGGAACCTCACGCCGCCGAAGCGGCCGACGATCTCATTGGGGTAGAGCGTCTCCTTCAAAAGTGCCGCGATTCCCATCAGCACGCCCTCGCTGGCCGTGGCGCCGACGTCACGCTCCACGGCCGCGAAGCTGTCGAGCTTCACCAGCGCGAGAGATCGCATCCCGCCGTGGCTCGGAGCGGTGAGCCGTGCGTGCAGGGCCTGCATCAGCTCGCGCCGATGGAGGAATCCGGTCGTAAGGTCCGAGTGAACGACCAGACTCAGCTCCTCGACCAGCTTCTGCTCGTCGCGGGGCTTGGCGGGCACGATGAGCCGCACGCTCGGCTCGCCGTCGTGAGCGCCCAATGCGAGCACGATTTCCACCGCCATCTTCCCGCCCGGCGGGAGCAGGGCGGTCGCCTTGAGCGTGTGATCGCTCCAACGGCCCTGCAGGCAGGCGGCGAGCGCGCCCTTGAGCGCCGGATGCGTGTCCTCGTCGAAAAGATCCATCACCGGCTGGCCGACCAAACCCTCCTTGGCCCCGAAGAGCTCGAGCCAGGCCGGATTGGCGTCGATGACGATGCCTTCCTGCACCTGCACGATCGCATCGTTCGAGCGCTGCAGGACGTTCTCGAGCTGATTGCGGGCATCGTGAGCGGATTTGAGGGTGGTGGTGAGCGCACGCTCCAGCCGAAACGCACGCAGCTCCCGGCTCATGACCGCGGCCAGGCGCACCGGATGGGCGAGAGAGACCACATCGCGCGCGCCGACCGTCATGGCGCCGGCGATCGCGGCTTCATCCACCGCTTCCCTCACGAGCACGACCGGAACGGTGGGCGCCACCTGATCGCGAACCTCGATGACGCTCTGCAGATCGCTCTCCGGCCCCGCGACCACAAGGAGCAGCTCCGGGTTGATTTGGGGCAAGGCGTCGGGGAGGTCCCCGAGCGCCGGAATCCACGTGCAGTGCACCGCGTGACCGGCGCGGCGCAGGACACTGTTGATGGCCTCGACCGGGTCTCGTGCGGAAGAAAGAACAATGAGCGGAACGGGGTTCTGCTCGGTCAAGGCGCTCTCCGATAGGGCCGGCTCTGAGCTTGCGATATGGAAAATTCTAGCATCAGGGCTGCGCGCGCCCGCTTGTTCTGTTTCTCAGATTAGGGCGCCGAGAGCGACCTTCGCCGGGGCGCCGGGCACCTCGCGCACGAGCCGCGGGAGGAGATATCCGGACAAGCGCACGGCGAGCTGTCCGGCCAGGGCCCGTGCGCGCTCATCCGGCACTGCGAAATGCGCCGCGCCCCGTACCCGATCGAGCGCGTGCAGGTAGTAAGGCAGCACACCCGCCGCGAACAGCTTCCGCGACAGCGCCGCCAGCACCTCGACCTCGTCATTGACGCCGGCGAGCAGGACCGACTGGTTGAGGAGGGTGATACCCGTTGCGCGCAGCTTCGCGCAGGCGGTGATGAGCTCCGCGTCGAGCTCGTTCGGATGGTTGATGTGCAGCACCAGAACGATCGGCAGGGTGCTGCCACGCAACCATCGAGTCAGTCCCTCATCGACCCGCGAGGGCAGCACCACGGGCTGGCGCGTATGCACACGAACGCGATGCACGTGCGGGATAGCGGCCAACGCGCGGGTCAGATTCTCGAGGCGCGCGTTGCCCAACGACAACGGATCCCCGCCGCTCAGGATGATCTCCTCGAGCGAGGTGTCGGCGGCGATTTGCGCGAGCGCCTCGCTCCAACGCGGTGCCTCGCCGCTCTGCTCCTCATAGGGAAATTCCCTGCGGAAACAGTACCGGCAGTGCACCGCGCAAGTCGGGGTCGTGATGAGGAGCGCGCGGCCGCGGTACTTCTGCAGCAGAGCGCGCGTGCGCAAAGCGGTGCGCTCACCCACCGGGTCCTCGACATACGCCGCCTCATCGGCGAGCTCGGCGGCCGCCGGCAGAACCTGACGCAGCAGCGGGTCGTTGGGATCGCCCGGGCGCATCCTCGCGACGAAGCTGCGCGGCACGCGGAGTCGGAATCGCGCGCCGGCCGCGTGCGCGCCCGTGAGCTCTGCGGGCTCGAGGCCGAGCGCCGCGGCGAGCTCCTCCGGGCTCGTAATCGCCTCGGCGAGCTCCTGCTGCCAGGTCCGAGGCTCAAGCTGGCGGGGGTGGAGCGATGCCGTTATCATACGCGGCCCTTCATAGCGGGGGCCGCGCATTCTGCCGCCCCAGCCGCGAGAAAGAAATGGCCAGCTACACGACCAGCCAGATCCGCTCGGGTCTCAAAGTCCTGCTCGAAGGCGACCCGTACTCGGTGGTCGAGAATGAGTTCGTCAAGCCCGGCAAGGGCCAGGCCTTCAACCGCATCAAGGTGCGCAATCTCAAGACCGGCCGCACCATCGAGCGCACCTTCAGGTCGGGCGAGTCGCTGGAGGCGGCGGACGTGATCGATACGGAGATGCAGTACCTTTACCAGGACGGCGACTTCTGGCACTTCATGATGCCGGACAGCTTCGAGCAGTACACGGCCGGCAAGTCGGCCCTGGGCGAGAACGCGCAGTGGCTGAAGGAGGGCATCGTCTGCATCGTTACCCTCTGGAACAACGAGCCACTGGTGGTGAACGTGCCCGCGCACGTGGAGCTGAAGATCGTCGAGACCGACCCCGGCCTGCGGGGTGACACCGCCACCGGCGGCCAGAAGCCGGCCAAGGTCGAGACCGGCGCCGTCGTGCGGGTGCCGCTCTTCATCAACGAGGGCGAAGTCATCCGCATCAACACCAGTACCGGCGAGTACGTCTCGCGCGCCAAGCAGTAGCAGCTGAACAGGCGCAGGGAGGTGCCCCGCCGACGCGCGGGGCTGGGCACGATGCCCGGATCCAGCGCTTCAGCCGATCCGGCTCGCCTCGATGAAAAGCGCGGCGAGCCGCTCCAGGCCGCGCGCATCGACTTCATCGAACCGCGAGAGTCGCGGGCTGTCGAGGTCGAGGACACCCACCACCTGCTCTGCCGCGATGAGCGGCACCACGATTTCCGAGCGCGAGGCCGAATCGCAGGCGATGTGTCCGGCAAAGGCGTCGACGTCCGGGACGATGAGGGTCGTGCGGTTCGCGGCGGCCGTGCCGCAGACACCGTGGCCGAGCGCGATGCGTACGCAAGCGGGTTTCCCCTGGAACGGCCCGACGATGAGCTCGCGGCCGCGCAAGCCCTCACCGAGAAAATAAAAACCCGCCCAACTCACCTCCGGCAGCGCCTCGAACAGGAGCGCCGCGGTGTTGGCGGCGTTGGCGACCGGATCGCTCTCGCCCGCGAGAAGGCTGCTGAGCTGGGTTGCGAGCCGTTCGTAGCCCGCCCGCTTGTCGGTGAAGTCGTGTCGCTCGTTCGTGTAGGTCATCGCCTCAGGCTCGCTCGATCGGAAAGGGAAGGACCGCATCGATGCGTGTCGCCCCTGCGGCGAGCATCAGCGTGCGATCGAAGCCAAGCGCCACGCCGCAGCAGTCCGGAAGGCCCGCTTCGAGGGCGGCGAGCAGACGCTCGTCGACGCTGGCTTCGGGCAGGCCGCGACGGCGGCGCTCTTCGAGATCGCGCTCGAAGCGGCTGCGCTGCTCGCGTGCCGAGGCGAGTTCATGAAATCCGTTGGCAAGCTCGATGCCATCGCCATAGAGCTCGAAGCGCTGCGCGGCTCGTGGATCGTCCGGGTCGAGGCGGGCGAGCGACGCCTGGCTCGCGGGATAGCCGTGTACGAAGGTCAATCCGGGCCGGCCGAGCCGCGGTCCGATCACCGTGCCCATCAGCAGCTCGAGCAACTCGTCGCGATCGGCCGCCGCTACCTCGAAGCCCGCCTGCCGGGCGTGCTCGCAGAGCTGCGCGAGCGGCGCCGCGAAGGGATCGAGCTGCAACGTGCGCAGAAATACGTCGCGGTAGGACACCCGCTCGCTCTTGAGAAAGTCGCGCGAGCGGCCGAGCAGCTCGAGCACCAGCGTCTCGACCTCACTCATCAGCGCCTCGAGTGAGAACCCCAGCCGATACCACTCGATCAGCGTGAATTCGGCGTTGTGCAGCCGGCCGCGCTCGAGCGGGCGCACGACATGACAAATCTGATAAATGTCGCCCATCCCCGCAGCGAGCAGGCGCTTCATGGCGTACTCGGGCGAGGTATGGAGAAAGCAGGGTTGCTCGAGCAGCACGCGCGCGGTGTGGATGTGCACGTCGGTCACCGGAGCGTTGACCACGATCGGGGTGTCCACCTCGAGGACGGCGCGGGCGGCGAAGAAGCTGCGGGCGCGTGTAAGCAGCGCCGCGCGCAGCTCCAACCTCTCGCGCGAGGTGGTGGGTCGCCAGTCCCCCGGGTCGTTGCCGCCGGCTTCGATCATGGCGAGCGGCGCCACGCCAGGGTTTGACCGACGCGCACCGCCGAGCCCGGCTGCAGCGCCGGCAGCCACTCCACCGTTCCCGGCGGCAGCAGCACTATGACGGTCGAGCCCATGTTGAATCGGCCGAGCTCCGCCCCACGCTCGAGCCGCCGCGGCGCGCGCCCGGTGTCGAGCGGCAGCTCCATCGCGCGGCGAGGGCTGCGGGGCGTCACATCGCCATGCCAGATGGTGGCGATGCTACCGACGAAGAGAGCGCCGACGAGCGCCAGCGCGAAGGCGAGCGCGCCTTCCTCGAACGCGCAGACGACCCGCTCGTTGCGCGCGAAGAGGCGTGACACGCAAGCCGCGGTCACGGCGTTGACGCTGAAGAGTCTTCCGGGGACGAACCACGCGGCGTGCAGTGCGGCGGCCGCCGGCATGTGGATGCGGTGATAATTGTACGGGGCGAGATAGAGCGTCGCGAACGAGCCGCCGGCGAAGCGTTCGGCCCCATGATCGGCGCCGCCGAGCAGGGCCTCGACGGAGTAGTCGTGGCCCTTGGCCTGAGGCAGGGAGAGTCCATCGAGCCGTCCGATCTGGCTCACGGTGCCGTCGACGGGCGAGACCAGCGCGCGTGGATCCGGGTCGGAGGGGCGTGTTCCGGGCCGCAGACTACGCGTAAAGAAGGCATTGAAGCTCGGGTAATCGCGCGGCTCAGGCTCGGCCGCATCGCTCATGTCGGGGTGAAAGTGCCGCACGAACGAGCCGATCAGCGCGTTCTTGAGCGGTTTGACGCGGCAGCGGGCTAGCCGATGGACCTGCCGCGAGAGAAAATGTTGAGGCAGCAGATGCTGCAGGGCGACGAAAAGACGCGCCCGCAGCGTCGGGGAAGCGGTCGGTCGGATTGGGGCATCCATGCGCGTATCAGGCTGCGGCACGCAGCTCCGGCGCTACCTGGCGCAGCGACTGCGCGAGCTGCCGGGCATCGAAGGGCGGCGTGAATATTCCGACCTCGCGCGCGCGCGAGTCGAACAGCAGTATCGCCATCGTATGTTCGAAGTCGTACCCGCCCCCCGGCAGGTTGATGCGATTGATGGCAATCCCGAGGCTGGCCGCGAGCTGGCGGATCTCGGCGGGATCGCCCGTGAGTCCCACGAAGCTCGGGTCGAAGTGCCGCAGGTATGGAGCGAGCACCGCGGGCGTATCGCGCTGCGGGTCGATCGTGACGAAGAGCACCTGCAGACCACGCAGGCTCGCCTGCTTCTTGATGCGTGCGAGCGCGGCAAGCGTATCCGGGCACTCGTCCGGACAATGGGTGAAGCCGAAGTAGACCAGCGTCGGGTGCCCGAGAAGGGCCGCGCGGGTGAAGGGACGGCCCTCGCTGTCGATCAGGTGAAACTCGGCGATGGGCCTGGGATCGGGCAGCCAGGTGCCGCTTGCCAGCACCGGCCTGGAGTTGTCAACTTGCGCCGCGAGCAGAAATCCGGCGAGTGCCGCGCAGAGGGCGCCGAGGCCCACGAGGATCCAGAAGAGTCGAGCAGTCATGCGGGCATTATCCCATAGGGTTGGTCTCAGAGGGCCTCGCGGCGAAACGGCGGACGGCGCATGACTCGGCCCCAAGCCAGGCGCACCACTCGAACCGTTCTCGAGCTCATCGAGCGGGGCGCGCGGCGGCTGCGCCGCGCGGGCGTCTTCTTCGGGCATGGGACCGCCAACGCTGCGGATGAGTCCGCCGTTCTCGTGCTGCATGCGTTGCGTCTGCCGCATGCCGGCGATCAGGCGATCTACCGGCGGCGCATCGGCAGTCGCGATGTCGAGCGCGTGCACGCGCTCATTACACGGCGCATCGAGGAGCGGATACCGGCGGTGTATCTCACCGGTGAGACATCGTTTGCGGGGCTGCCCTTTCATGTCGACCCGCGCGTGCTGATCCCGCGCTCGCCGATCGCGGAGCTCATCGAACGACGGTTTGCGCCGTGGATCGATGAGCGGCGGGTGCGTCGGATCCTCGATGTCGGCACCGGCTCGGGCTGCATCGCGATTGCCTGCGCGAAAGCGCTGCCGCGGGCGCGAGTCGATGCGCTCGATATCTCGCCCGAGGCGCTCGAGGTGGCCGCGATCAACGTCCGCCGTCATCGGGTCGGGCGGCGCGTACGCCTCGTTCGATCCGACCACTTCAGTGCCCTCCGGAGCGAGCGCTACGATATCATCGTGGTCAATCCGCCCTACGTGGGGCGGCGGGAAATGTCAGGACTCCCGCCCGAGTATCGTCACGAGCCGCCGCTCGCGCTCGCCGCGGGCCGCGATGGCCTCGATTCGGTGCGGGTGATCCTACGGGAGGCAGGCGGCCATTTGCGGCCCGGGGGTCTGCTCATCGTCGAGGTCGGCAACACCGAGGCGGCCGTACGCCGGGCGTTCAAACGGCTGCCGTTCCTCTGGCTGCAATTCGAGCGCGGCGGCGGTGGCGTGTTCCTCCTCACCGCCGAGCAACTTCAGGCAACCAGGTAATTCGCGGCATGTCAGGCAACAGCATCGGCAAGCTCTTCACGGTGACGACCTTCGGCGAGAGCCATGGTCCCGCGCTCGGTTGCATCGTCGATGGCTGTCCGCCGGGGCTCGCACTGTCGGAGGCAGACATCCAACAGGACATCGATCGGCGCCGCACCGGCACGTCCCAATTCGTCAGCCAGCGCCGCGAGGGCGATCAGGTGCGGATCCTCTCGGGTGTATTCGAGGGATGCACCACCGGCACGCCCATCGGGCTCCTCATCGAGAACACCGATGCGCGCTCGCGCGATTACGAGAAAATCAAGGACCGCTTCCGGCCCGGCCATGCCGATTACACGTATCAGCAGAAGTACGGTACCCGCGATTATCGCGGCGGCGGACGCTCATCCGCGCGCGAGACGGTGATGCGCGTCGCGGCGGGCGCGATCGCGCGCAGGTATCTCGCGCTGCGGCTGGGGGTCAGGATCTACGGTTATCTGAGTCAGGTCGGCTCGCTCGCCCTGGAGGCGCGCGATCCGGCCTTCGCGTATCAGAACCCCTTCTTCTGCCCCGATCCGGCGCGGGTGGAGGAGCTCGAGGCGCTCATCTGGAAGCTGCGCTCGGACGGCGATTCGATCGGCGCCCGCGTGACCGTGATCGCGAGCGGTGTGCCGCCGGGCCTTGGGGAGCCGGTGTTCGAGCGGCTGGACGCCGAGATCGCGGCTGCGCTCATGGGCATCAATGCCGTCAAGGCGGTGGAGATCGGCGCCGGGACGGCATCGGTCGCACAGCGTGGCAGCGAGCATCGTGATGAGCTCACGCCGCAGGGCTTCACCAGCAATCACGCCGGCGGGATCCTCGGCGGCATCTCCTCCGGTCAGGACATCGTGGCGCATCTCACCCTGAAACCGACCTCGAGTATCCAGGTACCGGGCCGGACCGTGGATACTGCCGGACAGCCCGTGGAAATCGTCACGACGGGCCGCCACGATCCCTGCGTGGGATTGCGGGCCACCCCCATCGCCGAGGCCATGCTCGCGATCGTGCTGATGGACCACTACCTGCGCCACCGGGCGCAGAACGCGGACGTGCGCTCCACCACCCCAGATATCGCCCGCGGTCCGAAAGCGGGTGATTGACGGGCGAGGCGGTCCCTCGGCCTCGTAGTCTTAGATATACGACACAGTTTATGTCTTGCTCGTGCGTAAATATTCCGCCATCGACAGTAGGACTTAACTTATGGGTCGTGGGTACCTTTTTTCTTATTCCGTGCTGCGGGCGCTTTGGCTTTCCGCCCAATTAAGTTATATTGCCGGCCCAATTGGATGAGCTTGCCCAAATGCAGCCATCCTATTGTTTTTACAATATATTTTATTCACTGATGCCTTCCGGGGTGTCGTAATGGTCGCCAAACGCTCAAGCTGGGCGGTGGCGTTGCTGCTGGTCGCTCCTTCAGCGGCGTTCGCCCTCGGCCTCGGGGACATCCGTCTCCTGTCGCCTCTCGATCAGCCCCTCAAGGCGCAAATCGAGCTGCTCGACGCCTCGCCCGATGCACTGCAGAACCTGCATGTGCGGGTCGCGTCGCGTGACACTTTCGCGCAGTACGGTCTTAGCTGGCCGCAGTTCCTGAGCGGGGTGCACCTGAAGACGGTGCGCACCGCCGGGGGTCGCGAGGTGGTGGAGCTGTCCTCCGATCAAGCCGTCACCGAGCCGGTGCTGACGCTGCTGGTCGAGGCCAATTGGGATCGCGGTCATCTGATCCGCGAATACACCGTGCTGCTCGATCCGCCCGTGTACGTGCCCCAACAGGCGCAGGCGGCCACCGCGGCAGTTGCACCGGCGGTCACCGGCACGGCCCGGCGCGAGGGGGCGATTCAACGCTCGCAGAGTGCGCCGGCCGAAACCTCGGCACCGACCCCCGCTGCAACATCCGCGACCACCGAGTCCTCCGCCAACGGCGCTTCCCCGCCGCCCGCCAACGAGGGCGGCCAGCCACAGTCGCTCGTCGTGCGGCGCGGGCAGACCCTGTCGGGTATCGCCAATCGCCTGAGCGGCGCCGGCCTCGAGTCCGGACCGACCCGCTCTTGGATGGTCGCCATCTATCAGGCGAACCCGGATGCCTTCGATCACAACATGAATCTCCTGCGCTCGGGTGCCGTGCTGCGCGTTCCCGATAGTGCAGCGATTGCGGACATATCACCCGCGAGCGCAGCAGCCGAGATCCACCGCCAGTACGCGGCGTGGCACGGCAGCTCGCGAGCGAGCGCCAACACGGCGAGCGGCCCCGGGCGACTGCGGCTGGTGGCGCCGCCCGGCGGCACGGCAGCTTCCGGCTCGCCGGCAACCTCGGGTTCCTCGGCGGGCAACGTAAAGGCGCTGCAGTCGCAGGTTCAAACATTGCAGACGCAGCTCGCGGACGAGAAACGCCTGCTGCAACTGAAGGACGCCCAGCTGGCGAGCATGCAGGCTCAGCTGGCAGCAAACGCCCCCGCGACCGCGGCTACTGCCGGCCATCCCTCGGTCACGAGCCCGCCGCCGAGCGTCGCCCCGGCGCCTGCGCAAGCGCCTCCGACCGAGGCCGCGGCTCCGCCGCCGGTGTCGACCGCTCCGGCGCCGCAGCATGCACCGGCGATTCGACCGCAAGTGGCGCATCCGGCGCCGGTGAAAGGCACGATCAAGCGTTCCTCGAGCGGCTCGCTCGGCGCGACTCTCGCGAGCTACTGGTGGGTGATCGCGCTCCTTCTGGTGGCGCTGCTCGGCTATCTCGCCTCGCGCATCTGGCGCTCGCGACGGCAGTCGGACCTCGATGATTCCCTCGGCCGCCTTGCCGCCGCCGGTGCGGCACCGTCGCCGTACACCAGGCACGAGCCTTCGACCTCCGACACGGTGCCGATGCCCGCGATGTCCGCGGCGCATGACGATGCCTTCGTGGTGGAGGAATCCGGCACACACGAGCGGCCACGGCTCGCCGCGGCTCCGGCGGCGGTCGCATCGCGCGCCACCGCGTCCGATCAGACGATCAGCAGCGAGACGGCGCTCAACCTCGAGCAGGGTGATCCGCTGGCCGAGGCCGATTTCCACATGGCCTACGGCCTGTACGATCAGGCGGCCGACCTCATCCGCATTGCCGTCACGCGCGAGCCCGAGCGTCGGGATCTGAAGTTGAAGCTCCTCGAGGTCTTCTTCGTCTGGGGCAACAAGGAGCAGTTTCTGCAGACCGCGCGCGAGCTGGCTGACACCCGCGCCGAGGCTGCACCGGGCGAGTGGGAGAAAATCCTCATCATGGGCAAGCAGCTCGCGCCGGAGGATCCGCTGTTCGCGGGCGGCGGGGCGGTGAGTGGTGCGGCATCGGCGGGTGTCGATCTCGACCTCGCGGGCGACCAGGGCGCTGTCGACGCCGCCCTCGACTTCGACGTCGCCTCAGGGCGCACCCAGCAAACGCAGGCGCTCGATCTCGATCTCGATATCGGCTCGGCGCTTGGAGAGGGCGAGCCGGCGGCTGCCGCGCCCGGTAGCGCCACCGATCGCAATCTGGCGCTCACTGACAACCACTTCATGGACGGCGCCACGGGCTCCACGCGGCAAATGAGCACGACAGGCTCGACGCGGGAGATGACGCGGGAAATCACCCGGGAAATGACGGCCACGATGCCCGGCAGGGATGAGCCGACGGGAGAATTCGGGACCGAAATCGAGGGTCCGACCGTCGAGCAGCCGGCGCTCCACATGGCGGAGCACCCGACCATCAAGCAGAAGGTCGAGACGGCGCTGAAGACGGGCGGCGTTGCCGAACAGACCGCGGAGCTCGCGATCGATGATCTCGGCTTGGATCTCGGCGCGTTCGAGACCGAGCAGCCGGGTGCGGACGCAGCGCCCGCGGAGGGCTCGTCGGAGACCCCGACACTGGTCGCGGGACTCGATGAGCGCTCGCGCAGAGTCATGGAGCAGGCGAGCGAGCGCGCCACCGGGCCGGTCGAGCCCACCGGGACGACCAATGCCTGGCAGATCGATGACAGTGAGCTCGAGGCGGTGCTGTCCGAGTCCGACGGTCGACAGAACGGCCATGACGCGGCGGCCACCTCGCGCCTCAGCGCGCTCGAGTCGGGCGGTGTCGACTATGAGCTCGGCAACGAGACAGCGGAGGAGATGTCCCGTCCGGCAAACGGCACCGATATCGACCTCGACGTCGGCACGGCGACCGTGCCGGATGCCGCATTCGCGGCGACCCAGAAACTGTCATCGGACGATCTCGCGCTGCCGGACCTCGAGCCTGTGACCCTGAGCGAGGTCGGCACCAAGCTCGATCTGGCGCGCGCCTACATGGATATGGGTGACCCCGAAGGGGCTCGCAACATCCTCGAGGAAGTCATGCACGAGGGCTCGGCGACACAGCGTCAGGAGGCCGAGCGCCTGATGGAGTCGCTCCCGGGTTAGGTATTGCCCAGGCGTCAGGTATGACGCGGATCGCGGTCGGACTCGAATATGAGGGAACGCGCTACGCCGGCTGGCAGAGCCAGCGCTCGGCACCCACCGTGCAGGGGCTCGCCGAGAGCGCGCTCGGCAAGGTGGCGGCCGCGGTGGTGAGTCTGGTCTGTGCCGGGA
>JBOIAQ010000051.1:0-27814 GCA_050739115.1 Steroidobacteraceae bacterium | reverse complement strand
GCTGAGTCACCTCGGCCGGAAGCAGCGGGTCGGCGAGCGCCACGCGGTTCTGCGTCTGCACCTCGGCGATGTCCGGGTCGGTGCCGGACTGGAACGTCAGGGTGATCTGCGACTGGCCGAAGCTCGATTGTGCGGTGAAGTAGAGCAGATTGTCGATGCTCGTGAGCTGCTGCTCGATCACCTGGGTGACGGTGGTCTCGACCGTGCTTGCATTCGCCCCGGGATAGCTCGCCGAGATGTTGACCTGCGGCGGCGCGATGTCGGGATAGGAGTCGCTCGGCAGGCGCGAAAGGGCGATGCCGCCCATCAGCATGACGAGCAGCGCGATGACCCAGGCGAAGACCGGCCGGTCGATGAAAAACTGCGGCACTCGCAGCTCCCTAGCGTTGCGCCTCGATCATGGCGGGCGGTGCCGGCATGCCGATTGCCGATGTCGAGCCGGCGGCGGCAGCGCTGCGCGTGGGCGCGGGCTCGTAAGTGGTGGCGACCTTCGCACCCGGATGCGCGCTCTGGATCCCGGCCACGATGATGCGATCGCCCGCCACGAGGCCGCTCGAGACGATCCAGTCCGGGCCCGAGGCGCCTTGGGTTTGGACCCGCTTCAGGACAACTGTGCTTTCCGGATCGACGGTGAGCACATAGGCGCCTTCCGCGTCGCGCTGCAGCGCACCTTGCGGAATGAGAAAGGCATGCGTCGCAAATCCGACCGTCAGAGTCAGACCGACGAACATCCCCGGCAGCAGGCTGTGATCAGGGTTGGGAATGATGCCGCGCAGCGCCGCGGTGCCGGTGGTCGGATCAACAGTGGCGGCGCGAAAATCGAGCATTCCCGGCAGTCCGTATGGCGTGCCGTCGGGCAGGGTGAGCTGCACCCTTGCTTCGCTGCCGTTCGCCCTCCTGATGTGGCCCGACTGCACCAGACTCGAGAGCTGCTCGATTTGTGTCGAGGGCTCGTCGAAATTGACGTAGATGGGATCGATCTGGTCCACCGTGGTGAGGAGCGTCGGCGTGCCTTGGCCCACGAGCGCTCCCTCGGTCACCTGCTGCTCGCCGGCGATGCCCGCGATGGGGGAGGTCACGTCGGTGTAGCCGAGGTTGATGCGTGCCGTCTCCACATTCGCCTCGGCCTGCTTCACGGCAGCGGCGGTGGAGCGCTCGGCCGCCTCGTCCGTATCGAGCTGCTGCTCCGACACGAGGTGGCTCGAGATGAGATCGCGATCGCGCTGCGCGTTGGCATGCGCGTTGGCGGCATTCGCCTGTGACTGCGCGAGCGCCGCGAGGGCCGCATCGAGCGTGGCCCTGTAGGGCGCCGGATCGATCTCGAACAGCGGCTGTCCCGCTTTCACCTTGGAGCCCTCCGTGTAGAGCCGCTTGAGAAGGACGCCCGAGACACGGGCGAGCACGTTTGCCTCGCGATACGCCGAGAGACGCCCGGTGAAGCTGCTCGTCAGCGCCACGTCCCCCGGCTCGACCCTGACCACGGTTACGGGCGGCGGCGCTGACGCTGTGGTCTGCGGGGACGTCTTCGCCGATGAGCCGCAGGCCGCGAGCGAGGTGACGGCCGCCACGAGCAGGGCGCCGCAAACCGGCCTCTTCAGAGTTCTTGACAAACACATCGGGAGCATGAGAAAAAATGACTGCCACAGCAGTGACCCGCGCGGCAGTAGTCTCGCGAGCAGCAATCTTACCGGCGACCGCCTCAATAGCAAGCAATGGTCGACAGCCCGACAGGTTCACGCGGCAGGAGCCGCACCCCGGGCGCAACGGCGCGGGTCCAAGCCCGCTTGGCCATGACCCGGCCGCGCCCCATCAAAGCCGAGCGTGCGCCCGAAGCCCATCCCCCGGAAGAGGCACCCGGTGTGCGTACCCTCATTACCCGCGCGCGCAGCTCGCTCCTCGCGAGCTTCGATACCGAGCTCGAGCCTTTCGGTGTGACGGGCGCGCAGTTCGAGGTGCTGAAGAACCTCGCGGGCAGCGGCGCCGAGACCGCTGCGAGCCTCTGCCGCGCGCTGCACCAGGATACGGGCTCGATGACGCGAATGCTCGATCGGCTGCAGCAGAAGGGGCTCGTGACTCGAGAGCGCGGCACGAGCGATCGTCGCCTGGTGTTCCTGCGCCTGACCGGCGCCGGCGGGAGTTTGATCCCGAAGATCCGGCCGATGCTGCGGCGAGCGTTGCGGCGCCACCTGACGGGCTTCACTCCCGAGGAAATCGAGAGCCTCAAGCGATATCTCGGCCGACTGATCGAGAACGGACAACGGCAGGACGCGCAGTAGGGCCAATGCGCGGGATCGATCCTGCGCCGGGCGCGCGCCGGTCGACCTCAGGCCGCCGCCGACCTCAACCTGTGCTCTCCGCCGCGTGGACGACGTAGCCGCCTGACTTCTCGTCGCGCTCGATCGCGAGCAGGTGGCGCTGCGCCGCTTCCTCGAGCAGCTTGTTGAAGGAGCGGAAGCCGTAATAGGTCTCGTTGAATCCCGGCCGGCGGCGCTTCAGAGTCTGCTTCACCATCGAGCCCCAGATCCTGTCCTCCGCGCCGCGCTCCGCGAGCAGCGCATCGAGCGTCGCGAGCACGAGGTCGAACGCCTCCTGCTTACGGTCTTCCTCGAGATGGCCATGCTCGCCGTCCTTCGCCTCGGGGGCGCCGTGCGCGCTGTCGGCCGCATGCGCCCGCTTGCGGGGCGCTCGCCGCGGCTTCTGTTGCTCTCGCACCAGGTCGTCGTAGTAGATGAATTCGTCGCAATTGGCGATGAGGAGGTCGGAGGTGGAGTTCTTCACGCCAACGCCGATCACTCCCTTGTTGTTCTCGCGCAGCTTGCTCACGAGCGGCGAGAAATCCGAGTCGCCGCTGATGATGACGAACGTGTCGACGTGGGGCTTGGTGTAGCAGAGGTCGAGCGCATCGACCACCATGCGGATATCAGCGGAATTCTTTCCCGATTGCTTGACGTGCGGAATCTCGATCAGCTCGAAGCCCGCATGGTGCATCCCGGCCCGCAGATCCTTGTAGCGCTCCCAGTCGCAATAGGCCTTCTTGACGACGATCGAGCCCTTCAGCAGCAGCCGCTCGAGCACCCGCGTGATGTCGAACTGGGCATAGCGGGCGTCGCGTACGCCGAGCGCGATGTTCTCGAAGTCGCAAAAGAGCGCGAGGTTGGTGTCATCGGCGGCGGTTGACATGGCGTCCGTAGGATACCACTTCAGGCGGTGAGCGCCGCATCCTGGCGCTCCGCGCGTTTGCGGTCCTGCCCCTTGAGGAAGCGCTTGCGGAGCCGGATGGAGTGCGGTGTGACCTCGACCAGCTCATCGTCGGCGATGAACTCGACGGCGTACTCGAGGGTCAGCGCGATGGGCGGGGTGAGCAGAATGGCGTCGTCCTTGCCGGCTGCCCGGATGTTGGTGAGCTTTTTGGTCTTGATGGGGTTCACCACGAGGTCGTTGTCGCGGCTGTGAATGCCGACGATCATGCCCTCGTAGAGCTTCTCGCCAGGGCTGACGAATAGCCTGCCTCGCTCCTGCAGGTTGAAGAGGGCATAGGCGACGGCCTCTCCTTCCTCGTTGCTCACCAGCACACCGTTGCGCCGATCGGGGATCTCACCCCTCACCGGCGCGAAGCCATCGAAGATATGACTGATGAGCCCGGTACCGCGGGTAAGAGTCATGAACTCTCCCTGAAAGCCGATCAGCCCGCGCGCCGGCACGCGGTAGTCGAGGCGTACGCGTCCGTTGCCATCGACCGCCATGTCGGTCAGCTCCGCGCGGCGGCTGCCGAGCGCTTCCATCACGGGACCCTGATGCGCACCTTCCACATCGATCGTGAGTGCCTCGTAAGGCTCATGCACCTCGCCGTCGACCACGCGCGTCAACACCTGGGGCCGTGATACCGCGAGCTCGTAACCCTCGCGGCGCATGTTCTCGATGAGGATGGTCAGATGCAGCTCGCCGCGGCCGGAGACGCGGAATACGTCCGGCTCCTCGGTATCCTCGACGCGCAGTGCGACGTTGCTCTGCAGCTCGCGATAGAGGCGCTCGCGCAGCTGCCGGCTGGTCACGAACCTGCCTTCCCGACCCGCGAAGGGCGAGGTGTTGACCTGGAAATTCATGGCGAGCGTGGGCTCATCCACGCGGATGGGCGGCAGGCCTTCGGGGGCTTGGCTGTCACAGACGGTGAGCCCGATGTTCACGCCTTCCACACCGGTAATCGCGACGATGTCCCCGGCGGCGGCTTCCGCCACGGGACGGCGCTCCAGCCCGGTAAAGGTGAGCACCTGGCCGATCTTGCCCGGGCCACGGTCTTCCTCGCCGTAGCGGAGCACGACCGCCTGGCCAGGCCGTACGGAGCCGCGGCGGATGCGACCGATCCCGATGCGGCCGACGTAGCTGTTGTAATCGAGCGTCGAGATCTGCAGCTGCAGGGGCAGGCCCGAATCGGCGGCGGGCGGCGGCACGTGGGTGAGGATCGCCTCGAAGAGGGCCGACATGTCCGGACGGCGCTCGAGGTGATCGGTGCTTGCCCAGCCCTGGAGCGCCGAGGCGTAGATGACCGGAAAGTCGAGCTGCTCGTCGTTGGCGCCTAGCCGATCGAAGAGCTCGAAGGTCTGATCCACCACCCAGCCGGGGCGCGCCCCGGGGCGGTCGATCTTGTTGACCACCACGATTGCCTTGAGGCCGAGAGCAAGCGCCTTGCGCGTGACGAAGCGCGTCTGCGGCATCGGCCCTTCGACCGCATCCACGAGGAGCAGGACGCCATCCACCATCGACAGAACACGCTCGACCTCGCCGCCGAAGTCCGCATGCCCGGGGGTGTCGACGATGTTGATGCGCGTACCGCCATATTCGATGGCGCAGTTCTTGGCGAGGATGGTGATGCCGCGCTCGCGCTCGATGTCGTTCGAGTCCATGATCCGCTCCGTCAGTTTCTCGTGCGCCGCGAAGGTGCCGGATTGACGGAGCAGGCAATCGACCAGGGTCGTTTTTCCGTGGTCGACATGCGCGATGATGGCGATGTTGCGAATTGGGGTTTCCTGGGACATCGGAGCTCGCGATGGCGGGGCTCGGGGCGAGGCCCGTCCAACCGGTGACAAAGACTTTCGATTATATCAGGACCGTGCGCGGGCCGGTATGATCCCCGCCATGCCCAGGCCGACGAGTGCCCTCGATGGGCAGACGCTGATCGACGCCTGCCACGGCAGAGCCATCGCGCTCCTGCACCGGAACCTCACCCCTGCGGGCATACTCGCGGCCTCCGCCGCGGAGCGCGCGCGACGGCGGGGTTACACCGCCCTATTCGGGCGCGATGCGGCCATCTGAGCGATTCGATCGGCATGGCACCTCGGCTGCACCGACTCGCCTCTCTGATGGCTGCTCGCGCGCGACTTCCTCGAGCATCGTGCGCCGCGGGCACGCGTGCTCTACAGCAACGCGCTGTGGTATGCCGTCAAGCGCCGCTACGGGTTGGAGCGCGCCGGGGAAACGCGCGATAACTTCGACGGCCTGTTCCACCTGTTTTCCGCCGGTCTGGCTCGCTATCGCCGCGCGCGCCTCCTCAGCGAATATGTGCTGTGCGGTCTTGCGAATCCTGCGGCGAGCCGCCGCATCCTCGATGCGTTGCGGCAGCGCCCTCTGGCGTCCATACATGGCTCGCCACCGGCAGAACGAGGTTTGGCAATATCACAACGGCGGCATCTGGCCGATGGTCGGCGGCTCTTGGATCGCTGCGCTGGCCGCCGCCGGCCGTCTGCCCCAGGCGCGGCTCGAGCTGGAGAAGCTCGCCCGGGCGTGCGCGCTGCGAAATTGGGGCTTCACCGAATGGCTGCACGGCACGAACGCGAGGCCCCGCGGCATGCCCGGTCAATCCTGGAACGCCGCCGCCTTCCTCATCGCCGAGCGCGCCGTGGCCGAGAAGCGCAACGTCCTGTTTCAGTAGGCTATTGGATTCGGGGCGCGGCGCCCCCAGACTGACGCTGAATGTCAGTCGCCTCGCCAGGCCGTCTTCGCGCCCACCCTGCCGCTGCACCCGATCAGCTCACTCTGCGGGGGTTTTTCGGCGTATTCAGTTACAGCCGCCGCGCCATCGGGCTCGTCTGGAGCAGCAACCGCCCGCTGACCGTCGTCCTCGCATGCCTCACGCTCGTTGCCGGCGTGCTGCCTGCCTCAGTCGCCTACATCAGCTCGCTGATCGTCGATGCGGTGGTCGCCGCGATCCGCACGGGCGGCGTCGATACCCGCCACGTGATTGGGCTCGTCGTCCTCGAAGGCGCCCTGGTCGCCGCCATTGCCGCCGCCCAGCGCGGCCTCTCACTCGCGCAGTCTCTACTGCGCGTGCAGCTCGGCCAGCGTGTCAACGAGATGATTCTCGAGAAGGCGCTCACCCTCGAGCTGCGTCAGTTCGAAGACTCCGAGTTCTACGACAAGCTGACACGCGCCCGCCGCGAGGCCTCCAGCCGGCCTCTCAGCTTAGTCACAGGTACGTTCGGCCTCGCGCAGAATGGCATCCTACTGGCCAGCTACGCCGTGCTGCTCGCGCGCTTCTCGCCCTGGGCGGTCGCGGTGCTCCTGCTCGCGGGCCTTCCGGCCTTCATCGCCGAGGCGAAATTCTCAGGGGATGCGTTCCGCCTCTTCCGCTGGCGCTCGCCCGAGACGCGCATGCAGACCTACCTCGAGACGGTGCTCGCGCGCGAGGATCATGCCAAGGAAGTCAAGCTCTACGGCCTCGGGCCGCGGCTCCTCCAGCGGTACCGCGACATCTTCCACACGCTGTACGACGCCGATCGCGCGCTGACGGTGCGCAGCGGCGCGTGGGGCTTCGGCCTCGGGCTCATCGGGACGGTGACGGTGTACGCAGCTTACGCCTGGATCGCGGTCAGCACCATCAGGCGGGCGATCACTCTGGGCCAGATGACGATGTACTTTCTCGCTTTCCGACAGGGCCAGTCGGCGGTGTCAGCCGTGTTGTCGGCCGTCGGCGGTATGTACGAGGACAACCTCTACCTCTCAACCTTGTACGAGTACCTGGAGACCGAGGTGCCGCCGCGCACCGGCAGCGTGGCGCGCGGCCCGCACCCGCAGGACGGCGTTCGGTTCGAAAATGTCAGCTTCACCTATCCCGGCGCGCAGAGCCCGGCGCTCGAGGATGTCACGCTGCATCTGCAGCCCGGTACGAGCCTTGCCCTGGTGGGCGAGAACGGCTCCGGCAAGACGACTCTCATCAAGCTGCTGACGCGGCTTTACACGCCGACGAGCGGCCGCATCCTCCTCGATGGCGAGGACCTCGCGAGCTTCGAGGAGGGGGCGCTACGCGAGCGGATCGGCGTGATTTTCCAGGATTTCACCCGCTACCAGATGCGGGTTGGCGAGAACGTCGGCGCGGGCGATGAGCGCTACTTCGATCACGAGGAGCGTTGGCGCGAGGCGGCGGTCAAGGGGAGGGCGAGCGATTTCATCGAGACGCTGCCCGAGGGCTATCACACCCAGCTCGGCAAATGGTTCCAGGACGGCCGCGAGCTCTCCGGTGGGCAATGGCAAAAGGTGGCCTTGTCGCGCGCGTTCATGCGCACTCGCGCCGACATCCTGGTGCTCGACGAGCCGACCTCGGCCATCGACGCACAGGCGGAGGCCGAAGTGTTCGCGCATTTCCGGCAGCTCGCGCGCGAGCGCATCACCATCCTCATCTCGCACCGCTTCTCGACCGTGCGCATGGCCGATCAGATCGTGGTCCTCGATGGCGGCCGCATCGTGGAGCACGGCAGCCACGAGGAGCTGATGCATCTCGACGGAACCTACGCGCGTCTCTTCACGCTGCAGGCGCGAGGTTATCGCTGACGCTGACCCTTCTCGGCCGCGCGTTGCTCGCGCAGGTCCCGTTGCATGCGCAGGTAATCGACCGGTTGTATGGTCTTGATCATGCACCGCCACCCCTGGGCTTTGACCGCATCGAAATGCGCATAGACGGTGTCGCCGCTGGAGGTGAGTCCGATCCTACGGGCGAACATCAAATCGACGCAGGGATGGAAAACGGTGATGAGGTAGGCATCGTTGATGTCCGTCCACACCACCAGCTGATCGGGCGAGATCGGCTCCCAGCCGTTGTAATGCGTGAGCCAGGTGAAGTGATCGACCGGCTTGCCGGCATAGGCCTCGAAGCGGCTGCGCTCGGCGGCCTCGCGCTGCTTGAGCGGGATGCCCGAGCAGGAGGCAAGGAGGGCGGCGCCGAGGAGCAGCCAGGCGGCCCGAAGACAGGATCTTGAGCATGACATGCGAGGGGCTCCATCTATCCCGCGGAGGAATGAAACGCCCGACGTGCGCCGCGGTTGACTCCGAGGCCGGTTTCAAATCCCGCTCGTCAGCAGCGCGACCGGGAATGAGCGTAGGGCCATTGCCACGCTGATCCCCGGCCGTCCCTCAGCCTCGATCCGCGGCACCTGTGCACCGTCCAGCACACCGCGCAGCGGCGCATCGGCATCGGGCGGCAGCTGCACCGCGGTGTCCTCCCAAACCTCTGGGCCGAGGGGCGGGCGCCAGAGGTCGCCGGCCGCGCGGCCGGCACCCATGAGCTTAAGATACAGGCGCGGGGCCAGCACTACCGCGAGTCTCCCCTCCAGCCGGCGCGCAAATGCACAAAGGTGCGGGCTGCGCCGTCCGATCACCTTGAGCGGTAGGTAATCCCCGCGCTCGAACAACTCCGGGTCGCGACGCCTGAGCTCGAGGGTCCTCACATGGAGGTAGAGCTTGCAGCGCGGGTCGACGACGTTCTGGGCGAGCTCTTGCGCCAACGGGCCCTCGGCCGGAGCGCTCGCCAGCGCCGCGAGCAACCGCCGCCGTCCCTCGTAGTCGACCGCTCGGCGGTTGTCCGGATCGACGAGCGAGAAGTGCCAGATCTCGTTGCCCTGATAGATGTCGGGAACCCCTGGAGCGGTGAGCTTGAGGAGCGTTTGCGACAGGCCGTTCAGCAACCCGAAACGTACGACCCGCTCGTTGAAAGCGCAGAAGTCGCTCCGGAAGAGATTACCCTCGCGATCCTCGAGCATCGCGCGCACGAACTGGACCAGCGCGTCCTCGTAGTCGGCATTGGCGACCGCCCAGCTCGTGTGTGCCTTGGCCTCCCGCGCGGCTTTGAGCACGTAGGCCTCGAGGCGCTCGCGGTAGGCGTCGAGGCCGGCTTCGTCCGGCTTCTCGAGCGGCCAGGTGCCGACCAGGGTCTGATAGAGCAGATACTCGTCATCGGGTGAGGGCGCGGGCAGGCCGCCGACCTCGCGGCGGCGCGCGCGGTTCATGCGATGCCACCGCGTCACCGCCTGGCGCCACACGACGGGCATTTCCGACAACACGCCGATGCGCGCGCGCACATCCTCCGATCGCTTGGTATCGTGCGTGGAGGTCGTGAGCATCTCCTTCGGCCAGTGTCGGGCGCGATATTGAGCATCGGTGTGGAAGGCGCGGACACTGGCGCCGTAAAGATCGGGCTCGCCGCCGACCTCATTGAGCGACACCAGGCGGTTGAAGCGATAGAGCGCCGTATCCTCGATGCCTTTCGCCGTGGCGGGCGCCGTGATCTGCTGGAACTTCATCGCGAAGCGGCGCATGCGCTCGCGCGCGCTCTCGCTCTGGGCAGGCAGCTCGAGGAGCAGCGCGTTGCGCACGAAATCGAACACCGGTTGCTCGACCGAGGAGCCTCGGCGGCGCGCCGCCGCGATCGCCCAATCGATGTAGCGGCGGTCGCTCTCGGACACGTTGTCGCTCACGTAGGTCCGGTACACAGGGAAGCAGGCGATGACCTCGGCGAGCGCCTCCCACAGACTGTTGAGAGTGAAGTCGCGCGTTCGCCTGTCGCCATGCGCGATGCGCGCCAGGAGGTTGGCGGCCATGTTGAGCTCGGAGGCAAGTGCCTGGCGCAGCACGCGGTGCTGGCACTCATAGGCGATGTCGGGCCAATGCCGCGGCTCGCCGACGAAGGATCGGTAGATTCTGCCCATGCGGCCTTTGCCGCCGCCGTGGATGAGCAGCCGATTCACCATGTTGGCGAAGTGATAACCGGTCTCGCCATCGACCGGCCAGTCGACCGGCAGCCGCTCGAAGGAGGCGGTGATCTTCTCGACCACGAGATACACCGAGCGGCCACCGGCTCCGTCGTTGGTCGCACGCTCGATTTTCTCCCGCAGCCGCCGCAGGTAGCCGAGCGGATCGTACAATCCGTCGATATGGTCGATTCGCAGCCCATCGAGCGCGCCCGACCCGATGAGCTCGAGTACCAGGCGGTGCGTCGCCTCGAACACCGCCTCGTTCTCGACGCGCAGCGCCGCGAGATCATTGACATCGAAGAAGCGGCGATAGTTGATGTCATCGGAAGCAACTCGCCAGTGGGCGGCCCGAAACGCCTGCGCCTCGAGCAAGTCGTGCAGCGGATCGAAGCTCGCGGGGTCGGCCGGATCACCCGCGAGCCTGGCGAGCGCCTGGTCGAGCGCGGCCGACACGCCGGCGTCCGTGGCGGCGAGGGCAGCCAGCGCCCGCTTGTGGGCTTCCTTGTCGCGGTTGCGCTCGCTGATCCGCTCGGGCGTGGGTCGCCGCCGATCGGGCAGCGCGCCGAAGAGCCGGCGGAGATTCTCGAGCTGCACATTGCGCTCGATGGTGAGCACCGCATCGAGGATGCGCGGATAAGTGCGCGGATCGAGCGGCAGGCGATGCTTGTGGTAGTGGATCGCAAAAGATCCGAGCTCGCGCTCGAATTGCAACCTGAGCTCCCCGCGCTCGAGTACGACCCCGTAGGGGTCGGCGAGCACCGGCACCAGCACCTTGTCGATGAGCGCCGCGTTGGCGGGATTCCAGTCGATGTCGAAATAGTCCGCGTAGATCGAGGCCTGCCCGTTCTCGAGCACATCCATCCACCCGGCGTTGTCCGCGCCCATGACTCCGACATGGTTCGGCACGATGTCGAGAATGTGGCCCATGTCGTGGACCCGCAGCGTCGCGACGAGCCGCTCGAAGTCCTCACGGCTGCCGATTTCCGGATTGAAGGAGTTGTGATCGACCACGTCGTAGCCGTGGCCGCTGCCCGCGCGGGCGCGGAAATAGGGCGAGCAGTAGACGTGGCTGATGCCCAGGGCTGCGAGATAGGGCAGGACCGCAGTCAGGTCTTTGAAGGTGAAGCCCGCGTTGAGCTGCACGCGGTACGTGGCGCGCGGATGGCGCGGGACATCAGCGGGCGCCACGGCTGCGCTCGAGGAGCCACGTGACGCTCCACGGTGCGAGCTCGTTGCGGGTCAGGGCCGCCCGGATGCCGGGATGAGTCGAGAAGATCATGCGACCGGCCGGCCGGCCGACGATCGGTGCAGACGTTTCCTTCAAGTTGGCGAGCAGGTGCAGCACGCCGTCATCGCGCAGCCGCCAGTCGACCGCGAAGGCGCCCCCCGGATCGAAGGCGACGCACGCGCCACCGATGATCCGCGGCAGGAGCGGCACGATGTCGCGCCGGCGGATGGTGAGGAGGCGTCGATAATGATCGAACATCCTGGCATGTCGCGGCTCGGCGAGGAGACTCCAATCGAGATGCGCCGCGGCGAAGGTCGCCTCGGCACACGGGTCGGGTACGGAACCCTGGAAATGCGCGAGCTCGCGCAGGCGCCCCTGCCGCACTTTCCGCGCGAGCTCGGGCTCGAAGTCGCAGAAGTAGGGAAAGGGCTCGGGCGCGGCCCACTCCTCGCCCATGAAGAGCATCGGCGGGGACGGGGCGAGCAGCACCACCGCCACCGCCGCGCGCAGCGCTTCCGGGCGGGCAAGCTGCGTCAGCCGCTCGCCACGCGCGCGGTTGCCCACCTGATCGTGATTCTGCAGGAAGTTGACGAACGCCGAGGGCGGCAGATGCGAGCTGCGCTCGCCGCGCGGACGGCCGAGATGGCGAGAGTTCTCTCCTTGATAGACGAACCCTTCAGCGAGCGAGCGGCAAAGTAGCGAATGAGGACGCTCCTGAAAGTCTTTATAGTAGCTGTGGGATTCGCCGGTGAGGAGCACGTGCAGGCAATGATGGCAGTCATCGTTCCACTGCGCGTCGAAACTGTGCTCGGCTCCTCCTGAGCCTCGCCCCTGCGGGGCCGGCGCTTCGCGCCGTCCAAAATCGCTCCCGGCGATTTTGTCAGGGCCGTTCGCAGGACCGAGCCGCTGCGCCTCGTTATGGAGATTCTCGAGCACGAGATAGAGCGGCCGCTCCCGGCCCGGTCCCTGGCGCGCGGCGTGCGCGATCTCGGTGAGGACGTGCGGCTCGCTCGCGTCGAAGACCGCGTGCACCGCATCGAGCCGCAATCCGTCGAGATGGTACTCCTCGAGCCAGTAGAGCGCGTTTTGGATGAAGAAGTCCCGTGGGGGTCGGAGCTGCTCGAAATCGATGGCGGGCCCCCAGGGGGTCGCGTGCCGCTCGGTGAAGAACTGCGGCGCGTAAAGGTGAAGGAAATTGCCCTCCGGCCCGAAATGGTTGTACACGACATCGAGCATCACCGCGATTCCGTGTGCGTGCGCGGCACAGACCAGAGACTTGAGATCCTCGGGCGAGCCGTAGGCCGATGCCGGCGCATACGGCAACACGCCGTCGTATCCCCAGCCGCGCGTCCCCGGAAACTCGGCGATCGGCATGAGCTCGATCGCCGTCACCCCGAGTCGCTGCAGGTGCTCGAGTTTGCCGGCGATGGCCGCGAACGTGCCCCGCGGCGTGAAGGTACCGACATGGAGCTCATAGACCACGGATTCCCGCCACGGCCTGGCACGCCAGTCCGCATCCGTCCAGTCGAATGCCTCAGGGTCGACGACTTCGCTCGGTCCGTGAACCCCTTGTGGGTTGCGCCGCGAGGCCGGATCGGGTACCAACGCCTCGCCGTCGATACGATATCGGTAGCGGCTGCCGGCTCGTGCCTCGTCGGTGGCGAGATCGAACCAGCCGTTTCCTGGAGCACTCGCACTTGCTTCGGCGGGTCTCAGGGGGGTGATCAACGGCGCTGCTCCGGAATCCGATTCCAACACCAGCTCCACGCGACGCGCCGCCGGGGCCCACAGGCGAAATCGCACCCGTCCGTCCGGCAGGATCCGAGCCCCGAAGGGCATCTCGTGTCGCCGCCGATTCATCCCGGTGCGTGCTCCCGCAGCAGCGCGAGCGACCGCCCCTGCAGCGGACACGGGGCGCCCTGCTCGAGACGCCGCTGCGCGAACGGCTCCTCCGAGGTGGCGGTGTCGAGCACGATCCACCACACCTTGCGCGCGAGGGCCTCGGGAAGCTGGAACGGGATCGGCTCGTGGTGCGCATTGCACAGCAGCACGAAGCTGCTGTCCGTCACCAGCCGCCCGCGCCGGTCGCGGCGCTCGATGGCCGCTCCGGCCAGGTAGAGTCCCAGGCAGCGCGCGAACGGCACACTCCACGTCGCCTGCGTCATTTCGCTCCCGTTCGGGCTCAGCCAGATGATCTCCCGCAGGCCTTCCGCGGTGGTCGCTTCGCCCTGCAGGAAGCGGCGGCGGCTGAAGACCGGATGGCGGCGTCGCAGCGCGATCAGCCGGCAGGTGAATTCGAGAAAAGCCTCTCTGTCGGCGTCGAGCTCCCAGTCGAGCCAGGAAAGCTCGTTATCCTGACAGTAGGCATTGTTGTTGCCGAGCTGCGTGTGGCCGAGCTCATCGCCGCCGAGCACCATCGGCGCGCCCTGCGAGAGGAGCAGTGTCGTCATCAGGTTGCGCTTCTGTCGGGCGCGCAGCGAGCGGACCACCGCGTCTTCGGTCGGGCCCTCGGCGCCGCAGTTCCAGGAGCGGTTCTCGTTCGCTCCGTCGCGGTTGTCCTCGCCGTTGGCCTCGTTGTGTTTGCCGCTGTAGCTCACCAGGTCTTCGAGCGTAAAGCCATCGTGAGCGGTGATGAAGTTGATGCTGGCGTGCGGCTTGCGACCACTTGCCTCATAAAGATCGGCGGAGCCGGTGAAGCGGCGCGCAAACTCGCCGATGAGGCTCTCATCCCCCTTCCAGTAGGCGCGCATGCTGTCCCGGTACTTGTCGTTCCATTCATTCCACCCGGGGGGGAAGTTGCCGACTTGATAGCCGCCGCTGCCGATGTCCCACGGCTCGGCGACGAGCTTTGCCTGAGAGAGCACGGGATCCTGGCCGATGGTGTCGAAGAAGGAGCCCAGCCGGTCGACGTCGTAGAGCTCGCGCGCGAGCGCGGAGGCGAGATCGAAGCGGAAGCCGTCGACGTGCATCTCCTGCACCCAGTAGCGCAGGCTGTCCATGATGAGTTGCAGCACCCGCGGGTGTTGCAGGTTGAGCGTGTTGCCCGTGCCGGTAAAGTCCATGTAGTAGCGCGCATTCTGCGGACTCAGGCGATAGTAGGCGGTGTTGTCGATGCCGCGCATCGAGAGTGTGGGCCCCAACTCGCTACCTTCTGCCGTGTGATTGTAGACTACATCGAGGATCACCTCGATCCCGGCTGAATGCAGCGTCTTCACCATGGTCTTGAATTCGCTGATCTGCCCGGTGGCCGAATAGCTCAGCTCCGGCGCGAAGAAGCCGATGGTGTTGTAGCCCCAGTAGTTGCGCAGCCCCTTGTCGAGCAGCGTCCGGTCATCGACGAAGGCATGCACCGGCATGAGCTCCAGGGTCGTGATGCCGAGCCTGAGGAAATGCTCGATCATCGGCGCCGTCGCGAGCCCCGCGTACGTGCCGCGCAGGGGCGGCGGCACTTCGGGATGGCGCATGGTCAGTCCCCGCACGTGCACTTCGTAGATGACCGTATCGTGCCAGGGAACCCGCGGCGCGCGGTCATCGCCCCAGGTGAAAGCCGAGTCGGTCACGCGACTCTTCGGCGTGCCGGCGGCACTATCGCGCTTGTCGAAGGAAAGATCGCCCTTCGGATGCCCCAGCCGGTAGCCGAAGTGAGCGTCGCTCCAGAGGAGTGCGCCCTCGAGCCGCTTGGCGTACGGCTCGATCAACAGCTTGTTGGGATTGAAGCGCTGTCCCTGCTCGGGGCGGTACGGACCGTGGACGCGGTAACCGTAGAGCAACCCCGGCCGCGCCTCGGGAAGATAACAGTGCCAGATCTCATCCGTGCGCTCACGCAGCGTGATGCGCTGCGCCTCGTGCCGACCGGTCGGGTCGAAGAGGCAAAGCTCGACCTTCTCGGCGCTGGCGGAAAAGAGCGAGAAGTTGACGCCCTCGCCGTCCCAGGTCGCCCCGCGAGGGTAGGGCTGGCCGGGCCAGACGGCGCCGATCTTCTGCGTTTCCCGCGGATTTGCCGTGCGCCGGATGCTCGAGGTCTGATCCAAGAGGCCGCCCTAGCCGGTAAGGCCGAGGAGGCTGCGCAGAGGGATACGGGTCCACTCCGGCCGGTTGCCGAGCTCGTAACGCACCTCGTAGAGCGCCTTGTCGATCTCGAACAGGCTGAGGAGCGGGCGCATCTGCTCGAGCGAGCCATACAGGTCGGCGGCGCTCGCGACCTCATCGTAGGAGGCGATGAAGGCACGGCGTGCTTCCTGCTCCCAGCTCTGAAGCTGCGGCTCCCATCGGCCGCAGTCATCGCCCGCCTGCAGCGCACAGCGCTCGAGCGCGGCCTGGCGCGCATACGCGAAGGAGCGCAGCATCCCGGCCACGTCGGTGAGCGGGGAGTGCTTGCGGCGGCGCTCCTCCAGCGTGCGCCCGGGCTCGCCCTCGAAGTCGACGATGACGAAGTCGTTGCGCCGGATCAGGACCTGCCCGAGGTGGTAATCGCCGTGGTGCCGGATCTTCAGGCCCCGGGGGGCGATGGCCGTGGAGCCGCCGATGAGCTGCAGCAGTGTCTCGCGCTGGCCGATCAATGCCTCCGCCTCGGACGCGACGGGTGGTGGAAGCTGCGGTAGCCGCTCCGCGAGCAGATTCAGGGTGGCTTGTGCCGCGGCGCGCGTCGCCGCGCCCCAGGCGGCGATGTCCGCAGCCTCGATCGGCTCGGGTGTAAACGCCGGGTCGTCCGTGGGTCGCGCCAGCGCCCGATGCAGCTCGGCGGTACGAATCGCCAGCGTCCGCACCTGTGAGAGGTAAAGACCGTGCGCATCATCGAGCACCGGCACGCCGCTGCGGCGGTCCTCGAGGAAGCGCACGAGGTAATCGACCGTATAGTTCCAGCCATCGCCCTGATTCGGGACGAACGCCTGCAGCAGCGCCACGGTGTAGCCGAGCGAGTCGCGATCCGTGTACTCCGCGGCGCCGGCCACCGGCACGATGTTGGGGAATTGGGCCACCTCGGTGAGATAACGCCCGATCTCGAGCTCCGGATTCAGTCCGGGCTGGAGCTTGCGATAAACCTTGAGGAAGAGCCCTTCACCGACCCGCAGCGTGGTATTGCTGCTCTGTGCTCCCGTCGGGCTCACCGCGAGCTCCGCGGCCGGATCGCCGCGCAACTCCGCGAACAGGGCCGTCGGCGTGAAGCGCACGCGGCCGTCCCGGGTTGGAAGCTCCGCCGAGGCGCCGATGGCATCGATGATGGCGCGCGCAAAGCCATCGTCGGCACAGGCGTCCGCGAGCACACCGACGGTCGCCTGCTGCCGCACCCGGGCGAGCGCCGCCGGCTGAAGCTTGCGCCAGCGCGCTTCCTCGGTGTCCTCGAACGCGATCGCAAGCGGCACGAAGTAGCGGTCGGTCACGCCGTGGCTTTCGACGGTGTAGATGCCCGCGAACCAGCGGGGCAGCGGATCCTGACGCTCGGCATGATCGAGCAGCCGGACGTTCGCGATCGGCGCCCCTTTGCCCGCGAACCAGCGCTGCTGCGCCAGATACTGCGGCACGATGCGATTCTCGAGCTGGGTGCGCAGCCGTGTCGCGAGGCCGGCGCGCCATGCGGCGACTCGATCCGGGAAGAAACTGTTCCAACCCTCCACCAGCACCAGTACCGGCAGGTCCTCGCGCGGCAGACGCTCATCGTGCCACGAAGGCGGCGCCGACTCGCGGCTCAGTCGGAACCAGTAGAAGCCATAAGCCGGCAGGGTGAGGAGGTAGGGGAGCTCACCCACCGGCGGGAAGACGGAGCGTCCAAGGAGCTCGATCGGGATCGTGCCCTTGTGCTCGGACAGATCGATCTCCGCCGGTTGCGCCGAGCGCGAGAGATTCGCCACGCAGAGAATGGTGTCGTCGGTGTACTGACGCAGGTACACCAGCACCTTGCGGTTTCCCGGGCGGATGAAGCGCAGGGTACCGCGGCCGAAGGCCCGCGAGGTCTTGCGCACCGCGAGCATGCGCCGCATCCAGTTGAGGAGCGAGGAGCGGTCGCGCGTCTGCGCCTCGACGTTGACGGCCTCGTAGCCGTAGATCGGATCCATGATGGGCGGCAGATACAGCTGCTGCGGATCGGCGCGCGAGAAGCCGGCATTGCGGTCGGGGCTCCACTGCATGGGCGTGCGCACGCCGTTGCGGTCGCCGAGATAGAAGTTGTCTCCCATGCCGATCTCATCGCCGTAGTAGATGATGGGCGAGCCGGGCATCGAGAGCAGGAGACTGTTCATGAGCTTGATGCGCTCGGGATCATTCTCCATGAGGGGCGCGAGGCGGCGGCGGATGCCGAGATTGAGCCGTGCGCGCGTATCGGCCGCGTACGCCTGGTACATGTAGTCGCGCTCGCGGCTCGTCACCATTTCCAACGTCAGCTCGTCGTGATTGCGCAGAAAGATCGCCCACTGGCAGGTCTCGGGAATGTCGGGCGTCTGCTCCATGATCTCGACGATCGGATGCCGGTCCTCCTGGGCGATCGCCATGTACATGCGCGGCATCAGCGGAAAGTGATACGCCATGTGGCACTCGTCGCCGTCGCCGAAGTAGTCGCGCACGTCCTCGGGCCACTGATTGGCTTCGGCGAGCAGCATCCGGTCCGGGTGTTTGGCGGCGATCACGCTGCGGATGCGCTTGACGATGTCGTGGGTCTGGCGCAGGTTCTCGTTGTTCGTGCCCTCGCGCTCGACGAGGTAGGGGATCGCATCGAGCCGGAAGCCGTCGACGCCGTACCCCAACCAGAACTCCATGATACGGGTCACGGCCCGCACCACGTGCGGGTTGTCGAAATTGAGGTCGGGCTGATGGCTGAAGAAGCGGTGCCAGTAGTACGCCTTGGCCACCGGGTCCCAGCTCCAGTTGGAGCTTTCCGTATCGCGGAAGATGATGCGCGTGCCGGCGTAACGGTCCGCCGTATCGCTCCACACGTAGAAGTCGCGCTTCGCCGAGCCGTGCGGGGCGCGCCGTGCGGCCTGGAACCAGGGATGCGCATCCGAGGTATGGTTGATCACGAGCTCGGTGATGACCCGCAGTCCCCGCCGATGGGCCTCGCGCACGAAGTTGCGGAACTCGCGGCGCGTGCCATACTGCGGATGGATGTTGTGGTAGTCGGCGATGTCGTATCCGTCGTCGCGTCCGGGGGATGGATAGAAGGGCAGCAGCCAGATGGTGTTGACGCCGAGCTCCTGGATGTAATCCAGCTTGCGCGTGAGGCCTGGGAAGTCGCCGACGCCATCGTCGGTGCTGTCGAAGAAGGCGCGGACGTGCACCTCGTAGATGACCGCGTCCTTGTACCAGAGGCGGTCATCGGCGAACGCCAGCGGCTCGATGAGTGCGCTCATTTACCTGCCGGACATCACAGAAAGTAGTCGAAATCCCGCTCGCTGCGCACTTTGCGGCGGATCCGGAACAGGTGCGCCGCCGTGCCCGCGGGATCGAGCGCCACGTAGTTGCGCGCGCCGCGCCAGAGGAAGCGCGCGCCAGAGATGAGGTCGTCCATCTGGTAGGGGGCATCGACGGGCAGCGCCAGCGCGGTGAGCTCGAGTTGCAGCCATCCGGTCTGCGCATGATGGGGGTCGACGTTGACCACGACGAGAATGGAATCCTCGTCGCTCGTCTTGCTGTAGGCGATCAGCGCCTCGTTGTCGATCGGATGAAATCTCAGGCCGGCATTGCTCTGCAGCGCCGGGTTCTCGCGGCGGATGCGGTTGAGGCGCGTGATGAGATCCTTGAGGCTCGCGGGATCGTCGCGGCTCCATGAGCGCGGCTCGTATTTTTCCGAGTCGAGGTACTCCTCCGAGCCGCTCTCGCGCGGCCGGTTGTCCATGAGCTCGAACGGGGGCCCGTAGACACCGTAGCTCGCCCCGAGCGTCGCCGCGAGAATGAGTCGCGTCACGAAGGCCGGACGGCCACCGAACTGCAGGTACTCGGTGAGGATATCCGGCGTGTTGGGCCAGAGGCTCGGCCGGAAGAACTCGCAGAGCGGTCGAGAGGTGAGCTCGGTGAAATACTCGACGATCTCGCGCTTGCTGTTGCGCCAGGGGAAATAGTTGTACGACTGCGTGAAGCCGAGCTTGGCGAGCCGATACAGCACCTTCGGCCGCGTAAACGCCTCCGCGAGGAAAATCACTTCCGGATGCGCGCGGTGGATCTCGCCGATCACCCATTCCCAGAAGGCGAAGGGTTTGGTGTGTGGGTTGTCGACCCGGAAGATGCGCACGCCCTGGGCGATCCAGAATTCGAATACGCTCTTCAGCTCCGCCCAGAGCGCCTGCCAATCCTCACATTCGAACCAGAAGGGGTAGATGTCCTGGTATTTCTTCGGCGGATTCTCCGCGTACTGCACCCTGCCGTCGGGGCGTTTCAGGAACCACTCCGGGTGCTCGCGCACGTAGGGGTGATCGGGAGCGCACTGGAAGGCGATGTCGAGAGCGAGCTCGATGCCGAGCGCCCCGGCACTTGCGAGCAGCCGGTGGAAATCCGCGAGCGTGCCGAGGCGCGGGTGCACGTCCTTGTGACCGCCCTGTCGGCTGCCGATCGCCCACGGGCTGCCCGGATCGCCGGGCGATGCGCCCGTGCGATTGTTGGGGCCCTTGCGCTCGACCTCGCCGATGGGATGGATCGGCGGCAGATAAAGCACATCGAAACCCATCGATGCCACATAGGGCAGGAGTGTTTCGACGTCGGCGAGCGTGCCGTGCTCGCCGGGGCGTGGCGCGGCCGAGCGCGGAAACATCTCATACCAGCTTGAGAACCGTGCCCGCTCCCGATCGACCGCGATGGCGAGCGGCGGTTCGCGCCGCAGCACGAGCTCCCGATCGGGGCTGCGCCGCGTGAGCTCGTACAGCGCCTCGCTTTGCGCAAGCAGCGCGCGCTCCCCGGTCTCGCGCACCGGGTCGGTCAGAGCGTTGGCCCATTCGCGGAGCCGACGCGCCTCGGGCTCGGCCACGCGCCCGGCATGGGCGAGCGCCAGCGCCGCCCCCTGCTGCAATTCGATCTCGATGTCCTGGTCCGCCTGATGCTTCTTCGCCAGAGCCCGGCGCCAGCTCTCGAGGTGATCGACCCAGGCCTCGACCGTGAAGAAGTATCGGCCGAGCGTCTGCACGGTGAACCGCCCCTGCCAGCGATCGTTGCCGAGAAAGCTCATCGGCACGCCGTGCCACTGGGTTTCGCTCTCGTGCCGATACAGCACCGATGCGGTAACCGCATCATGGCCGTCGGCGAACACGTCGGCTTCGACGGTCACGCTGTCGCCCAGCACGCGCCGCGCCGGAAACCGGCCGCAGTCCACCCGCGGACTCAGACCTTCGATGACGACGCGCGTCTTGGTCATCAGGCTTACGGCCTCGCGCCGTCAGTCGGGTGTCAGGATGACCGCGGCCAGGGGTGGCAGACGCAGTGCGAGCGAGTGAGTGAAGCCGTGTGAGGGCAGCGGCGAGGCCTCGATCGCCCCGAAGTTGCCGATGCCACCGCCGCCGTAGTGCGTCGCGTCGCTGTTGAGCCGCTCATGCCACCACCCGCCGCGGGGCACGCCCACTCGGTAGTTTTCCCGCGGCACCGGTGTGAAGTTGCAGGCGATCAGGGCGACATCCTGCGCGCGCTGCCCGCTGCGCAGATAAACGATCACGCTCTCATCGGCGTTGTTGCAGTCGATCCACCGGAAGCCATCCGGGGTGAAATCGCGCTGGAAGAGGGCCGGCGTCACCCGATAGAGATGATTGAGATCCCGTACCCAGCGGCGCAGCCCCTCGTGCAGCGGATACTGCAGCACGTGCCACTCCAGGCTCTCATCGTGCTGCCATTCGCGCCTCTGACCAAACTCCCCACCCATGAAGAGGAGCTTCTTGCCCGGATGGGTCCACATGTAGCCGAAGAGAAGCCGCAGCGATGCGAACTGCCGCCACTCATCGCCCGGCATCTTGCCGATGAGCGAGCCCTTGCCGTGGACCACCTCGTCATGCGAGAGCGGCAGCACGAAATTCTCACTGAACGCATACCAGATGCTGAAGGTCAGCTGGTTTTGCTGGTACTTGCGAAACACCGGATCGGTCTGCAGGTACTTGAGGGCGTCGTGCATCCAGCCCATGTTCCACTTGAGACCGAATCCCAGGCCGCCGAGGTAAGTTGGCCGCGACACCATCGGCCAGGCGGTGGACTCCTCGGCGATGGTCTGCGTATCGTGGTGGTCGCGGTAGACCGCGAGATTCAACTGCTTGAGGAACTCGACGGCCGGCAGGTTCTCATTGCCGCCGAATCGATTCGGGATCCACTCGCCGGCCTGCCGCCCGTAGTCGAGGTAGAGCATGGAGGCGACCGCGTCCACGCGCAGCGCATCGACGTGATAGGTGTCGAGCCAGAAGAGCGCGCTGCTCGCGAGGAAGTTGCGTACCTCGGCACGGTCGTAGTTGAAGATCGCGCTCTTCCACTCCGGGTGAAAGCCCTGCCGCGGATCGGCGTGCTCATATAAATGGGTGCCGTCGAAGTAGGCGAGCCCGTACTCGTCGCTCGGAAAATGCGAGGGTACCCAATCGAGGATGACGCCGATGCCCCGCCGGTGCAGGTGATCGACGAAGTACATGAAATCCTGCGGCGTACCATAGCGGGCGGTCGGCGCGAAGTAGCCGGTGACCTGATAGCCCCACGACCCGTAGAAGGGGTGCTCCATGATGGGCAGCAGCTCCACGTGCGTGAAGCCCATCTCCACCGCGTAATCGCCCACGGCATGCGCGAGCTCGCGGTAGGTGAGCCAGCGGCCGTGCTCCTCGGCCTTGCGCCGCCAGGAGCCGAGGTGCAGCTCGTAGATCGACCAGGGAGCATCTTGCGAGTTGACGTGGCCGCGCGCGCCCATCCACTCGCCATCGCCCCACTCGTATGACAGATCCCACACGATCGAAGCGGTGCGCGGCGGTGTTTCGCAGTAAAAGGCGAAGGGATCGGACTTGTCGACCGTGTAGCCTGCCTGCTGCGAGACGATGTGGTACTTGTAGAGCGCGCCCGGCCGCACTCCGGGGATGAAGGCTTCCCAGATGCCCGAGGAGTCGGAGCGGGCTGTCAGCGGATGTGCGGCGGGATTCCAACCGTTGAAATCGCCGACCGCCGACACGCTCGCGGCGTTCGGCGCCCAGACGGCGAAGTGAGTGCCCTGCTCCCGATCGGGGCCGCGCGGCAGCGGATGGGCCCCGAGCTTCTCGAAGGCGCGCACGTGCGTGCCTTCGCGAAAAAGGTAGATGTCCTGGTCGGTGAGCTGCACCGTGCCAGTTTAGCAATTACCATACCTATGTGTTCAGTGGTTGAAACCGGCCTGGGGCCGTTTTCGCGCCCTGGGTTCGCCCGACCCCGCGGGCAAAGGAGCGGCCTTTGCCCGCTTAATGGCATGCCGATTGCCCTCATGAGCCCTATTCGACACCCCATCGTCATAGCCCATCGTGGCGCGAGCGGATACGCGCCGGAGCACACGCTGGCCGCGTACTTCATCGCCATGCAGCAGGGAGCCGATTACATCGAGCCGGATCTCGTCGCCACGCGCGACGGCGTGCTGGTGGCACGGCACGAGAATGAGATCAGCGGCACGACGGACGTTGCCGGACGCGCGGAATTCGCCGACCGACGCACGACCAAAGTGATCGACGGCGCGCCCGTAACGGGTTGGTTCACGGAGGATTTTCTGCTCTCGGAGCTGAAGGTGCTGGGCGCGCGCGAGCGGATTCCCGCGCTGCGGTCGGGCAACACCCGGCTCGACGGAAGGCTCGAGATTCCAACGCTGGAGGAGATTCTCGCGCTGGTGCGGGCGGTCGAGGGGCAGCGCCAGGTTCGCGCGCGGGAGCTCAACCTGCCGCCACCGCAGCCTATCGGGGTGTATCCCGAGACCAAGCATCCGAGTTATTTCAGCGAGGCCGGATTGCCCTTGGAGGAGCCGCTGGTGGAGGCGCTCGAGCGCTACGGCTATCAGGGGCCCGGGGGAGGCGCCTTGCTGCAGTCCTTCGAGGTGGGAAACCTCGAGGTTTTACGCCGTCTCACCCGCTTGCCGCTGGTGCAACTGATCGAGGCGGCCGGTGCGCCCTATGATCTCGCTCGACGCGGCGATCCGCGCACCTACGCGGACCTCGTGACCCCGAAGGGGCTGGAGGGGATCGCCGCTTATGCCTCGTGTATCGGGCCGGCGAAGGCGCTCGTCATTCCGCGCGCCGCCGACGGCGGGTTGATGGCGCCGACGTCGCTGGTGGCGGATTGTCATGCGGCGGGGTTGAGAGTGCATCCATGGACGTTTCGGGCGGAGCCCGCATTCCTGCCGGTGGGGTTGGATCTACGAGGCGAGTTGCGCGCGTTTCTGGCGGTGGGGGTCGATGGATTCTTTACCGATCAACCCGACATCGGTGTGCGGGCGCGTGACGCGTTTACGGCCGCTTAACTCGGCTGGCTCCGTTTTTGGCCCGAGCCCACCAGGTGGAGCGGCTTCGGCGCGGCGTTGAGCACGTTGCGGGCGCGGGCGGTGGCCGATTTGGCTTCCTCGGCGGCGCTCGAGGCTTCCACGGGATGGGCGAGGAGGTAGCCTTGCACGGCGATCGGACCACAGTGGGCGAGGAATTCGAGCTGCGCGGGGCGCTCGACGCCCTCGGCGACGACCTGCAGACCAAGTCCGTGACAGAGCGTGACGATGGAGCGGACGATGGCGGCCGAGCGGGGGTTGGAATCGACTCCTTCGATCAGCATGCGATCGAGCTTGACGCGGTTGATGGGCAGCTGCTCGAGCGAAGTCAGGGAGGAATAGCCGATACCGAAGTCATCGAGAGCGATGGAGACGCCGAGCTCGCGCAGCCGCCGCAGTGACTCGATGGTCGCACTGCCGGTCTGCAACACCGTCTCGGTGAGCTCGAGCTCCAGGGCGCTCGCGGGCAGTCCCGCGGCCTCGAGGCTGCGCGCAATCTGATGCACGAAGTCGCTCTCGAAGAACTGCGGCGGTGACACGTTGATGGCGACACGCGCGTCCCGCCACCCGGCGGCGCGCCATGCGGCCGCGGTCGCCGTGGCCGAGCGCAGCACCCAGCCGGTCAGCTCGTGGATGAGGCCGCTCTTCTCGGCGATATGGATGAATTCGGTGGCGGTGGCGATGCGGCCGCCGGGCTTGCGCCAGCGCAGCAGCGCCTCGAGCGCGGTAACTTCGCAGCTGCCGAGCGCCACTTCCGGCTGGAACATGAGGAGCAGCTCCCCGGCCTCGACCGCCTGACGCAGCGCCTGCTCCAGTCGGAAGCGCTGCGCGGTCGCGTCGTAGAGCGCCGCGCGATAGAGCGCGAAGCGATTGCGGCCGAGCTCCTTGGCCCGGAACAGCGCCACATCGGCCGCGCGCAGCAGGCCCTCCGGGTCGTCGGCGTGGTCGGGAAAGAGGCTGGCGCCGACGCTGGCGGTGATTGCGAGCGCTCGGCCTTCGATGGTGAGCGGTTGCTGCAGGGTCGCGACCAGCGCGGCGGCGCGCCGTTCCACCTCTTCGACCGTGCGCAGCTCCTCGATGAGGAGTGTGAACTCATCGCCACCGAGGCGGGCGACCAGACTGTTGGCGCCGGCCGCGGTCTGCAGCCGCTCCGCTATGCCCTGCAGCACCTGATCGCCGAAATTGTGCCCCAGCGTGTCGTTCACCGACTTGAAGTTGTCTACATCGACGAAGAGCAGGGCCACACGGCGGCCGGTCTGCCGCGCCCGCGCGAGCGCGCCGGCCAGCCGTCCCGCGAGCTGGCGCCGGTTGGGGAGTTGAGTCAGTGGGTCGTGATGAGCCAGATGGTGCAGCTGTCGGGTACGGTCGGCGACGTGCTGCTCGAGCTCGGTTTGATGGGCGCGCAGCTCCGTCTCTGCCTGCGAGATCTGGTCGGCCATGGTGTTGAAGGACGCGGCGAGCTCGTCGACTTCCGCCGAGCCGCCCCGGGGGGCGCGCGCAGTGCGGTCGCCGCTCGCGAGCAGGCGCGTGGCGGCGGTGAGCCGGCGCACGGGCAGACTGATGCTGAGCACGAGCAGCGCCGAGACGATCGCCATGACCGCGAGCGTCGCCGCGCCGGAGACGGTCACTGTGTGTTCCGCGGCCTCGGCCGAGATGGCGGCATGCCGCGCCGCACTGAGCAGTCCGATGCGCGCCGGCGCCTGCAGCTCACTCTGCACTTCCGCGGTCAGGATGCCGCTCTGCTCGAGCAGCGCGCGCCGGGCCGCCATGTCCCTGGCATCCAGCCGCTCGATGTCGCGTCGCAGGCGAACCGCGCGCGCGAAATCCGATTGCACGACCTCCATCCAGGCCGGTCCCGGTGAGCGGGAGAGCTCCGCTGTGTGCTCGCGCAGCACCGCCTCGAAGTTGCGCTCGCGCGCGGCGGTGGCGGCGGGCGAGTCGTAGCTGTAGCGAACGGCGTCGATGGCCGTCGCGAGGGCGGAGAGCGAGGGGCGGGCGATCACCTGGCCGTGGATGGTGAGCCCGATACCGCCGGCCGTCGCGACGAGTTGGTAGACACGATCCAGCGCTTCCCAGTGTTGCTCGCGCCACTGCGCCTGCTGAGCCGCATCCAACGCAAGCTGGCGGCCATTCTGGATATGGGAGATGAGATCGGCTCGCAGCCGCTGGGTGGCGGGGGCGAGAGTCGGAGGCGGCGCGCCGCTGAAGTACCGGTCGACGGCCTTCTGCAGGGCATCGCCCGCCGAGGAGAGGGTCAGGAAGTCGCCGTTGTTGTCCGACTGCAGATCATCACCGACGGCACGGTCATATGCGCTCAGCTTCTCGAGAATCACGCTGGCCCGATAGGCGAGCGGCTCGTGCACGGTGCGCATGCTGCGAACGGCCTCGACGGCCGCGCGGGTGGTGCGAGTCGCGAGCACATGGGCCACGACGACCACCGCCGCCACGGCGGCGAGGCCGAGTGTGAGCCTGGTGCCGATGCCAAATCGCGCTCGCAGTCGGCGCCGATCGATGTGCTCTGCCTTATGCATACGACATAAGCCGGAGCCGTCGGACCTGCGAATAGGCCAAGGCTGCCCCCGAGCTTAGACGCGGAGTCTGCGCGTTAGCGGCGCATACATCCGTGCCCGTCATCTCAGAAGTGCCGTGCCGGTGAGCACGCTTGCAGCCAGCCCCGCCCGAGATTCGGGGCCGACGAGCGTCATCCCACGGGCTAAACGAATGCGGCGATTGCCTTATACTAGCCAGATGATCGAGAGCAGGGCCCATGACCGAGATCGCTGACACGTTCGACTCTGCCTTCACCAAGGCGGTCGATCTGGGCAACCGCCTTGCCGACAAGGACAGGGACGCCGACCTCTGGGACATTGCCGACGGTCTGCTCGCGGGCGCTTTGCAGTACTGGTTGTACTCGCGCCAGCCCTGTGGCGATCCGCGCTGCCAGGACTGTATGGCCATCAGCACCGCGGAAGGGCGCATGGCGGAGCTGAGACGGCTCATCGACCAGCTTGCCTCGGAAAGCGAGTACTTCCACACCCCCACCGACGCGAACGCGGGCCGGGCGTAATCACCTGCCGCGGTCGGCGTGACTTGCGGGTGTCGGGGCCGGCAGTCCTGCGCCATCACCGTGCGTGTTCCCCCAAGCGCTTCTGCGCGATCTAGAATGCCGGCTGAGCGCGGGCGCCTGCCGCGTGAGAAGCATACCCGAAAGGGGTCGAATTGAGCCTTAATTCCTCGATGTCTGGCGGCGAGCCGATCCAGGCGGAAGTAGTGATCGTCGGGGCCGGTCCCTGCGGTTTGTTCCAGGTCTTCGAGCTGGGATTGCTCGGCATCAGCGCCCATATCGTCGATTCGCTGGCGCATCCGGGCGGGCAGTGCACCGAGCTCTATCCGGACAAGCCCATCTACGACATTCCGGCGTTGCCGGTGTGCGGTGCGCAGGAACTGGTCGACCGGCTGATGCAGCAGATCAAGCCGTTCAAACCGCAGTTTCACCTCGGGCAGGAGGTGATGCAGTTTTCGCACCGGGAGAATGGGCGGTTCTCGATCGCAACGGCAGCCGGCAATCGCTTCGATGCCGGCGCGGTGGTGATCGCCGGCGGCGTCGGCTCCTTCCAGGCGCGTCGTATCGGCATCGAGGGTTCGGAGTCCTTCGAGGGCAGCGGCATTCTTTATCGCGTGAAGGATGTCGGCGCGCTCGAGGGCAAGCGGCTCGTCATCTTCGGTGGCGGCGATTCGGCGCTCGACTGGACGCTCGAGCTGGCGCCGCGGGCGAGAAGCGTGACATTGGTGCACCGGCGCGCGGAGTTTCGCGCAGCGCCGGCCTCGGTCGCCCGCATGAAGGAGCTGGTGGCCGCCGGACGCATGCGCTGCTTCGAGGCGTTGCCGCATTCGCTGATCACCGCGGAGGGGACGCTGGGCGGTGTCAACATCAAGGCGGCCGACGGTATGGTGCATGCGCTCGAAGCCGATCAGCTTCTGGTTTTCTTCGGACTTCATCCGAAGCTCGGCCCCATCGCCCAATGGGGACTGGAGCTCGAGAAGAAGGCGCTCAAGGTGGACACCGAGAAGTTTCAGACGAGTCTGCCGGGGGTCTTCGCGGTCGGTGACATCAACACCTATCCCGGCAAGAAAAAGCTCATCCTG
>JBOIAQ010000050.1:0-27973 GCA_050739115.1 Steroidobacteraceae bacterium | reverse complement strand
CCTCGCGGGTTACCTGCCGGAGGAGATCCTCGAGCAGCGCATCGAGACTCTGATGCCCCAGCGATTCCGGGAGCTGCATCTCGTGCATCGCCGCGCGTACAACCGTGACGCACACCCCCGCCCCATGGGGATCGACCTGGATCTTCGTCTACTGCACAAGGATGGCCGGGAGATTCCAGTCGAGATCAGCCTGAGCCCGATCCGGGATGGCGAGCGGTTGCTCGTCGCGGCCGCAATCCGTGATGTGACCGACCGCAAGCGGATTGAGAGCGAGCTCAAGCAGGCCCGCGAAGCCGCAGACCGCGCCAATCTCGCTAAGAGCCGCTTTCTCGCGACGGCGAGCCACGACCTTCGCCAACCGCTGCAGATGCTCTCGCTCCTTAACGGCACGCTCCGGCGTACCGTTCGCAGCCCCGTCGCCATCGAGGCGGTCGCCCAGCAAGGTCAGGCGATCGAAGCAATGTCGCGGCTCACGAATGCGCTGCTCGATATCAGCAAGTTGGAATCGGGCGCGATCCGCCCGGACCCGTCCGATTTCGCCGTCGCGGCGCTCTTCGAGGAGATGCGCACCGAGTTTGCGAGCCTCGCGGCGAGCAAGGGCCTCGAGCTGCGCATCGAGGCGGCGGCGCCCGCTGCGCATTCCGACCCCTCGCTCGTCGGACAGATCCTGCGCAACCTTGTTTCCAACGCCATCAAGTATACGCATCGAGGATGGGTGGACCTGCGCTCCGCACCGACCGCGCGAGGCGTGCGCCTCGAGGTGGCTGACACCGGCGTGGGCATCCCGGCCGATCAGTTACCGCACATCTATGAAGAGTTCTATCAGATAGGGGTTGCGAGCAACACCTCGCGTCAAGGCTATGGGCTGGGCTTGAGCATCGTGCAGCGCCTCGTGCGCCTCCTGGGCCTCAAGCTCGAGGTGCAGTCGGAGGTCGGCCGCGGCTCGACGTTCGCACTGGAGCTGCCTGCAGCGGTCGCGAAGGCAGCCAGCGCAGTGCTCGCCACGGACTCCGCTCTCCCTGCACAGGAGCCGTCTTGCGCGGCTCGCATCCTTCTCGTGGACGATGATGCCGGAGTGCGCAATGCGACGGCGATGCTGCTTGAGGTCGAAGGGTTTGCGGTCGCTCGCGCCGCCTCCCTCAGCGAGGCGATACAGGAAGCGCGACGCGGTCCTCCCATCGATGTGGTGGTCGCCGACTATCATCTGCAGCAAGGCGAGACCGGCATGGACGTGATCGCGCAGGTGCGTGCGCTCGCAGGACAGACCCTGGGCGCCGTGCTCGTGAGCGGTGATACCTCATCGACGCTGCGCGACATCAAGCTCGACGATCGCCTGCGTGTCGCGAGCAAGCCCATCCGGGCCGACGAACTCCTCGCGTTGATCGCAACGCTCCTGCCGCCGAAACGCGAGGTCAAGGCGGGATGAGGGGGGTCTTTCGATGAGCGCCAAGAAATCGCACCCCGTCGTGTTCGTGGTCGATGATGACGAGTCGGTGCGCAGCTCGCTGCGCTTCCTCCTGAAGTCGATGGGTCTCGACAATCAGGCGTTCGCTTCCGCGGGTGAATTCCTGGCTGCTTACGATCCCGCGCAGCCAGGATGCCTCGTGCTCGATGTGCGCATGCCCGGCATGAGTGGCCTCGAGTTGCAGCAGCAGCTGAACCTGCGCGGCGCGATCATTCCGGTCATCTTCGTCACCGGGCATGGCGACATCCCCATGGCGGTCGAGGCCATGCAGCATGGCGCGCATGACTTTCTCGAGAAGCCCTTCCGCGACCAGGACCTGATCGATCGCATCCAGCAGGCGCTCGCGAAAGACGCCAAAGCACGCGCCGCCCTCGAGGAGCGAGACGGCATCCGCGCCCGCTTGAACTCGCTCACTCCACGCGAGCAGGAGGTGCTCGCGCTCATGGTGCAAGGCAAGCCCAACAAGATCATGGCGCACGAGCTCAGCGTCAGCCAGCGCACTCTCGAGATCCACCGCGCCCGCGTGATGGAGAAAAGCGACGCCGCATCGCTCGCGCAGCTCGTGCGCATGGTCATGGATACGCAGCCCGCGCTTCACCCTCACCCCTAGCAGTTGACCGAACAGGCCAGCGCAGCGGTTGCAAAGCGGTCACATGTCGGCGTAGTTGGGCCCTCCGCCACCTTCCGGTGCGATCCAGTCGATGTTCTGGATGGGATCCTTGATGTCGCAGGCTTTGCAGTGAACGCAGTTCTGGGCGTTGATCTGCAACCGCGGATTCGCTCCGTCCGCCCCGCGCGCGACCTCGTATACGCCTGCGGGACAGTAGCGTTGCTCCGGTGCGCCGTATCGCTCGAGATTGACGGGTAGCCACTTGGAGGGATCGCGAAGCACCAGTTGACAGGGCTGGTCCTCCTCCTGATTGGTATTCGAGACGAACACCGACGAGAGCCTGTCGGATGTGAGCTGCCCGTCGGGCTTCGGATAGGCGATGCGGGGGCTGCGCTCGATGGGCCACAGAGCCTGAAAGGCCGCCCCGCGGTGCTGGAGAGTCCAGGGCGTAAGGAACCCGAGCCCGAGATCGTTGAGCCACATATGGAGGCCGCCGTGCAGCATACGCGCTTTCCGAGTAGGCACAAACGCGTATTGGCTTCGCCGGCCGAAGTGGCAGGATCGAGGCGTAAAGACATGGGAGACCAGCGATGGAGCACCGATGGGGCATACGCCAATTTCTCGACGCATCCGTTCGCTTTGACGGCCGACCGCAACTGCTCACGTTCGCGCGCCTCAAGAATGCGAGCGCGAGCGGCGCGTATGTCGAAACACAAGCGGGTCTCGCGATGCTGAGCCGAGTGTGGGTGGAGATCGACTGGCATCTTCACTGCCTGAACGATTCCAACCGCGTTGCAGCCTACGTCGTGCGTAAGGACGAGCAGGGCGTCGGTCTCGAGTGGTGCAATTTTGCCCCGCGCGCAATTCTTGCTCTCATCGAGCGGCCAAGGCGGCTCGTAGCACGCGGCCGACGCGAGGCCGTATCCGAGGAGATTCCGGCTTGCCGCCGGTGCGAGTCGATCGATCGCCACGAACGGCCTATCGGCGGGTACGTGGCGCCGAGAAATCCACCCGCGATGGCCGGTCCCGGATGAGGAGGTGAGAGGTGATGAGCGAAATTAACATAGCGAATGGCAGCGCGAGCATCGATGCGGCTCTCATCGCTTCGGACCTCGCGCTCAACCCAGCTGGTGTGCTCGAGGCCATGCGAAGCGGCCGCCTCACGTCCCGCTGGGAACGGGGGGTGGACGATGATGCGGGCTGCCACCGCGTAACCTTCTTTCACGGGAACCGGCAGTTGTGCCTGATCGTTGATGCGAACGGCCACGTTCTCGAGCGCTCGCTGAGGCAGCCTCGCGGTGTGCTGAGGCGACCGATGATTGGCGATCGCAGACCTTAGAGGAAACGCCAGATGCGAGATTCGGCACCGCGTCTGAACGAAGATCACCGGTACTTCCCCGAATGGGCCGACCGCCCCGAGATGCGGGGGCCACCTCTTGAGGCGGACCACAACTCCTACCCTGCGGGCGGCTACTCCGAGGAGTTTGGCTACCGGACAAGCGCCGACCGACCGCCCGTTTTTCCATCCCTCGAGGGTGACCCGGACGAGAGCGGTATGTGGCGCGTACACATGACGGGACTTCACCCGGGATATCCGGAATGTCCCCGGCCCGAAGACCGGGAACGCCTCCGGCGCCAGCTGGCGCTCCAGAGCGCGTTCGATGGTCGCGAGCGGCTGCCAAAGCGCCTGCCAGCTGGCGTTGGCTCGGGAAATGAGGCACGCACATCGTTCCGGGAATTCAGGGTAATCCGCGTCGGCGTGGACGATCGACGCGCCTCGCCGCGTGGCCCGCTGTCGGCAGGCCTCGCGTCGATCTGGGCCCGCCTGACCTTCCGACACCAAAGGCTCCAGCGTTGACCTCGCTGGCTGATATCAGACCCGAATCGGAACGCATCCGATTTCTGCTCCGTCGCGACGGTTACGAGGCGACTCGTAAATGGGTGGAACGAACGATCGGACTTTATCGGGCGGAGATCGGCCCGCGCGGCAGCTATGCCGCGGGTGCGAGCTATCGACCACGGTTCGAGAAGGCGATACAAGAATTCGAGGAATGGCTGAGTTCTGAGCCCAAGGAGCGCGCGCGGAGCGCGCAGCGCGATCCTCCACCCGGCGCGCAAGCGCAAGACTCGGCTGACTTTGCCGCTCAGCGAGCGGGATTACGGTCCTCCCCGAGATGCCTACCTCCATCCACGTAGATCACCTGGCCGGTGACGAAATCGCTTCGCAGAAGGAACGCGATCGACTCCGCAATATCACGTGGACTACCGTGCTTGCGCAGCGGCAAGACGCGAGCGTGACTCACGAGATAGCTCTCATCCGCTCCCGGCGGCGGCAGAATCAATCCAGGCGCCACGCGGTTCTGCCTTGCAGTGTTTTGAGCATGCTTTCATCCCCGGAGCAAAGAGTCGCACGCGAACCCGCAGTCATCTTAATCGCATCGGGTCCGCGACATGCAGGCACCCAGAACCCAAGCCGTGAAACTTCGAGGAAAGCCCTTATGGCCCGAGAGAGAACCACCGTCGCGCGGCGCTCGCGTTCGCGCCATACCTCCCGTTCAAATGCCCCCGCGCAAGCGGACGAGCGCGCGGCTTCCCTCCTCTTGCGGCGAAAGACTCGCCGCCTTCGCCGACCCGAGGCCGCCAGCGAGGTGGACCAACCGAGGATCGCCCGCGCAGTTCGCGAGATCATCATCGCCATCGGCGAGAACCCAGATCGGGAAGGACTACGCAACACACCATCACGGATTGCACGCGCCTACGCAGAGCTCACCGCAGGCCTGCATCTCGATCCACGTGTCCACCTCGAGACTGTCTTCCACGTGAAATACAACCAGATGGTACTGCTTCGCAACATCCCGTTTCACTCGATCTGCGAGCATCACTTCCTGCCCTTCGTGGGGCGGGCTCACGTAGCCTACCTGCCCCGCGACCGGGTGGTCGGACTCAGCAAACTCGCGCGCGTCGTGGAGGCCTTCGCGCTACGGCCGCAGGTGCAGGAGCGCCTGACGGATCAGATCGCGGATGCCATCATGGAGGGATTGCGTCCACTCGGGGCCATTTGCGTCATCGAGGCATCACATACCTGCATGACCATCCGCGGCATCCGCAAGCCGGGCAGCTCCATGGTGACCAGCGCGATACGCGGCACGTTCGTGCGTAATCAGGCAACCCGCACCGAAGTCCTGAATCTGATCTACGGCTCGGCCAGGTTGAAGGCATAGCGACGCTCCCGTTATCGCGCAGCTGGAGAGACCGAGGCACGGCTTGATGTAGATTAAGTGCCAGCGTAAGTCCTGAGCGCATCGTTAATGCGTTCGAGGTTACGACCAATTGAGGAGTCCGCCATGAAATCCAGACTGTCGGCGACCTTCGTATTTGCCGCGTTGGCGGGTACCTTCGCACTTTCGACCGCCGCGGTAGCAGCCGACGCCGGGCATGCTCGTGTCCGTGCGGTCTACGTTGCCCATCTCACCCCCATGAATGCCGCGGTTGTCGGCAGCAAGACGACCGGCGTGGCCCGGTTCGAGATCCGCGGCAGCGAGCTGGTAATCGACATCAAAGTCAGGGGCGCGCCGCCGGACATCACGCACTGGCAGCACTTCCATGGATTCAAGGACGGCCGTTCCGCGACTTGCGCCACCCCGTCGGCTGACAAAAAAGGCGACGGCATTGTGGATCTGATTGAAACCGAGCCTGCCTCCGGCACCACCATGGTGCCGTTTGACGACGCGCCGGCCGAGATGGATATCGCCCACGGCGTCTACCCGAAGGCATCCGCCGACGGTTCTTATACTTACCACAAGGTGGTGCCGTTGAAGACGCTGAGGGCCCAGTTCGCCAAGGCATTCGGCACCCGGAAGATCGATCTCGACAGGCGTGTCGTGTACATCCACGGGGTGCCGGCCACCACCAAGCTGCCATCGACAGTGGCTTCGCTCGGACCGAGCCCGGCACGTGTCACGTTGCCGATAGCCTGTGGCAGCATCGAGCTCGTTCACCGGTAGAAAATCCGGACGGCGCCGATCTCTGGCGGCTCAGGAGTGCAAGCAGCGGCGCATTGCCGGCCGCTGCAAACCCTCTATCTCCGTCAGGATAGTCGCGATCGCGCGGCAAAGATGGGCTACTGCGGCATTCGCGTCGGCGTCGTAGTCGTTACCGAGGAGAAGCGATCCCAGAACGCCTCGCAGCCGGCGCTCGACATTCGCGATGCTGGGCGGTTGCGGCAGCGGCATGTTCATGCGGGCCTGAGCGATGAGCTTGTCAGCGGTCATGGGTCATTCCCCATCGGTAGCGACAAGCGAGAATCATAGCCATCATCCAGGAGATTACCGCGGTTTTCATGGTATCGGGCTCGTGCCCCAAGTGCGCAAGAGTGTCGCAGGTTCAAATCCTGTCACCCCGACCATTCCATCGAAGGCCGCTGAATTCCGCTGGGTTCCACAGTGTGAGGATCGCGCGATCGCGCTCCTCTACGGAGCCCCCGATCCAACGCCCCCCGATAGCGCATCCTGCGGCACATTGCAAATTGTGCGTGTCGCGCTCAATATTCAAGGTATTGTGATACCCAGAAAGCATCTACTAAACCGCATAACTCAAGGTCTTAAGGCCTCGCCGGCCGTGGCGCTGCTCGGCCCACGGCAATGCGGCAAGACGACTTTGGCGCGAGCTATTGCGACTCAGGAACGAAGCACTTATTTTGACTTGGAGAATCCCGTCGATCTGGCGCGGCTATCGCAGCCCATGATTGCCCTCGAATCCCTGAGGGGGCTGGTAGTCATCGACGAGATCCAACGCCGTCCGGACCTCTTTCCCGTACTCAGAGTGCTCCTGGATCGTAAGCCGGCGCGCGCCAGATTCCTAATCCTCGGCAGTGCGTCACCTGCTCTACTTCAGCAGAGTTCAGAGACATTGGCGGGCCGGCTCGCTTTGATCGAAATAGCGGGATTCGTGCTCGACGAAATTCCTCCGCGCAACCTCGGGCGCTTGTGGCTCCGCGGGGGGTTTCCCAGATCCTTTCTCGCACGCTCGGACCGGCTCAGCTTCGCTTGGCGCGAGGATTTCATTCGAACATTTCTGGAACGAGACTTGATTCAGCTGGGTATACGCGTGCCGGCACCGACCATGCGGCGGTTCTGGACCATGCTCGCTCACTACTCTGGTGGCATCTGGAACGCTTCGGAGATCGGGAATTCTCTCGGGGAGGCGCACACGACCGTCCGGCGGCACCTCGATTCGCTGTCGGCCGCTCTGGTGGTGCGTGTGCTTCAGCCGTGGTTTGAGAACATCGGCAAGCGTCAGGTGAAGGCGCCCAAGGTTTACGTGAGAGACTCGGGGATCTTACATGCGCTACTCGGGATCACGGACCGACGTGGCCTCGAAGGTCACCCGAAGCTTGGCGCTTCGTGGGAAGGATTCGTCGCAGAGCAATTGCTGAGCTGGCTCGATAACCCCCAAACCTATTATTGGCGAACGCAGGCGGGTGCCGAGCTCGATCTTCTGCTGTTCCACCGCAACCGACGCATCGGGATCGAGATCAAACGGGCGGACGCCCCGGCCATTACGCCCTCCATGCAGTCCGCGCTCAAAGACTTGAAGCTCGATCGGCTGTTCGTCGTCTATCCCGGCAGCGTGCGCTACTCGCTATCGGAGAAAATCGAAGCGCTGTCGCTTCAGGAATGCATTTCGGCTCTACTTAACCTAAAGGGATGACGCTCACGCCGCTGAACAGAGGTCGTCATCCGGCTCACCTGACGCACACCCGGATCCGTACTGCAGGCAGGAGAGTAGGCCCCGGCATTTCGGCCGGAGCCTCTCGCAGAACCGTACGGGACGCTCGCGCGTCATACGGCTCCCATCGTCCGTACCTTGATCCATCCAAAAGCGAACCAGTGAGTGAACAACCGAGGGTTGCGGCGGAGTGTCTTGAGCTAAAGTCAATGGTGTACGCGCATGACCAGGCGGCGGCTCTGCTGAGTTGTTGATCTCCGCTGTTTTCGACACCATCGACGAACCGTACGCCGGCGATCACCTTCGCCAGATGCCCAAACCCCTTCAACCTGCGGAAGCTCTCCTCGGCGGCGATGGGTCACGCATCGTCAAGGGAGATTACCATGGGCACCGTTCCGCACAAGACTGCTTGTGTACCGTGCCTCACGCTATAATTTGCGAATTCGCACCCCACAGGTGGCGCCCTACTTCTTCGCTAGCTTCTTCGCCCACGGCAGGTACGTTAGTTTTACGTTCTTGCCCAGCACCCAGTGGTCGTACCAGTTGAACCAGTACTGGTAACGGTCGCGAATGTAGGTCGGCCGAGTGAATCCGTGGAACTCCTGCGGATATACGATCAGCGCTGATGGCACATGAAGCGTCTGTAGCGCTTCGTACATCTGCTCGCCGCCCACCAGCGGCACGTTAAAGTCGCTCGTGCCGCCCATGAATAGCGTCGGCGTGTGAATGCGGTCGGCGTGCAGGAGCGGATACGCGATCTTGATATACTTCTGAAGATCCTTCCACGGCGGCCCCAGCTCGAAGTTGTACTGGTTCACGTACTCGTCGACGCCATAAAGCACGAGCGGATCGCCCATGCCTGCGCCCGCAGTCGCCGCCTTGAACTCGTTGGTGCTCGCGATCATGAAGTCCGTCGTGATGCCGCCGTAGCTCCAGCCACCTACGCCCATGCGCTTGGGATCGACGATGCCTTCCCGGATCACTTTCTTCACGCAGGCCTCGATGTCCTGCACCTCATCCACGCCCCAGTTCGCCCAGATCGCCTTTTGATACGCGATGCCGCGCCCGTTGCTGCCGCGGTAATTCACGTTCAGCACCGCGTAGCCGCGCGCCGCAAACAGCTGCCGCATCGTCGAAAACTCATGCGCGTCCTGCCCCTGCGGTCCGCCGTGAATCCACAACAGCATCGGATAGGGCTTCATCGCTTCAGCCTCATCCGGCTGCGTAATCAGTCCACCCACGCGCGTGCCGTCTTCGCTCCTGCAATCCACATTCTGAGCCTTGGCCAACACCAACTCCCTTAGCAGCTTCGCGTTCTGGTGGCTCAACTGCGTCAAGCGCCCATCATTGAGCGCATACACTTCGTTCGGCGTCGTATCGGTGGTCCACAGCAGTGCCTCATGGTCCGCTTTTCCGGAGTGGTCCGCCGAAACGCCTTCGCCATCCACCAGCCGCGTCACCTTATCCGTCGCCACGTCTATGCTCGCTGGATACTGATTCCTGTCATCTGTCACCAGGGCAATGACGTGCTTGCCGTCCGCCGTCCACTGCGGATCATCGATCGGCCGGTCGAAGTTCGCCGTCACCACCTTGGTGTGCCCGCTGCCGTCAGCCGCAATCACCGCCAGCCGATCCTCCTGGTACTGCCAGTACTTCACGTGCCCGCCGCGCAGGAATGCGATTTCCTTCCCGTCGGGGCTCCACGCCAGCGGTCCCGCGTCCTCGCCCGTATAGTGCGTCAGCTGCCGGGGTTTCGATTCCGCACTCGCCGCCACGACAAACACGTCTGCAGTGATGTCACGCTCCGGCTCCGCCGTGTGATTGCTGATAAACGCAATCTCCTTCCCATCCGGCGACCAGGTGCCGTCGTCCTCGTCATGCTTACTGCCGGCTGTAAGCTTCATCATCTTGCCGGTCACAATGTCATACAGATAAAGGAACGTGTGTGACTTCGCCGTCACGTACCCGATGATGTCCTGCTTGAAGAGGTAATTCGTAACCACGATCGGCGGAAGATACTTCTTCTCCTTCTCATCGTTGAACGCGTTCGCGCTCACCGTGCCGCCCGTGTGCACCGTGAGCAGCAGCCGTTTACCATCCGGAGACCATTGATACGCCTTGATCTCGCCCTGCTTCTTCGTCACATCGGTCAGCTGCCGAGCCTCGCCGCCGTGCCGGCTCAGCACCCATACCTGCGTGCCCTCAACCTTGCCCTTCTGGTCCGACATAAATGAAATGTAACTCCCATCCGGGCTCCACTCCGGAGAGGTTACCGGCTCGTCATAGTCATACGTCAGTTGGATATCCTGCCTTCCGTCCCAACTCACCATCCACAACTCCGTGGTACGGCCGTCCTTCTTCAGGTCCACTGACGAGACGGTATACAGCACCCACTTTCCGTCAGGTGACACCTTCGAGTCGCCCACCTCCTTCACGTGAAATACATCGTTCAGCGTCATAGGATGGGGCGTCATGGCAGTCTGCGCCATCACTGGAGCAACGGTCGAAAACGCCAGGGACAGCAGCATCAATCCAACCTTCGGTCTTGGCATGGCGCGCATCATATGGTTATATGGTTACGAAACTTTCAGTTGCACGACGATCAATCCCGGACCGCCAATAGACCCAGGCGCCCGTACGGCGCATCGAGCACCCCGCAGCCCGTCCGAACACTGAGTATGCCATTACGCTCGGCATCGAACTGCGCTCGAGAAATCCCACACGGCAGGTTTCCACGCCGGCAGGTGGATGCTGGTCCGCGCTGAGTTGGCGACCGTCGTGAAGGTGTTGGAAGTCGCGATCGCTACCGGCAGGATGGCGAGCAAAGTCATCTGTCTGACAAACACCTTACGCGCGGTGGCGGGCTTGAGCTGCAGCTCGGGATCCATAGCGATCAAGGCGGGAGGCTCCGCGCCATTATGGCGCAATCCTCGAACGCCCGCACTGCTCGCTCTCGAGAAGGCCCTGACGGCAGTCGATCCCATAATGAAACAGTCCAACGATGAACAGTGGTCGGCGGACACGCCGCTGAAGCAGGCAGCGGCTTCGATGACACAATGGTGGGGTGTCACTTGAAGCCTTATGGCGCTGCCTTGAATTCCCTGTCGACTCCTAAGGGTGGGCGTTCGGACGGCGCAGACAGTCTCAATGGCCGGATCGAGCGGCGTGACCACAATTCACCGCTCGATCAAGTGCGCAACCGGACGCCCATGCATCGTCCCGACGCCTCCTCTGAGACCGGCGCGGGCCTCAAGGCAAAGCTACGTGCGAAACGTTCTGCTTGATGCTGGGCCTCAGATCGCACTATTCGCGCCGGACGATCGCCATCACACTCGCTTTGATGCGCTGATCACTGAGCTGTCCGCAGAAGGACTGCGTCTTCTGACGACGCGGCCGTGCGTCGTCGAAGCCTCATACCTGCTGGATCCTCCCCGCCGATTTGAGCTGCTGCAATGGCTGGGGCTCGGGGCGCACAGATTCACGCCTTCGACGCGCATGACTTGCCGGATATCATCCGGCGGATGCGTCGCTACACTGATCGCAGGCGCGAGATGGACTTTGCGGACGCCTCACTGTATTGGCTGGCTATAGCAACCGGCATTACGGAAGTCATGACTGTCGACGAGACGGCATGATCAACCGGCAGGCCCGGCGTACCCGTGCTTGCGTGGGCGAATGGTCGGTATGGGGTAGGTCGAGCTGGAGGTATGACCGTCCGCAGTTGGCCGGACTGAGTCTACGCCGGCAAAGGGGACCTGTCGTGACGTTCTCATTAGCGACTCCGTATGACTCCGTATGTATGAAATCGAGACGTTCAGGGGAAGCCCACGTCGAAGGAAAGCTGCCCGCGGTTCTGCTCCGGTTGGGGGGAACGAGTGCCCAATCAGGGTAGTAGAGGAGCGACTTCGCGACGAGCGAGTCGATCAGGCCTCCCCAGTGCTCAGGCGCCCGCCGTAGTAGGGCTTCGCTTTGTTTTGACACGTTGGAGCCCGGCGTCAAGAAAGCGCACGGTAAAGTTTCGAAGGCCATTCAACTTTGACTTCATAACAGGGTTGCTCCAGCGCCTCGAGCTATAGTCAAATTTGGTGTACGCGCATGATCAGGCGGCGGCTCTGCTGAGTGGTTGATCTCCGCTGTTTTCGACACCATCGACGAACCGTACGCCGGCGATCACCTTCGCCAGATACCCAAACCCCTTCAACCTGCGGAAGCTCTCCTCGGCGGCGATGGCGAGCTTGAACATCATCGACAACATCGTGCCCCGGCTCACGCAGCCCTTGGCCCGATCGGTGCGATGGCGGATGGTCGCGAATGCCGACTCGATCGGGTTCGTGGTCCGCAGATGCACCCAGTGCTCGGCCGGGAAGTCGTAGAAGGCGAGCAGCGCTTCGCGGTCCTTGCGCAGGCACTCGGCCGCCTTCGGGTACTTGGCTTGGTAGGTCTCAAGGAAGCGATCGAAGGCGGTGCGAGCTCGGCTGCGAGTCGGGGCCATCCAGATCTCGTGCAGGGCACTCTTGGCCTTCGGCTGCAGGGTCCGAGGCAGGTAATTGAGCACATTGCCGCTCTTGTGGAACCAACAGCGCTGCACGCGCGTCTGCGAGGAAGATCTCCTCGAGTGCCGCCCAGAACCCCAGCGCCCCATCCCCGACGGCCAGGCGCGGCGCCTCGGGATGAAAGTGAATTGACGACATACCTTCCGTGGCCTCCGCAAGTTCGACGCCTGCCCGCGCAGTGCCTAGTCGCCGAGCGAGTCGTCGGGTGCTTCGCTGTTGGCCGCCAGCCCGCCACCGCCCGCCGTGCTCACCCAGCCAGGGTCCTCATGCCGCACCGCTTCGGTGACCGCGCCGTTCCTTGGTCCACCCCCGGCGCTGCATCGATGCGAGTGCTGTCTCGCGCCCCTCTCTGGCCCCTCGAGTTCAGAGCCGAGGCGTCTTCACGCGGCCCGGTACAGCCGCTTCGATGGATGCAGCGAGATCGACAGAGAGGACCCATGCGCCACCGCGCGCGACAAAGCGGCCCGCTGCTTCAACCACGGTCCCATCGTCCTCAGGATCAGGTGTCATCCAAGATGGCGCACGAGCCATGCTCTTCTCGTACTTTGCAAACTCCTGCCTGTGAAACCTCGCGCCATCCAGGCGGCCGGCTTCATCGAAAGTGAGAACGTGATACGAGATCCGCCGTACCGGGGTGGAACGCGATTCGCGAGCTCAACGACAACATTCGCTGCACGTACCCGTTGGCCGGAAAATTGACAGAGCGAGTGAACCTTGGGATCCACCAGCATCGCCTCAAATTTGCTGATGGGCATGCGATGCAGACGGTCACCGTTGTCGAAAGGAAAGAATTGATACGCTAGCCCATGTACGGCGCGGCTCCTGGGTCGGGAAGGCAACCACATGATACGGTCGAGTGCAGTCGCTCCAAGTTGAGATCAGCGGGTGATAATACGGGCTCCGGCGTGGGATCTGGTGCCAGAGGCCTTCGCGGGCTCATCTTAGGTTTATCCGGGAACACGTGAATGGCGAGTCTACCCCGCTCTGATCCTCCACCGTTGCGACTCGACCTCGACCCTTGCTTTCGGCCGTGCGAGACAGTGGATGGCGACGATACAACCTCATCGACGGCCATCACCGAGTAGCGAAGGCACGGCGGGATGGAGTGCCCAGAATCCCCGCGTACCGCGTTCCGTGTCCCGAACACCTGGCTTTTCTAACCTCTACCCGCGCCGACGAGAAGTACGTCGAGTACCGGAACTCTAAAGGGGAAGACGCCATGAGGGTTATTCCGGGCCGCCGCCGCCGGACGCGAGGGGCTCATCGTAGCGCTGCGGTTGTGCGCGATGTCGACCGAATCGTGCCACGAGACGGACGTGGACCTTAGTGGCGGATGGAGGACGACGGTGGACTTGGGCTGCCTTCACACGGCACGGGCCACTGGTTCGATCCCAGTACCGCCCACCAGAATATTCAGCAGCTTACGCTCTTCTGATCAATCGCAACCGGTTCCGTATGGCAGTCGGTATGGCAGATGGTTGGAGATTCAGGGCAAGACACAGACGCACAGCCGTGGACCGTTCGGAACACGAGCTACCGACCGCGCGTCATTCGCTATCGCGCCGATAACCAACAAACTGCGTGCGGTCGTGCGATGGCTCCTTCCAGCCGCCGCCCAGTGCCTCGTAGAGGTGGACCACTGCCTGCATGCGGGCGAGCCTCACCTGCGCCAGCGAATCTCTCGCGCCGAAGAGGGTCTGCTGGGCCTGCAAGACGTTGAGCAGATCCGCCACCCCCTGCCGGTACTGAAGCTCTGATATCTGGAAGGCCTCGCGGGCCGCATTCACCTCCCGCTGAAGATGATCCGCCTCGCGCGCGTCATTGCTCACCTGGCCGAGCGCGCTTTCCACGTCCGCGTAGGCGTTGAGCACGGCTCCTTCATAGCTCGCCACGAGCTCCTGCTGAGTGGCGTACGCGAGATCCTTCTGGCCGATGAGCTTGCCGCCGTCGAATATCGTCTGGACGAGCTCGGCGCCGGCATCCCACAGGACGCTCGGCCCGTGAAGCAGCGCATTGGCCGCAGCGCTGCTGAAACCCGCACTGCCGGTCAGGGCGAACTGCGGCAGGAACGCGGCGCGCGCGGCCTGGAGATTGGCATGCGCAGCCGCCAGAGTGGCTTCCGCCTCCGCCACATCGGGCCGGCGCAAGAGAAGCTGCGAGGGCAAGCCCGGTGCGACCTCGGGAAGTTGTATCGCATCCGCGCTCTGCGCTTCGAGCCTGAATCCTTCCGGCGGCCGCCCGATGAGAACCGCGAGCGCGACTCGAGCCTCGAGCTCCTGTTCCTTCAGCACCGGCAGGTCCGCCTGCACCGACTCGATCTGCGCCTCCTCCTGGGCGAGGTCCAGATGCGACGCCGTGCCCGCTTTCACTTTGAGCTTCACGACATTCAGGATTCCGTTGATGGCGGCGATGTCCTCATCGGCGATTGCGATGCGCTCGCGAAGGTCGAGCACTTCGAAATAGGTATCGGCGACCGCCGCCGTGGTCGTCAGCGCCACGGCCTGCCGGGCGAAGCGCGAGGACTTCAGTGCCTCCCTCGCCGAGTGCAGGTTGTCGCGCGCAAGGCCCCAGACATCGAGCTCGTACGAGGCTCCAGCGCTCAGGCCGAAGGAATTGCTCGTGAAGCCTTGCTGGCCGGTAGTCGAGAGCGCGGACCGACCCACACCCGTGCGCACTGCATCCGCCTGGGCGTTGATCTGGGGAAAGAGTGCGGCGCGCTGGATCGTGACCTCCGCCCTCGCCTCCCTTAGCCGCGCGGCAGCGACCGCCAGATCGCGATTGTCCGCCTCTGCCTGGGCGATGAGCCGCGAGAGCTCGGGGCTATCGAATTGCCGCCACCATCCCGGTGTCGGCCAAACAGGAAGAGACGCCCCCTCATGGCCGATGAAGGCCCTCGGCACAATATTTGGCGCCAGGACCTGAGGGGGCCGACTGGCGCAGCCGGCGAGCAGCGCCACCAACGCAACCGCCGCGGGAGTCGCACATCGTCTCCTCAGCCCTGTTCCAGCAGCGCTATTCATACCGGAGGGCGTAAATTGGGCTGGCACGAGCCAGGCGCAAAGCGTGAGCGAAGACCGTCATGCAAGCGATCAGGAGCGCGACTGCTCCGCCCGCCAGAAAATACGCCGGGTTGAGCCAAATGTGATTGGCGAAGCCCTCGAGCCAGCGTCGGAGATAGTAGTAAGTTACCGGCCACGCAATCAGGTTAGCGAGCAACACCGGCACCGAGATGCGCCACAGCATGATCCTCAAGATGTCAAGCGTGTGAGCGCCTGAGATCTTCCGGACCGCGACTTCCTTCGTGCGGCGCTCGGAGGTAAACACCACGAAGCCGTAAAGCCCCAGACAGGCAATAAAAACAGCAATGATGACGAACACGCCGAACACCGTGCCTTGCCGCTCATCGGAGCGGTAGAGCTCATCGAAGCTTGCACTGAGGAACGAGCGTTGGATCGCGACGGTCGGCAAGAAGTCGTGCCAGGTCTGGTCGATGAAGGCCAGGGTCTGGGGAATGCGCCCCGGACGCAGGCGCACGGAGAACTCCATTGGGTTGCCAGGAGCATAGGCGTAAACAGTCGGCCTCACCGGTTCCCGTGCCCCGCGAACCTTGGCGTCTGCGAGGACTCCCACGATATGAACGCGATCGTCACCGAACCCGATCGTCCGACCGACCGCATTTTGGGGTGTGAAACCCAGCCTTCTGGCGCCAGCGACATTAACCAGCAAGTTGACGGTTCCTTTCTTCAAACGCCTGTTCGTCATCTCGTCATCGCCGCGCGATGCGGAAAGCAGCCGCCCAGCCGCGAGCGCGATGCCGTATGTCCGCGGATAGTCCAGACCAATGGGTACAAAACTGAAGGTCAGCTGAGACGGCTGCCCAGGCACTTGAAGGGTTGTGACCTCCTCATGGATAGTGAATGGGGCAAAGAGGGACAGGCCGACCTGCCTTATCCCCCGATTCACGCGCAGCGCCTCAGCGAACGCCTGCTGCCGTTTACCGGCCAGATCGCTATTCTGAATCACGACGATATTGTTCCGACGAAACCCCAGATCCATATTTCGCGCATAGTCGACCTGGCGAAATACGACAATGGCCGCAATGCCCAATCCAATGGAAACGGCGAACTGCATCAGCACCAGCACGTCGCGCAGCCCAACTGAGGTCCGTGAACCGCCGGTTTTCGTTTGCAGTGCCGCAACGGGACGAAGTCTCGACAGAACCAGCGCCGGATAAATTCCACTGACCAGGCCCGCCCCGGCCGCAACGCCAATGAGGATCAGGTCGAGTCGCCAGTCGCTCGCATAATGGAGCGTAATCGACTGATGCAGGAAGCCGTTGAAGGCCGACAGCAGGATCTCCGCCGCCGCAATTGCGCACACCAAGGAAAGGAGCGCCAGAAACACCGCCTCGCTCAGGAATTGAAAAGTCAACTGTCTGCGCGTAGCGCCCACCGTCTTTCGCAGCCCGATCTCGCGCGCTCGCAGCGTTGCGCGCGCAGTCGCAAGATTTATGAAGTTGAAGCAAGCTACCAGTAGAATCAGAATGCCGATGATGACCACGCCATAGAGGGTATTCCAACTTCCGGGAGGTGTCAGATTGTCTGGCCAGCGAGAGGAGCTGAGATGAACCTGGGTAAAGGGTGTGAGATGAATTCTGTATGCTTGACTGCCCCGCCACGCAATGCCCACTTTTCGCAGCACGCCTGTAACATCCTGATCCAGAATCCGTGGCATTGCGGCCAAAATGGCGGCGGGCTCGACGCCCGGCGCCAACCTAATATAGGTAAACGGCCTTGTGTAGAACCACTGTTGCCTCTGGCTCGGGGGATCTCGATCCGCTAGAGAACCGATCGGAATGAAGGCATTGCCGGTCAACTGAGTATTCTGGGGTAGGTCGCGCACGACGCCCGTCACTCGCAACGAAACGGTCTCTGCGCTGCAGGTGGTTTCATCGTCAGGACAACTGCCCGAGTTGGTGATGAGCGTACGACCCATCGGGTCTGTGTTGCCGAAATATTCCTTGGCCGCGGACTCGGACAGCACCACGGATTCTGGCTGGCTCAAGGCCGTGTCAGGACTGCCTTCTACGAAGGGCAGGCGAATGAGCGTGAAGAAGTTCGAGTCCACGAAATCGACGTTCTTCTCGAGGTACTGCCGATCCCCATGGGTCAGCGTAAGGTTCGCGGAGCGAAGGCGGGTCATTCCGGTCACGCCAGGGAGTTGATCACGCATCGCAGTCCCAAGCGGATAGGGGCCGGTGGCGCCCGAGAATCCTGATCCACCGGGCACCCGTATAGTCAGTTCCACACGGTAGAGGTCTTGAGTTCCCGGGACCCATTTATCGTAAGAAAGCTGGTAGCGAACGAACAGGATGACGAAGATGACGCACGTGAGCGCCACCGAAAGCCCAAGGACGTTGATGATGGTGTAGAGTTTGTGCCTGGCGAGGTTGCGCGCCGCCATCATGAGGTAGTGTCGTAGCATCGGGTCACCCCCTACTCGTACCGCAGCGCGTGAATAGGGCTGGCGCGTGCCAACCGCAGGGTGTTCGCATAAACCGTCGCCCACGCGATGAGCAGCGCGACCGCCGCGGCCACGAGGAAATAGAGCGGACTTAAGGAAATCCGGTAGGCGTATCCATCGAGCCAATGCCGCAGGTAGAGATATGCAACCGGCCAGGCGATGATGTTCGCGACGAGCACCGGCACCGAAATCCGCCACAGCATCAGTTTCACGATGTCAGCGGTACGCGCACCGGAGACTTTACGGATACCGATCTCCTTGGTGCGCTGCTCGGCCGTGAACACCGCGAGTCCATAGAGCCCGAGACACCCGATCAGGACCGCGACGATCACGAATACGCCCAACATCGCGCCCTCCCGCTCCTCCTCGCGGTAAAGCTGCTCGAAGCTCTGGTTGAGAAACGCGCGCTGGATCGCCAGCGTCGGTAAGAATGCGTGCCATGTGCGATCGATGAAGCTGAGAGTCTGCGGGATGCGGCCCGGACGCAGCCGCACCGAGATGTTCATGCCGTAATCCGGGACGTAGACATAGATCATGGGCGCGACGGGCTGTAACGCCCCTTGAAGCTTGGCGTCGGCGAGCACGCCGACGATGCGCACATGGTCGTGGTTGTAGAGAATGGTTTTTCCCACCGCCTGATGCGGACTGAAGCCGAGCCTCCGCGCCGCCGCGACGTTGAGGAGGACGTCACGGCCCTCATTGAGCGGATCACCGCCGGTCAGAATCCCGACGCTGTGCAGGCGATCCACGCCGCGATCCGCTGACAAAAGCCTCCCCGCTATCGCCGGTATGCCGTACACAAGGGGGTAATCGGGCCCGATGACCGTCGTGTTCATCGGGAACAGTCGTGGCTGGCCGGGCACCTGGATGAGTGAGTTCGACTGTCCCGACCCGAACGGCGTATAGCTTGAAAGACCAACCGCAGCCACCCCGAGGTCGGTTCGCAGAGCCTGCGCGAACGCCTCCTGCTTCTCCCCGGTCAGCTGCCGGGTGCCGCTGATGACTACGATATGGTCGCGATTGAATCCCAGGTTCATGGTGCGCGCGTAACTGACTTGCCTGAAGACGAAAGCGGCCGCGATGGCCATGCCGATCGAAACGGAAAACTGCAGCACGACCAGGACATTGCGTAAACCCGCCGAGCGCGGACCCCTCGCCTCACCGCCCCGCAAACCGGCCACGGGACGAAGCCCAGACAGCACGAGCGCGGGGTAACTGCCGCTGATGAGGCCGGTCACCACGGCGACGCCGGCGAGCAGAAGGAGCAAGCGCCAGTCACTCGTATAGTGAAGTTTAATCGGCCGTTGCAGGAATTGATCGAAAAGAGGCAGCAGCACTTCCGCCAGTGCGAGAGCAATCATCAAGGAAAGGAGCGCCACGAGCACCGCTTCGCCGAGAAACTGCAGGATGAGCTGTCCCCGGTGGGCGCCAAGAACCTTCCGCAAAGCAATCTCGCGCGCCCGCAGGCTCGCGCGGGCGGTCGTCAGGTTCATGAAATTGAAGCAAGCAACCAAAAGCGTCAGGACACCGATAGCCGCGACCCCATAGAGCGTGCTCCAGCTACCGGGAGCCCCCAGGTTGTATAGCCATCGCGATGAATCGAGGTGAACCTGCGTAAAGGGCGTGAGATGCGCCTTGTAGATTCGACTGCCGAGAACACGGCTGCCGATGTACTTGCGCAGGACAGGCGTCACGTCCTGATCAAAAATCGGTGCCGTGGCCGCCGCCACCGCCACCGGGGAGACGCCCGGAGCCAGGCGCACGTAGCCGCCCCCGTTTTCGCTGAACCAGTCCTCTCTCGCGGTCTGCGAGATGGGATTCGCGAGCGAAGTCGTGGGTATGAACGCATCCCCAGTCAGCTGGGTGTTGTGCGGTAGATCGCGCACGACCCCGGTAACCCGGAGCGGGACCTGCGGGCATGCGGTGCCCTGACTGCCGCAATTGCCCGCAGCAGCCGTGACGGTCCGTCCGATGGGGTCGGACTCGCCGAAGTACTCTCTGGCGGCGGTTTCGGATAGCACGATCGATTCGGGCTGGCGGAATACCGAGCCGGCGGTTCCGCTCACGAGCGGCAGTCGGATGAGCCGGAAGAAGTCCGGGTCCACGATGTCGACGTTCTGCGAGAACTGCTTATCCCCGCCCGTCAGGGTCATGGACCAGGACTGCAGCACGGTCGCCCCGGTCACTCCCGGGATTTGATCGTGCATCGCGGCGGGCATCGGGTACGGAACGACAGCTAGCGGCAGGGGCGCACGGCCGGGTATATCGATCGTGAGCTCGACCCGGTAGAGATTTTGGGTGCCCGGAATCCACTTATCGTACGAAAGCTCGTCACGTACGAAGAGGATGACGAAGATGATGCAGGTCAGCCCCACGGCCAAGCCCGCGATATTGATGGCGCTGTAGAGCCGATGGCGGATGATTCCGCGCGCTGCGATTGATAGGTAGTGGCGCAACATGTGAGCCGCCTCAGACCGCCATCCGCACCTTTTCAGTGACGATCGCGCCGTCGAGGAGATTGACGACGCGGTGCGCGTACTCGGCATGCGAGGGGGAGTGAGTGACCATGACGATGGTCGTGCCCTCACCGTTCAACTCGGTCAGGAGCTGCATGACCTCCTCGCCCGTGGCCGAGTCCAGATTGCCCGTTGGCTCATCCGCCAGGATCAGCTTCGGCCGCGAGACCACCGCGCGCGCAATCGCGACGCGCTGCTGCTGACCGCCGGACAGTTGCTGCGGCCGGTGACGAGCCCGATGCGCAATTTTCATCCGCTCGAGCGCCTCACGCACTCGGACTTTGCGCTCTCGTGTCGGGACATCCTTATGGTAGAGCAGCGCGAGCTCGACGTTTTCGAACACATTGAGCTCATCGACCAGGTTGAAACTCTGGAAGACAAAGCCCAGGTTGTTCTTGCGCAGCTCCGAGAGCTGCCCCTCGGACCAGCCCGCGATGTTGCGGTCCGTGAACCAGTATTCACCGGCCGAGGGACCATCGAGCATGCCGATGATGTTAAGGAGCGTCGACTTGCCGCAGCCGGAGGGGCCCATCACGGCGACGAATTCGCCCTTGGCGATCTCGAGATCGATGTCCCGCAGAGCCGTGGTCTCGACTTCCGTGGTGCGATAGACTTTCTTCAGGTGCTTCAGAGTCAGCATGGGCTCTCCCGGTTATCTCTAGTTCGAACGACTCGGCTTCTCGAGCTCCACCCGATCGACCTTCTGGAAGCCCTGGTAGCTCGAGACGATGACTCGCTCGCCGGGCTCGAGTCCCTGAAGGACCTCGACGTAGTCGGGATTGCGCCGACCGAGCTCGATCTTGCGACGTGTCGCATATCGGCCGTCGGGCGTGATGACAAAAGCCCAGCTCCCGCCGGTGTCCTGATAGAAAGGACCGTTGGGCAGCATCAGGGCCGTCGAGGCCCCTCCCAGCTCAAGGCGCGTGTCGATCGCCTGGCCGACGGTGATGCCTACGGGAGCCGCGCCCGTAAAGTGCAGGTCGACCTTGAAGGTCCCGTCAGCGACCTGGGGATAGACCTTGACGACGGTCGCTTCGAAATTCCGACCCCCGACGGTGAACAGCGCCGACTGCCCGAGCGCGATGCGTCCGAGGTAGAACTCATCCACCTGTGCGGTCAGCTTGAAGCGATCGAGCGAATTGACCTGCCCGAGCACCGCGCCGGCTGCTTTGGACTGACCGACATAGGCATCGAGCGCCGTCAATTGACCGTTCGTGGGTGCGCGAATCGTGAGCGCAGCGAGGCTCGCCTTGGCGGTCGTGATATTGCCGTTGAGCCATGCCAGCGTTTTGCGCAGTTGAGCGAGCTGGACGGCGCGCACCTGCCGCTCGGCCTCGCGGGAGGCGATCGTCGCGGCACGGAGCTTCATCTCGTAGCGGTACTGCGCCTGCTCCTGGGCATAGATGCTCGGCGCGATCGCGTTACCGGCAAGCAGGATCTTATCGCGAGTGAGATTGCCTCTGAGCACCCCGAGCTGATGTTGGACTTCCAGCAGCTCGCGCTGATATTGGAAGCGGGTCTGCTCGAGCTGAAGGCGGGTGTTCTCGAGCGCATTGATCTGGCCCGCGGTCTCGGCTTGGCGCGAGGCGACCTGCAGACTCAGCGCCGCGTTGGAGAGGATGAGGAGCGGCTGGCCGGCCTTCACCGTTGCGCCATCCTCCGCCAGCACCTCTCTCACCACCCCGCCCTGCTCTGTCGTCAGATAGTCCGTCGTGAGCGGAGCCACCGCGCCACGCACCGCGATGTAATCTTCGAATTTCCCGCGCGTCACCGTCCCGATCGTGAGCTGATCGACCGGCACTCGGTAGGTGCTGATTCCTGCCCCGTGCAGCAGCCAAGCCGCAGCGCCGATGGCGAGCACCGCCGCGAGCGCGTAAGGCGCGTACCGCCGCCAAGGCGGCGGCCTTGCGAGAGCCTTGTCCATCGGATCGGCAGCGACCGCTGCAGGTTTGTCCATGCTCGAGCCGTGGATGAAGCGAAAGTGCCGCTCATCGCGCTTGCGCAAAGGTGTCTCATCATCCATGCGCACCCTTGTGCATCTGACATGCCAACCAAAATCTCACAGGTATTCAATGGATTACGACCGTCATGCTGGCACCCGCCTGTTCGTTGTCGTACAAGTGACCGGACACCTCTGTTCGAATCCGGACACTTGGCACCGACCAATTCTCATCCCGGGCGCATCCTCATCGTCGACGATCAGGAGGACATCCTGCTCGCCGCCCGGCTGCTGCTGAAGCGCCACTTCACGGCTGTCGAGACTCTGCGCGACCCCATAGCTCTCCCGGAACGGGTGCGGCGGGGCGAGTTCGACGTTCTGCTCCTCGATATGAACTTTGCCGCCGGTGCCGACACGGGGGCAGAGGGACTCGCACTGCTCAAGCAGGTGCTAAAGCTCGATGCGCAGGCAGTGGTCGTGCTCATCACCGCGCACGCCGATGTCGCGCTCGCTGTCGAGGCGATGAAGAGGGGCGCTGCGGACTTCGTCACCAAACCGTGGGAGAACGACCGGCTGCTCGCGACGTTGCTCGCCGCTTGTAACCTGCGCCGCTCGCGCCTCGAGGCTCAGGAATTCCGTGCCCGCAGTCAGGGACTCGCCGAAGCGACGCGCACCGACAATGAGATGATCGGGACTTCGCCGGGAATGCTGCGCGTGTTGCAGACGCTGCAGCGCGCGGCGCCCACCGACGCCAACGTGCTGATCCTCGGGGAGAACGGTACGGGCAAGGAACTGGTGGCGCGAGAGCTTCACCGCCGCTCCCAGCGCGCAGCGCAAGCCTTCGTGCGGGTGGATCTCGGGACGCTCTCGCCGCAGCTCTTCGAGAGCGAGCTCTTCGGTCATCGCCGCGGGGCCTTCACCGATGCCAAGCAGGACCGGGTGGGGCTCCTGCGCGCAGCTTCCGGCGGCACACTTTTTCTCGATGAGATCGGCAACGTTCCACTCCACCAGCAGGGCAAGCTCCTCACGGCGCTCGAGCGGCGCGAAGTGACGCCCGTCGGATCCGAGAAGCCCGAATCCGTCGACGTGCGCCTGATCTGCGCGACGAACCAGTCCCCGGAGCGGCTGGCGGATGCGAATGTCTTCCGGCAGGACCTGCTCTATCGCATCAACACCGTGGAGATCCTCTTACCGCCGCTTGGCGAGCGACGAGACGACATTCCGCTCCTGCTGGAGCACTTCATCGGGGTGTATGCGGAGAAATACAACGCTCCCGTCAAGCGACTGAGCGCCGCGGCGCTTGATCAGTTGATGCACCATTCCTGGCCCGGGAACGTCCGGGCGCTGCGCCACGCCGTCGAGCGTGCCGTGATTTTGAGCGAAGGTGCCCTGCTCGAGCCTGCGGATTTCTCGCTGAGCACAGCCATGCCTTCCGCGGCCGCCGCCCCAGGCGCCGCTTCCGAGGCGTCGAGCCTCAATAACATGGAGCGGGAAGCGATCGCGCGGGCGCTCGAGACGCACGGGCGCAACATCAGCCGAGCGGCCGGGGCGCTCGGCCTCACGCGCGCCTCGCTCTACCGGCGGATGCAGAAATATGGCCTTTAGTCGCTTCCTGATCGGGGTGGCGCTGCGCACGGCGGCGTTGTTCCTGACCGTCGCGGCGGTGGCGTGGATGATTGCGCATACACAATGGTATGTAACGATTACGCTTTGCAGCGCAGCGGCACTCGCCGAGATGGTCTTCCTCGTGCGGTTCTCGACCCAGGCGAGCCGTGAGATCGCCCGATTCCTCGATGCCGTTTCGGTCGACGATATGTCGCAGAGCTTCACGGGGTTCTCGAGCGACAGCGCGCATCGCGAGCTCGGGGCGGCGATGGAACGCGTCCTCACTCGCCTGCGGGCCGGCCGCGCGGAACGGGATGAACAGGCGCACTACCTTCAGACACTGGTTAATCATATTCCGGTTGCCCTGCTCTCCATCGACCCGCGCGGCGGCGTGCGGGTGCTCAACATGGCTGCGCGCCGACTCTTCGAGGCTTCGTTTAACGATACCGGGCAGCTCGCGCGATACGGCGAAGCATTCGCCGTGGGTCTGGAGTCGCTCCTCCCCGGGAGCACGGCGATCCTGCGGATGGAGCGCACCTCCGGCACCCTTCTGCTCAAGGCGTCGGTCACCGAGATCGCCGCGGGTGGCCTCAGGCGACGCCTGATCTCCCTGCAAAACATTGACAATGAGATGAGCGCGCAAGAGCTTGCGGCGTGGCAGACGGTCATCCGGGTTATGGCGCACGAGGTGATGAACTCTCTCACCCCGGTGTCCTCGCTCACCGCAACCGCCCGCGACCTGGTGCGCGATGTCCTTGAGCAACTGCCCGCCGACGATCCGCGTGCAACCGCGTTGGCGGACGCGCGCGAAGCGCTGGAGACGGTCGCCCGACGGAGCGAAGGACTCCTGCACTTCGTGCGCAGTCATCGCCGCTTGACGAAGCCACTGTCGGCACAGGTGGAGGTGGCGCCCGTACTGCGCCTCTTCGCACGCATCGAGCGGCTGCTCGCGAACGATCTGGCGGATCGAGATATCCGAATGACCGTCAGCGTCGAGCCCGAGACGCTGGAGCTTGCCTTCGATGCCGAGCTCCTCGACCAGGCACTCATCAACCTCGTCCGCAATGCGATCGAGGCGCTGCGCGATAGTCCTGCCGGCCTCATCGCCCTCGCCGCTCGCCGCGAATCCGATGGCCGCGTGGCCATCTCGGTGGCCGATAACGGTCCGGGAATTCCGCCGGATCAGCGCGAGAAGGTCTTCGTGCCCTTTTTCACCACGAAGCGGCAGGGCAGTGGCATCGGTTTGACCCTCGTGCGCCAGATCGCCGCTGCCCACGGGGCCACCGTCGAGATCTCAGAGACTCCTGGCGGCGGCGCCACCGTATACCTGCGGTTCTGAGCCTAACCGTGTCTTCACAGTCCAGGGGACGAAGCCGCCGGCGCGGTGACAGACACAGACTCGCTCCTGACGGCTGCAGCCCGACAACCTTCCAGGCGGCGGTTATGAAGTCCTCTCGAGACACGGCGCACACGGCTGCTGCGGTCGGGAACTGCATGAGGAACCGGACGAACCAGTCGTTTCGGCTCGAGTACCAGAAGCGCTCGATCTCCGGGAAGTGCAGCGGCAGGTAATGTGTAATGATCCCGTGACGCAGCTTGGTGCGTGCGCGGGAGATGTGCTCATAGGTCCTGGAAATCTCCTCGAGATCGTGCGTGCAGCCGCTCTCCACTCAGAGCCCCAAGGACATCATGTCAATTATTGGACATTACGCCATTGAGTGCTTTTTGAAATGCGATCTAATACCACTTCGTTGTACTTATGAAGCTCCAGGACTTTGTTTATCGAACCATCCCGGTCGCGCACGAACACCATAATGTGGATACTACCTGTCCGGTAGTACACCAGCGGCGAAAGCGGAATTAGGCGAGTGGCGGACCTTAAATCGTGTCCGCCATACAGCGCATCTTTGCGGAGAAATACATAATAGGGCCAACTTGATCTGCCACTCAGTCCATACTTCCCTACAAGCTCGGGCCAAATACGGCTGTCCACCTTCACGGCGCGAAAGTTTCGCGGCACCACCGTGACCTGTGCCGCCACCATTTTCCAAGACCCTGATTGGCGGCAAAACGTATCCGTTTCCACGTAAGTGGTGTAAAGGATCTGGCCGTACGCGTCTTCGCGCTCGTCCATCCAGAAATGGACTACGGCGGTGTTTTCCCAACGGTGTACGGTCAAATCCCGAATTTTCTCCACGCCGGAAAATCCGGGCTGGAGGGGCTTTATATCGGCAAGCAACTGTTGCTTGTCGACGACCTCGCCGTCCTCTGTGGTCATGATGAAGTCTTGGGTCAGGTATCGATTCCAGACGGCTGTATCACCGGTCGCAATCCCGTCACGCAGCTTTTGGGTGACGCGTTGAAACCAGGCGAGATCGTCCGTTTTGTGTCCCGCCGCGGCCAAGCACGGCGCGAAGCATGGGGTACCCGCGAGCGCCAATGCCAACAGGATATGTGATTTTTCCATTGTGAAGCTCCGGACGTGTGATTGCCTACTGCGCGCAAGCTTGGTTGCGTTGTGTACAGGCTGCTTCAAGCCGATAATTGAGCCGCGAATTAATATGCCTTCATCCTCCCTCGGAGTTTATCCAGCGCCGTCTCCGCCGCGGCTCTCTGAAAATTGGTGGGAGCAGTGTGCGCCAGGCGGCTGAGCGTCTGCCGGCACTCGCTCAGATCATCCGTTGCGGCAAGCGACACGCCAGCTAATTGAACCAACAGAAAAGGATCCTGCAATGCGGAACGTACCACGCGGAGCAACCTGCTGCGGTAGTCCGCAACGTGCGGCGGCGCGAATTCTGTAAGCGCCTGAAGCGCTTCGAGCCGCAGGCGCTCCGGCACGCCCGGCTCGGCATAACGCAGCAGCGCTGTCTCGGCCTTGGGAGCGTCCGTCGCCGCGAGGCCTGTGAAAATGCCCTGCATGACGTGGATGTCTGGGCCGGCGCGCGCCAACGCTTCAAGAGCTTCGAGCGCGTCCGGCATTCCGGATTCACCCATGCCCGCTGCCGCGGCCGCCTGCACCGCATAGCTTTGATCATCATGCAGACGGCGCGATAGAAGCGCATACACCGATGAATCCCGGCGGAAAGCCGCGAGCCCCTCAATCACGGCCACGCGCACGCGGCTGTCGGTTTGCGGCAGGGCTTGGATCAATGCTGCCTTCGCCCGCTCGGTGTGGATCCGGCCCAGCGCGGTAGCTGCCGACACCCTTACCCCGAAAAAGGGGTCGTATTCGAGTACTTGGCTCAACGCCGCTACCGCCGCGTTGCTCCGAGCGTCGGTGATCGCACCTAGGTGTTCAACCGCAGTGATACGGCTCATCATGGCCTGGTCGTGCTCCGCTTTGGCGATCAGTGCGGACAGGGATTGCGTGAACTCCAGTGACTTCTCGATCACGTCGTTGGGGTCGAAATCTACCCAAATGGGCTCAAATGTAAGTGGTATTTTAAAGCGCTGGGAACGCGCATCATCGAACACTCGGACGAATTTTGATTCGCCAAATGGTCCGTGAAACGCAAGCCAAACGGGCATCGTGTAAATCCGAGGGCCATCGTGTCCCTGCTGCACCTGCAACACTGTGATGGTTTCCGACCGCGTGCGTGGCTCATAGCGAACCGTGACCCGATAATGTGGGGAGCCTGCCCTGTATACCCACTCATCGAAGAACCCGCCGAGGTGATGGCCGGTTACGGCGTTAATGGTCTTGATGAGATCATCCGTATCTACGGCCCGGGCGCGGTAGCGAGTCAGATAGGCTTTTAATGCCCGAAACAGAAGCTCCTTCTGGGAGGCCGGCTGCGACGCTTCTTGGGTACCGTCCAGGATGTTGCGCAGCATATCCAGGACCACTGCGCCCTTTTCGTGCGTGATGCTGTCGAACATCTGTAGCGGATAGCGGTAGTGATCATCCACTCTTGAGAGTACCGAGTTCTCGGCTACTTTTCGTCCTCTGTCCGGCGAGCCTCCTCGAGGCGTAGCTGGGAGAGCGTCAGCTCCAGGGTGACCCATTTCTGGGTGAGGTCGCGGAAGCGTTTGTAC
>JBOIAQ010000049.1:0-28363 GCA_050739115.1 Steroidobacteraceae bacterium | reverse complement strand
AGTGTGCTGAGCCCAGGTGCTCTGCCAATCAGTCCGGCAAAAGGGGAGAGGCGGCCATGCGCACTCGTCAAAACTGAACGTAGCTCAGGCGCGAAACCCGTGCAAATGCGCGTTCACGACCGACCAATGGCCACTATTTCGGCGATAGCTGGCGAGCAGCGCCCCCCGACCGTGCACCCAATAGGTTGCCCGCCGTGGTCCTGGACTTCAGCCGCATCCACCGCAACATCAGCGTCAGCAGCAGGCACGAGGCAATGCCCAGTCCAGCGTCGGCGATGAAGCTGCCCGCCACGCCGTGCCATTGATAGGCGCGACCGTCCACGGCCACCATGTAGTCGATGGGGAAATTGAATGCCGCGGACAGCACCGCAAAAGTCGTCGCAGCCAACGGGTTGTCGCGGCCGATGGTCTCGAACGTGATCGCGAAAGCGCAGGTGAGCGCGAGAGCCTGGAACAGGCCTTCGCCGAGGAACGCCAGCGTGAACACGACGGGCGTGCGCGGCAGCAGCAGCAAGCTCAATGTGAACACGCCGCCCACGATGCCGATGGCGAGGTACAACGGCCGCAGCGGAGTGTGTTTCGCCAACAGCGGAAGTGCTAGGCAGCCCACAATAGCCGCGGCGCTCAAGCCCGCGCCGGCGATGAAACCCACGACCTGCATCGAGGCGCGAAAATCATCGCCGAGTCCGCCCAATACGTTGGTGAGCGTGAAGGACGCCGAGGGCAGCAGGAACATGGCCAGCGCAATCAGCACTTCGCGACGTCCGAACAGCGTGGCCACTTCGCGGAAGAACTGCGCGAAGCTGTCGCGTGCCAGCCGGGCATCGGGCGGCTTGACCGGAACGAAGGGATAGATCGCCAACGGCAGCAGTTGCACCGCGCCAAACAGGACCGCAGCGACCGGCAGCGATAGAGCATGGATCAATTCGATCGCGCTTGCGACAAACAGGCCGCCGCCGCCAAAATTGCCGATCATCATCCACGCGCTCAGCCGGCCCTCGTCCTCGCGCGCAATCACGGTCGAAAGCCATCCACCGAGCGCGTTCTGCATAAGGACGGTGGCCACGTACACCACCACCAGCACGCCCGCCAGCAACGCCGGATGGCGCAGATTCAGCAATGCCACAGGTGTCAGCACGGCCGCGATCAGCGTGCCGGCGACGGCGTAGGAACGTCGGGTGAAACGCACATCGAGGATCGGGCAAATCACGAAAGCCCAGAAGAGCGGCGAGAACGCCAGTGCGGTGAGCCCCGCAATCTCGCCTTCGGGGACATGCCGAGCCGCCAGCAGTTGCGGCACGGTGACGACCACCAAGCCACCAAGCATGCCGAACGGCAGCATCGTCATGCCCATCAGCCAGACCGGCGCGCGCTGACGCGCAATCGATTCGCGCATAAAGTTGTGCTCGCCCTCAGGGCATCCCGCGGGTCGAGACCGATGCGAGCAAGGAGGAGGGTGGCGCGGCGACACTACGCGCGTAGGCGGGCAGCGCCAACATCAGGTTAAGCACGCTGGCTGTGCGGGGCAGTGGCAGCTTGCCAACCTCCTCGATCAGTACGGCCAACTCGGCTGGAGCATGCCTTCAAGCCCCCTCACGCCGAATCGTAGGCTCCAGTTCGTGATCAAGGGCAGACCTTTACCGAGTACGGGGTGCCAACTCATGCCATACTCATGGTCACTGACCGCCTCACGTTGTCGCGGATGGCAATTTTGCTGACGATAGGACTCGCTCGAGGCTCTTCGAACATGAAATTGATGCTTATTCTCTCGGGAATCGTGGTTGCCCTAACACCCGCGGTTTTGCCGGTTGCGTCAGCGAGCGCGGCCGCGCAGACCCTTCGCGCGAAGGAGATCGCGGCCGGTTATAAGGCGATCTTTCTCTGCAGTGACACCTTCGTCGCGCACATGCCCGAAGTCACAATTGACACCGACGATCTCCCAGGGTGGCGATTCAAGTTCGACTCATGGCCCACCACCATCGATCACACCACAAAGAGCGTGAGCGTCAGGTTCGATCCTCGGATGCCCCCGCGCATCGCTGTGTGGCGAAGGTTGCTCGGCTGCGCGCAGTTGCCGATCGGGGCTGATCGCGGCGTGGCAGCCCTGGTGCCGAGACTGCCGCGCGCTCTGGTTCCGCCTTCGCTCGATCACGCCGCGTGGCCGCTCGGCGATGCGGATGCCATGGCGCAATTGCCGACAGGTCGGGAGGCAGCGCTCGATGCGCTCGTTGCCAAAGCCTTCGACGAATCAACGTACGGCAAACGAACGAAAACCTCGGCCGTACTCATTCTGCTCGACGGACGCATCGTCGCGGAGCGCTACGCCCTCGGCATGACGATGTACACGCCCCAGCGCACGTGGTCTGTGGCAAAAAGCCTCGGGGCAACCCTGATCGGACGGGCCGCCGAGCTCGGACGCATCAAGGTTTCGATGCCCGCGAACATTCCTCAATGGCATCACCCCGGGGATCCGCGTGCTGCAATCACCATCAATCAGCTGCTCCGGATGAACTCTGGAGTTTGGACGGACGGTCCAGGAAACCACACAGATTCGGTCTACTGGGGCGGCGCGACGGTTGCGCAAACCTCGGCTGTGGCACCGCTAGAAGCCAGGCCGGGGAGCCGGTTCAACTACGCGAACAACGACTTTCTACTCGCCACCTACAGCCTGATGACGACGCTCGGGCGCCATGCACTTGCTTTTCCATTTGTCCAAATATTGTGGCCGCTCGGCATGACGCACACGACGCCGGAGACCGACTGGCAGGGGAATTACGTGATGTCGAGCCAGGTCTGGATGACTGCGCGCGATTTAGCTCGGCTCGCATTACTCTACGAAAACGACGGTGTTGCGAACGGCAAACGCGTCCTGCCGAAGGAATGGGTGCACTTTGTTTCGAGCACCAGCGGAGCCCAGCCGAGCAATCCGAACGGGTGGCGGTACGGCGCGGGCTTTTGGGTCTACGGTCCGCGCAATGGTCTGCCGTCAGGAACATTCGGGATGGATGGTAGCCGCGGCCAATACGCGATCATCGCGCCTTCTGTGAAGGTCATCGTGATCCGGCGTGGCTTTGATCCTCTCGGCACACGCTTCGACATAACCCGATTCACGCACGATGCGCTCGATGTTCTCAGTGGTGCCGTTGTTCGCCGATGAACGAGGGAATGCTCATTACCGGATCTTGACTCTGGTTCCAAGGATCTGGGTCAAGACGTAGTCCTACCGCTACGCTGACACCATCGGCATCGACGTCGAGCAGATCAGCCCTCAGCCTCTGTATGGACATGACCTCGCGACTGGCCGTGTGCTGCGCCACGATTTAGGACCTCATCTTGTGCCGTCCGAAGCGGTGTGCGTTCCGCGCACGGCCGATGGCGCGGAGGACCATGGCTGGCTGCTCTCCTATGCGCGCGGCTGCCATCACGGCCAGGAGCTGAAGGGCTCCGGAAGTAGGGCGGATCCATTGACGAATGACGGTGTAGGCCCGCCCTCGAGAGGGTATTGCGATTTCGGGGCAGACCATACGGTGGGCCGCTGCACGCTGCAATCCGCTGCTCGATGAGCGTGCGGATCCGCCGTAGCGTTCGACGCGAGCGACTCGCCGACGAATCTGACGACCTCGCGGTCGGGATCGCTAACGAGGCGGTGGTTGCGACCGGCAACTGGAGCTCGGCGATCTCGGCCCTCGCAGGATCTCGGATTTGTGATAGAGGGTGAGCAGTCAGCTCTCATCAAATGGGTTGATGACTTCGAGCTGTCGCGCGATGACTTGGCCGTGTTGCAAATCCTCCGTGTAAAGGATCTTGCATGCGGCGCGCAACGCGGAAGCGACGATGACCGAGTCGTAGAATGAAAATTTGTAGCGTTCCATGATTTCGACAGCGCGGTCATGGTCCTCGACGGTGAGCGGCTCGGTGCGACAGATGTTGCGCACCGCTTCCAGAATCTCGCGGATATCGGCCAGCGGCATGGCTAGCTTGCGAATCGCGACCGCGGTAAATTCGTTCAGGACTTGCACACTGATGACGCCACTTTCGGCAAGGAGCGTCTCAATGCGATCTGCCTTCTCGTTTTCCGAAGACAGCACGTATAGCAGGACGCTGGTATCGAAGAACGAATCAGCGCCGCTCATTGGCTTCCAGCCGCTCGAACTTGAAGTCCTTGGGCAATCGACCACGGTACTTGCGCAGTCGGGCTAGAAGCTCCCGGGCGCCAGGAGTCTTTTCAATTTCGAATGTCCGGCTCCCTGCAGCATGTATTTCGATGCGGTCGCCTTCCTTGAGCCCCAGCGCCTGCACCACGGCAGCCGGAAGGCGGATGGCTAGGCTGTTGCCCCATTTGGAGACTTGCATCGGCTGATCCTGTGGATATACATCTAGCCAGAGTATATCCGCGATGGCGGCGGCACGCAAGGCGAGCGCCGTGAGACCCGTCCCTTTCACGGCGGTAACACCGGTTCGAATCCCGTCGGGGACGGGTCTGTTCCGGTCACGTGGGTGACGGGCTCTCTGAATTGAATCCAGGACTGAAAGCGGATGCATTCTCCGCTCCTATCCGATCCGCCGCGGCATCCGGCAGACTCAACACCGCTGCACCGCTCGCAGGATCCGAATAGCTATCCTGGCCGTTCTCGACATGACCGGCGAGGCGCCATTGATGGCGCCCGGCACTGACACTAAGATCGTACCAGTGATGGCTCGCTTGCAGGTCGCAGAGCCATTCGGTTGTCCCTTTCGGCCCTACGGTCACGCTGTGCTCGCCTCGACCATAGGCCTGGTCGCGGATACGCACCGCCAACGCTCGATCGCTGACGTTTCGCAGGTGCAGCCGGATGTCGCCGCCGGCCTCGACCGTGCTCGCAAGCTCGAGCGGCGCCACACCGTCGCCTTGTACCTTGCGCACAAAGCCGTTGGGACCGTATACAGTCATCGCGAGCTTCTGGCCGTGCGGCAGAGGTACGAAATCCCTCAGCGGGTGTCCCGGGCCAAGGGTGTAACGGCGCGGCAGACCGAAGCTCGCATCCCAGTAGGCCGTGCAGCAGACCCCGACCCGCGAGCGATTGTCGAAGTGCAGCTGGACGCCATCATGCGTGGCAACCAGGCTAAGCTCCAGTGCGTAGGGCAGGGGCCGCGCCGGACGGACGCCCAGCTCCTGCGCCACAACGGAGATCGACTGGCGGTCCGGGACCGTGGCTGGTGGGAGTCGGGATTCCCGATGGACGAGGTCCCAATACCCCGAGGTGCTCGGCAGAGTCACGTGCCGGGGGCTGTAGAGAGCGAAATCGAAGGCGGAGGACAGATCTCCACAAACCGCGCGGCGCCAGGCCGTGATGTTCGGCTCGCGGACGCCGAAGCGGGCCTCGAGAAAGCGAATCACCGAGGTGTGATCAAACACCTCCGAACAGACGTACCCACCTTTGCTCCACGGCGAGATGGCGAGCATCGGCACTCGTGGCCCGAGTCCATAGGGGAGTTGATCCGGCGTGTAGAGCGTCGGGCGATCGGGGTTGACGGTGTCGTGCACCTCACCTTCCGTCGATACTGTCGAGACGCCCGGGAGTACCGGTGTCGGCGGCTGCGGCGGCACCACGTGGTCGAAGAACCCGTCGTTCTCGTCGTAGTTGACCAACAGTACGGTCTTGCCCCAGGTCTCGGGATCCGCGGTCAGCGCATCGAGCACGCGGGCAATATAGATCGCCCCGTATGCCGGCGGATAGGAAGGATGCTCGGAATATGCCGCTGGCGCGACGATCCAAGAGACCCGCGGCAGTCGGCTGGTGAGCACGTCTTTTTTCAGCTGGTCGATCCCGGCAGGTTGCAGCGCGCGCCGATAGAGCGCGGAGTCCTTCGGCGCGCTGGCGAACCGCTCGAACCACGCGAGCGCATTGTCGTCGTAGTTGCCCGTCATCGGGCGATCTTCGTCATCCCCCAGTCCCTCCTGATATACGCGCCACGTGATTCCGGCCCGCTGCAGCCGCTCGGGATAGGTCGTCCAGGTGAAGGGTTTCACGCCGGGGGTGTACAGCCAGTCATCGCCTATGATGCACGGACCGCCGCCGAGGCCTTGCGGATCGTTCGAGCCGGACCAGAGCATGACGCGGTTCGGGTTGGTCGGACCGGCAATGGAGCAGAAGTAATGGTCGCAGATCGTGAACTCATCAGCCAACGCGTAGTGGAATGGCACGTCCGAGCGCAGGAAGTAACCCATCGTCATGTCGGTCTTGTTCAGCGGCCAGCCGTTGAAGCGCCCGCCGGCGATCGCCCCCTGCTGCGAATGCCAGCCGTGATCGAGATCCTGCAGCAACGCCGCAGCGCTGCGCCGGGTGTCGAGATGAAACGGCAGGATGATATCTTCGGGGCGTTGCATGCGCGGCTGGAACCAGACCGGCTTGCCGCCCGGCAACTGCAGCGGAAAGCGATCGCTGTAGCCGCGCACGCCCGCCAGATGCCCGAAGTAATGATCGAAGGAGCGGTTCTCCTGCATGAATACCACGACGTGCTCAACGTCCTCGATAGTCCCGGAGCGTCGAATGACGGGCAGCGCGGCCGCGCGAGCAAGGCTGTTACGCAGCAACGCCGCAGCGGCCGCGCTCATCCCGGCGGACGACAGAAAGTCACGGCGGTTCATCGATTCCGCTGCTCGAGTTTTCGGATGCGGGCGGCCGCCGGCCCGTATCCGAGCGCAAGGGCTCGGCAGAAATACCGAAGCGCTTGCGTCCGATCGCGTGCTGCGCCGTGTCCGCCCGCATACGCACGACCGAGATCGAAGTCGGCCTCACCGTTCGGCTCCCGGGCAAGCTTGCGCAGGATCCCTAGGCTCTCATCTAGGTAGTACCTTTCTTTCAGTCGATTGACGGGCGCAAGCGTGCCGCTCGCATACGTTTCCGCGAGCCAGTAGTCGCTCCGCGCGAGCTCATAGGGTGCAACCCCGATGCGAAACCAATAGCCGGCGCGCGTCGCACTCCTCCCGACCCCAACACCGTTGAGATAGGCGTCGGCGAGCTGGCGCTGGGCGTAGCGGTTGCCCCGTTCGGCAGACCACAGGTACCAACGGACCGCGGTTTTCGCGCTGCGGCGGACGCCCAAACCCGCATCGTACAGATGACCCAGTGTTACTCCCGCCCAGGCGTCCCCGTATCGGGTCACGGCTGATCGCAGCGCGGGGATGGCCGACTGGTAGTGCTTGGCATTGAGTAGTCCGACGATCTGCCTCTCGGCGGCACGAATCGCCGGCAGGCGCGCCAGATATCTCTGCGTTGCGGCATGGCAAGTGCCGGCGGCGACACGCGGCGCACTCGCGAGCGCAGCTCGCACCGTACACATCACGATCAGACTTACGAGCAGCGCGCAAGTCAGGTAAGTGCTCGTACCCGGCGGGGACCTCGCGATTCGTCGGCAATTACCCATAGGAATGAAGCGGGACGCGAGAGCGGCGAGCGAGCCGCAGCCCGCGCTCGGGACAATAGCGCAAAGCGGCCGGCCGTGCCATGGCGCGAGTCGCCCAGGCTTCACGGGTTTTGAGGATTCCGCAAATCTGGCTACAATCTAGCCAGAATGACTTTCGCGATTGTGTCAGAACGCGCTGGCGTCTGATGCCCGGTCGTTCCTCGGGACGGGCTTTCAGACTCGCGACGAGCTGCCGCGGCGGCGAGTCGGATTACCTCACCGAGCTGCTAAACTGCCGCTCTCGCCGGACCGGAGCTCTCTCACAATGAAAACAGCCGCCGCGGTACTCGCGCCCCTCCTGCTGCTCGCCACCGCGCCGGGCATTGCTTCGCCGACGCCTGGGAAATTGGAGTACCCGCTCGCTCCCCGCGACCAGATCGTGAGCGATTACTTCGGCACGCGCGTGCCGGCGCCGTATCGGTGGATGGAGGACATGCAGAGCCCGGCGCTGCACAGTTGGGTGAACGCGGAGAATCGGCTGACAGACGGCTACCTGGCGAAGATCCCGGTGCGGAAGTGGATCGCGCGGCGGCTGACGGAATTGTGGAATTACCCCAAGGAGACGACTCCGGTCGAGGTTGCCGGCAGCCGCATTTTCTTCCGGCGCAACGCGGGCCTGCAGAACCAGTCGGTCCTCTACGTGCAGGACTCGCCCACGGCGACACCGCGCGTCCTCATCGATCCCAACAGGCTGTCCCCGGATGGCTCGGTGGCGCTCGTCGACTTCGAGCCTTCGCCCGATGGGCGGTATCTCGCGTACGCGTTGTCGTCGGGCGGCTCCGATTGGGAGACGCTGCACGTACTCGATGTCTCGACGGGCAGGACGCTCGCGGACGAGGTCCAATGGGTGAAATTCTCCAACATCGCCTGGACGAACGGCGATAACGGCTTCTTCTACTCCCGTTACCCGACGCCGCCGAAGCGCAACGAGATCAATCAGCAGGTCATCGATCAGCAGCTCTACTTTCACCCGCTCGGGCGGCCGCAGAGCGCCGACCGTTTGGTCTACCGGCGGCCCGATCTGCCGCGCTGGATCATCGAGGGGCAGGTGAGCGAGAACGGCCGTTACCTTTTCGTCTCGCTCATCAACGGCACCTCCCAGAACAACGAGCTCTACTACGCCGACCTCGGCAACCCGGACCGGCCAAACGCAGGCGCCGAACTCGAGCCCCTCTACACCCGCAACGACGCGGCGTACATCGTCGTCGGCGTGGAGGGCGGAACGCTCTATCTACAGACGACGCTCCATGCATCCAGGTCTCGAATCGTCCTGACCTCGCTGGCGGACCCGGCGCCGGCGCATTGGCGCACGGTGGTCCCCGAGGGCGAGGGGGTGATCCAGGCGGCGGGTTTGGCCGCTGGACGCATGATCGTTCGGTCCGAGATCGCCGCCACCAGCCGCCTCACGCTCTACTCGACCGGCGGGCAGCGGCTCAGCCAGCTTGCCCTCCCGAGTCTGGGTACCGTCACCTCGGTGTCCTCGCGCGATGATTCCAACAGCATCTATTACGGTTTCACGTCCTTCCTGTACCCGGGGCGGATCCATCGATACGCCGTGCGGCAGGCCAGCACGCAGACGGTGTTCGCGCCGAAGGTGGATTTCGATGTCTCTCCCTACCAGACCCGGCAGGTCTACTACCCATCGAAAGACGGAACGCGGGTACCGATGTTCATCGTCGCCCGGCGCGGCGTGAAGCTCGATGGTCGCAATCCGACCATCCTCTACGGCTATGGTGGTTTCGACATCACGCTCATGCCGGGCTTCATGCCGATGCTGCCGGTATGGCTCGAGCTCGGCGGCATCTACGCCGTTCCCAACCTGCGGGGCGGTGGCACCTTCGGTGAGAAGTGGCACGACGCCGGCATGCTCTCGCACAAGCAGAACGTGTTCGACGATTTCGCCTGGGCGGCGAAGTATCTGATTGCGCACGGCTATACGAGCTCGAAGCATCTGGGAATCCAGGGCTACTCCAACGGAGGCCTGCTCACGGGCGCTTCGATCACGGAGCATCCCGAGCTCTTCGGCGCCGCCTACATCGGGCATGGCGTGCTCGACATGTTGCGCTACCAGGACTTCTCGGGAGGCGCGCTCTGGGCGCCCGAGTACGGCACCTCGAGCAACCCGAGCGCCTTCAAGTGGCTCTACGCCTACTCGCCGCTGCACAACATCCACCGCGGCACTTGCTATCCGCCGACGCTGATCACGACCTCATGGGACGATGACCGCGTGGTGCCGATGCACGAGTTCAAGTTCACCGCCGCCATTCAACGCGCCCAGGCCTGCGCCAACCCGATCCTGTTGCGGACCACGGGCGCGACCAGCCACACGTACATGCCGACCGACAAGCTGATTGCGCAGACGGCGGACGTCTGGGCCTTCGAGGCCTACCGCTTGGGAGTGAGCAGGCCGCCTGCCGGTGCGGGCGGAGCGGTGACGGACCGCAAGCCCTGATTCGCCGACGAGCGGTCGGTCGCAGCGTACGGGAGTTCGAGCACTCGCGCCCGCACCTGCTGTAGCGCCGGATGGGCCACCGCCGCGAGCGTCTGGGCGATTGCCCGGCTCATCGGCGCGCCGCCGCCTATCGCCGCCTTCCAAAACCACTCGGCGGCCAAGTCGCACTGTCCGCGCTCGGCGAGCAGCAGGGCGTGATTGAACTGACCGCGAAAGTAGCCGGATCGCGCCGACTCGCCGTACCAGTACGCGGCCTCCTCGAGGCTGCGGGCGCAGCCCCAGCCTTCCTCCAGAGACCGGCCGACCATGTTCATGGCTCGTCCGTGGCCCTGAGATGCGGCGCGCAGATACCAGCGCAGAGCCTGACGTCGGTCAGCCGCCACCCCGCGCCCGTCGAACAGCATGTTGCCGAGGTTGTATTGCCCCCAATCGTGGCCGCCCTCGGCCGAGGTCCGATAGCTCGCGGCGGCGCGCTCGAGGTCGACTTGTACGCCCCAGCCGTTCTCGTGGCAGCGGCCGACCATATTCATCGCCTCGGCATCTACCTGCGCCGCGGCGCGCGCGAACCAGGCGAACGCCGCCGCCTCGTCGCGTTGCACCCCGCTGCCATCGAGCAACATCCTGCCGAGGCGCAGCTGCGCCGCGGCCAACCCGCATTCGGCGGCGCAGCGGACCCACCCAGCCGCTTCGACCGGATCGCCGGCGAGCAGCGCATGCAGCGCCCCGAAGCTCATGCGCGTGAGTCGCGCGAGCCGCTCCTGGCTCGATTCCATGGCGGCCGCCCGCTCGAATTGCGCGCTCGTCAACGCCATCGATCTAGACTTCGGCCCAGCGGCGAAGCAGGTTGTGGTAGCAGGCCGTCAGACGAAGTCGCGCGCCCTCATCGGTGGCCGAGGTCGTGAGCTCGCGGATCGCGGTGTCCATCTCGAAGAGCAATGTCCGCTCGCCATCATCGCGCACCATGCTCTGCACCCAGAAGAAGGCCGCCACGCGGGCGCCACGGGTCACCGGCTGCACCCGGTGCAGGCTGCTCGCGGGATAGAGCACCATGTCGCCGGCGGCGAGTTTGACCGAATGGGCGCCGTAGGTGTCCTCGATGATGAGCTCGCCACCCTCATAGTCCCCCTCGTGACTGAGGAACAGCGTGGCGGAGATGTCGATCCGCAGTCTGTGATGAGTGCCCGGGATCTGTCGCACCGCGTTGTCCACGTGCGAACCGAAGGACATGCCGGGCTCGTAACGATTGAAAAGCGGCGGATAGATGTGACGGGGCAGGGCGGCGCTGATGAAATCGGGATGGCGCTCGAGGGCGCGCAGGAGGATGTCTCCGGCCTGCCGTGCGATCGCCGAGTCCTGCGCAAGCTGCAGATTGCGTTTCACCTGCGCGGATTGGAATCCGGCGGTCCCCCGCCCGTCCTCCCAGCTCGCCTGCCCCAGCAGCGCCTCGATCGCGACGAGCCGCTGCGCATCGAGCAAGCCTGGAATGCGCGCAATCATCCGATCTTCAGCGCGGAAACCCCGTCGTTCACGACGGGGAGGAAGCGCTGCCTCCGTAAGTGATTTACTTCTGTAACGACACGCAGAAACATGCCCTGAAGTGGGGAAAGAAGTGGCCGAGCGGCTTTGACCTGAATGTGCTCACCACCGGCAGCAGTCGAGATATTGGGCTGCATTCGGGCACCGTGAATGCCGTGTGCGAACAGTACGCCAAATCTCGTAGCCAGCTGAGGCGTCCTTACCTGCGATACCGCGAGAGGGAAGCCCTCCCTGGGTGCCGCTGAAGGGACGCAATCTGAAGCGTCAGGGCGAAGATTTTCGTTTTGCGGGACATACCTTTCGGGTGTTTCACTCGCGAGCTCTGCCGGAAGGCAAGATCAGGGACGGCACCAACTTCTCGTGTGATCGGCGCGGCAACTGGTACCTCAATATCGTGATCGATGCGCCGCAAGCCGCGGCACGCGCCGGTCACCGTGCGGTCGGGATCGACCTGGGACTGAAGAATCTGGTGACGCTCTCCACCGGAGAGAAGATCGAAAATCCGCGCCACTGGGCCGCCCTCGAAGCGGCATTGGCGAGCGCGCAGCGGGCGCGCAACCTTCGCCAGGCCCGCAAGCTCCACGCGCGCACCTGCAATGCGCGGCGCGACTTTCTGCACAAGCTCTCGAGCCGCATCGTGCGGGAGTTTGATGAGATCGCGGTCGGGAACGTCACGGCCGCGGGACTTGCCAGGACCCGCATGGCGAAGTCCGTCCTCGATGCGAGCTGGTCGAGCTTCCGTCAGATGCTCGCGTACAAGGCTGTTAAGCATGGCGCGCGGTATAGGGAAGTCCAAGGGCGATTCTCCACCCAGGTCTGCTCGGCGTGCGGCGCGATGCCGCCGTCGCGGCCGAAAGGTATCGCAGATCTTGGAATAAGAAGCTGGACGTGCAGTGAGTGCCAAGTGACGCATGATCGTGATGTGAATGCTGCGCTGAACCTTCTCGCTCGCTCCGGTTTCGGTTCGGGACATCGAACCCCTGCTGAGGGAATCCCCGCCCTTTAGGGCGAGGAGGATGTCAACGCATTACATCTTCCAGCGCAGTGTCAGCGCGACGCTGCGTCCGGCGCCCGGGATCACGTGATTTTCCGCGGGACTCGTGTAATACACCCCCTCGTAGTAGAGCTTGTTGAAGAGATTGTTGGCATTCAGCTGCAAGCTGAGGTGCGGGCTCGCATCGTAGGAGAGCATGGTGTTCCAGACCACGTAGCCCGGCACGTAGGCCGTCTCGGCCGCGTCAGCGAAGCGGTGACTCAACCAGGTGCCGCCGCCGCCGATCTCCCACCCTCCCGGCAGGTCGTACTCGGTCCACAGATTGAGCTGGTTATGCGCGGTGTTGGGCATCAGCTTGCCGACGTCGGCGGGAGTGCCCGAGGCGAGCGTGCGTCCGTCGAGATAGGTGTAGCCGGAGAAGATCTCCCACCGCGTCGTCAGATGACCGATGGCCTGCAGCTCCACGCCCTCGACCCGCTCGTTGCCGTTCAGCACCGTGAGGGTCGGGTTGTCCGGGTCGTTGGTCTGTGCATTGTCTACCTCGGTCCGAAAGAGCGCTTGCGTGAGCATCAACCGGTCACTCAGCCACGCGGACTTCGCTCCGACCTCGAAGCTCCTGGCCTTCACCGGCCCGAGGTCCGCGGTCTTGGTCGTCAGCGTCAGCGCCTCGGCCGAGGGGTCGAAAGATGTGCCGAATGAAAAGTAGTAGGTCTGCCTTGGCGTCGGTTTGATCGCCAGCGATGCACGCGGGCTGCCGAGCCGGTTGAGCTCGTGCAGGCGCAGCAGCGCGCCGCTTTGCACCGTCAGGCTCTGGTAGCTGGCGGAGAAATCATCGTAACGAAAGCCGCCGGTCAGGTTGACGTACTGACCGAAAGCCAGGGTGTCGATCACATAGGCGCCACCCGTTGGCGCCACGGTGTCCTGCATGGATGAGACCGGCTCTGTGGGGCGGGTCTCGTTGGGATCCGGACCGAGCAGCGGCGTCTCCGGGATCCAGCCGTTGTCGCTGTTGAAGGGGTTCTGGTAGCGGTCGATATCGGAGGTCTGGCGCGCGATCTCGACGCCGGCGACCAGCGTGTGCGCGATGAAGCCCGTATTGAAGTGCGCCGTCAGGTCGAGCTGATCGTCGAGGTTGGTCTGGACCCCGGAGCTGTCCGGCGCGTCCCGTCCCACCAGAATGGTGTCGAGCGGCGTCGCCGCGGTCGGCACGTCACTGCCGAAGTTCGGCGCCTCGAACTGGTAGTCGAACGAGTAGTGGGCGTAGCGCAGCGTGTTCGCGAGCGATAGGTTGTCGCTGAAATCATGTCGGTAGCGGGCCGTGAGGATATCGACATCGGTCGTCGCGCTGTCGGAAGAGAGGCCAAAGAAGGCGTCCCGGGGAATTGGCGCGGGGTGTCCATCCACGAACGGGATGCCGGTATCGAGAATGTCATCTTCCTGCTGATGCAGGTAGGCGAGAACGAGCGAATCCCGCTCGCCGATGCCGAACGCTACCGCCGGCGCCACTCCCCAGCGGCGGTTGCGGACATCGTCGCGCTCCGCGACCGCCGAGGATTGCCCCATCAGATTGAGGCGCACGGCGGCGGTCGGTCCGATCGGGGTGTCGAGGTCGGCGGTGGCGCGGTAAAGATCGTTGGTGCCGAGCTCGGTCGTCACCTCATCGAATGGACTCAGGAGGGGCGCCTTGCTCACCTGGTTGATGGCACCGCCCGTCGAGCCGCGACCAAAGAGCACCGCCGCCGGACCTTTGAGCACTTCGATCGACTGGAGGTCGAAAGCGTCGCGAGTGTAGACCGCGGCATCGCGAACGCCGTCGAGAAAGAAATCGTTGAATGCCGAGAAGCCGCGCAGATTGACCGTGTCGCCCCGCGCTGCCCCCTCGCCGGCATTGAGCGTGATGCCGGGTACATTGCGCAGGGCATCCTCGAGATTCGCCGTTCCCTGCGCTTGCATCAGTCGACCCGGCACTACGGTGATCGATTGTGGTGCGTTCCGCTGACTTTCGGCCAGCTTATCGTGCAGCAGCGTCCGCACGCCGTTGACGGTGACCTGCGCGAGCTTCTTGTCAGTGCCGGTGGCAGGGCCCGCGGCATCGGCCGGCACGGGACGGAGGGCGGCGTTATCGGTCGCAGGCGCGGGCGCTGCCGGCGGCAGGGCCACGGATGAGGCTTCGGCCGCGGTTTGCGCGGCAGCCGGATTCAAGGCCCATGGCAGAGACAGGCCGACGGCTCCGACCACGCGGCCAATGCCCGAAGACCTGCTGGAATCGTCGCCGGTCAACGCACCCTCTAAATGATCCTGCGATGCTGAGGCTATTAATGATAATCATTCGCATTCGTATTTCAAGCCCCCGCTGCAAAGCCGCCCGATCGCAGGCGCCGCGCCAGGCGAGTGACGTCAACCCCCAAAAGTATGTGCGCCGATCACGGGTCGCAGGTCAGGTGCCCATTCCGCGTGATCGAGACCCGCGCACCATCGGATATCAGTTCCTGCTCTGCGGCTGCCAGGCGAAGGATGGGAGGTGACTTCCAGCCCATCTCACGTCCGACGATGACGCCCAGGGCGAGAATGGCGTCCGGAGAATCCAGGATGATCGCGGCGGGCGCGAGGCCGCGGTAGATCAACTCGAGGAGCACGGAGCTCCCCGACGAGGAGCCCCGGAGCTCGCGGATGAAGAGTGCGGCGCCGCTGATCGATCGATTGTGATTTCGAGACCGCGGATCGGTGAGCACACCGCTCACGGGAGAAACTCCGCCCCAGAAGCTGATCGGCTCGGTGAGCACCAGCGCGGCAGCGCGCTCGATGTCTTCCTCGGGACGCCCGGGAACGATGACTTCAAGTCTCATGCAGGGCATCCGGGTCGAGGTGAAGCGATCCCCGCACGGCGCTCTCGATGCACTCGGCGAGACTTGCAAAGACGACGTCGTACCCCGTGTTTTGCGGTGCGTAGTGCGCAAACTTCCCGGAGTTGGTGACCAGCACGCCCGTCCCCTCCGGCAACACCGGTGTGACGACCACACAGGTGTCGACCACGACCGTCACGCCCCGGCTGCTCAGGCGTTCGATCACTCCTTCGGGGCGCAGCGCATCGAGCGTGTGCCGGCCCGTGCAGGCGTAGAGCGGCTTGCGGCACTGGCGGTTGCCGAGGAGCCGATCGAGCGTGCGCAGCTCGTCGCTCGAGAGATGGGGACTGCCGACGGCGACCGCGTCGATCGGGTCGCCGGCGCTGCGGCGCGCGGTCGAGAGGCCGGCCCGGGTCGCCGCAAGCTCCTCCAGGTCGAGTTGAATGATCTTCTCCGGCGGCAGTCCTCCGAACGCCATCGAGCGCGAGGGAGCCTCGGGGGTGACTCCGATGACATGAAAGAGTCCAACCGAGCCGCTCGAGGCGGCCGCCGCCCCCAACGCCTTGAGCTGATCTTCCGTGGGGCGCCCGATACCCTCGATAGCGGCGACCTGTTGGCCGACGGCACGGCCCAGCCAGGCGCCGAGAATGGGATAGGCGATATCGTCGCGCCAGAAGCTCTGCGGAACGGCGGTGGCGTCGATCAGAATCCTCGCCAGCCGGTTCTCGGGCAGATGAAGCCCGGTCTGCGGAGCGCGACCCGTGATCGCTGCACAGATGTCGAGGAAGTCGCCATAGCGGTTGGTGCGCGCACCCAACACCGAATTGCAGAAGGCGACAGCGTTGCTTTCACCCCAGGCCACGTCCTCTCCCGCTTGGGGCCGGTGGCCGGCCTGATAGGGTGCGCAGGTCCAGGTCTGGCGCGCGCCCATGGCGCTGTAGGCCATCATCATCCGGTGCGCCATACTCCTCGCCGCCGGTTCGAGACGCGCGAGCCCGGCGTGCAGCAGATCGAGGGCGCCCACGTTGAGTGTCGTCGGCACCGCGACCCGCGCACCGAGCCCGACCAGCCGCTCGGCGAAGAGAGTGCCACTGTCGCCGTGGTAAAGGCAGCTGTCGATGTGCGCGGACCGAATCCGCACCAGCCGTTTCGCGCCGAGCACTCGGGCGGATTCCACGAGCACGCGCATGGCGAGTGCCGCGCCACCGCCGCCGGCGCCTTCGAGCAAACCCCGTTCGTAGGTATCGAGATCCACCACGTCCCTCGTTGAGGCCGATCCAGGTCGACAAGAGCGCGTAACGCATCTATTTTACACGCTCGAGAATTGAGAGGCCCGTGGGAGTGGTCTGATGGCGTTCTTCACCGACGGGGGCTGGGAGGCGCCTGCGCATTGGTGTCGGATCAGGACGATCGAGATGCATACGGGAGGTGAGCCCTTGCGCGTGGTCACCGCCGGCCTGCCGCCGATCGAGGGGCGCACGGTGCTCGAGAAGCGACGCTACTTCCGCGAGCATTACGATCACCTGCGCACGGGGCTGATGTGGGAACCGCGCGGACACGCGGACATGTACGGCGCGGTCGTGACGCGCTCCGAGACCGCCGACTTCGACGTGTTCTTCCTGCACAATGAAGGCTACAGCACGATGTGCGGCCACGCGATCATCGCGCTCACGACACTTGCGCTCGGGACGGAAGCGCATGCCGAAAGAGGCGATGCGCGCGAGCTCACGATCAACGTTCCGGCGGGAACGGTGCACGCTCGAGGAGTCATGGAGGGACGGCGGGTTCACGAGGTATTCTTCCGCAACGTCCCTTCCTTTGCGTTTCTGCGCGACCGGGACGTCGAGGTGCCGGGACTCGGTCAGGTCAGGTTCGACATCGCCTATGGCGGCGCGTTCTATGCAATCATCGAAGCGGCGCCCCTGGGCCTTGCGCTCGGGCCGCAGGCGTACGGCCGGTTGATCGATTACGGGCGTCGGATCAAGCAGGCCATCGTCAAGCAGTACCCCATCGCTCATCCCACGGAGAAAGAGTTGAGCTTCCTCTATGGGACGATCTTTACAGGCGCCGCGATGAAGCCGGGGCACCACAGTCGCAACGTCACGGTCTTTGCCGATGGGGAGATCGATCGCTCGGCGACGGGCACGGGAGTCAGCGCTCGCGCCGCTTTGCTTCACGCCAGGGGCGAGCTGCGAAACGGCGACAGCATCACGATCGAAAGCATACTCGGGAGCACGATGACGGTGCGCTGTCTCGAGGAGAGCCGCTTCGGTTCTCACGCGGCCATCATCCCCGAGGTGAGCGGCACGGCTCACATCATCGGCCGCAGCGAGTTTTGCTTCGACCCGGATGATCCGCTCAACCACGGTTTTTTCCTCCGCTAGCTGGGGAAGACGGGAATACGACTGTGCGCGTGCTCGATGATCAGAAGATTGGAGAGTTGGTCTCGATGCCGCAACTCATCGAGAGCCTGCGCAGTGCCTTTGCGGGCGGGTTCGTCGCCCCCGGGCGGCGGTTTTCGCCGATTCCGGGCGGGGCGGGAGAGCGGCTGCTCCTTTACATGCCGGCATTCAGCCCCGACGGTCGCGGGGCGGTGAAGCTCGTGACGATCGTGCCCGATAATCGCCCGCGAGGCCTGCCCACCATTCAGGCGGCTGTCATCGTCTTCTCGCAAACGGGTGCGCCGGTCGCGGTGCTCGATGGGGCCCTGGTGACGAGGCTACGCACGGGTGCGGCTTCCGCGTTGGCGGCCAGCTATCTTTCCCGGACCGACAGCTCTCATCTTCTCGTCATCGGCACAGGCGCTCTCGCGCCCTACATGGCCTTGGGGCATTGCTCAATACGTCCGATCAAGCGGGTGAGCGTCTCAGGACGCGAGCAGGCGCGCGCGCAAGCGACCGCCGCGCAGATCCGATCATTGGTCGGGGAAGACGTCGAGGTCGCGGCGGTCACATCGCTCGAGCAGGCGGTGGTCGCGGCGGACATCATCTCCTGTGCGACCAGCAGCACCCAGCCCGTTTTCTGCGGCAAATGGCTGCGTCCCGGCACATTCCTCGACCTGGTCGGCAGCTTCTCTCCCAATCGCCGCGAGGCGGATGACGAGGCGGTGCTGCGCTCGAGGCTGTTCGTCGACACGCTCGAGGGGGCGATGTCCGAGGCGGGGGACCTGCTCGATCCGATGAGGCGCGGGGTGATCGATCGAGGCCGCATCGAGGGGGAGCTGTCCGATCTCGTCTCGGGCAGGGTGATGGGCCGCCGGCAGCGGGATGAGATCATCCTCTTCAAATCGGTCGGCACAGCCATCGAGGATCTTGCCGCCGCGCAGTTGATCGTTGCAGCGGCCGGAAGAGAACTCTAACGCCAATTTCGATCAGCCCGGGGGTCCGCTACCGGTGCCCGCGGCTGGCACGCTCAGGCCTGGATGGAGTCGACTCCGGCGCGAAGGAGACGCTGACACCAGTCCTGACTCGCCTCGACAGCCGACTCGTTGCGCATCGCGCTGCCGTACTCGATGAGCAGGGCGAGCTCCACGGCCCGGGCCACCGTCATCGCGAAGCGGCGCGCACCCGCCTGCAGCACCGCGCGGTCGCGGGTCGCGGAGAGCCAATGGTGGGCGTGGTCAAGCGCGGTGGCGGCGATTCCGGCCGCGGTCCTGAACATTCCGTCTCCGGCACCGCGGATTGCTCGCTGCAGCCATTTTCGAAGGGCCGTAAGTCCGCGCTCGGGAGCCGCACGAAGGAGAGCGTCCAGGGAGAGGACGTTCGTGGTGCCTTCCCAGATCGGCAGCACCTGCGTGTCTCGCAGCAGCACGGGGATGCCGGTGTCCTCGATGTATCCGGCGCCCCCGAATGATTCCAGCGCCTCGCTCACCACGTGCACCGCCTGCTTTCCGGTTGCGAGTTTGGCGATCGGCGTGAGAAATCGAAGCAGCACCTTTTCCTCCTCATCGAGGAGCTCGGCTTCCTCGCGCCCGAGGAGATCGATGACAAAGAACGTCAGCAGGAAGGCTCCGGCCGCCGCGGCCTCGAGGTCGGCGAGCGTCTCGCGATGGAGCGGCTGTTCGGCGAGCGTCGTTCCGAAGGCGCACCGTCGGCGGGCATAATCCTGCGCCAAATCCAGTGCGTGCCGCATGGAGGCCACCGCGCAGACGCTATTCCAAGTGCGGGTGATCTTGAGCATCGGCTCGATCGCCCGGGTGCCGTCGGCCATGCCGGCGACGAGCTCGGCGGTCGTGCCTTCGAGCGACAACTCCGCCGTCGGCACCTTGCGGGTTCCGAGCTTGTCCTTCAGGCGCTCGATGCGGATCCCATTCAACGATCGATCGGCAGAGCGGGTTTCCAGATAAAAAAGCGCGAGCCCGCTGCCTCCCGGGCCGTTTCCTTCAGGCCGCGCGAGGGTGAGTGCCATTTGCGAGTTGGCGGCGGACGTGAACCACTTCTTGCCCTGCAGCCGCCAGACTCCGGACGGATCCCGCTGGGCGATCGTCCGTGAGAGACCGACATCGGAGCCGCCTGTGGACTCGGTCATCCACTGACCGCTGCTCCAGAACTGCGTCGGGTCACGGCTCGTCAGGTGCGGTACGGCGCGCTCGATGAGCCGCGAGTTACGGGATTCGAGTAACGTTCGTGCCGCCCCGTCGCTCATCGCCAACGGACAGGTGTATACGTCGGTGACAGGATGAAACAGGTAAACCAGCGCGAACTGTCGCGTTCGCGACCATGGCCCTTCCTTGCGCTCGTACGGGATGGCGACCAGACCCAGGCGAACGGCGAGGCGCTCGGCCTCGCGCCAGAGCGGCGTCACCTCGATCTCATCGATCCGGTTACCCCAGGCGTCCCACTGCGTGAGCGTCGGCTCGTTGGAGCGGTCGGCGTGCTGCAGGTCGAATAGCGTACCGGCCGCGAGCTCCCCGAGCTCGAAGAGCTCCCGCTCCATCGAGGCGAGCAGGCTCGGTCCGAGCTTCCATTGCAGGTAGTTCTTGAGGAGATCGTCGCTCGCGTAGGTGTTGGTGAGCCGGGGGCCCTCTTGCACGAAGACCGTGTTCATGGTGCACGCACGCCCTTGATTCGCCAGCGTCGCACCGCGACGGCTGCCCAGAAGGCTTCGACGATTCCGAATGGCCATGCGCCTTGCAGGAATCCATAGATCGAGCCCAGCACGCACGCCGCGGCGAAAGCGAGGATGTAAAGCGGATCGCGCTCTTCGAGCGCATAAAAGATGAGCATCGCGGTCACCGCGAACAACCCGAAGAGCGTGAGCGAGCTCATCTCGCGATAGTGCCACGCCCCAGCAGGCGGCGCAGCTTATCCAAGGCGCCGATCGCCGCGTAACCGACGCATGCCGCGATCCGCTCGGCGCAGTCGTGGATGCGACACGCGGCTACCGCGTAGCCGAATCCTCCAGCACCATCTCGAAGTGCTGACAGCGGCTCTCGAAGCGGCACAGGAGCTCGCGAGCGCGGGGCGCAACGTGAGCGGCCTCGTAGTCGCTGCCGGCAAACTCCCGGATCGCATCCAGCGAATCGAACTGGGTCATCGTCATGAACTCGACTTCGCCTTCGACCGTGCGGCGCATCAGCCGCGCGCCCCGGTACCCCTTGATGGTGTGGATCGAGGGCAGGAACGTCGACCGCAGGAATTCCTGATAGAGATCGGCCTTTTCCGCATCGCTTGCCCACCCGCGCCAGACTCTCGCAATCATCGCACCTCTCCTTTAGCCGAGCGGCCATGGCCGCGCTTACGCTCGATCCTAGCATCACGCGCCTGCAACGGGCCGGTCATCGGCGGGTTGCGTACGTCAACCCCGTGGTCGCGGTCGTGCTCGGCCATTTCCTCGGCGGCGAAGTGCTCGATCGCCGCACCGTGCTCGGCAGCGTGCTGGTGCTCGGCAGCGTGATCGTCATCACGGGGCGCTCCAGAACAAACACCGTGTCGGCGCCAGCGAGCGTGGCGGGCGCAAGCCAGATCCAACCTGACACCAAACCTTAGCGGGACCGATGGCGTCGCTCAACACCGACATTTTTTGGAACCCGCTGACTGGCTCTCGGTTATAACGGCAGGGCCGCCACCATTTTCGCGGCCGTCGGCTTGGTTGGAAGGAGACTTCATCATGAACACAGCTGTATCCCAGTCCCGTACACCCGAAACGGCCGCCGCCTTTGGCGGCGCGATGGATGCGATCGGCGGCATCGCGACGGCGGTGCTCGCCATCATCGCCCTCGCCGGGTGGCGTCCGGAACTCCTGGCGGGAGTCGCAACCATTGTCTTTGGCGCAGCGCTGCTCATTCAGGGTGGAACGTTGTTGTCGGAGTATTCGCAGGTGTACACGCCGATAGGCGCCCTGCAGACCGCATCCGATGCTTTTTCAGGAGACGGTCTGGCGGCGATGTTTCCGGTCGGCATCGCGGGCATCGTGCTCGGCATCCTTGCACTCCTCGGGATCGCCTCATATGCGCTGACGGCGATTGCCGTCATTGCCTTCGGCGCCGCTCTCATGCTGAGCGCGCAGTCGGTGCGCAGGCTCTATCGGCTGCAGGCCGAGATCAGGCGGGCTTCGCTCAGCGCCTATACCACCCGTGAGTACGTCGCCGGCGAGATGGCCGGGGGCTCGGCCGGGATCCAGTTTCTCACCGGCCTCGCCGCGATCGTGCTCGGCATCATCGCGGTGACGGTCGCGGGCGATGTGCGCAGCGAGGCGCTGACGCTCGTGGGTCTGCTCGTCGTCGGTCTGACCAACATCATCAGCGGCAGCGCCCTGAGTGGGCTGGTCCTGAGCTTCATGCGGTCCGAGCGGCAGACCGGCTCGACGTTGGGCCGCTGACGAGCGCCGTTTCCTGGGAAAGAAGGGTCGCAAGGATGCGGCCCCTAGGCCGCGGCGGGCGGAACTTTCCTCTCGGCGGTGGGTTCAAGGCACAAGCCCTTCTCCGGTTCCCGCTGCTGAATACAGCGACCGTCCGCCGAAGATCTCGCGACCCACTCGCGGACACAAATGGAGAGAACGTCGATGGCATATCTCGATGTCGCCCCCCTGATTGGCGCTATGCGCAACACTCCCGAGGAATTCGAGCTCTCGGGCGGCTGGCTCTGCCACGTGCGCAGCTGGCACAGCTTTCGCGTCGGCCCCGAAGAGAGGGTCGAGATCCGCGCCGCCTGCAACTGCGCGCTGCTCTCGGTGCGCCCGGAGCAGGAGCGGGAATTCGCCGGCTGCTTCCGTGAGTGGCGGCGCGCCTATTGGCATCCGCTCGAGATCAACCGCGAGTTCGCCGCGCATTTCGGGCGAAGATCACGGCTGCTGCAGTGGACGATCGACGCCACGGGCGCGCTGCACCGCTGGCTGCTGCAGCGGGGCCGGGGCCGCTCCGAAATTGGCGTGCCGGCATCTCCCGCCGCATGACGGTGACGAAGGCCTGACGGGCAACGCCTGCGCATGAAGCGGGGGCCGACGGCGGCGGTCGGTGCCAGCCGCCACCCGCCTGCCGAAGCTCGCACGCTCGATTGCGTGCGCGGGTCATGGATTCATCCTGCGCGCCCCGCTATCCTTTCGCCTCGGTCCAAGGTCAAGGCGAAAGGTGGAGCAGGGTGGCCAAAGTACCCCCCGGCGTAGGTCCCCGATACCCTCAGGTCGTGGTTCTGGTCGGCGCCACGGGCGATCTCTCCCGGCGCAAGCTTCTACCGGGGCTATTTCACCTCTCGCGCAGCGGCTTCATCCCGGGCTGCCGCATTATCGGCGTATCCCTCGACAACATCGACGCCGAGGGCTTCCGTAAGCTTGCGCGCGATGCGCTGGAGGAATTCTCCACCCGCAAGATCTCGGAGGCGGACTGGAAGGCGTTCGCCCCGTGCCTCGACTACGTTTCCTTGGGCGGCGGCGCAACCGCGCTGCGGGCCGCGGTCGATCGCGCCGAGCAGGCGCTCGCCGCGGAAAGCCAGCGTCTGCACTACCTGAGTGTGCCGCCGAACGCCGCGCTTTCCGCAGTCCGCTTGCTCGGTGAGGCAGGGCTCGTCGAGCGCTCGCGGATCGTCATGGAGAAGCCTTTCGGGACGGACTTCGCGAGCGCGCGCGCACTGAACGCCAAGCTTCATGGAGTGTTCGCGGAAGAGCAGATCTTTCGCATCGACCACTTTCTCGGCAAGGAGCCTGCACAGAACATCCTCGCCTTCCGTTTCGCCAACGGGCTCTTCGAGCCCATCTGGAACCGCAACTTCATCGACCACGTGCAGATCGATGTGCCGGAGGCGCTCGGACTCGGCAAACGGGCGGCGTTCTACGATCAGATCGGCGCCTTCCGCGACATGGTCGTGACGCATCTTTTCCAGATTCTCGCCTTCATGGCGATGGAGCCGCCGACGGCGCTCGAGCCGGCCGCGATCGGCGATGAGAAGTACAAGGTCTTCCGCAGCATGCTGCCGATCCGGCCCGCGGATGTGGTGCGCGGGCAATACAACGGCTACCGCAGCGAGGAAGGGGTGAGTCCGGAATCAGACACCGAGACCTTCATCGCGTTGAAATGCGTGATCGACAACTGGCGTTGGGTGGGCGTTCCCTTCTATCTGCGCACGGGTAAGCGCCTCGCCGAAGGGCAGCGGATCATCTCCATCGCCTTCCGCGAGCCGCCGAGGAGCATGTTCCCGGCCGACTCCGGAGTGGGCGCGCAGGGGCCGGACCACCTCACGTTCGATCTCGCGGACGTCTCGAAGATGTCATTGTCCTTCTACGGCAAGCGGCCCGGGCCCGGAATGCGCCTCGACAAATTGAGTCTGCAATTCGCGATGAACGATACCGGGCTCGTCGGGGATGTCCTCGAGGCCTACGAGCGGCTCGTGCTCGATGCGATGCGTGGTGATCGGACGCTGTTCACGAATGCCGCAGGCATCGAGCGGCTGTGGGAGGTCTCGACGCCGCTGTTGGAGGCGCCGCCGCCCGTGCGCCTCTACGCGCCGGGGTCCTGGGGGCCGAACTCGATGCACCAGCTCGTCGCGCCCCACGCCTGGCGGCTGCCCTTCGAGCGGGTTTGGCGGGACGCCGCGCCGACGCTCGTGCGCGCGGGGCCCTGACCGTGCAGGGGCCCGGGAAATGTTGTAGTATGTTGCCGACGCAGAAACGCGTCTGGGGCGTATAACAAGAGGCACGGAGAGTATGCTGATCCTCACAAGACGAGTGGGCGAGTCCATCATGGTCGGCGACAACGTGACGTTCACGGTCCTCGGCGTAAAGGGCAATCAGGTTCGGTGCGGCATCAACGCGCCGAAGGAGATTGCCGTTCACCGGGAGGAAATCTACGAGCGGATCCATCGCGAGCGCGAGGAGGCCGCCCTGCGAGAGCCACAAGACGCGCCCGACGAGCCACCCCGCGGGCCCTAGACATAATTCGCGCGGGCGAGCACTCGTCCGCGAACTGTAGATCCCCCAGAGCCGCATCCGTCGGCGGCAGGCGAATGGGGAGCGGGAACCGCTGCTACAATAAGCGGTCCGTTCCCAAAGGAGATCCTTAGATGCCCCTTCCAGTGCGACGAACCGGCAACCCCTTCCTGAACGACAGGACCTTCTCGAACCCGCCGCAGCTCGGGATCGGGCTCCAGGGCATGTCCCTCAAGGGAACGGTCGACAAGTCGTTCCTGCTGCTCGTCGTTCTCATGGTGGCCGCGCTCTGGCCCTGGTCGCAGATGGCGAACGGCGACATCCAGGCTGTCTCGTCCGCCATGCTGATCGGATTCCTCGGCGGCTTCGTCCTCGCCATCATCGTCAGTTTCAAGCCGACTCTGGCGGCCTACCTGGCGATCCCCTATTCCGCGCTCGAGGGCTTGGCCCTGGGCGGGTTCTCGGCCGTGTTGGAGCAGCGCTACCGAGGCATTGCGATCGAGGCGGTGGGGCTCACGTTCGCGGTGCTCGCGGTCCTGCTCATCGCCTACCGCACGCGCCTCATTCGGGTGACCGATCAGTTCCGGGCCATGGTGGTGGGCGCCACCTTCGGCATCATGCTTCTCTACTTCGCCACCTGGGTTTTGGGCTTTTTCCACCTCTCCCTGCACGCGCTCTACGCGCCTACGCCGCTCGGCATCGGGATCTCGCTCGTGATCGTGGGAGTGGCGGCGCTCAACGTCGTGCTCGCGTTCGATCTCATCGAGCGGGGCGTCGCGGCCGGAGCACCAAAGTACATGGAGTGGTACTGCGCCTTTTCCCTCATGGTCACACTGGTGTGGCTCTACCTCGAGATCATCCGCTTGCTGGCCCTGACGCGCCGCACCTGAGGAGCCTCCGACTTCCGTCCGCGACGTGGAAGGGCGCCCGGAAACTCCCATCGTCATTCCCGTTGGGGAGCTCTCCGCGCAAGCCCTGCACGGGGTGATCGAGTCCTTCGTGTTGCGCGAAGGCACCGATTACGGTGCGCGCGAGTATTCCCTGGATCAGAAGGTTGCGCAGGTGCGCGCGCAGCTCGAGCGCGGGCAGGCGCGCATCCTCTTCGATCCGCAATCCAACACCGTGACGATCGAGATCGTACCCCCGGCTGGCCCGCGGCGAGCCTGAGCTCGGCTCGGTCTGCCTCTTGCTCCGCTCCTTGAGGTTTATCAATACATCACGGAGATCGAGATCATGAACAGCGACCGCACCGCCGGCCAGTGGAAGCAGATCAAGGGCAACATCAAGGAGCACTGGGGCAAGCTCACGGACGATGACCTGACCCAGCTCGAGGGACACAGTGATCAGCTTGCGGGCAGGCTGCAGGAGCGATACGGCATCGCGCGCGAGGAAGCCGAGCGCCAGGCGCGGGAATTCCAGACGCGTCACGACTGGCACTGAGCGCCAGAAACCGCTCGTCCCGTCGCGGCTGGGATGCCGCGCGGGGCGAGCCCCCTGGGGTGCGCGCGATCGACAATTCCAACACCCACCGCCGACCGATGCGCTCAGCCGCATCACCCCAGCGCTGGCGACGGAGTGGTGAGAACCGGTTAGCTGCGGAAAAGGCGCCGCTCGAGGAGCGACTGCATGTTCCGGCGACCGTCGGCGATCAGGTAGATAACGCCTCGGTCGTCGAGCACGCGGTACACCACCCGGTAGGGTTTGAAGAACACCTGCCGGTATTCGCCTGGCCCGAGCGAGCGCAACTCAAATCGGACTGCGCGATGTACTCGTATAGCTCGTGGAGGTCGACTTCCGCGTCGGCGCTGAGAAAGACCTCATATGCCATCCGGGTCGTCCGCTCGCGGGCAGCACTACGATCGCGGCGGCTCGCCCGTTTTCCGGCCGCGCAGGCGCTTGATCGCCTCTGCCAGGGAGCGCACTCGGCGCTCGGCGATTTGCTGATTACCGAGCGCCAGGATCTTGAGCAGCGCGAGCGTCTCCTGGGTGTCCTCGTAAGAGGCCACGTCCTGAATCACTGCCTTGGCCTCCCCGTTCGGGTGATAACGAGCGGCTCGCGATTGACGGCGAGCTCCCGCAGGACCTCCGCCGCGTTCGCCTTGAGCCGGCACGGCAGGGGCGGCCGTCTCGGCTAACGCAGTACTTCGTCGAGGAACTGCAGCAGCGAGTGCCAGGAGCGGCGGTCGGCCACCTCGTCGTAGACCATGCCGTTGGCGCGGTCGTTGGCGTGCGGGTGGGTGAAGGAGTGCATGGTGTTGCCGTAAGCGTGGAGCTGCCAGTCCGCGCGGGCGGCGGTCAGCTCCTTCGCGATGGCGAGCACGTCTTCGGGCGGTCCCATCGGATCGTCGTAGCCGTGCAGCATGAGCACCTTGGCGTGGAACTTCGCGGGCGCGGGCAGGCCGCTTGGCTTCAGCAGCCCGTGCATGCTGACGACGCCCCGGATGTCGGCGCCGCATCGCGCCAGATCCAACACGCACATGCCTCCGAAGCAGAACCCCATGGCGGCGATGCGTCGTGCATCGACCTCCCGCAGCTCCCGCAGGGTGGCAAGCGCCGCGGTGATCCGGCGCGCGAGCAGGGCGCGCTCCTGCACGAACGGGGTGATGAGCGCCGAGCACTCCTCGTTGGTGCTGCCGCGCTTGCCCTTGCCGTACATGTCGAGGGCGAACGTGGCGAAGCCATGCCCGGCGAGCCGCCGCGCCTTGCGCTCGACGAACTCATCCCGTCCGCCCCAGGCGTGGCTGATGAGTACCGCCGGGAGCGGTCCCGGGCGGGAGTCATCGTGGCAGAAGAAGCCTTCGAGAAGAGTCGAGCCGTCACGGTACTCGATCAGCCGTTCGCGAATCGCCATGATCGATCCTCCAGGTTGCAGTTGAGGTAGGGCGCGGGTAGGGGATTTTAGTGTTACCCTTGCAATGAGGCAAAAAACGAGAACTCGGCCGTTTCATGATCCCCGCAGGCGAAGCGCTCCAGCGCGTGAAGGAAGGCAATCGCCGCTTCGTCGAGCGGGTGCATAATCGCGGCCCGATGGTTGCGCCGTCCGCGCGGCTCGAGCTCACTCAGAGCCAGGAGCCCTTCGCGATCATCCTGGGATGCTCCGATGCCCGCGTGCCGGCGGAGATCGTTTTCGATCAAGGACTCGGGGATCTTTTCGTCATCCGCGTGGCGGGCAACATCGTCTCCCCCTCGCAGATCGGCAGCGTCGAGTTCGCCGCCGCGCGTTTCGGCACGCGGCTCGTCGTCGTGCTCGGTCACTCCCAGTGCGGCGCCATTCGCGCTACCCTCGAGGAGCTTCGCCGGCCGGCGGAGAGCCAGTCCCGCAACATCCGCTCCATCGTCGATCGCGTGCGCCCCTCGGTCGAGGTTCTGCTCAAGACGGACCTGCGACACGATGAGGAGGCGCTCCTGCGGCACGCGGTTCGCGCCAACGTCGGCGTCTCCGTCAGTCATCTGCGCTATGGCTCCGATGTGCTCGAGAAACTGATCCGCAACGAGGGCCTTGCGGTCGTGGGCGCGGAATACTCGCTCGAGACCGGTGAGGTCGAGTTCTTCGACGGACTCGCCGCTTAGCGCGACTGACCCGCACCCGGAACTGCCTGCCGCTCCGGCCGGGCCGTTTAGCCGGAAGTTCGCCCGGTCGCCGAGGCGCGCGGTAGTCAGCAGAGACTGACTTTTCCCTGGTTTCCTGCGATAGGGCGATCATCTTTTGGTGTCTAAATGTAGTCACTAAATACT
>JBOIAQ010000048.1:0-28514 GCA_050739115.1 Steroidobacteraceae bacterium | reverse complement strand
CGTGCTGCCGAGCGATGGAGCGCTCGCTCGAGAGCTTCTCGGCGAGTTGCTCGACGCGGAGCAGCAGATTGCGGAGCAGGCCTACGAGGACGATTACGGCGCTGAGGTGCTCGACGCGAGCCGGAATGTGCGTATTGAAGATTACGGATCAGCGTAGTCCACCAAAATCGCGCCATAATCTGTGGCGCGATTTATTGAATCGCGCCATAATCGCGCCTGGTCCGGACAGTTCTGCGCCATGCCGTCACCCACTGATCTGCTCAAATCGATTCAAGGGTCCGCCACGGGACTCAACCTTGCGCAGTTGCTTACCCATCACCCCAAGATCCCGCGCCGAACTGCGCAGCGCTGGATTAATCAGCTGGTCCGCGAAGGAAGGGTCGGGGGAACCGGCAAGGGACGCGCTCGCCGTTATCTCGCAGTCGCGGGGCTGGCTACGACATCCGCCGATCGGGATGCCTTCCCGATCTTCATCCCGTTGTCCGCCGATAGCAGAGACATTCTCGTGTACGTGGACCAACCGCTGCAGGCGCGCACGCCGGTTGGATATCAGAGGGACTTTCTGGACGCCTATGAGCCTGATCGGACGTGGTACCTGTCAGAGCCACTGCGGCGGCAGTTACGACGCATCGGCGATACGGGTCAGGCGGATCGTCCGGCTGGAACTTATGGCCGGGCGATACTGAATCGGTTGCTCATCGATCTTTCCTGGGCATCGAGCAATCTGGAAGGCAACACCTACACCCTACTGGATACACGAGAGTTGATAGAGCACGGGAAGGCGGCGGCGGGAAAGGCGGCGGCGGAGACGCAGATGATCCTGAATCACAAGGGCGCCATCGAACTGCTGATCGACAACGCTGACACGGTGTCCTTCAATCGCTATACGATTCTGAACCTGCACAGCGCTCTCTCGGAGAACCTCTTGCCAAATCCGTCGGACGAAGGTCGCTTGCGTCAACACGCGGTGGAGATAGGCAAGAGTGTTTACCGGCCGCTCTCCATTCCGACGCAGATTGACGAGCTGTTCGACTCACTGCTGGAGAAGGCCCAAAGGATTTCGGACCCCTACGAGCAGTCGTTCTTCGTCATGATGCATCTGCCGTATCTGCAACCATTCGTTGATGTGAACAAGCGGACTTCGCGGCTAGCCGCCAATCTGCCTCTGATTCGAGCCAATCTATGTCCGCTTACATTTCTAGACGTGCCGGAACAAGGATACACTCGGGCCATGCTCGGGGTTTACGAGCTCACCCGGTTCGAGCTGCTCCGCGACCTGTACGTCTGGGCATACGAGCGCTCAGCCCACGAGTACCTGGCTGTCAGGCGGGATCTCGCCTCGCCCGATCCGATCCGACTCGCCTACAGGGAGGTAATCAGGAAGGTCATCCAAGAAGTCGTGACGCGCGCGGATGAAGATCCCATAACAGTGATTGACGACAGAGTCGCCGCGCTTGTCACTGATGCGGATCGCACGAATGCGCGCGCGATGATCATCGAAGAACTGCGTCGGTTGCACGAAGGCACGTTGGCGCGCTACGGATTGCGAGCCTCGGAATTCCAGCGCTGGCGGGAGCGGAGACAAGCGCTGTCCGGAAAGACCTAAGGGGGCCGAGGACATCGCCACGGTCATCTTGACCGTACCCGCATCGTCCAGAGCCGTGGCGCTGTTCCAGGACGTGTCGATCAGGCGATCCGCGGCGGCAAGCTGGCGCTGCCGATTTTGTGGAGCGACATGATGTCACGCTGTGGCCCGACGAATCGTTTACCTTGACCGCGCATTTCGCGACGCCGGGGACCGCCGCACCGGTTGTCGAGCGAGCACGCGCCAGAAGGCCCGGACCGAATACCATACGCCGGTCACGCCGGCGATCCACAGGAGAGTGCTCACATGCCTGCCGCACCCGATGTCGCGAAGCCGGCTCGCAGGTTTCACTTCATTTGCGGGCTGCCACGCTCGGGCTGCACCCTCCTGGCCGCCATCCTCAGCCAGAACCGCGCTTCCGCGTGGGTATGACCAGCCCGCTAGCCGACATCATGGGGGTCGTGATCGCGGAGGCGAGCTCCAAGAACGATTTTTCGTTCGATGTTTCCGACGACCAGCGCGTTGCAATGCTGCGCGGCCTGGTCGAGAACTTCTACGCGGCGCAAATGGACGCCGGCCTCGTATTCGACACCCGCAGGCTGTGGTGCAGCCGGATGCAGCTGCTCGACACGCTGTTTCCGCAGGCGAAGGTCATCGCCTGCGTTCGCCAGATATCGTGGGTGCTGGACAGCATGGAACGGCTGGACCATGACCTACAACGCGGACGAGTTCGACGCCCGGGTCGGCATGCTCGGCCTGCATACGGTGCGCCCGAAGGTGGAGCCGATCGAGCGTATCTCCATCCTGCCACGTGAGATCTTCGGCCGCTTCGTGAACGAATTTTTCTGGATGGATCCGAAGAACAACGTCAGCCAAGTGCCCATCGTGTAGGAGCACGCGCTTGATTGGTGATGTCCCGGTAACCTGCGCTATCCTTTCGTTCGAGGCAATCAGGAGCCCTACGCAATGAAAACCCAGATCAAAGGCAGCACGATGCCGGTGCTCGAGATCGGTCTCGAACCGACCGATCGTATCGTCGCCGAGCCGGGCGAGTTCTCCTGGATGACCCAAGGTGTGCAGATGCGTACGACCGCCTACACGGCAGGTGCGCGCGGCCTCTGGGGCGCGATCGGGCGTGCGTTCTCCGGCGGCGGGCTGTTCATGACCGAATACTCGGCGCCGGCAGGCCGGGGCGTCATCGCCTTCGCGGCGAAGGTGCCGGGAGCGATTCTGCAAGTCGATGTGCCACCCGGTCATTCGTATCTCATTCATCGCCACGGATTTCTCTGCGGCACCGAGGGGCTGCAGCTTACGACCGGGTTTCAACGCTCTCTCGGCGCGGGAATCTTCGGCGGCGACGGTTTTCTCTTGCAGCGCCTCGCCGGTCCTTGCACCGCGTGGGTCGAGCTCGGCGGCGAGGTGGTGACCTACGACCTCGCGCCCGGCGAGACCCTGCAGGTTCATCCGGGCCACATCGGCATGTTTCAGGACAGCGTGAATTTTGACATCGCATTCATGCGCGGTTTTGCCAATGCGCTGTTCGGGGGCGATGGCCTGTTCGTTGCGCGGCTGACCGGCCCCGGCAAAGTCTGGCTGCAGAGCCTGACGGTGCCCAATCTGGCGCATGCGATCGCGCCTTACCTCGGTGAGCGTACGGCGCAGAACGTCGGCAGCGGTGTCGCCGGCGGTGTCGCCGGCGCGGTATTGCGCGATATGTTCGGCGGCAACCGCTGAGGGTTGCGCTCGGCACCTAACTCAGCAGCTTCAGCAGCTCGTTGACCGTCCGCCAGTTGCGCGCCGTGGCGGCTACGCCCAGACATCGCTCGATCCTCGATCGCAACACGGAATCGGCAAATCCATCGGGCGTCCACAGGTAGAAGACATCGTCTTTGAGCGCGAACGCTTCCCGGCCGGCCTCGAGGCGCGCCAGCGACGCGATGTCGGGGCATTTCGGTCGGGCAGCGAGAAAGTACAAGTGAAGCGACTTGTGATTCTGGTTCGCGCCCGGGAACGGATTGGCACGGATGGCCGCGGCGAGCGCGGCCTTGCGGATAACCAGCACGGTCGGCACACAACCGAAGTGGTGCTCGACCAGTTGCGTTATCCGCCTCGAGATCGCTCGAGCGTTGCCGCTCGAGTCGAACAGAACGTTGCCGCTTTGGATGTAGGTCCGGACCGATTGGAAGCCCGCGCCCTCGAGTGCGCTCGCCAATGCCTTCATCGGCACCCTGTTGTTGCCGAGCACGTTGATTCCGCGAAGCAGCGCGAGCCAGGTGTTCATGCGATCTCCTGTCGGCATACGGAGACAAGGTTGGCATAAAGTTTGCTGCGCCGGCGCCAAAGTGCAAGGGACGGAAATCAGGGCGGCGTGATCCAGCTTACCTTCCATGATCGCTCGGATAGCCCGGGGGCGGGGTTCGAGGTGACCGACGTCAGAATCACCGGGGGCGTGCTCTGGGACTACATGGAGCATGGCCTGATCGCTTGTTTTGCGGGCGGCGCCTGGAAGCACCGCGGGCGCTATTATCCGGGCGTGTCCATGGCCGGAACGTGCTGCCTGGCGTTTGGGATTGCGCGCGAATCCGTCATTTCCGAGCCGATATCGCTCTTCTCCCTGACCGGCACGACTTTTCGCGCCAATGGCGTGGCCATCGCGGAGTACGACGAGCAACAGGATATATGGCAAGGACTGATACGCCCGATCACATGGCAAACCATGCGCGTCGTCAGCGCGGGCGCCGCATCGGCCTTGGGGGACGCTACCGGGCCGGCGCTACTGAACCCCTGGGATTACACGGAAGCTGGAGCCCCGTCGGCAATTTCTTCATCGAAATAGACGACGTAGCGCTCGTGCGCGACGCGGTGGAACGGTACCAGCTTCACGTCCGAAGGCCGTCCGGCGCCCTGGGTGTGCCAGACGAGGGGTTGTGCGGGATCGGGCTTCACCCACTCATCCACCGGCCGTCCGCGGATGGCGAGGCTGGGGATGGCGACCGGGTCGGGGACCTTCGCAAACTGCAACGCATCATCGCCGGCGTAGGGAATGGGCGGTGACATGAGAACATCGCCCAGCACGGCCGCGAGCACCGTCGGGCCAGCCAGGATGGCGAGCTTCGAGGGGTGGTGGGCCATGCGCTCGATCCGAAGAGGCGTCCGTAGCTCGATGTCGAGCACATCGCCATCGTGCCAGCGCCGCGTGAGGTCGAGGTACGTCCCCGGTTCGCCGGCGGCGAGCGGTTTGCCATTGAGCCTCACGGCCATCGCCGGCGTCGACCAGTAGGGATGGCGCAGTTTCAGCGTCGCGCGCACCGGTCGCGCGCAGGCGATCTCCATGCGCACGCTGTTGGATTCCGGGAAGCGTGTATGTTGGCGGATCGTGATTCCTTGCTCATGCCAGTGCAGCTCCGAGGCGAGATACAGGTTCACCCAGAGCGTATCGGCATCTCGATAGTAGATGCCGCGCGAGTACTTGGCATGGTTTTCCATGCCCGTGCCGTCGCAGCACCAGCACGAGTCCCAGGGCGTCGAGAAAGTCTTGAAGTGTCCCGGCCGCATGGAGATGTAATAGGTCATCATGCCGGTGGCCGGGTCCTGCGAGCCGAGAATGTGATTGATCAGGGCGCGCTCGTAGAAGTCGGCCGCCTCCATGTCCGCATTCCAACAGAAGTAATGGTTCGTGAGCTTGAGGATGTTGTAGGTGGGGCAGGTCTCGGCCGAGGAGACGGATAGCTGCTGCCAGGTGTCCCCGATGGGGAAGAAGTCCTCGCGGTTGCTGTTGCCGCCGAAGACATAGCTGCGGTGCCTGACGACGTTCCGCCAGAAAAACTCGGCGCCGGCCCGATAGTCCTCGCTTCCCGTGAGCTCGTATTCCCTCGCCATGCCGATGACTCGCGGGATGTATTGATTCGAGTGCACCCCATCGAGAATGTCCTCGCCGCGCATGAGCGGCGCGAGCTGCGCCGCCTGATTGAACTGCGCCGCGAGATTCTCGTAAGACTCCTCGCCCGTGATGGCGTAGACGTCCGCCAACACCTCGTTCATGCCACCCTGCTCGCTCACCAGCATGGTCTGCATCTGCTCGACCGAGAGCCGTCGCGGGAACAGCGCGCTCCATTCGGTCATGCCGATCAGGATGTCCTTCGCCTGACCGCGGCCGAGATAGAGATGCACGTCGCGCAGCCCGGCCATGATCTTGTGCACCGTGTACCAGGGCGACCACATGCCATTCAGGTCGAAGCTGTAAAGCGGGTGGTGCCGCTTGCCGAGGTCGATGTGCCCCGCCAACGCCTGCTTGAAGGCCGCCTTGCTGCCCGGGATACCGGTGCAGTACCCGCGAAAATCCGCATCGTCCCGCCCATTCGCATCCTGGCAGGCGGCAAGACGCGGCAAAAGATAATCGACGTTCCGCGCGAGTTGCCGTTCCCGTGTGTGGGCGTACATCATCGAGGCGGCCGAGAGGTAGTGGCCGCAATAGTGGCTCGCGAGACCGCGGCTCTCCCAACCTCCGAGGTTCGGTGCCCTGGTGGGAAGCCCCGCGACGCGCTGGAAGGGGGCGAGCAGCCGGTCGCAATCGAACTCGAGCAGATATTTGAGGTCCCGCGCCATGTTGTCGCGGAAGGGACCCGGGAGCAAAGTGACGTCGGCGAGATCGAATTCGCGACAGGCGAGAGGCACGGCCGCACCGAGCCGTACGCCGGCGCGCGGGCCCTGTGGCACGATCGCGCCGGCGCGCCGGGTTATCCACGCGGCGGCGCCCGCGGCCGCGGCCAGCAACGCGCCACGGCGAGAGAGGGTTGCGGTCACGGCGGGATCGTCGCAATTCTCGGACAAATCCGCAAGCGCAAATCCTGATGCCTCGGGTTGATCGCGCTCGCTGCTTTGCCGTCAGCGTTGCGCGCTTCGAGCGACCATGCCTCACCCAGGCGCGCGCGGCCAGAAAGTCGAGCAGGCAGTAGCCGCCCATCGGCACCGTGTTGGCGAGATCATCGAAGCGGCGGCCCTTCCAGCCGCGGCCCGAGACGTCCACCCGACCGAGGAATTGACGGCGAAGATCGAGTAAGGCGCTGCTCTGCGCCCGTCGCGGCAGGAGGTTGCCCGCGGTGCCGGGGGAGGCGATCGCGGGCGGGCTGTGATCGCGCGGATCGAGGCCGGTGAGCTGGCCCGAGATCACCCACGGATTGGCGCCACGCGCCGCGCAACTCCACGCCGCGGATGCGAGCCAAGGCGAGGTTGTAGGGCGTGTAGTTGGGGGGCGCGCAGGTGATCAGGTGACTGACGTCGGTTTGATAGACGTGCAACGAGCCCTGAGGCGTGTGCCAGTGGGTGGCCATGCCGAGCTCGGCGGAGCGTGAGGTCTCCGGCAGCAAGTTGGGATTGCTCGGCGGCGGGAACCCCGGGTAGCTTGGGTAATAGAGATCGTTGAACGTCGGCGCATGAAACGCCGTTCCCCAGGTGCCGGTCACGCGCCAGTGGCGGCTGAAGCGCCAACCCGCACCGGTGTCGTAGGTCGCGTGATCGCCGTACTGCGTGTTGTGCTCGTAGCGTGCGCCGGCCAGCTCCGTGACCGGGCCGGTCGAGCCGTGAAACTCGACGAACGTGCCCGTGCTCACGCGCGTGGACCGAGCGAATGTGATCGGCGGGATGACGCTGCCGAATATCTCGCTGGCATCGATGCGCTCGCCCTCCTAGTCGGAGCCCGCAGCCGGGACTCGATTGCCGTTGCGGGGGCAGCGTCGGTCTTTCACCGACTTCCCGTGTTACCCTTGGCGGGTCAAGCTCCAGGGCACCTCGCACGGGCACGAATCCGGCCCGCGCTCGGGCGCAACGGCAGCAGCAGGCAGGCGACAGCACCGGAGGGTATACCTATGAGCCTCGTTCACGACCCCGTCGAGATCAAGGTGCAGTGATGGCGGGCAATCCCCGGGATCCGGCCGCGGCTCAGACCGGCGCGCCGACCGTCAAGCCACTGCCGCTACTTCGCGGCCAGAAGGCGCTCGTGACTGGCGCCAACTCCGGCATCGGCCAGGCGACGGCGATCGCCCTCGGGCAGGCCGGTGCCGATGTCGTGGTGAACTATGTGGTCGGTGACGACCGCGCCGAGGCCGTCGCCGAGGAGGTTCGCCGCAGCGGCGTGCGCGCCTACGCGCACTGCGCCGATGTTTCGAATGAGGACCAGGTGAAGGAGATGTTTGGCCGGATGCGGACCGAGCTCGGCACTATCGACATCCTGGTCAACAACGCCGGCTGGCAGAAGGACTCGCCGTTCGTCGATATGACACTGGCGCAGTGGAATGCAGTCATCAGCGTGAACCTTACCGGCCAATTCCTCTGCGCGCGCGAGGCGGTGCGGGAGTTTCTGCGCCGCGGCATCGTACCCTCGGTGTCCTGCGCCGCGGGCAAGATCATCTGCATGAGTTCCGTGCACCAGGTGATTCCCTGGGCCGGCCACGCCAATTACGCGGCGTCCAAGGGCGGAGTGATGCTGATGATGAAGAGCCTCGCGCAGGAAGTGGCGCCCCATCACATCCGCGTCAACAGCATCGCGCCCGGGGCGATTCGCACGCCGATCAATACGGCAGCTTGGAGCACTCCCGAAGCTTACCGAAGCCTCATGGAGCTGGTGCCTTACAAGCGGATCGGTGAGCCGGAGGATATCGCGCGGACGGCGGTTTGGTTGGCCTCGGACCAGGCCGACTATCTGGTCGGCACCACGGTGTTCGTGGATGGAGGGATGACGCTCTATCCGGGATTCACCGAGAACGGTTGAGCTGCGTCCGTCGCTCAGCTATTCGGCCGGACGGGCAGTGGCCGGACGCCGGCGTACTGCGTCAGCCAGTCGCCCGTAGGAAGGCCGACAATGGCAGCCCAGTGGCCCCGCTCGTCGCGATAAAGCAGGGTGGGAGTGCCGATACCGCCGACCGCACCCATGGCGTCGAGGTGCGACTGCAAGACCCCTCGCAGAAGCGGGTCCTGCGCGGGGGCAGGGGCGATGCCGCCAGACTCATGGGCGGTGTCGAAGCGGTCCTCATCCGCGCGCAGGGCGGCGCGCGGATCGCTCGCCGAGAGTATTGCGGTTGCCTTGGCGGCGCTGGTCGCCTGCAGGAACGCCACCATGACCCAGCGAAGCTGCAGCCGCCCGGAAGAAACCAGGGGCTCGGCCATGTGATAGAAGCGATAGCAGATGCTGCAGTTGGGGTCTGCGAAAACATAGAGGAGCGGCGCGGTTGCGCGGCCTTCGCGGATCAGATGGCCGCCGCTGTCGAGCTGGCGGATGACCGCCGCATAGTCGGGCTTGGGTGTGTAACGCTTGCGATAGTTGTCGGTGAGATCGACGCCCTGGGGCGAGATCACATGGCCGATGAAGAGATACCCGTGCTCGCCGTAAACGACCTGGGTGCCGTCCGCATTGTGGACAATGTACCCCGTGAGACCCGGCACTTCGGTCGCGAACCGGCTCACCACTTTCAGTTTGCCGGCCGCGACGAGCTTGGTGAGCATGGGCGGCAGCGGCGGCGAGGATGCTCGTGTCGCGGCCAAGGCGGGCGCGACGACAAGGAGGACGGCAAAGCCGGCGAGGCAGCGGCGCAGGAGGCTGTGCTTCATCCAGGCAGTTTACCCCATCGAGAAGCACGGGCGAGCCGCTGCCCCTCCGAGATTCGCGTTCGCTGGCGGCACAGGGCCCGGGAAAGGACCTTGCCGCCAGGAACGCCGTGGCGCGGGGCCGGCGCCCCGTGTGCCGCCCTGTTCAGGCCGCGTGCGGGTGTCCCGTCGTGTGGTCCACGCGATCGTCATTGGGGCTGTGGGCCTCACGGCCGAACACGATCACGTCGGAGGCCGAGACGATTGCGGCGATGATGGAGCTGATGAGCCCAAGATAGCCGCTGATCAGCTCGAGCACCCTCAGATCCGTCCAACCGTACAGTGCCTTTGCAAGGAAGGTAAGCGAGATCCCGAGGAGGAAGAGCTGCCGGGGGAACCCCGCTCTGAAGGAGGCCAGCCAGAGGTACGCGAAGAACACGGTCCAGACGATCCAGAACCAGCCGACATAACTCATTGGCGCCGCGGCGAGTCCGGCCACCATGCCGGCCATGGCCGAATGCATCGCCGTGAAGAGCACGGCGAAGGCGAAGAACGCAATGGAATCGAGGCTCCGTCCGTGCAGATAGGCGAGGATGCCGATGATCGCAAGGAGCAGCGCGAACGGCAGCATCAAGGCCATTCCGGCGAGATAGATATGGTCATACCATCCGGCTGCGGTCATTGACAGCATCCAGCCCGTCAGCGCAAGAGCCATGTAACCCACCGTGGAGGTGGTGACGCATCGGTTGTTAAGGTCTGTGACACTGATAGCCATCGTAGATACCTCTATTTCTTGACTGGTTTGCGGTAGAGCACGTCTCCCGGTCGGATTGCCGATTGGGGATCTTACTCCCAACGTAGACCAACATCCGAATTGCGCAGCGTGACCTTTGACGTGACCGTGGTATGCCCGCTCCGGGGCTCCAGCGTCGAGCGCCGAGGAACCTGAGCGGCGCTCGTGCGTAGAATCGCTCAATATGGCTGCCGTGCGTCGAAAGACCGTTCTCATCTTTTTGCTGTGTGCAGGTGCCGCGATGGCTGCGCTGAGCGGCTGTGGCGGGAGCGGGAGCGGGAGCGCATCCACTTCCGCGCCGCCCTCGAGCTCGACTCCGCCGCCGTCGGCGCACACGGATGTGCCGACCTACCGCGACGATGCCGGGCGCACGGGTGCGAACCTGACAGAGACCGTGCTCACGCCCGCCAACGTCAACTCCTCCTCGTTCGGATTGCTTCGCGTTCTGTCGGTCGATGGCAAGGTCGATGCGCAGCCCCTCTATCTGGCGCAGGTTTCCATCGCGGGCGCCCCGCACAACCTGGTTTTCGTAGCCACAGAGAACGACTCCGTCTATGCATTCGACCCGCAGACCGGCGCGACGCTTTGGCACGTGTCGCTCCTTGGATCGGGGGAGACCCCGAGCGACGATCTTGGCTGTGACCAGATCACGCCGGAGATCGGCGTGACTTCGACGCCGGTCATCGACCGTGCCGCGGGCCCGCACGGGGCGATATTCGTGGTCGCGATGTCCAAGGACAGCTCATCGAACTACCATCAGCGACTGCACGCTCTCGATATAACCACCGGCGCCGAGCTCTTCAATGGCCCGGTGACGGTGAATCCCACGTATTCAAGTACCGCGGGAGGCCAGAAGACCTTCGCGCCGGGACAGTATGCGGAGCGGGCGGCGCTCCTTCTGGAGAATCACACCATCTATACGAGCTGGACGTCGCATTGCGATGTTCCGCCGTATTCGGGGTGGATCGTAGCCTACAGCGAGAGCACGCTCGCCCAGAGCGCGGTCCTCAATGTCGCCGCGGACAGCGACGCCGGCCCGTCGGTATGGATGAGCGGCGGCGGGCTGGCTGGCGATAGCGCCGGCGACATTTACCTGATCACTGCGAACGGCGGTTTCGAGACCACCTTGGATTCCAACGGCTTTCCGCAGAACGGCGACTACGGCAATTCGTTCCTGAAGCTCTCCACCGCCGGAGGCGGCCTCGTGGTGGCGGATTACTTCAGTCCGTCCAACGAAATTGCCGAGTCGGCGGCCGATGAGGATCTCGGCGCCGGTGGCCCGATGCTCTTGCCGGATGTGATGGACTCGAGCGGCGTCACGCGCCATCTCATGGTTGGTGGCGGGAAGGATGGCAACCTTTACGTCGTCAATCGTGACGACATGGGCAAATTCAGTCTATCGGGCGACGGCATCTGGCAGGAGCTCGATGGCGTTTTTCCGGGCGGCATCTTTTCGACGCCCGCATACTTCAACGGAACGGTCTATTACGGCGATGTCGGCGGCACGCTCAAGGCCTTCACCATCACGGGCGCAAAGCTCTCGAACGTCCCGGTATCGCAGACCCGCACTCAGTTTCCGTATCCCGGAACGGCGCCCGCCGTGTCCGCCAACGGCACCTCCAATGGCATCGTCTGGGCGGTGGAGAACAGCAACCCCGCGGTGCTGCATGCGTATGACGCGACGGATCTGACGCGCGAGCTCTACAACAGCGACCAGGCGTCCGGCGGACGCGACAACTTCGGCGGCGGCAACAAGTTCATTACCCCGACGATCGCCGATGGAATGGTGTTCGTCGGCACCCCGAACAGCGTCGCGGTTTTCGGCGAGCGCTAGATCTGCAGGAATTCACCGAGCGCGCCCGAGCGGACCAGGTTCGCCGCCGCATCGATATCGGGAGCGAAAAACCGGTCGCGATCGTAGCGCGGCACGACGCGCCGCACGATTCGCAGCGCCCCCTCCAGCGGGCGTGAACTCCTGAGCGGGCGGTGAAACTCGATACCTTGCGCGGCCGCGAGCAACTCGATCGCGACGATGATCGCGGCGTTATCGGCCATCTCGAGCAGCCGTCGCGCACCGTGAGTGGCCATCGACACGTGATCCTCCTGACCGGCAGAGGTCGGAATGCTGTCGATGCTGGCGGGAGTGGCGAGAGTCTTGTTCTCCGCCACGAGGGCCGCGGCGGTGACCTGCGGCACCATGAAGCCGGAGTTGACGCCGCTCTCCTTCACGAGAAAGGCCGGTAGGCCGCTCATCTTCGGGTCGATGAGGAGTGCCGTGCGCCGCTCGCTCAAGGAGCCGATCTCCGCGGCGGCGAGGGCGAGCTGATCGGCGGCGAGCGCCACCGGCTCGGCGTGGAAGTTGCCGCCGGAGAGCACCTCTTCATCGGCCGCGAACACCAGCGGGTTATCGGTCACCGCGTTGGCCTCGCGATCGAGCGTCCGCGCGGCGGACTCGATGACATCGAGACACGCTCCCATCACCTGCGGCTGACAGCGCAGCGAATAGGGGTCCTGGACGCGCTCGCAGTCGAGGTGCGAGGCGCGGATCCGGCTGCCGGCGAGCAGGCGCTTGAGGGTCCTGGCGACGCGCCGCTGTCCCGGTTGGCGCCTGAGGGCATGGATCCGGTCATCGAAGGGCACATCGCTTCCTTTGAATGCATCCACCGAGAGCGCGCCCGCCACGAGCGCCGCGCCAAATACGTCCTGGATCGCAAAGAGACCGGCGAGGGCGAGCGCGGTCGAGACCTGAGTGCCGTTGAGAAGCGCGAGCCCCTCTTTCGGTGCGAGCTCGAGGGGCTTAAGGCCAATGCGCCGCAGGCCGTCGGCGGCCGACATCACTCGCTCCCCGCAGCGCACCGCGCCGACTCCGAGGAGCGCCGCCGCAAGGTGCGCGAGCGGCGCAAGATCGCCTGAGGCGCCGACCGAGCCCTTGGCCGGGATGCACGGGAAGGTGTCGGTTTCGAGGAGGCGCGCCAAGGCGAGAAGTGTCTGCGGCCGAACGCCGGAGAATCCCTGGGCGAGGCTGCCGATCTTCAACACCAACACGAGCCGCACCACCGCATCCGGGAGCCAGCGGCCCACCCCGGCGGCATGGGACAGCACGAGATTGCGCTGCAGCGCGCTGAGTTGCCCCGGCGGAATTCGGGTTTGCGCGAGTAGGCCAAAGCCGGTGTTGACGCCGTAGACGGCGCCGCCGCGGGCGATCAGGCGATCGATCGCGGCCGCGGAGCGACGAACGCGCGCCATTTGCGCGCGGCTTAGGGTGACCGAGACCGGCCGCGAGTAGGCCGTGCGCAGCGATGCGAGGGAGAAAGTCTCGGTGCGCATCGCCGCGCGTCCCCGCGCCGCGCGCGCGGCGCTCACTGCGCGGACCCGCGCGATCGGGACCCCGGTCGAGCCATGGGCAATTGCAGTCCGTGCTCCGCCGCGCACTCGAGCGCCTCCGGATAACCTGCATCGGCGTGGCGCATCACACCGGTAGCGGGATCGTTCCACAACACGCGGCGGATGCGCCGCTCGGCGGCCTTGGTTCCGTCGCAGACGATCACGACACCCGCGTGTTGCGAGAATCCCATACCAACGCCGCCGCCGTGGTGCAGCGAGACCCAGGTGGCGCCGCTCGCGGTGTTGAGGAGCGCATTCAGCATCGGCCAGTCCGAGACCGCATCCGAGCCGTCGCGCATGCTCTCGGTCTCGCGGTTCGGGCTCGCCACCGAGCCGCCGTCGAGGTGATCCCTGCCGATGACGATCGGCGCCGACAGCTCGCCCGAAGCCACCATGTCATTGAAAGCCGCCCCGAGGCGATCCCGTTGTCCGAGCCCCACCCAGCAGATCCGCGCCGGCAGGCCCTGGAAGGCGATACGCGAGCCCGCCATCTCGAGCCACTGATGCAGGTGCGGATCGTCGGGGATGAGCTCCCTCACCTTGGCGTCGGTGCGGGCGATGTCGCGCGGGTCGCCCGAGAGCGCCGCCCAGCGGAACGGGCCGATGCCGCGGCAGAAGAGTGGGCGGATGTACTCGGGAACGAATCCCGGTACCTCAAAGGCCTCCTTCACGCCGTACTCGCTCGCCATCTGCCGCAGATTGTTGCCGTAGTCGAAGGCCGGGACGCCGCGCCTGCGGAATTCCACGAGCGCCCGCATATGCACGGCCATCGAGGCGCCGGCTTCGGCCGCGACGCGCCGCGGGTCGCTGCGCTGCAGGCTCTCCCACTGCTCGACGCTCCAACCCGCGGGCAGATACCCGTGCAGAGGGTCGTGAGCGGAGGTCTGATCGGTGACCGCATCGGGCCGCACGCCGCGGCGCAGGATTTCCGGCACGAGCTCCGCGGCGTTACCGCAGACGGCGACCGACAGGGCTTCGTGCGCGCGCGTGCTCTGCTCGATCAGCGCCAGCGCCTCATCGAGCGAGCGGGCCTGACGGTCGAGATATCGGCCGGCGAGGCGTTTCTCGATGCGCGACTGACGACACTCGATCGCGAGCAGCGACGCGCCGGCCATGGTGGCCGCCAGGGGCTGCGCGCCGCCCATGCCGCCCAGGCCCGCGGTGAGAATCCAACGCCCTCGAAGACTGCCCTGATAGTGACGCCGCCCGAGCTCCACGAAGGTCTCGTACGTGCCCTGTACGATCCCCTGGCTGCCGATGTAGATCCAGGACCCCGCGGTCATCTGGCCGAACATCATGAGGCCCTTGCGGTCGAGCTCGTTGAACTGCTCCCAGCTCGCCCAGCGCGGCACCAGGTTGGAGTTGGCGAGCAGTACTCGCGGCGCATCCTCGTGGGTCGTGAAGATGCCGACGGGCTTGCCGGACTGAATGAGCAAGGTTTCCTCGGGACCCAAGCGCGTGAGCGCGACGACGATGGCATCGAAGCATTCCCAGTTGCGCGCCGCCTTGCCGATACCGCCGTAGACCACGAGGTCCTCGGGGCGCTCGGCGACCTCGGGATCGAGGTTGTTCATCAGCATGCGCAGCGGCGCCTCTGTCAGCCAGCTTCTGGCGGTGAGGCGATTACCGCGCGGCGCGCGAATCGTCGCCCGGACGGGGGGAGGATGCTCTGTCATGATAGATACCCTATGAGACCGCACATCCGGCATGTTGTCATCGCGATCATCATTGCGCTCATTCTGCTGGCGGTGGCTACGGTTGTGGCGCGTTCGATCCGGTAGACCCGAGCCCTCAATGCGCGAGCCTCACCAGCCGCGCGACCGCCTCCGCCTCGACGCCATGGCGATCGCGGGCGAGATCATACGCGGCCGCGATCAGAGTCGACCGCTTCGCCGCCGAGAGATCCAGAGACGCAAGGCGCAGCTGCTCATCGACGGCGGTGATGACCGCCTCGAGCAGCGGCATATCGAGCGCGCCGAGAGCCGGATGCGGTGACGGACTCTCTCTGACGAGCGCGCGGGCGGGGTCCGACGAGCCCTCGGCCGGCTCGGCGAAGACTTGCGCCTCGCGCGCCCCTCGTCCGCCCGCCAGCCACTCGATCCGGATCCCGGTCATCTCGCAGAGCGCGCGTAAATCCGTGACGTTCGGCTCCGATTGCCCCCGCAGCCACTTGCGCATGGCGCCTTCTGAGCGGCCGATGGCCTTGGCAAGAGCACTCGCGCTGCCATACGCCCTCAGCACTTGCCGCAGGCGCGCCGCAAAGCCGCCAGCCTCCTGTCTTTCGCGTCGTCCGATCACAAATGCGGAGCCATCCGCTGTAAAAATCGCCGTACGAATGTAATCCTGCGCCAAGCATTCTGCCACGCCTGCTGCATGAAAGTATGGATAGATCGCACTAAAGTGTCGATCGCGGTGGCGAGGAATGGAAGTCGCGGACCGTGATGAGGACATCGCCCCAGGAGCGGTGCGACGGTCCAACCGGGACGGAGGCGAACATCTGATCCCGCTATAATCGGCGGTCTTCTGCCCACTGCCCGGCGAAAGTGGCGGAACTGGTAGACGCGCTGGACTTAGAATCCAGTGGGGAAACCCGTGAGAGTTCGAGTCTCTCCTTTCGCATTCCCGGCCATGGTTTTGAGGTTATTCGTTGATGCAAGTTTCAGTGTCCGCCACTTCCGGCCTCGAGCGACGCGTGGAAGTGGCTGTGCCGGCCGATCGGATCACGACGGCGGTCGAGCAGCGCCTCAAGGAGATTTCCCGCACCGCCCGGCTGAAGGGCTTTCGGCCCGGCAAGGCGCCGCTACCCGTGGTGCGTAAGCAGTTCGGTGAGCAGGTGCGGGCGGAGGTGCTCGGCGATCTGATGCGCAGCTCCCTCGCCGAGGCCCTCAGCCGCGAGAAGCTGACGCCGGCAGCCGGTCCACGCATCGAGCCGATCGCGCTCGCTCCGGGCTCGGACCTCAAGTACGCGGCCACTTTCGAGGTAATGCCGGAAATCCAGGTCAAACCCCCCGCGACCATCGCCATCGAGCGCCCGAGCGCGACGGTCGAGGAGGGCGATATCGATGCGATGCTCGAGAGCATGCGCCGCCAGCGGCCGCTGTTCACCGCGGTCGAACGGCCTGCACGCGAGACCGACCGCGTGACGGTGGACTATACCGGTCGCGTCGGCGGCGAGCCTTTCGAGGGCGGCGATGGCAAGGATGTCGCAATCATCATCGGCTCGCGCCAGTCTCGGCCCGAGCTCGAGGAGGGACTCAAAGGCGCGGTCGCCGGTGAGAACCGCACCGTCACCGTAACGTTCCCGGCCGAGCTTTCCAACAAAACACTTGCAGGTAGCACCGCCGAGCTCGCGCTTAGCGTGAAAACCGTTGAGGAGCAGTCGCTACCGGCAATCGACGAGGAATTCTGCCGCGCCTTCGGTGTCGAGCAGCAAGGAGGAGTCGAGGCGCTGCGGGCGGAGGTTCGTAAAAGCATGGATCGGGAACTCGCGGATGTGATCCGCAACAGAGTTCGGAGCCAGGTTCTCGATGCACTCTATGCCGAGAATCCCATTGACCTCCCGCGAGCGCTGGTTGAAGAGCAGGTCCAACAGTTGCAGATCGATGCGGCGCGACGCATGGGTGTGCGTGAAGCATCCAAGGTGCCACCGCGGCAGCCCTTCGAGGGCCCGGCCCGCAAACGGGTCGCGCTCGGCCTGCTCATGGGCCAGATCGTCAAGACGGAGGGTATCCCCGTGGATCGCCAGCGCGTCCAGGCCCGCATCGAGGAGCTGGCGGCGAGCTATCCGAACCCCGAGGAGGCGCGCCGGGCGTACCAGCACAACGCGGAGGCCCTGCGGCAGATCGAGTCCGTGGTGCTCGAGGACCAAGTGATCGACTGGATTCTCGAGCGCGCCAAGGTCACCGAGGCGCCCATGACCTTCAAGGAGATCACCGGCTTCGGCAACGGCGCCGAGTCGCAATCAGGTGAGACAGCCCCATGAACGAACGCGCATTGAACCTGGTCCCGATCGTCGTCGAGCAGACCGCCCGCGGTGAGCGGGCTTATGACATCTACTCCCGGCTCCTCAAGGAGCGGCTGATTTTCGTCGTGGGCCCGATCGACGATTACGTGGCCAACATCGTGGTCGCGCAGATGCTCTTCCTGGAATCCGAGAATCCGGAGAAGGACATCGCGATCTACATCAATTCCCCGGGCGGCGTCGTGAGCTCCGGGCTTGCCATCTACGACACCATGCAGTTCGTCAAGCCCGATGTCAGCACCATCTGTATCGGCCAGGCGGCCAGCATGGGGGCAGTGCTGCTCGCCGGCGGGGCGGCCGGCAAGCGCTACTCCCTGCCCCATGCCCGGGTGATGATCCACCAGCCCCTCGGAGGGTTTCAGGGCCAGGCGGCGGACATGGAAATCCATGCCAAGGAGATCCTGGAAACCCGTGACCGGCTTAACAAGATACTGGCCAAGCATACCGGCCAGAGCGTCGAGCGCATCAAGCAGGATACCGATCGCGACCGATTCATGGCCTGGGACGAGGCGGTACGCTATGGCCTCATAGACCAGGTACTCGAGAAGCGGGGCGAAATTCCGGCCAAGCAGTGAAACCCGTCATACAAATCCCGTCTGTACAACGACTTAGCCGTGTCCGGGTACTTTGCCTCCCAGGCGCGCGCCGTGCTATACATGGCAGTGAGGGTACGGGCCTCATATGAGGGCTTCTTTTGATGAGTGACGACTCCCGCGGCCGCCACGACGACGGCAAGCTCCTCTACTGCTCCTTCTGCGGGAAGAGCCAGCATGAGGTGCGCAAGCTCATCGCCGGTCCATCCGTTTTCGTTTGCGACGAGTGCGTCGAGCTCTGCAACGACATCATTCGTGAGGAGCTCGAGGATCGCGCCGAGCGCGCTCGGGACAAGCTCCCCAAGCCGCACGAGATCAAGAAGGTCCTCGATGAGTACGTGATCGGCCAGGAGCGCGCCAAGAAGGTGCTCGCCGTCGCGGTCTACAACCACTACAAGCGGCTGCAGACCCGTACCGCCGCCAGCCGCACCAAAGAGGACGTCGAGATCGCCAAGAGCAACATCCTGCTCATCGGCCCCACCGGCTGCGGCAAGACACTGCTCGCGGAGACGCTCGCTCGCCTGCTCAATGTGCCGTTCACGATCGCCGACGCCACGACGCTGACGGAGGCGGGCTACGTCGGCGAGGATGTCGAGAACATCATTCAGAAGCTGCTGCAGAAGTGCGACTACGACGTCGAGAAGGCTCAGACCGGTATCGTTTACATCGACGAGATCGACAAGATCTCGCGCAAGTCGGACAACCCCTCCATCACTCGCGATGTCTCCGGTGAGGGCGTGCAGCAGGCATTGCTCAAGCTCATCGAGGGAACCATCGCCTCGGTGCCGCCGCAAGGTGGGCGCAAGCACCCGCAACAGGAATTCCTGCAGGTCGACACCAGCAACATTCTCTTCATCTGCGGTGGCGCCTTCTCGGGCCTGGAGAAGATCATTCTCAACCGCACGCAAAAGAGCGGCATCGGCTTCACCTCGGACGTGCGCGCCGTCGATGCGCGCCCGCATGGCAACGACCTCTTTCACGACGTGGAGCCGGAGGACCTGATCAAATACGGGCTGATCCCGGAATTCGTCGGCCGTCTGCCGGTCGTGGCGACGCTCGATGAGCTCGATGAGGCCGCGCTCGTGTCCATCCTCACGGACCCGAAGAACGCGCTCACCAAGCAGTATCGCAGGCTCTTCGAGATGGAAGGCGCGGAGCTCGAGTTCCGCGATGATGCGCTGAAGGCGGTCGCCCACCGCGCCATGCAGCGCAAGACGGGCGCTCGCGGCCTGCGCACGATCCTTGAAACCGTGCTGCTCGACACCATGTACGAGCTGCCTTCGATGCGCAATGTCTCCAAGGTCGTGATCGATGAGAGCGTGATCGAAGGGGCGACCCAGCCCTATGTGGTCTATCGCTCCGATGACGGCCGCCTCGCGAGCGTCGATGAGCCGCGCCGCGCGGTCTCGAAGTAAGTAAATCTTTCCAAACTCTTCGACTACCGTTGAAACCCGCTAGCGGCGTCCGCATTTGCCGCTAGAATGAGTTTCAGTTCGGTGACGGCCTGCTGCGCACCAGATGAGCCGTCGCCCTCATCGCACCGAGGACTCCAGCGTGTCTGAACCTACTGCTCCTACCCATCCAGCGACCGGCAGCACCCAGGGGGTTCCCGTGCTGCCGCTCAGGGACGTCGTCGTCTATCCTCACATGGTGATTCCGCTGTTCGTCGGGCGGGAGAAATCCATCCAGGCGCTCGATGTCGCCATGCGGGGCGACAAACGCATCATGCTGGTCGCCCAGAAGCAGGCCGACGTCGATGATCCTAAGGGGGATGATCTTTATCGCATCGGCACCGTGGCCACCGTCCTGCAGCTGCTGAAGTTGCCGGACGGCACGGTCAAGGTGCTGGTGGAGGGCGTTGATCGCGCCCGAATCGACAAACTGACGGCAGGTGAATACTACTCGGCGGAGCTGGCGCTTCTCCCGGACGTAGAGGCCTACGACGAGCGCGAGATGGACGTGCTCACTCGCTCGGTGATCTCGCAGTTCGAGCAGTACGTAAAGCTCAACAAGAAGGTTCCACCGGAGGTGCTGACCGCTCTCGCCGGGATCGAACAGCCGGGCCGTCTCGCCGACACCGTAGCCGCGCACATGTCCTTGAAGCTCGGCGAGAAGCAGAAGGTGCTCGAGATCCTCGACATTCGTAAGCGCCTCGAGCACATCCTGGTCGCCATCGAGGGCGAGATGGATGTGCTGCAGATCGAGAAGCGCATTCGCGGGCGCGTCAAGGCGCAGATGGAGAAGAGCCAGCGCGAGTACTACCTGAATGAGCAGATGAAGGCCATCCAGAAAGAGCTCGGCGAGATGGACGAGGGAGGGAACGAGCTCACCGAGCTCGAGCAGAAGATCGCGCGCGCCGGGATGCCGAAGGAGGCGCGCGAGAAGGCTACGAGCGAGCTCAACAAGCTGAAGATGATGTCGCCCATGTCGGCGGAAGCCACCGTGGTGCGCAACTACATCGACTGGCTGGTCAAGGTTCCCTGGAAGAAGCGCACGAAGGTGCTCAAGGACATCGCCCGCGCCGAGCAGGTGCTCGATGAGGATCACTACGGACTCGAGAAGGTGAAAGAGCGCATCGTCGAGTATCTGGCGGTGCAGCAGCGCGTCGAGAAGCTCAAGGGCCCGATACTGTGCCTGGTGGGCCCCCCGGGCGTCGGCAAGACCTCCCTGGGTCAGAGCATCGCTCGCGCCACCAATCGCAAGTTCGTGCGCATGTCTCTCGGCGGAGTGCGCGATGAGGCCGAGATTCGCGGCCACCGCCGCACCTACATCGGCTCGCTCCCCGGCAAGATCGTGCAGAACATGGCCAAGGCCGCCGTGCACAATCCGCTCTTCCTCCTGGACGAGGTCGACAAGATGTCGATGGACTTCCGTGGCGATCCATCCTCGGCGCTGCTCGAGGTGCTCGACCCTGAGCAGAACACGACTTTCAACGACCATTACCTCGAGGTCGACCTCGATCTCTCCGAGGTCATGTTCGTCTGCACCGCCAACAGCATGAACATCCCGGCCCCGCTCCTCGACCGGATGGAGGTCATCCGCCTCCCCGGCTACACCGAGGACGAGAAGATGAACATCGGCCGACGCTACCTCGTGCCGAAGCAGATGAAGAGCAACGGGCTGAAGGAGCACGAGCTGAAGCTCTCGGATGCGGTGCTGCTCGACATCGTGCGCTACTACACGCGCGAGGCCGGCGTGCGCAACCTCGAGCGCGAGATCGCCAAGATCTGCCGCAAAGCCGTCAAGCAGATGCTGCTGCACAAGAAGGACGAGACTTCCGTTTCGGTCACGCCCCGCAATCTCGACAAACTCCTGGGCGTGCGCCGCTTCCGCTATGGCAAGGCGGAGGATATGAATCGCGTGGGTCAGGTGACGGGACTCGCCTGGACGGAGGTTGGCGGCGAGCTGCTGACCATCGAGGCGGCCGTGGTACCCGGCAAGGGCAAGCTGCAGCACACCGGGCAGTTGGGCGAAGTGATGCAGGAGTCGATTCAGGCCGCCATGACCGTGGTGCGCAGCCGCGCCCAGGTGCTCGGCCTCGACGCCGAGTTCTACCAGAAGCATGACGTGCATCTGCACATCCCCGAGGGCGCAACGCCCAAGGACGGCCCGAGCGCGGGTATCGGCATGTGCACGGCACTCGTCTCGGCGCTCACCAAGATTCCGGTGCGCTCGGATGTCGCGATGACCGGCGAGATCACCCTGCGCGGTGAGATACTGCCGATCGGGGGCCTCAAGGAGAAGCTGTTGGCCGCTCACCGTGGTGGCATCAAGACGGTGCTGATCCCGGACGAGAACGAGAAGGACCTGGTCGAGATTCCCGACAACATCAAGGGCAATCTCGTGATCAAGCCCGTTAAGTGGATCGATGAGGTGTTGGCGCTCGCCCTGACCCAGCAGCCCGTGCCGATCAGTCAGTCCGAAGCCTCACCCGCGCCCGCGTCCGCCAGCGAGGAAGAGAAGCGCGGCCGGCGCAACGGGCGACGCCTCAAGCAGGTCATTCCGGCCCACTGAAATTGGCACTGCACAAGCGGGCAAGGGCCGTTCCGTTTCCTGGCACAATGCAGACTGGCGCCAACGGATCTCAGAGGGCCGGCGCAAAACCTGTAGGGTCTTGCGGAGATCGTCTCGACGATTTCCGCCAATAGACGAGGGTGCTTAGCTCAGCTGGTAGAGCGTCGCCTTTACACGGCGAATGTCGGGGGTTCGAGTCCCTCAGCACCCACAATAAAATCCGTTACTTACCATCAAAATCCGCTGACATCCATCCCGTACGGAATCCTGTACGGAAAACCTGAAAAGTAGCTACGGGTGCACGCGTGACCACGCCGGTGGACAGTCGAACGGCACAGGGTGCGAGGAGGAAGCGGCGTGTGTCCACGTCACGCCCCGCTGCTCCGAGAGACGTTCTGATGTCGAGTGCCTGCGAGGTCAGCCGCGGTCATGGGCCTGGCATCGCTGGCCTGGGCCTCGTTCGCGACGCCGATGGTGCCGTTCGCGCCGCCGTGGCTACACCGCCTGGCCGCGGGCCTGTGGATCGCGAACATCGTCATGTTCGGGCTCTTTACCATCATGTACGGCGCTCGCTGGCTGTTCTTCTTCGATACCGCCCGGCGCATATTCCGCAACAGCATAGTCAGCATGTTCCTCGGCGCCATCCCGATGGGCCTGGCCACCATCATCAACGGGTTCATCGTATTTGGCGAGCCACGCTTGGGAGCGGTCGCCGTGCATGTGGCGGACGCGTTGTGGTGGATCGATGCGGTGCTGGCGCTCGCGTGCGGATGGTTGGTGCCCTACATGATGTTCACCCGCCAGAACCACACCCTGGAGAACATGACGGTCGTGTGGCTGCTGCCGATCGTGGCGGCCGAAGTGACGGCGGCCTCGGGCGGCTTGCTGATTCCGCATCTTGGGTCGGGGGAACAGGCGATTCAGGTGCTGTTCTTCTGCTATGCGCTTTGGGCGATCTCGGTGCTGCCAGCCATGGGCGTGCTCGTGATCCTCTTCCTGCGCATGGTGCTGCACAAGCTGCCCGGCAAGGACATGGCCGTCTCGAGCTGGCTCTCGCTGGGACCGATCGGCACCGGCACGCTCGGTCTGTTGTTGCTCGGGGCGGACGCGCCGCTCGTTCTGCGGGGGCCGAGCGGGCAGGCCATTGCAGGCGCGGCCCAGGGTTTTGGCGTCATAGGCGGGGTGATCCTCTGGGGCTACGGCCTCTACTGGCTGGTGCTCGCGATCCTCTCCACGCTGCGGCACCTGAAGGACGGCCTGCCGTTCAACATGGGCTGGTGGGGCTTCATCTTCCCGATCGGCGTGTATTCAGTGGCGACGCTGACCCTGGCGCGCATCGCCGACGTAACATTCTACTCGGTCGCCGGCGCCGTACTTGTCATGTTCCTGGCGGTCTTCTGGGTGATCGTCACCGCACGCACCTTGATCGGCGCCTATCACGGGGAGCTGTTCGTGGCTCCGTGTCTCTCGAGCGAGACCGGTCTGATGGATCCCGCCGCGTGCGCCGTGCAGGGCAGCGCAGGCGTGCTCCCGGACCTGGAGCTTGCCGGTCTCGCGGGGCTCGATGAGCCATGAACGCCGCAAGTGTGCCGGCACCCGATAAGCGCTGGAAACTTGGCGAATCGTGACGTGACAGCTACCCACTCCAAGTTTGACGTGGTGATCGTCGGCGGCGGATTCGGTGGCATTTCGGTGGCGGCGCGTCTACACCGCGTTCGGCCGCAACTCACCGTCGCGGTCATCGAGCCCTCCGACAGACATTACTATCAGCCGGCGTGGACCCTGGTCGGCGGTGGGGCCTACCGGATACAAAGTACGTGCCGGAGCGAGGAAGGGGTCATCCCGCGCGGTTTTGCCTGGATCCGGGCGCGCTGCGCGGGCTTCGAGCCCGCACTGCGGCAGGTGAGCCTGGAGGACGGCAGCGCGGTGCGCTATCGAATGCTCGTCGTCGCGGCCGGGCTGCAGTGCAACTGGAAGCGCGTCGAGGGACTGAGCGCAACGCTCGGGAAGAACGGTGTCAGCAGCAACTATGCCTACGAGCACGCGCCATACACGTGGGAATGCCTGCGGCAGTGGCGGGGCGGTCACGCGGTGTTCATATACTTACTTCGAACACCAGAACCTAAACCGATAGAGCTGCTCGATGATCGCTATCAGGTTCAGGTCGAATCTGTTCGATTACGGGACCGCCCGCGGCCGACGCGCTGTGCATTTCGCGACAGATGTATACTGAGCAGGTCTCGCACCAATGCCCGGGCGCTCGATGCGGTGACACTCGAGCCCACTGCGAGGGAGGGCCGCAAGAACGCGGTGCTCGAGGAGCTGCTCTCCCGGGTGAGCCTCAAGTATGTCGTGCAGGAGCTGTGATGCGACTGGAGACCTCTGGTGGCTGACTTCACCGTCGTGGACCTCTCGCGGCTGCAGTTCGCGATCACGGCGCTCTTCCACATCCTCTGGCCGGTGCTGACGATCGGCTTGTCACTCTTTCTAATTGTCACGGAAACGCTTTGGCTGCGCACCGGCGAGGTCGCCTGGTATCACCACTGCCGCTTTTGGGGACGGCTGTTCCTGCTGAATTTCGGGGTCGGCGTCGTCACCGGTCTGCCGCTGGAATTCGAGTTCGGCACCAACTGGGCGACTTTCTCGCAGGTCGCCGGGGGGTTCTTCGGCAACATGCTCGGCTTCGAGGGGGCCATGGCCTTCATGCTGGAGGCCGGTTTTCTCGGCATCATGATGTTCGGTTGGCAGCGTGTGCCGCGCGCGATGCATCTGGTTGCGACGTCGATGGTGGCATTCGGCGGCTCGCTATCGGCCTTCTGGATCCTGGTCGCAAATTCCTGGATGCAGACGCCCACGGGCGGCCACATGGTCAACGGCCACTACGTCGTCACCAGCTATCTGCGAGCGATCTTCAACCCCGACATGCCGTGGGGCGTCTCGCACATGTGGGTCGCCTGCCTCGAGACGAGCCTGTTCGTGGTTGGCGGCGCCAGCGCCTGGCATCTGCTCAAGGGGCGCAACGTCGCCTTTTTCCGCAAGTCGCTGCTGCTGGCCGCCGCGCTCGCGGTGATCGCGACACCGCTGCAAATCTATCTCGGCGACGGCAGCGGCAAGAGCGTCTTCAAGGAGCAGCCGGCTAAGGGCGCGGCGATCGAAGGCCACTGGAACACGAATCCACCCGGTCAGCCCGCGGCCTGGGCGCTCCTGGCCTGGCCCGATAAAGCCGAGCAGCGCAACGACTGGCAGATCACGATTCCGGGCGTACTCTCGTGGCTCGCGACCGGCTCGCCCGACGGGCGGGTGATCGGCCTGCACGCTTTTCCGCCCCGCGATCAGCCGCCCGTGCTGCCGCTCATTTTCTATGCGTTCCGCATCATGGCGGCTATCGGCGTCGCGTTGTTCCTCCTCGCCCTGTGGACCGCCTGGACGGCGCTTCGACGCAGGCTCGGTTCCGATACGATCACGGCGCAGAAATGGCTGCTGCGCGCCTGGGTGGCCGCGATCCCACTCGGCTACGTGGCGGTCGACATGGGCTGGATCACCCGCGAGGTCGGGCGCCAACCCTGGATCATCTACGACCTGCTGCGCACCAGCGCGGCGGTCTCCAATCTTCCGGTGGCGAGCGTCGCTTTCACGACGTTGGGCTATTTCCTGATCGATTCGATCCTGCTCGTCAGCTTCGTGATCTTCGGGTACCGCATCATTCGCAAAGGCCCCGATTTCAGCCTGCCGGTGCCGCGGTGCGCGCTTCGCGCTTCGTCGGCGGTGCGCTCGACTGGTTCTCGCCCTTCTCGGTGCTGGTCGCGCTGGGTGTGGTGTTCGGTTACGTGCTGCTCGGCGCCACGTATCTCATCATGAAGACCGAAGGCGAGGCGCAGCGGCATGCCCGCCGCACCGCTTGGATCGCTGGCGCGCTGATGCTGGCCGCCGGCGTGGGCATCTCGGTTTGGACACCGCTCATCTATCCCTTCGTCGCCCTGAAATGGTTCGGCGGCGGCATCGTGAGCGCCTTCGCCGTGCCGCCAGTGTTCGCGCTCTTCTTCTCGGCGATGCTCGCGCGCTCCCTCTTGAAGCGCTACGAGCACACCCCGTTCCTGTGGAGCATCGGCGTCTTTCTCGCCTCGCTGATTGGCCTCGCCGCCAGCCTCTATCCGTATCTCATACCGGAAAGCGTGAGCGCGTATACGGTCGCCTCGGACAGCCTCACCCTGGTCTTCATGATGCTCGGGATCGGTCTGCTGATCCCGGTGATGATCGCCTATAACGCCTATCAGTACGTGGTGTTCCGCGGCAAAGTGACCGGGCCGCATTACGGCTGAGTCCAGCGCACGGGAGGTGGTGTCGGGGGCTCACTGCGTTATATTACGCGGCAGTTCGGGTTTTCGTACTTCGTCACCCCGTCAATCGTCGGCGCATCGCCAGATGCCGCTTTCGCGCGTCACGCGGCCGCACCCGCCAGCCCTGGCGTTCATGCTGCTCGGCATCGAGATGCTCGTTCTCCTCATGATCCGGCCTCCAGGAAAACCGCGCGGCCCGTGTGGTCGTCGTCGAAGCGGAGAGCGCAGAAAATCCGCTCGTCTGGTCGCCTCACCGGGCGCAAGTCCGCCAAGGGGGAACGGCGGTAAGGGCCACGGCAAAGCAGTTATCCGCAGATGTGGCACTCTTTTGCATGAATCTTCTCTCTACACCTATCAGAACTTTCGAGGCAAAGCTTTAGTTAGTTAGGAGCCGGACGTAGACCTCCTGGGCGACTTCCTTCGCCGCTTGTTGCGACCGGAGTCGCAGCGCAAGGAAGAGAATCAATGCTTCGTTGTGCTCCCAGTCGAGGTGCCGGTCGCCGCTTGATTATAAATTCGCACCCACACGCTCGCTATCGGGTAATCGGCGCCGATTGCAATTCCGAGGAAGAATCGCAATGCGAAAAGCTTCCAGGGCTCCCGAACCCGGAACTGTGCTGCCGACGCGACGACGAGCGCCAGAAGGTCGATCGTATACATCAGCTGTCGACAGAGTCGGTCCGTAAAGTAGCCGAAGAGGGTGCCTCCGACGACCATCCCAGGCAGCGAGGCTGCGGCAATGAGGCCCCGCCAGCTCGATGCTAGATGCAGATCGAGCGCGAGCGAGGGTAACGCAATGGCGATGATACCGAGCACATAGCCGTCGCAGAACGGACCGCCGCAACTGTACGTGAGTAACCGGTTGTGGAAGGGTCGATAGCTCGCATCGTCAATCGAAGTTGATGACCGCGCGGTCGCGGCAGTACGGCCACCTGCTGACATGACTGGGCGCCCTCATCTTGCATCCGGAATGTACAGCTATGTCGAGTATCTTGACATTTGCGTACACCTGAGCGATCTTACTATTAGTATGGGGAAGCGGCCGAGCTCGGGCGCGGGAGCCTCCGGCTCGCTCGAGCTGTGGCTACATGCGGCGTACGAGCTTCTTCTTGAATCGGGCATCGAAGCGGTGCGTATCATGCCGCTTGCCAAGCGCTTGCGGCTCTCGCGAACGAGCTTCTACTGGTTCTTCGACGATCGCGAATCGCTGCTCGCTGCCCTACTTGAGCGCTGGAGGACCAAGAATACCGGCAACCTGGTCCGCCAGGCCGAGTCGTATGCGGAGACCCTACCGGAGGCGATCCTCAACGTATTCGACTGCTGGTTCGACGATAGACTGTTCGACTCGCGCCTGGAATTTGCGGTGCGCAGCTGGGCCCAGCAATCGAGGCGCGTGGCGGGTGAGGTCACCGCCGCGGATGCCGACCGCTTGCGGTCCCTCGCGAGCATGTTTGTCCGCTTCGATTGTAATCGCGTGGAAGCCGATGTACGCGCCCGCACAGTCTACCTCACACAGCTCGGCTACATTTCGCAGAAGGCACCTGAACAGCTTGGGGTGCGCATGAAGCGCATCGGCAAATACATCGAGATCTTCGCCGGAGTCCCCGCAGAGCCGCGTGAACTCAATCGATTCTTCGCTAGACACGGCTATCGGCCGAAGCGGGGCGTTCCGAGTTCGTGACCGAAGTGTGACCCTTTCGAACATTGGCACCTGCTCTGAAGGTTCAGGGGTCTTTAACCAACCCGCACGTGATAGACACAATCGTTGACGGGGAGGAACAATGAAGAAATGCAGCGATCCGCTCATCCGCGCAACCTTACGGGACGCCGTTCGCACGGTTCTTCGGAGGTCTCGGCCGGTCTCGGCGTTCACGTCGATCAATACAGTGCTGCTTAGCTCGATGGGCGCGCTGGTGCAGAGCCCGGCGAGTTTGGCTGCAACGGAAACCTCTGCCCCTGTACTTCATGAGATCGTCGTCACCGCACAGCGCCGTAGAGAGACGGTTCAAGAGATTCCCTACAACATTAGCGTTATCGATTCGAGACAGATTGCCGAGTCCGGTGCGACGACACTAAACGACCTGTGTCTCTTTAGCGATTTGAAACGGAAATCCGATTATTTGTTGATGTTACCGAGCATCTCGCCGAAGACTTGAAGGCAGCGTTGTAGTTTGGCTTCGCCTTCTGGAGTGGGCAAGAGATGGCCGCA
>JBOIAQ010000047.1:0-29200 GCA_050739115.1 Steroidobacteraceae bacterium | reverse complement strand
GGACCTGGAATTTCGACGGACGTAGCTCGGCGTGTGGCTCAGCCGGGCTTCGCGAGGAATGCCGACCGCAGCCCGTCGATCACGAACTGCACTGCCAGCGCCCCGAGCACGACGCCGAGCAGCCGCCCTGCGACATTCACGCCGGTCACGCCCATGAGTCGCATGAGCGGTTCCGCGAGGCACATCATGACGAGCGAGATGGCGAGCACCACGGCGGCGGCCGCGAGCAGCAGAAGAAACGTCGCCGGCTCGCGCACGATGTGCACCGGACCGAACCAGAGGAGCACGGTGGCGAGCGCACCCGGCCCGGCGATGAACGGGAACGCCACCGGAAAAACCGAAATGTCCGCCCGCCGGCGGCTCTCCGCGCGCTCATCGCTCGAGGTACGGCTGCCCGACTCGCGCGCGAACACCATCTCCAGTGCGAGCAGGAACAGCAGCACACCGCCGAAAATCCGGAACGCTCCCAGGCTGATGCCCATCACCGCGAGGAATGGCGCCCCGCCCAAGGCAAAGAGAACGAGAATGAGCGCCGCGACCCCCACGGCCTTGATCGCCATGCGGCGCTGGTATTCGCGTGTGGCTCCGCGCGTCAGCCCGCTGAAGAGCGGAACGAGCGAGATCGGCTCGACCACGACGAAGAACACCACGAAGAATTTCAACGGCTGCTCGAGCATGGGTCCTCGCGGAACGTCACTCGCTGCTTGAAAGCGGCATACGCGAGGCGCAACATCGGTAGCCGTCCCCGCGCGGCGGCCGGAGGATAACAGCTCCGGGACCCATCGCGCGGTGTCACGCGTTCACCACGCAGCCGCGATCCGAAGCCTCGGGATCGCTACTGGAGGTCTCACCATGGCGGCTCCTCAACCCAGTATCGGCGAGTGGTATCGCTTGAGCGGCGGCGAGCTGTTCGAGGTGGTGGCGATCGACGACGACGAGGGCACTATCGATATCCAGTACTTCGACGGTACCGTCGAGGAGATGGACCGGGAGGACTGGGAGACGCAACGGGACGACGGTGCGCTCGAGGCGATGGAGGCGCCGGAGGATTGGAGCGGCTCGGTGGACGTGGAAGGGAGCGATGAGGAGGGGCGCGGCTCCGACAATATCAACGAGGACCCGAGCCTGCGCGCAGGCTCCCTCGATGGCATCGACCTATTTGAATTCGACTGAGCGCGCCGCTCAGCTCTCGGTGGCCAGCGCCGCGAGGTCCGCATCCGCGGCAATGAGCACGACGCCGCCGACCACTTCGAGCGGCAGCGCCCGCAGTTGCTCTCCGGCGCAGGGACCCGCGAGACAGCGGCCTGCGTCTTTCTCGAACAGCGCGCCATGCGATGAGCAGAGGATCATCGCCTGATCGGGTGTCAGGAAGCGATGCGGCCTGAGATCGAGCGGATGTCCGGCGTGCGGGCAGCGGTTGAGATAGCCGCGCACGCCGCTGCCACAGCGCACCACGAAGCCGCGCAGCGGCCAGGTGCCGCCACCGATAGTGAACGCGCGCGAGCCGTGCTCCTCGAGGTCCGCCAGGCGGCAGACCACGCGTTCGAGGTCGAGCTCACGCCGTGCCACTGCCACCGCCTGCGGCAGAGAGCGCGGGCAGCCCCTGGTCCGACATCCCGCGCCGCGAGAGCCACGCAAGCAGCAGCAGCACGGGCACGCTCAGCGCGGCGGCGTAGAGGAAGTAGAGCGGATAGCCTGCGAGGTGGGAGCCTAGCCCCGAAAAGAACTCGAGCCCTTTGCCCGAGAGTTGGTAAAGCGAAGAGAGCAGCGCGTACTGGGTAGCGGTGTACTTCGGGCTCGTCAGGCTCGAGAGGAACGCGATCATCGAAGTTCCGCCGATCGCGAGCGCCAGATTGTCGAGCGCGTTGACGATTCCCAGACCGAGCAGGGTCGGTACGTGGGTCACGGCGAGCAGGGCAAAGCCGACGGTCGCCAGCATGAGCAGGACGCTGCCGATCGCGAGCGAGCGCAGCATGCCGCCCTTAGCCACGAGCAATCCGCCGATGAACACGCCAGTCACTGTCGCTGCGAAACCGTAGAGTTTCACGACGACTGCGATCTGATCGAGCGTGTAGCCGTGGTCGATGTAAAAGGGCATCACCATGGCGCCCGTGGCGAAATCGCTGAGCCAGTAGGTGGCGATGAGTGCCAGGATGAGCAGCGCGAGGCCGGTCCCGTAGCGCTCGAAGAAGTCAATGAACGGGCAGACCACTGCGCCGACGAACCAGGCGCCGGCTTCCTTGAGGAAATGCGGCCAGTGCGCCCGCCGTTCGAGCCATGCGATCACGCGCGCCTCCCGCGCGATCGCCTCGCGCGACACCGTCACTGCGGGCTCCTGCACCAGCAGCGTAGTGACAATTCCGACGGACGTGAGCGCCACCATGCAAAGGTAGCTCGCGTGCCAGCCGAGCGCCTGCGCCAGAGCGAGCGCGCCGGCGCTGCCAGCAAACAGGGCGATTCGGTAACCGACAGTGTAGGCCGCTCCCATCGCACCCTGCATCTCGATGGGCGCGGACTCGATGCGCCAGGCGTCCATGGCGATGTCCTGCGTCGCCGCGCAGAAAGTCGTGAACAGCGCCCAGAGGGCCATGTGCAGGACATCGGCACTCGGGCGGCTGAAGGCGAGACGCGTGAGACCAAACGCGATGCCGGCCTGCGCGAGCAGCATCCAGGCGCGCCGCCGACCCAACAATCGGTGCAACAGCGGCAGTTGTACCCGATCGACGATCGGCGCCCAGAGGAACTTGAGCGAATAGGGGATCGTTACCGAGGAGAACATCCCGATGAGCGTCAGCGCGATATGCGTCTGGCGCATCCAGGCGGTCGGGGTCTGCAGCACGAGGTAGAAGGGCAGACCGCTCGAGAATCCGAGCAGCACCATCGCGAGCATGCGCGGCTGGCGGTAGACCCCGAGCGCCCGGAGCCAACCGGCTAGACGGCCATTGACGGCACCTGTGGGCATTCGGTCATGATACTGGCATGCAGGACCACCAGCTGACCTTCATCGACCTCGCACTTTCGCGCCAGGCGTTGCGTTTCGGGCGATTCACACTCAAATCCGGACGCGAGAGCCCCTACTTCTTCAATGCCGGCCTCTTCAGTGACGGCGAGGCGATCGCCGTGCTTGGGCGCTGCTACGCCACGGCGATCACGAGCTCGGGTCTCGTGTTCGACATGCTCTTCGGGCCCGCCTACAAGGGCATTCCGCTCGTCGCCGCCACCGCAGCCGCGCTCTTCGAGCACCACGGGCGCAGCGTCCCCTACGCTTTCAACCGCAAGGAGGCCAAGGATCACGGCGAGGGCGGCAGTGTCATCGGCGCGCCGCTCGCGGGAAAGGTGCTCGTCATCGATGATGTCGTTACGGCCGGCACGGCGGTGCGGGAGTCGCTCGCCCTCATTCGCCAGCAGGGGGCGCAGGTCGCGGGTGTGATCTTCGCCCTTGACCGGCAGGAGCGGGGCCAGGGGGCGCTCAGCGCGACTCAGGAGCTCGCCACCGAGCACGGAATCCGTTGTGTGAGCGTCGTCACACTTGCCGGCCTCATCGAGGCGCTGTCGCGCCCGGCGGCGGGGCGCCGCGTGATTTCTGAGGAGCAGCTCACATCGCTCAGGGCTTACCGGGAGCGCTACGGGGTCGCCTGAGACTTGCCACGGCGCTCGAGTAGGTCAGAATATGTCGGTTCGACCCATGGCGACGGACGGATCACCCAGACGCATGCGCACGCCGACTCGAGTTCTCGCTCTGCTGATCGCGCTCGGCTGCATTCCAACCTTGGCGCTCGCGCAGGACAACAGCGGCAAGGGCGGCGTCGTCTATCGCTGGGTGGATGAGCATGGGGTCGTCCACTTCGGCGACAGCATTCCGCCGAAGTACGCCAAGGACCGCCGCGAGCTCCTCAACAGCGAGGGCGTCGAGGTCGGCCATGTGGATGCCGAGAGGACGCCGGCGCAGCTCGCGGCGGAGGCGCGCGCACGGCAGAAGCGCGCCGCGCAGCAACAACATGACTACTTTCTCCTCACCACCTACGCCTCGGTGAAGGACATCGAGTCGCTGCGCGATGAGCGCTTGTCGCAGCTGCAGGCGCAGCAGCAAGCGGCGCAACAGTACACGCAGAGCCTGCAGTCGCGTCTCACCTCCCTGCAGAGCGGCGCCCAGAAGTTCAGGCCCTACAGCTCGCTACCCCATGCGCCGCGCATGCCGGACGATCTCGCCCAGGAGCTGGTCCTCACGCTCAACGAGGTTCACCTGCAGCAGCAGGCGATGCAGGCGAGAGCGGAGCAGGAAGCTCAAGTCAAGGCGCAGTTCCAGTCCGATATCGAGCGCTACCAGCAGCTCAAACAGGTGCCGCCTTAGCCGCAGATTCCGCCGCCTTCCTCGGCGGCGACGGCCTGCATGCGAAAGGCGCGGAAGAGCTCTCTGCCCATGCCATGGCCGTTGGCTGACAGATCCGCGGTCGCGACCGGCCGGCTCTCCCAGCTCTCCTGCGGCACCAGCGCCTCCAGAGTTCCTTTCAGGCTGTCGAGCCGGATGATATCGCCGTCGCGCACTTTGCCGAGCGGACCGCCGCTCACCACTTCGGGTGTCAGGTGAATCGCCGCGGGCACCGTGCCTGAGGCGCCCGACATGCGTCCATCGGTCACCAGTGCAACGCGATGTCCCTTGCTTTGCAGCGATGCCAGGGCCGGGGTCAGGCCGTGCAACTCGGGCATACCGTTGGCGCGAGGTCCCTGAAAACGCACGATAACGACCACGTCACGCGCGAGCTCACCGCGCTGAAAGCTTTCCAACACCGCTTCCTGGGTGTCGAACACCCGGGCGGCCGCCTCGATCACGCGCTGTCCGGGATCCACGGCCGAAACTTTGATCACCGAGCGGCCGAGATTGCCGCGCAGGAGCTTCAGGCCGCCGTCGGCGCTGAACGGGGCGGACACTGGACGCAGGACCGCGGTGTCGGCGCTCACCGCGGGCGCCTCGCGCCAGGCGAGTCCGCCGGGGGAGAGCCAGGGCTCGAGCGCCGAGGCGCCCAGGGCGGGGCCTGAGATGGTCTGCACGTCCTCGTGCATGAGGCCGGCGCGCAGCAGCTCGCCGATGAGAAAGCCCATGCCGCCGGCGGCGTGGAAGTGATTCACGTCGGCGCTGCCGTTGGGATAGATGCGCGCCAGCAGCGGTACCACATCCGACAGATCGCTGAAATCGTCCCAGTCGATGAGGAGGCCCGCGGCGCGGGCGATGGCGATGAGGTGCAGGGTGTGGTTGGTCGAGCCACCGGTGGCGAGGAGGCCCACGATCGCGTTGACGAAGCTGCGCTCGTCGAGCACCTTCGAGAGTGGCAGGTACTCCTGTCCGAGCGCGGTGATTTGCGCCGCGCGACGGGTCGCGGCGGCGGTCAGCGCATCCCGCAGCGGCGTGTTGGGCGGGACGAAGGCGCTGCCCGGAAGATGCAGTCCCATGACTTCCATCAGCATCTGATTGCTGTTGGCGGTGCCGTAGAAAGTGCAGGTGCCGGCGGCGTGATAACTGCCGGCTTCCGACTCGAGCAGTGCCTCGCGCCCAACCTTGCCCTCGGCGAAGAGCTGGCGGATGCGCGCCTTTTCCCGGTTGGGCAACCCCGAGGGCATGGGACCCGCCGGCACGAACACGGCCGGCAGCTGACCGAAGGAGAGCGCGCCGATGAGCAGGCCCGGCACGATCTTGTCGCAGACACCGAGGCAGAGCGCCGCATCGAACATGCCGTGCGAGAGGGCGATGCCGGTCGACATCGCGATGACGTCGCGGCTGAAGAGTGAGAGCTCCATGCCGGGCTGGCCCTGAGTGATGCCGTCGCACATCGCGGGCACACCGCCCGCGACCTGGGCGGTCGCGCCGGCCTCGCGTGCGGCCGCGCGGATGAGACCGGGAAAGCGCTCGAACGGCTGATGGGCTGAGAGCATGTCGTTGTACGCGGTGACGATGGCGAGGTTGGGCCAGCGCAGCTCCTTCAGCGCCTGTCTATCGGGGACCGTGGATGCCGCAAAGCCGTGCGCCAGATTGGTGCAGGACAGCCGGCTGCGTGCGGGATCGCCCGATCCTCCCACGCTCATGCGTTGCAGATAGGTCGCGCGGGAGTTGCGACTGCGCTCGCGGATGCGTTCGGTGACCTCGCCTACGCGTTGATGCATGTGGGAGGTCAACCCTCGCTCCCGGGTGCCTTGTAGCCCTCGGGTTTCGACGAGCCACTGCCGAAGAAGAACTTCTCCATTTCCGCCTCGAGGAATTTGCGCGCCTTCGGCTCGACGGGCGTCAGCCGATACTCGTTTATCAGCATGGTCTGGTGCTGCAGCCAGCGCGCCCAGGCCTCGCGCGAGACGCTGTCGTAGATGCGCCGGCCGAGCTCGCCGGGATAGGGCGGCCGGTCGAAGCCGGCGGCTTCGCGCTTGAGCATCACACACTGCACCACTCGGGCCACGTCGCGTCTCCAGTCAATCGAAAACTTGAGCCTGATGCCCGGCTCCACGCGAGAGTCTCTCGATGAGCAGCCGGATGGGGGCGGGCAGACCGAGCCTCACCGGCTCGCGGGCGCGGTACCAGAGGGTTTGCGCCGGATTGGGCAAGCTTGCGCTGCCCGAACAATGGGCCAGGAGCGGCGTGATGACAAGGTCAAAGTGCGTGAACGCATGCTCGAGCGCAGCGAGGGGCACCGGTCGCGCGGTCGCGCCCCGTAGCCTCAGCAGCGCATAATCCGCGGCGTCCGCCGCGTTCGTGAACTCGGGGAGGCACCAGAGGCCGCCCCAAACGCCGCGCTCGGGGCGGCGCTCGAGGAGCACATCCCCGTCCTCACGCACCGCGGCCAGCATAAAGACTTGCCGCAGGCGACGTGACCGCGCCTGCCTCGGCGCGGGTAACTCGTGCTGTCGTCCGCTGCGGCGGGCGACGCAGGTCGATGATACGGGACAGTGGCTGCAGGCGGGATTGCGGCGCGTACACACGGTCGCTCCGAGATCCATCACCGCCTGCGAGTAGGTCGCGACACGCTCCTCGGGCGTGCACTCGTCGGCTCGTCTCCACAGGGTCTGCAGAGTGGCGCTGTCGGTCGCGCGCGCTCCGATCCCGAAGTGACGCGACAACACCCGACGCACGTTGCCATCGAGAATCGGGAAACGCTCGCCGCGGCTCAGCGCCAGAATGGCGCCTGCCGTGGAGCGGCCGATTCCCGGGAGGTCGGCGACGGCTTGGAAGCTCCTCGGGAATCTGCCGCCGTGCTCCTCGGCGATCCGCACCGCGGCGCGGTGCAGGTTACGCGCCCGCGCGTAGTAGCCCAAGCCCGACCAGAGATGCAGCACCTCATCGAGCGCCGCTGCGGCGAGCGTGGCGACATCAGGGAAGCGCCGCATGAAGCGCTCGTAGTAGGGGATGACGGTCGCGACCTGCGTCTGCTGCAGCATGATCTCCGACACCCACACGCGATAGGCGGTACGACGGCGCTGCCAGGGCAGGTCATGGCGACCGTGGCGTGCATGCCAGCCAATGAGGGAGTCGGCGAATTTCCGGGCGCTTGCGCGGGCTGGCACTAGTCGTCGTCGCCGTCGCGCGGCGATCGCGCCCGCAAACGCGACGTCGAGTCGATGGGAGCGCCGCGATGTGCCGCGGCCGGCGGCCGCGCGACCTTGCGCCAGTACGCATCGGCGGTGATGCTCCATGCCGGGTCGGCGAGATTCGGCCACTCTCCCGGCGCGAAGCTCGGTGCGCCCTGCAGGTTCGCGCCATCCAACACCACGTGATCGTCCGTGATGTGCGCGAGGATCGTGTCCCACGGTACCGCCACGAGCTTCCTGTCGGCACCGGATTCGGGCTTGCCCTCGGGGATCTCCGCGGGCCCGGCCTGGGACTGCATCTGATAGGCGATCACCACGTGAGTGGCGCGGCCCCGGGAGTCGAGGATGATGTCCTTCACGTCACCGAGCCGGCTGCCGTCCGCCGAGACGACCGGCATGCCGATCAGGCTCGAGGCACGACGCTCGGCCGGTCCGCCACTCGCCGGCATGCCGACCGATGCGGACTCAGACGAGCTCGCCATTGCGGCGGACGCCGCATCTTGCGAGGTCGGGGGCGACGACGCAGGAGCTTCAGCCGACGCGAACGGCCCCCCCGACTGGCTGCAGGAGGCTGCCGCGAGGCCCAGCGCCGCGCAAAGGAGCGGCAGAAAAATCCGGATCATCGGCACACTTCAGATTTGCGGATTGCAAGCCGCATTCCCATCCTCACCGTTCCGGCTCACCACCTGACGAGCGGCGGCAGGCTCATGAGGTAAGCCTCCGGGTCCGCGTCGGTCTGAAAGCCGAATTTCGTTCCCCGATCATAGACGAGGTTGAACTCGACGTACCGCCCGCGCTTGACGAGCAGCCGCTCGCGCGCCGCCTCATCGAACGGGGTGTCCTTGCGGCGCGTGACGAGCCGCGGATAAATGCCGAGGAAGGCCTCCCCGACCTCGCGCACGAAGGCGAAGTCCGCTTCGGAGTCACCGCTCGCGAGCTCATCGAAGAATATACCTCCAACGCCCCGGGGCTCGTGGCGGTGCGGCAGGTAAAAGTACCGGTCGCACCACTCCTTGAACTCGCGATAGGCGTCCGGGCGGTACGTCTCGCATGCCGCACGCAAAGCGGCATGGAAATCCGCCGTGTCCTCCTCGAAGGGAAAAGCCGGCGTCAGGTCCGAGCCGCCGCCGAACCACGAGGAGCTGGTGCTGAGAAACCGCAGATTCATGTGCACGGTCGGCACATAGGGATTCCACATGTGCGCGACCAGCGAGATGCCGCAAGCCACGAAGCGCCCTCCCGACTGCGCGGCGCCCGGGACCTGACCGCGCGCCTGTTCACCGAGGACGCCCCACACGTGGCTGACGTTGACGCCGACCTTCTCGAAGACGGCGCCGCGCATCAGCCGGGACTCGCCGCCGCCCTGCAGCCGGTGCCCCTCGGGCCGGCGCCAGCTGCGCGCCTCGAACCGGCATTCGGGCTCGAAGGCTTCGAAAGAGGCGCAGATGCGCGCCTGCAGATCGCGAAACCAAGCCGCGGCGGTCGGCGCAAAGCCACTACTTTGCGGCTCGGCGTTGCTCGGCTCATCCTGAGCCTCGCCCTTCGGGCCGGCTGCGCCGTCCAAAATCGCTCCAGACGATTTTGTCATGGCGCGCTCGCGCGCGCCGATGCGGGATTTCGCGCCGAGCGCTCGTGCACGTAGTCGACCAGACGCGCCACCGCATCGGGATCCGTCTCCGGCCAGACGCCGTGTCCGAGGTTGAAGATGTGTCCCGGTGAGCTTCCGGCCTCATCGAGCACACGCCCCGCGCATTGCCTGAGATCTTCCGGTGAGGCAAAGAGGGCCGCCGGGTCGAGGTTGCCCTGCACGGCCTTGCCGGCACCTAACTGTCGCCTGACCGCGCCGAGCGGCGAGCGCCAGTCGACACCAATCACATCGACCTCGAGATCCGCGACGCATCCCATGAGAGCCGAGCCCTGGTTGACATAATAGATGAGCGGTACGCCGGTATCGCGCAGCGCCGCCACCGTGCGCCGCACCGCAGGCAGGGCGAACCGCTCGAATTCGCGCGGTGCCAGCAATCCCGCCCATGACTCGAACACCATCAGCGCCTGCGCCCCCGCTGCGGCCTGCGCGCGTAGATAGGCCGCCATGGCGTCCGCCAGCCGCTCGAGCAGGCGCTCGGCCGACCGCGGGCTCGAGTAAAGGAAGGAGCGGGCAGCCCCGAACTCCTTCGACGGTCGCCCGCAGACCAGATAGCAGAGCAGGGTGAAAGGTCCGCCGGCGAAGCCGATGAGCGGGACGCCTCGCGGCAGTCCCGCCCGCACCAGCCGGATCGACTCGATCACGAACGGAACGTCGCGCTCCGGGACCAGGTCCGCGAGAGCTTCGATGGCGCCCTCGGTGCGGATGGGTTCGCGCACGACTGGACCGGGCTCGAACGTCAGCCCCACGCCCATTCCCTGAAGCGGGGTCATGATGTCGCTGAAGAGGATGGCGGCGTCGAGCGGAAAACGGCGCAGCGGCTGCAGGGTGACTTCCGCGGCGAGCTCGGGGCTTCGCAGCAGGGTCCCGAATTCGACCTTCGAGCGTACCTGCCGGTACTCCGGGAGATAACGGCCTGCCTGGCGCATGATCCAGATGGGCGTGTGCGGCACCGGCTGCCGGCGGCAGGCGGCAAGGAATGGCGATGTCTGCCCAGGGCTGGTCATGCTGCCGCCAGCCACCGCGCCACCTCGGGCGCGTAGTACGTGATGATGAGGTCCGCTCCGGCCCGATGGATCCCCGTGAGTGTCTCGAGCACGGCCGCGCGCTCGCTAATCCAGCCGCGCTCGGCGGCGGCCTTGATGAGGCTGTACTCGCCACTCACCTGGTAAGCCACGACCGGTACCGTGACCGCGTCGCGGACCTGACGAATGACATCGAGGTAAGGGCCCGCGGGCTTCACCATCACCAGATCCGCCCCCTCCTCGATGTCGAGCCACACCTCCCGCAGCGCTTCCCGCGCATTGGCCGGGTCCATCTGATACGACCGTCGATCGCCGAAAGCCGGGGCGGATTCGGCGGCCTCTCGAAACGGTCCATAGAAAGAAGAGGCATATTTCGCCGCATATGAAACAATTGGGGTCATCGAGCGGCCATCCCGGTCGAGCAGCTGCCGGATCGCCTGCACCCGCCCGTCCATCATGTCGCTCGGCGCGACCGCATCGGCACCCGCTCGCGCGTAGTTGAGCGCGACCTGTGCGAGGGTCTCGACCGAGGTGTCGTTGTCGATCGCGCCGCTCGGCAGGACATGGCCACAGTGCCCGTGATCCGTGGCGCCGCAAAGACAGACATCCGCCCACACCAGGAGCTCCGGGCAGGCGTTCTTGACCGCGGAGACGGCCTGCGCCGCAAGTCCCTTCGGGTCGAGCGCCGCGCTGGCGCGAGCGTCTTTCTCAGACGGTGCCGCAAACAGCAGCACCGCCGGAACGCCCGCGGCGGCCACCTCTTTGGCTTCCTTCACCAGCTCGTCCACCGAAAGTTGGTACACCCCCGGCATGCTCGACACCGGGTGCCGGACGCCGCGCCCGGGGACGGCGAAGAACGGATAGATGAGCGCATCAGGCGAGAGCCGCGTCTCGCGGACCATGCGCCGCCAGGGGTCCGACTGGCGCGTCCGGCGGGGCCTCGTGGTTGGGTGAGTCATGGCTTTACCTCTTCTGCGAGATGGGACTTGCGCGCACGGCGCGCAGACTCGAGTGCGCGAGGCCCTGCAAAGTCGCCGATTCGGCGAGTGTGGAGGTGTAGCCGCGCTCGGTCAGCGCGCGCGCGGTGGTGGGTCCGATCGCCACGGCCGGCGCCGCGTCGAGCAGTCGGGCGAAGTCCTGCTTGCCGAGCGCTCTCTCGAGCTCGGCGACGGCGGAGGGGCTGGCGAAGGTGACGGCGCCCACCCCCTCCCGGGCGATCCAGGAGCGGCAGTCGTCGATGTCGAGTACCGCACCGGAGACGGTGCGGTAGGCCTCGACGGTCGTCACCTGGGCGCCGAGCTGTGTGAGACCGGCCGCGAGTGTCGGCAGTGCGCGTGAGCTCGCGGGGTAGAGGACCCGCGCCCCGCGGGCCAGGCCGGACGCGGCGAACGTCGCCACGAGCCCCGCGGCGCCCGGCTCGGTGGCGATGAGATCGACCGGCCAGCCGTGCCGCTCCAACACCTTGGCGGTGGCGCGACCGACAGCAGCCGTACGCCAGCTCCGTGGCGGGCTCGAGAGACGAGCCGTCACGGCGGCGACGCCGTGACGGCTGGTGAACACGATCCAGTCGAACGAGTCCGCGCGGCTCAGCGCTTCATCCAGGCGCGCCGCGTCGGTGGGCAACACGCGCACGGCGGCCCATACCAACACCGGAAGTCCGAGGCTCCTGAGCTCGGTCGACAACGGTCCGTCGCGCTCCTCGGCGCGGGTCACCACGACGGGCTTCGGTCCCGGCGCTGTGCTCACGGCGCCTCCGCCCGACCCTGGACGTCGCGCTCGGCGGCGATGAGATCGGCCGCGCCCGCGCCGATCAGGTGCGAGGCGACCTGCACGCCGAGCTCTGCCGCGCCCGCCATGCTCGCCTCGCCTTCGCCGCTCGAGCCCAAAAGCCTCGAGCCGTCGAGCGCGCACACCGCCGCATACAGGCGAATGCCGGCTCCCGCCGCGGTGGCGAGCGCTCCGAGCGGAACTTGACAGCCGCCTTCGATGCGTTCCAACAGTGCGCGCTCCGCGACCGTGGCGAGGCGCGTCGGCGGGTCGTCCAACGGCTTCAGCCAATCCTGAGAGCGCCGATCATCCGCGCGTGTGCAGACCCCGATGGCCCCTTGCGACACCGCCGGCGGAAATTCCTCCGGCGGCAGATGCTGCGTGATCCGGTGCCCGAGTCCCAGGCGCTTCAGACCCGCGGCCGCGAGCACGATGGCATCGTAGTCCCCGCGATCCAGGCGCTCGAGCCGCGTCGGCACGTTGCCGCGCAGCTCGAGCAGTGTCAGATCGCGACGGGCGCGAGTCAGGAAGGCGCGCCGCCGCAGGCTGCTGGTTCCGACGCGGGCAGCGCGTGGCAGTTGCGACAAGCGCTCGCCGCCACGGCTGACCAGTGCATCGCGAGGATCCTCGCGCCGCAGCACGGCCGCGAGCGTGAGTCCCGCCTCCATCGCAGTCGGCAGGTCCTTCAGGCTGTGCACCGCGACATCGATTCTGCCTTCGAGGAGCGCCCAATCGATCTCCTTGGTAAAGAATGCGCGGCCGCGTACCGCCCACAGCGGCACATCAGTGCGCAGGTCTCCGGTCGTGCTGATGGGAATGAGCTCCACCGGTGGCGCGCCGGCGAGCGCTCGGATGAGGCCCTCGACATGATGAGCCTGCCACAGGGCGAGGGCGGAGGCGCGAGTGCCGATTCGCAGCGCCGGGCTCGGCGGCGCGCCATGCGAACCGCTCATGACTGCCCCGCGCTCATGAACCGGTAACCGACGCCCCAGACGGTGAGGAAGTGTTGCGGATTGGCCGGATCACGCTCGAAGCGCTTGCGCAGCCTCAGGATGAAGTTGTCCACCGTGCGCGTCGAGGGGAAGACGTCATACCCCCAGACGCGCTCGAGCAGGTCCTCGCGCGAGACGATCTCCCCGGGGCGCTCGGCGAGGACCTTCAGGATCATCGCCTCCTTCTCGGTCAGCTCCTGAGCGGCGCCGTTCCACGAGCGGGCGCGGAACGCGCGGAAATCGACCTCGTTGCCGCCGAAGCGCAACACCGCTCCCTCCGCCGCCGAGGCGCTCTGATACCAGTCCCAGCGACGCAGGATGGCCCGGATCCGCAGCAGCAGCTCTTGCAGATGGAAGGGCTTGGCGAGGTAATCGTCGCCGCCGGCCTCGAGACCGCGCACGCGATCGGCGGGATCGCCGCGCGCCGTGAGGAAGAGCACCGGCGTGTTGTCGCCGCGCTCGCGCATCGTGCGGCAGACGGTAAAGCCATCGACCTCCGGCAACATGACATCCAACAGCACGAGCGTGCAGGCTCGCGCCTCGAGCCACTCGAGGGCGCTGCGGCCGTCGGCGACGGAATCGACGTCGTAGCCTTCCGCGCGCAGGTTCTCGACCACGCCGGCCGCGAGGTGCGGCTCGTCCTCCACCACGAGAATCCGGCGGATGTGCTCCACCGGGACGGTCATGACCGCTCCCGCCGCGCCTGCGGTTCGCCACCCGGCCCGATCGCCTCCGTGTGCGCGGAGGTCCCGGGGTAGCGTGCCTCCACCGCGGGCCACGCGAGCACGAAGGTCGCGCCCTGCCCGGCGCCGGCGCTCTGCGCGCCGACACGGCCGCCCGCAAGCTGCATGAGGCGCCGCACGATGTAGAGCCCGAGTCCCGTGCCGAAGCGACTGCCGCCGCCGCCAGGGTGCAGGCGCGTGAACTTCTGGAAGAGCCGCGCGGCATCGGCCGACCGGAAGCCGACGCCGCTATCGCGCACCGCGAGCTCGACCTCACCGGCGGTGCGCCGGCCGATGAAGGCGATGGTGCCGCCGCCGACCGGAGCGACCGCCGCGAGCGCATTCTCGAGCAGGTTGCGCAGGATGACATCGAGCGCCAGCGGATCGGTCATTACCTCCAGTCCGCGTTCGATGTCGGCGCTGATGGTGATGCGGTCTTTGGCGGCGCGCGCCTCGGAGCCGGCAACCACTCGCGCGACGGCGCTCGCGAGCTCGACCGGCTCGTACCGCAGCTCCACTCGGCCGCGCTCGAGCCGCATGCTCTCGAGAATCTGCGTCACCATGCCCTCCATGCGCGCGACATCCGACAGCATGCGCTCGATGAGGATGCGGGACTGTTCCGGCGACAGCGACCGCATCGCCATCGTCTCGAGCGAGAGCTGCAGACTCGCGAGTGGAGTCTTGAACTGATGCGACACCAGCGCGAGGAAACTCTCCTGCTGCTCCATCACCCGCGCTTCGGCCCGTAGCGCGCGCGCGATGACCGCGATGCAGGCGGCGAGGGCAAGGATGAAGAATGATCCCTCCCAGGCGTACTGCGCGATGCGCCGCCGTTCCTCGTCGAGGAGTCGGCGATCGACATCCACTGAGAGCGCGGCGTGTCGTCCACTGACGGTGACACCCGGCATGAGCGCTCTCACGCGCGCGGCGGTCGCGCCCGCATCGAGCAGAGCCTGCGCGGCAACCACCTGCTGCGCATACACCTGACGCATCTCCTGCAGCTTATCGACGGCCAGGCGATGCTGATCGAAGAGCCACCAGCCGACCTGCACCGCCGATACCAGCACCAGGGCGAGCGCGGTGAGTTGGAATACTCGCGGAGCCTTCATCGCCGCACCCTCACCGCAAGATGTGGAGCGCATGGCGCAGGCTCTGCGCGAGGCGCTCTAGGTCCGCCCCCGTGTGGGCGAGCGAGAGGAAACAGGCCTCGTAGGCGGAGGGCGGCCAATAGATCCCCTGCGAGAGGAGTGCGTGAAACAGCGCTGCGAACCGTTCCGTCGCCTCGCGCGACAGCGCCGCCGCGCTGCGTGGCGCCTGGCCCTCGTGCAGGGACAGCCAGAAAAGCGAGCCCACCCGCACCAGGTGCAGAGGGAAGGGGGCTTCGTGCAGGATCGGTTCCAACAGACGCTCGAGCTGCGCGCCGAGCGCCTCGAGCTTCTGCCAACCGGATTCGGCGGTGAGCACGTCGAGGGTGGCGATGCCGCAGGCCATGGCGACCGGATTGCCGGAGAGAGTGCCCGCCTGGTAGGTGTCGCCGTCGGGCGCGAGCCGCGACATGATCGTGCGCGGTCCCGCGAAAGCCCCCACCGGCATGCCGCCGCCGATCACTTTGCCGAAGGTGGCGAGGTCGGGGACGATGCCGAGCCGCTCGGCGGCGCCACCCCGGGCCAGGCGAAATCCGGAGATCACCTCATCGAACATGAGCAGCGCGCCGTGTTGGCGGGTGATCGAGCGCAGGCTCTGGAGGAACTGGCTTCGCTGCGGCAGAAGACCATGATTCGCGGGCAACGGCTCGATGATGACGGCGGCGATCCGCGCGCCTTCACGCGCAAAGAGTGTCTCGACGGCTGCTTCGTCATCGAGCGGCAGCACGCGCGTGCACGCGGTGAAGGCGTCCGGGACCCCCGCGGAAGAGGGTCGGCCGAAAGTCGCGAGGCCCGAGCCCGCGGCGACCAGCAGGTGATCGACGTGGCCGTGATAGCAACCGGAGAACTTGACGATGAGATCGCGCGCCGTGAAGGCGCGTGCGAGGCGGATGGCGCTCATCACCGCCTCGGTGCCGGATGAGACCAACCTGACCTGCTCGATCCCCGGATAGCAGGTCACGATCCGCTCCGCCAGCTCGACTTCCGCCGGACACGGTGCGCCGAAGGTGGTTCCGTGCCGACAGGCCTGCGCCACCGCCTCGACCACCTTAGGATGCGCGTGACCGAGGATGAGCGGGCCCCAGGAGCAGACGAAATCAACATAACTGCGGCCGTCTGCATCCGTCAGTTGCGCGCCGCGGCCGCTCACGAAGAAAAGCGGCGTGCCGCCTACCGCGCGGAACGCCCTCACCGGCGAGTTGACGCCGCCCGGAATGACGCGGCCGGCGCGCTCGTAGAGCTGCGCCGAGCGCGCAAACGATCCTGCGGAAGTGTCCTCTCGAGAGTGGCTCATCGTGTCCCTATTATGGTAGTGGCTCGCGATGCAGACGCGCCTCCCGGAAGAAGGCATCGATGACATCCGGGCTCGCATGGGCGGCGGCGGCGCGTAGTCCGGCGATCGGCAGATGAGCGAGTCGCCGCGCGAGGCGCGAGGTCAGATGCTCGACCGCCGCGCGCTCCCCCTCGGTGAGCCCGCGCAGCTCCGCGGTCAGAGCCCGCTCGAGCTCATCTGCGGCGATACGCTCGAAAGCGCCGCGCAGCTCCGAGAGCCGTGACCCGATGGCGCGCGTGGCCATCTCCTCCCGCAGCCGCGCCAGCCGCTCGTCGATCGCCGCGCGCACCGGTGCCAGGCGCAGCAGCTCGGTCACGCGCTGCTCCTGCACCTCCCGCACGAGCTCGCTCATGCCCATGCGGACGATGCCGGCATGCCGCGCCTCGTCGGGATCGAGATTGGGAGGCACTCCGAAGTCGATGGCGAGCGGTGCGGGCACGCGCGCCGCCAGCCGTTGCAGCGACCGGGCATCCAGCACGGGCTCGCCGCCGCCCGCGGCGAGAATCAGCGCGGCGAGCCGCCTCGGCTCGGCGCGAAAAGCCTCGAGGGTCATGGCACGGCCCGCGACGCTCGCCGCCAGCTCCGACGCCGGCGCCAGCGTGCGGTTGACGACGAGGAGCGGCACTTGGGCACGATGCAGCGCCAGTGCGCAGCGGCGGGTCATCGGGGAAACGCCGATCAGCGCGACGGTATCGAGAGTGCCCGCCAGATGATCGAGCACCCGAGCGACCGCAAGATCGGCGAGAGAAGGTGTATCGGCGCCGGCGCGCAGTCGTTGCACCCGGTTCGCCATGCCGAGTGCCTCACCGAGCAGCCGGTCGAGCATCGGCCCGCTCGTTCCGGCGGCGCGCGCCGCTTCCCAAGCGCCGCGCAGCTGCGCGGCGATCTCCCGCTCGCCGGCCTGAGCGGAGTCGAGCCCACAGGCGAGAAGCAGTACGTGCTCGAGGGCGGATTCGCCCGCCCACGCCCGCAGCAGCCGGGAGGCGTGACCGGGAGGCGAGCGGTGTCCGGTCAGCTGCTCGAGGGCACCCTCGCGCAGGTCGCCTGCCACCTCGCCCTCATGGGTCGCAAACAGGAGCTCGACACGATTGCACGTGCCGAGATAGAGCAGCTCGGAGACGCCCAGCGCGGTGCGTAGCGAGGGCAGGCGCGCCTCGAGGTCGCTCCTCGGGATGGACAGGCGTGCGACGTCATCGATACCGGCATGCCGGTAGGAGAGCCCCACGACCCCGATCTGGTGCATGGGCCGAGCAGAGCACGGCCGCCGGCCTGATGTGTCACAGAACCATCACGGCTCGGTCACCTGCCGTTCCGGGGCCTCACCTGCGGCCGCGCAGCAACCCCATGAGGAGCAACCCCGCCGCGAAGCCGATTCCGAGCGCCCAGGCGCTCGACTGGTACGGCTGGGCTTCGACGGTCTGCTGCAAGTCGCTCCAACGCGACTTGGCCCAGCGCTGCGCCTGATCGGTGCGATCGCGCGCCGCGCTCGAGGCTCTCGCAGCCGTGTCGCCAGCCGTGTCGGCCAGATGCTCCGCGGTGCGCTCGGCCTGGCGCGTGGCCTCGTTCGCCGTGCGCTCGCCATTGGTGGAAGTAAAGCTCGGATTCATCGTCGGCCTCCTGCGGCGTGGATTCGATCCCCAAACGGGGACGCGACTTGAAAGTTCCAAGTGCGTGCCCGATCCGCGGCTGGCCTAGAGCCGGATCAGGCCTCTTTTGTGCGCCACCGCCACCGCCTCGGTGCGGCTGATCGCATCGAGCTTGGTGAGTATGGACTTCACGTGCGTCTTGGCCGTGCCCTCGGTAATCGAGAGCCGCCGCGCGATGTCCTTGTTGCTCCTTCCCTGGGCGACGAGCTCCAACACATCCAGCTCCCGCTGGGTGAGGCTCGGCTTCGTCATCCTCTGCAACGCCTTCGCGGCAACCAATGATGAGGTGTAAGGCCGATCCTCGCTCACGGCCCGGATCGCCGACAGGATCTCCTGCCGCGGCGCATCCTTGAGGAGGTATCCCTTCGCCCCCTGGCTCAGGCACTGGAAGATATCCTCATCCCCGTCATAAGTCGTCATGATGAGGAGCCGCGCCTTGGGGTTGAAATCAAGCACCCACTGCACCACCGCGACCCCGTCCCTCTTCGGCATTCGCAGGTCGAGCACCATCACATCGGGTTGGTGTTGCTCGTAGAGCGCGATCGCCTCATCGCCGTCACCCGCTTCCGCGACGACCTCCATGTCCGCCTGCTGGTTTACCATCGCCGCCAGCCCGTCGCGCACGACCGGATGATCATCCGCCAGGATCACCCGGATCTTTTTCTTGGTCAGCACCGCGACCATTATGCGGCCACCTTGTGCTTCGGCAGCTTCACGCTCACCCGCGTGCCGGCTCCCGGTTGACTCTCGATCTGCCACTCTCCGCCGATCGCGCTCGCGCGCTGCCGCATGCTGGTGAGGCCGAAGCCCTCGCGCGCATACAGCTCCGGCCGCTGCTCCATGCCGCGCCCGTTATCCTCCACCGCCATCACCCAATGCGCCGCGTCATCCGTCATGGTGATGCGAATGAGATTGGGCCGCGCGTGGCGCACCGCGTTGCTCACCGCCTCCTGCGCGATGCGCAGCAACTCGTGCTCATGCTCCGGCTTCAAACCGGTGCTGATGCCGCCGCCCTCGAAATTGCAGGTCACACCGCCCGGCACGGTCGAGCGCTCCGCCAGCTGCCGCAGCGCCAGCTCCAGCCCCGCGCGACGGGTCTGATCGAGCCGCAGCGCCATCACCGAGCGCCGCGCCTCCGCCAGCCCTTCGCGCGCGAGATCGCGGATGCGAGTGAGGCTCAGCGCCAACCCCGAGTTCTTCTTCTTGCAGGAGGGGAATTCCTCCACCGCTCCGAGCTGCATGAGGATGCCCGTGAAGGCCTGCGCCAGCCCATCGTGAATCTCCTGCCCTATGCGCGCGCGCTCGACCAGCACCGCCGCCTCCTTCGCCTGGTAGGCGAGGCGGGTGAGCTGCACGGCGAGCGTCGCCTGTTGAGCCAGTGCCACCAGCAGCTCGCTGCGCTGAACGTCATCCGCCTTGCGGCGGAAACGCAGAATGAGGAAGCCGACGTTGCGGGAGCCGAACACCAACGGATAGACAACGCTGCCGACGTAGCCCTCCTGGCGATTGAAGGCCAACATGCCCGGCCAGAACTCCTCGGACTGCTGCTCCACATCGAGATACATGGGCTCGGTGGGTTGGGTGAAGCGGTCACCGAAGGAGGAGCCGTTCATCGGCACACTGATCGGGTAGGGCGGCTCCTCGATGCGTCCATCCCGCACATGCGCCGCGATGCGCCACTCCTGCAGGCTGTCTTTCGAGACCACCACGGCGCCCGAGGCGGCCTCGAACTGGCGCGTCGCCTCGAGCAGCAGGTGCTTGAGAAAACTGTGCAGGTCGGGCTCGCTCGCCAGACGCTCGAGATTGCCGCGGATCACGGCGTTGGCTTTCGCGAGCTCCGCCACGCGCTCTTCCGCCGCGTGCTCGCGCTCCCGTCTCATGTCATCGATGAGGCGCTGGCGATGAAGCGCCGCGCCGATGACGCCCGCTGCGGTCTCGAGCGCCGCGAGCTCGGCGGAATCGATCGCGCGGCGCTGCCGGGTATTGTCGAAACCCACGACACCGATGAACTCTCCGGCGACGAAGATCGGCACGATGGCCTTGGTCTTGGTGCCGATACCCTCGAATCCCGTCACCCCCGCGACCCCCGTTGCGCCCGCGCAGTCGACAGGGGAGTCGGTCCTGTTGAGGCACACGCTCCGTCCGGCGCGCAGCTCGGTCGATACCGCGGAGAACTCACGCTCATCGCAGGCGCAGACCGCCGGGTCATCGAAGTGCGGCGGAACGCCTTCGGCGGTCCACTCGCTTACCACGATCAGCAGCGGCTCACCTTCCGGACCGCGCCGCGCCATCATGACATTGACGCGATCGACGTGAGCCGCCTCGCCGATGAGGCGCAGCACTTCGGGGATGGCGCCACCAATATGTGGAGCCTCGAGCAGCATCCGGCTTGCCTTGGCGGAAGCGACGAGCAGCGCCTCCCGGCGCCGCAGGGACTCGTTTATCTGACTGAGCTCCTCCGTGCAGTGGCCTGCCTCGGTCAAGGGCTCCAGGCGGGCGAGGGGCGGATCGACGACCGAAACGCTCATGCGACAGGCTCTCTATCGGGAAATCGAAGCGTCAGTGTACCTCGGCAGGGGGGCCGTCTCCCAACCACCGCCCAGCGCTTTGTAAACCGCGATCAGGCTGGTCGCGGTGTCCGTGCGGCTGCGGGCGAGGGCGTCCTCGGTCTGAAGCTCCGTCCGTTCGGCATCGAGGACCGAGAGGAAGTCCACCATCCCGCCCTTGTAGCGAATCTCGGCAAGCCGCGCCGCGGTCGCGCTCTCGCGTGCCGCGTCCTGCGCATGCAGCAGCTGGTCGCGGGCGCGCGCCTCCGTTACCAGCGCATCCTCGGCGTCTTCCAGGGCATCGAGCACGGTCTGGTGATACTCATCGAGAGCGATCACCGCACCCGCGCGGGCACCGGCGATTTGCGCCCGCACCCTTCCTAAGTCGAAGGCCGCCCACGTGATGCCAGGGCCGACCATGTAGCTTTGCGAGGCTGACGAGCCGAACCCGGCCGGCTCCGCGGCAGCGTAGCCGAAGCTGCCGGTGAAGGTGACCTTGGGGAAGAGGTTCGAGATCGCGACCCCGACCAGAGCCGTGGACGCGGCGAGATTGCGCTCCGCTGCCCGGATGTCCGGCCGGCGGCGCAGCAGCTCCTCGGGGGTGCCGACCGGCACGATCGGCGGCAGCGGCGGCAGCTCATGGGGGCTGCTCAGGATACCGCTCATCGCCTCAGGCTCGCGGCCGGTCAGCACGCTCAGACGGTGAATGGAGCGGGAGATGGCGGCCTCCAGCGGGCCGATGGTCGAGAGCGTGGTGCTGAGCTGCGATTGCGCGCGTGCCACATCGAGATCCGTGCCGCTGCCGGCCGTGAGCTTCGCCTGCGCGAGCGTCAGTACCTGCTGTTGGTTCCTGACGTTCGCGCGCGCGACCGCGAGCTCGCTCTGCTCGCCCCGCAGCTCGAAGTAATTACGCGCAACCTCCGCAATCACGGACACCTGGGCGTCGTGCAGGTTGGCCACCTCACCTTCGAGCTCGGCGTTGCGCGCCTGGATCCCGCGGCGCACGCCGCCGAAGAAATCGAGCTCCCAGGTGGCATCGAAACCGGCGTCGTAGAGTTTCGTTGTGTAGGGTTCACCAAACGGGTCTTCGACCGCCGGCACCCGTTGCTTGCTGTAGCCGCCGGAGGCGGTGACCGTCGGGGCGAGGTCGAAGAGCGATTCGTTGCGCAGCGCGCGCGCCTGTACCAGCCGCCCGAGCGCGATGCGCAGGTCGTAGTTGGCTGTCAGCGCATCGCTCATCATGCAGTTCAGCACGGGATCCTCGAATTGCGTCCAGAACTCGGTCTGCGTCGGCGCGTGCGAGTAGATGGCGCCCGGCGCCGGCGATGTCGGCGTGGTCCCCGAAGCGGCGGCGATCCTCGGGAACTGTCGCGGCACGTGGGTCGTGGGGCGGTGGTAGTTGGGACCCACGGCACAGCCGGCCAGCACCGCCGTCAGAAGAGTGATGATGATGGATTTACGCATGGGAGGTTCCCGTGGAAAGCTCTCCATCCGGGACTGGCGCCGCGGGCTTGGCGCTGCGAGCGCTGGTTCTGCGGATGAGGACATAGAACACCGGCGTCAGCAGCAGCCCGAAGAAGGTGACGCCGAGCATGCCGGAGAACACCACGGTGCCGAGCGCGTGCCGAATCTCGGCGCCGGCGCCGCTCGCCAGCATCAACGGCACCACCCCCATGATGAAAGCGAAGGAAGTCATCAGGATCGGCCGCAGACGCAGGTGAGCGGCTTGCAGCACCGCCGACACCGGGTCCTCTCCGTGTTCATCCTGCAGGTGCTTGGCGAACTCGACGATCAGGATGGCGTTCTTGCAGGCGAGACCGACGAGCACGATGAGCCCCACCTGCGTGAACACGTTACTGTTGCCGTGATCGAGGAAAACGCCCGTGAGGGCGGCAAGCAGACACATCGGCACGATGAGGATGATCGCCAGCGGAAGCGTTACGCTCTCGTATTGCGCGGCGAGCACCAGGAACACGAACAGCACGCAGAGCGGGAAGACGATCAGGCTGGTGTTGCCCGAGATGAGCTGCTGATACGAGAGGTCGGTCCACTCGAACGACATGCCCCGCGGCAGCGTCGACTCGAGGATCCGCGTCATCGCGGCCTGCGCCTGGCCGGAGCTGTAGCCCGGTGCCGGACCACCGTTGATGTCGGCGGACGTGTAACCGTTATAGCGCTGCACGATGTCGGGCCCGTAGGTGGGCGTGACGGTGAGGAACGCGCCGAGCGGGATCATCTGTCCCGCGGCATTGCGGACCTGGAGCGTCGAGATATCGTCGGTGCGGGAACGGAACGGCGCGTCGGCCTGCGCCAGGACTTCATAGGTCCGCCCGAAGCGGTTGAAGTCATTGACATAGAGCGATCCGAGATAAACCTGCAGCGTTTGAAACACGTCGTCGAGGTTGACGTGGTCCTGCATGACTTTCACACGGTCGACGTCGACATTGAGCTGCGGCACGTTCACCTGGTAGCTGCTGAAGAGCCCGGCGAGCGCAGGATTCTGGTATCCCTGCTTGAGAGCGTTCTGCACCGTATCGTAGAGGGCCTTGGGACCGGCATCGCCACGATCCTCGACCTCGAGCTTGAAGCCGCCGAGGGTGCCTAAGCCCATGACGGGTGGTGCCGGGAAGACGACCACCATGCCGTCCTCGATGGCCGCGAGCTTCTGATTGAGCTGTGCCGCGATCGCATCGGCGGAGAGGCCTTTCGAGCGCCGCTGGTCGAAGGGCTTCAGCCCGAAGAACACGAGCCCTGCGCTCGAGCTCGGCACGAAGCCGTTGACCGACATGCCGGCGAACTGCACGGCATGCTCGACGCCGGGCTGGTGCATGCCGATCTCGCCGATCTCCTTGATGACTTGCGAGGTGCGATCGAGCGACGCCGCGGGTGGCAACTGCGCGATCGCGACCAGGTATTGCTTGTCCTGCTCGGGGATGAACCCGTGGGGGACCGCGGCAAAGCCGAGATAGGCGAGGCCGATCAGACCGGCGTAGACGAAGAGTGCGATGCCGGCACGGCGCACCGTGCCGACGACCGCCGACCGATAGGCGTTGCTGACGGCTGCGAACCCACGGTTGAAGCGGCCGAAAAAGCGGCCGAAGAGGCGGTCCATGACTCGCGAGAGCGCATCAGGTCTGGCACCGTGGGGCTTCAGCAGCAGGGCGGCCATTGCCGGGGAGAGCGTGAGCGAGTTGAAGGCCGAGATCACCGTGGAGATGGCGATGGTCAGCGCGAACTGGCGATAGAACTCCCCGGTCAGTCCGCTGATGAACGCGACCGGCACGAACACCGCGCAAAGCACCAGGGTGATCGCGATGATCGGCCGGCTGACCTCGTTCATCGCGGACTTGGCCGCTTCACGCGGGGATTGTCCGGCCTCGATGTGACGCTCCACGTTCTCGACCACCACGATGGCGTCGTCCACGACGATGCCGATGGCGAGCACCAGGCCGAAGAGCGACAGCGTGTTGATCGAGAACCCGAACGCGAGCAGCACCGCGAAGGTGCCGATGATCGAGACCGGCACGGCGATGAGCGGGATGACGGACGCGCGCCAGGTCTGCAGAAAGAGGATCACCACCAGCACGACCAGCAGCACGGCTTCGAGCAGCGTGTGCACCACGGCGTCGATCGATTGACGTACGAATACGGTCGGGTCATAGGCGATCGCGTAGCGCATCCCCTGTGGGAAATCCCTCGAAAGCCGCGCCATGGTGGCGCGCACCTCCGCGGAGAGCTGCAGGGCATTGGACCCGGGCGCCTGGAAGACCGGAATGGCGACCGCGTCCTGATTATCCAGGTAGCTGTTGGTGCCGTACGACTCGGCACCCATGTCCACCCGGGCGACATCGCCCAGGCGCACCACCTGACCACCGGCGCCGGTCTTCAGCACGATGTTGCGGAACTGCTCCGGTGTCGTGAGACGTCCCATCGCGTTCAGCGCGAGCTGGAAATCGGCATTTGGATCGGGCGGTGCACCGATCTGGCCGGCGGCCACCTGGATGTTCTGCGCCCGGATGGCATCGATCACATCACCGGCGGTCAGATCGAGCGCGGCGAGCTTCTGCGGATCGAGCCAGATCCGCATGGCGTAATCGCCGCCGCCGAAGAGCTGCACATCGCCCATGCCCGGCAGGCGTGCGAGCACGTCGCGGATGTTGCGTACCGCGTAGTTGCGCAGGTACAGTGTGTTGAATCGGTTGTCAGGAGAATAGAGATGCACGACCATCGTGAGATTGGGCGAGCTCTTGGTGGTGGTCACCCCGAGATTGCGCACCTCGTCGGGCAGGCGCGGCAGCACCTGTGAGACGCGGTTCTGCACCAGCGTCTGTGCCCGGTCGATATCCGTCCCCACACGGAAGGTGACGGTCAGCGCCAGCGAGCCATCCATGGTGGAGGTCGAGGACATGTAGAGCATGTTCTCGACCCCGACGATCGCCTGCTCGAGCGGCGCCGCCACGGTGTTGGCCACGACCTTCGGGTTTGCGCCCGGATAGCTGGCGCGCACGATCACCGAAGGCGGCACCACCTCCGGATACTCGCTGATCGGCAGCTGGGTGATCGCGATCGCGCCCGCGATGAAGATGAAAGTCGACAGCACCGCCGCGAAGATCGGGCGGTCGATGAAGAAGTGTGAGAGCCTCACCGCTTCTCCCGGGAAGCGGAGCCCCCGCTCGCGGAGCCGGTGTCCCGCGTCGTGTTTTGCGCCACCATCATGCCGTCGCTGTCATGATGCTCACTCATCGCGATGAGCTGCGGCGTCACCTGCGTGCCGGGACGCACGCGCATGAGACCGTTGACCACGATCGTGTCACCGGGCTCGAGTCCGGATCGCACCACACGCAACCCATCGACCAGAGGCCCGAGCTCGACCGGGTGGTACGTCACCTTGTTGTCAGGGCCGAGGAGGAGCACGTAGCGCAGGGTCTGATCGGTGCCGATGGCGCTGTCGTTGATCAGCACGGCCCGATAGCGCTCGTTACCGATCAGCTTGACGCGCGCGAAAAGCCCCGGGACGAAGTGGCCGTCCGGGTTGGCGAGCAGCGCTCGCGCATAGATGGTGCCGGTCTCGGCGTCGAGCGAGTTGTCCATGAAGACGAGGCGGCCCGCGTGGGGGTAGCCGTCCTCGTCCGCCAGACCGACATATACCGCATTGCCGAGGGCATCCGGGCCGGCGCTGATGCCGGCGCGGGTGGGCTCGTTCTTGTGCCCACTGTCGCCAGCGTATTTTTCGAATGTCAGATAGGCCTGCTCGTCCGCGTTGAACTCGACGTAGATGGGGTTCAGCGACACGATCGTGGTGAGGAGCGTCTGCCCGTTCGTGACCAGGTTGCCGGCGGTGACGATCGCGCGGCTGATGCGACCCGTGATCGGGGCCGTCACCCGCGTGAAGGCGAGGTTGAGTCCGGCCGCATCCACCGCCGCCTTTGCCGCCTCCACGCTCGCCGCGGACTGACGCGCATTGGCGGTGCGGGTGTCGAACTCGTCCTGGGAGATCGCGTGCGCCGCAAGCAGGTTGACCGCGCGGATCCGCTCGGCCTTGGCGAGCGCCGCCTGGGCGCGTGCCTGATCGAGATCCGCCTCGGCGCGCTGATAGTCCGCCTCGTAGGGACGAGGATCGATGACGAACAGCAACTGGCCCTTGTGGACCGCGGTGCCATCGACGAAGTCGACGGAGGAGATGTAGCCCGTGACTCGCGGCCTCACATCGACGTGGTTGACGGCATCGAACCGGCCGGAGAAGGTTTCCGAGTTGGTAACGGTCCGCGAGATAACGCGCGCCACCGTGACCCGCGGCGCCGGCGGCGGCGCGGCGGCGTGCTGGGCCAGCGCCTCGCGCGAGCAGCCGGACAGTGTCAGGATGGCCGCGGCGGCCGCAGCCGCGAGCCGGATGAGCGAAGCGAAAGCGATGGATCGGTTGCGCACGAGACCACTCCCCTGGATTCCCTGAGCTAGACGCGACCGAGCCCTGCGGTTCGACAGCGCCGAGCCACCATTCTTGCGTTGACCAGCGGTTTCCGGAATGACTCGCGCGGAGGGGAGGCCGCATGTCCGGCGACAGGTGGGGACCTCTCCCTAACGAGGGAGAGGTCGCGAAGAATGACTACATGGTCGCGGAATGCACGTCACCCACGAGCGGTGGCGGCTCGATCCCGGGCCGGCGGATCTCCTGCCGAAGCGAGGGGCGGCGTCGGCGCTGCGGCAGCTCGGGCGATACCCACCTGCCGGTCTCGATACTCCGATTCAGCGCCTCGATCACGCGCACGTCGGCGAGGCCCTCTTCGCCCGAGGGCTCGGGCTCAAGGTCGTTGATGATGCAGTCGGAGAAGTAAATGAGCTCCGGCGCGAACTGGTCACTCTTCCCGTAGCGCTTCTCGCGCTTACGCTTGCCGAGGCGTAGCACATACTCCACCCCCTGCGCGTATTCGTAAGCCGGATCGAGCGTGAGGCTGCCTTTGGTACCGACGATCTCGTAGGCCGAGCGGTCCGCGCCACCGAAGCTGCAGGTAAAGGAGGCGGTCCGCTCCTGTGGAAATCTCATCACGACAGCCACCGTTTCCGGGATCTCCTTGAAGCGCTGATCGCGGCGTGTCACCGCGGTGGCGAACACCTCGGCGGGCTCCGCCGAGAACGCGGCTCGGGCGGCGTTGATGCAGTAGATGCCGATGTCGTAGAGCGGTCCGCCCCCGAGCTTGCGGCTGCTGCGAAAGTTCTCCGGCGCCACCTGCATGGAGAAGTTGGACGTGAAGAAACGCAAATCTCCCAGAGTCCCGGAGTGCGCCATCTCCGCCGCTTCCAGATTGCCGCGCTCGAAGTGCAGCCGGTAGGCGATCATCAGCTTGACGTTGTGAGCGCGGGTCACATCGATCATCCGCTGACAGTCCTCGGAAGTTACCGCCATGGGCTTCTCGCAGAGCACATGTAGACCCGCGCGCGCCGCGCGTCCGGCGTACTCGCGATGCAGGGCATTCGGCAGCGTGATGTAGACGGCGTCGACTTCGCCGCTCCGAAAGAGCTCGTCGGCGTCGTCGTAACCGCAGATATGCCTGACCCCGTAGCGCCGGGAGAGCTTGCGCAACTTCTCCGGGTCATCGGAAACCAGCGCGGTCAGGGTGCTGTTCCGCGCCGCCTGCGCGAACGCCGGCAGAATCGCGATCTGCGCAATATGGCCGAGGCCCACGACCGCGTAGCGGATTTGCTTCAGGGATGCGGCGCTCGCGGTTGCGCGCCGGGCAGCGCCCGTGCCGCGGCGCCGGCGGGGCAGTGTGGAGAGAGAAAGATCGTCGTTCGCGGCGGCAAGGGGAAGAGGTACGGCGCGCTCTGCGCGGCCGGGGTGGCGTCTCGGGGCGTCAGCGCGGCCTTCCGCAGCGGCCTTGCGAGCCGGGGCGCGACGTAGGGTGGAAGGTCGACTGGCCATGCGACGTCCGGGGAGCAAGCGCGGTGCCGGAAAGGGGGCGCGGACACGCTCTTCCCAGGAGGTCTAATGCTGTCAGAATCAATGGCTTAGGCTCGAGATTGCTTGACGCGCGCGATCGGGACCGCTCTAATACGCGGCCTTCCCGACGGCGGCCAGGTAGCTCAGTTGGTAGAGCAGCGGACTGAAAATCCGCGTGTCGGTGGTTCGATTCCGCCCCTGGCCACCAGAGAAAACAAGAGCTTGGATACTGAGCGGACGTAATCCTCAAAGCAGCAGGCTCAGTCCGTTGCAGTTACGTTGCAGTAGGCACGGTACTGCCGGCGCACGGAAAGGTCTTTTGCTACTGCAGCCGGCGGGACACCGCTGGATTGGCAGCGCACGGCCACAAGAGGAGACGATCGGCGTCACCGCTGTAAGCCTCCCGGAAGCGCTCATTGTCCGGACGCCAATCGAGAGCAGTTGCTATTCGGTTGAAGCAGCCCGCACCCGTTTAAAGAATGGAACCTTTGGATCCCGAGAAACAATGAAGGCTCTGAGCCCAAAAGGCTCACAACGCAGCCCAAGAACCAGACGAATCAACGAGTACGGAAGTACAACTATTCCGAGCAAACGTGATAAGGGGCCAAGTTGCCCGCGGATGGCAATCCCGCAGATTTGAGCGAGGGCTCCCACATGTCCACGCCTATGTGCGCTCCACAAAATCCTAACGGCAGCCCGAATCTCCCCCGAATCATGCGCCAACTCTGCGAGCATTTTTCCCAAGTCCACCCGTGCAGGCAAGAATTTCGAATCTAATGCCGAGCGCTGCATCCAGCGCATAGCATCCGCCCTGTTGCCGGTTTCCCAATACGCCCAGGAAAGAACGTACTGAGCGTAGGGCTCACCTGCTTTAGCGGGGCCAGTGCAGCAGGCAATCGCCGCTTTCGGATTCGGCTCTCCGCTGATTGCCCCCATGAATTCCAAAAAGCCCAACATTGCTGCTGCGCGTCCAGAACCCAACGAAGCGCGTCGGTTCAGCACCGCCGCAAGATTAGCAGCGTCGCCCTTCACCAGTAGGGCGGCAATATCTCGGTCTTCCTCAGGTATGTAGATAGGGTAATTCAGCGCTTTCCATACGGATCTAGCCTGAATGTAGCGTCTTAGATGCGCAGCGCTTAGCATCGATCACGATTCGCGTTCGACTCTGCACATATCGTAGTGTTAGCGTGGACTCGAGTCCATCGTATATCCGGGACCACCCCTGGCCACGAATAGGCACTGCCGGCCAGAAGCCGGCAGTCGAAGAACGCTTTCATGCTTCCACAAAGCCGCCGTTCCCGACGATTGCGCGGGACGATCGGGAGATGTGATCATCGGCACCCTGAGCGGTGGTGAGATGCGGCTTAGGAAATCC
>JBOIAQ010000046.1:0-30075 GCA_050739115.1 Steroidobacteraceae bacterium | reverse complement strand
TCGAAGCCTTCGTTTCTGCCTACAACACGCTGCAGGGGTCTCTCAGCTCGCTCGGCAGCTACGACGCGACGACGAACACCGCCGGCCCGATGATGGGCAACGGGCTGCTGACCAGTATCCAGAGCGAGATCCAGTCGGCCCTGTACAGCATCGTCGACACCGGATCGTCCAGCTACAACTCCCTGGCCAGCATCGGCATCACGACCAACAGCGACGGCACCCTCAGCGTCGACAGCGCGACGCTGTCGGCGGCGCTTTCCTCGAATTTCGGCGCTGTCAGCCAGCTCTTCAGCGGCTCGGGCGGTGTCGCCGCCTCGCTCAACACGCAGCTCACTGCCGACCTGAGCTCCACCGGCCCGATACAGACGAGCAGCCAGACGCTGGTGAGTCAGGAAAATGCGCTGACGCAGCAGAGCAATCAGCTGCAGACGCAGATGAATGCGCTGTCCGCCAGCATGACGCAGCAATACGCTGCGCTCAATACGCTGCTGTCGTCGCTGCAGACGACCTCTTCGTACCTCACGCAGGCTTTTGCGAGTCTGCCTCTGGTGCAGGGCGTACCGGAAGGCTGAGGCAGGCTCAAGTTCGGGCCGGGGGCGCCGCTATATGCGCTATCCGCAATCGAAGGAGCCGGCCCCGTGACCCTCTACTCGCCGCAGTCGAAGCTCGCCGCCTATCGCAGCGTTAGCGCGCATGGCGCCGTGGCCGATGCCGATCCGCATGCCTTGGTTCTCACGCTGTTCAATGCCGCGCTCGAGCGCATCGCGGCTGCTCGCGCCTGCATCGAGCGGGGCGAGACCGTGCGCAAGGCGGCCCTGCTGCACAGCGCGGCGATCCTGATCGCCGAGCTGCGTGGCAGCCTCGACATGGCAAAGGGCGGGCCGCTGGCGCAGAACCTGAGCGCTCTATACGGGTACATGACCCGCCGGCTGATCCACGCGAACTTGAACAGCGATGCGCAGGCAGCCGCGGAAGTCCTCGGCCTCCTCGGAGAGATCCGCGGCGCTTGGGCGGCTATCGGTCCGGAGGTCAGGCACCAGCCTGCGCCGCGGGCGACATCGGCCGCCTGAGCCGGGACGCGTCGAAAACGCCCGAGGACGGAGCGCGCGTTCCGGGGACACTCGCAGCTCACTCGGTATCAGCCGTCAGCTCACGAACCGCCGCGCGTTCCGAAACAACCGCATCCAGCCGCTGTATTCTCCCGCTCCGCTCGGACGCCAGGAGTTCTGTACGTAGCGAAATGACCGCTCCGGATGCGGCATCGTGATGGTCACGCGCCCATCGAAGTTGCTGAGCGCCGCGATCCCGAGCGGTGAACCGTTCGGGTTGAAGGGATAGCGGCTGGCGACGCTGCGGTCGTGATTGACGTAGCGAAAACCCACCAGATTACGGTTCACACACTCCTCGGCCGCCGCGCGCGACTCGAACTCCGCGTGCCCCTCGCCGTGCGCCACGGCGATCGGCAGGAAGGATCCTTCCATGCCGGCGAGAAGCACCGAGGTCGAGGGCAGCACCTCAACGAGCGAGAAGCGTGATTCGTACTGCTCGCTGCGGTTGCGGACGAAGCGCGGCCAGTGCTCGGTGCCGGGAATGATGCTCTTGAGCGCCGCGAACATCTGGCAGCCGTTGCACACGCCGAGGGCGAAGGTCTCCGGCCGCTCGAAGAACCCGTGGAATTCATCGCGCAGCGCGGCGTTGAACAGAATCGACTTCGCCCAGCCCTCCCCCGCCCCGAGCACATCTCCGTAGGAAAAACCGCCGCACGCCACGATGCCGGCAAACTCCGCCAGCCGACGGCGGCCGGCCACGATGTCCGTCATGTGAACGTCATAGGGTGCAAAGCCCGCCTGTTCGAAAGCCGCCGCGGTCTCGGTATGGCTGTTGACGCCCTGCTCCCGCAACACCCCGATCCTGGGTCGCTCACCGCGGGACACGTAGGGGGCCGCGACATCCTCCGTGGGATCAAAGCTCAAGGCGACATCGAGCCCCGGGTCGACGGCCGCGGTCTGCGCCGCATATTCCTCGTCGGCGCACTGTGGATCATCACGGAGCCTCCTCATCCGCCAGGAGGTCTCGGACCAGGCGGCGCGCAGATCCACCCATGACTCATCGAGCACCCGCTCCGAGCCGACATGAATGCGAACGCGCAGCTCCTGCAGCGGCACGCCCACACGCCTCGCTAAATCGGCGAGTCCATGGCGCGAGAGGATCTCGTGCACCCGCCGCTCATCGTCCGAGCCGATCTGCAGAACGACTCCCAACTCCTCCGCGAAGAGCTGCGCCGCTGGCGAGCCCGCCGGCAGCCGGACATCGAGGCCGCAATGACCGGCGAAGGCCATTTCCAACAGAGCCGCGAGCAGTCCACCGTCGGAGCGGTCGTGATAAGCGAGTATCAGTCCGGCCTGCCTGAGCTCGGCCAGGGCTGCCGCCAGATACACGAGGCGGTCGCTGTCATCGAGGTCGGCGGGCTCGGCACCGAGCTCGCCGTAGACCTGCGCGAGCGCCGAGCCTCCCAACCGGTCGCGCCCGGCGCCGAGGTCGATGAGCCACAGCGCGGTAGCACCCTCCTTCGTCGACAGCGCCGGTGTCAGAGTCACCCGCACATCATCGACAGGGGCGAAAGCCGACACGATGAGCGACACCGGAGCGACTACGCTGCGCTCCATCCCACCATCCTGCCAGGTCGTGCGCATCGACAGCGAATCCTTGCCGACCGGAATGGCGATGCCGAGCGCCGGACAAAGCTCCTTCGCAACCGCGCGCACGGTGTCGAAGAGCGCGGCGTCCTCTCCGGGCTCACCGCATGCGGCCATCCAGTTCGCCGACAGGCGAATCCGCTGGAGTGAGGGAACATCCGCCGCCAGAATGTTGGTGACGGCTTCGCCTACCGCGAGGCGCCCCGAAGCGGCTGCATCGAGCACCGCCACCGGCGTGCGCTCGCCCATCGACATCGCCTCGCCCGCATGACCGCGATAGTCGACCACCGTCACCGCGACATCGCTCACCGCGACCTGCCAGGGACCGACGAGCGGATCGCGGCTCACCATGCCTCCGACGGTACGATCTCCGATGGTGATGAGGAACGTCTTATCGGCCACGGCCGGCAGGCGCAGCACCCGATACACCGCCTCGCGCAGCTCGATCCTGTTGAGTTCGAGCGGCCGGTGCTGCGTCGCCACACTGCGCACGTCGCGAAGCATGCGCGGCGCGTTCCCGAGCAGCATCTCGAGCGGCATATCCACCGGCTCGCCGCCGAGCAGCGGATCGGTGACGGTCAACCGTCCCGTGCCGTCGATCGCGCCGATCACCGCGAACGGACAGCGCTCCCGCGCCGCAATGGCGGAGAAGGTCGCGAGCGCCTCGGGCCCGACGACCACCACGTAGCGCTCCTGCGCCTCGTTGCACCAGAGCTCGAGCGGCGACATGCCGGGCTCGGCGCTCTGAATCGCGCGCAAGTCAACCCGCGCGCCCCGCGCGCTGTGCGCAACCGCCTCCGGCACGGCGTTCGACAACCCGCCGGCGCCAACATCGTGTATGAGCAGGATGGGATTGTCCGCACCGAGTGCCCAGCAACCATCGATCGTTTCCTGAGCCCGGCGCTGGATCTCGGCGTTGCCGCGCTGCACGGAGGCGAAATCGAGATCGGCGCTCGAGGCGCCGCTGCCCACCGAAGAGGCCGCGCCGCCACCCAGACCGATGAGCATCGCAGGTCCGCCCAACACGATGAGTTTCGCGCCCACCGGCACGGCGGCCTTCTCGACGTGCGCGCGGCGGATGTTGCCGAGACCTCCGGCGATCATGATCGGCTTGTGATAGCCGCGCACCCGCCCTGGCGGATCGCCGGGAGAGGACAGCTCGAGGGTGCGAAAGTAGCCGCAGATCGCCGGCCGGCCGAACTCGTTGTTGAAGGAAGCGGCCCCGATCGGCCCTTCGAGCATGATGTCGAGGGCCGAGGCGATGCGGTCGGGAGTCGCGGACGACCGCTCCCACGGACGCTCATAACCCGGAATGCGAAGGTTCGAAACGGAGAACCCGGTGAGTCCCGCCTTGGGCCGCGCGCCGCGCCCGGTCGCCCCCTCATCGCGGATCTCCCCTCCCGAGCCGGTCGCGGCGCCGGGAAACGGCGAGATGGCGGTCGGATGATTGTGCGTCTCGACCTTCATCAGGATATCGATGGGCTCGCGACTCTCGCGATACGCCCCGGTGCGCGGGGCGGGAAAGTACCGGAATCCCATCCCCCCCTCGATCACCGCGGCGTTGTCACGATAGGCGGACAGGACACCCGCCGGATTGCGCGCATGCGTGTGGCGGATCATCGCGAAGAGCGACTCCTCGCGCTCCCTGCCGTCGATGACCCAACGCGCGTTGAAGATCTTGTGCCGGCAGTGCTCGGAGTTGGCCTGCGCGAACATCATGAGCTCGACGTCGGTGGGATCGCGGCCGAGCCGCTGGAAGCTCGCGAGCAGGTAATCGATCTCCTCCGCCGAGAGCGCCAGCCCCATCGCGCGATTCGCCTGCTCGAGGGCCGCTCGGCCGCCCGCGAGCGCGATGCGCTTCGCGGGCCGTGGCGCCGAGGTGGCGAAGAGCCGCTCCGCCTCCGCGGCATCGAGCAATGCCGTTTCGGTCATGCGATCGAGCAGCAGGGAAGCGATCTGCAAGAGCGTCTCGCCGCCGAGCGGGTGGCGGGCCGCGATCCGGTACTCGATCCCACGCTCGATCCGCTCCACCGCCGAAAGGGCGCAAACGTGCGCGATGTCCGTCGCCTTGCTCGACCAGGGCGAGATCGTCCCTGCTCGCGGCACCACCAGCAGCCGCTCGCCCTGCGTGCTCGTGGATGCCGCGCCTGCACGCGAGCCGTACGTCAGAAGCTGCTGCAGGATCCGCAACTCTCCATCGGTGAGTGCTCGCGTGAGAGCGGCGAAATGCATGAACCGTGTGGCAAGACCGGTCACCGCCGGCTCCACGGCGACGATGCGGGCGAGAAGCTTCTGGATCCGAAAGCCGGAGAGCGCCTGAGTGCCGGGCAGCACGAGGAGCCCTCCGGCCATTACTTCTTCTCGCCCGGCGGCGGTGAATACATGCCCATGGGGAATTGCGCCACGTTCGCCCCGCCCTCGAGCGCGGTGATCTTGCTCACCCCCTGCTTCTTGACCTCATCGACCCGCAGCACCGAATGCAGCGGCAGGAAGCTGCGCTTGACCCCTGCGAACTCGCTCTTGATACGCTCCTCGGAGGGGTCCAGGACCACGGAAGAGCGCTCGCCGAAGACCAGCTCCTCGACCTCGATGAACCCGAACAGCTCCCCATGGCTCACCTTGCGGGCATAGACCTCGTAAACCCTGCCCTGATTCACGAACATAATCCGGAAAATGTGACTGGCTGCCATGGCTCGGATGAGGCCCGCTGCTACTTTGGTGGCGACATTATATTGCCGGGCGTGCCGGGGAAGCTGCCGCGTCCGCGCAATAGGCACGGGTTTTCGCACCAAAGACCACTTGATTTCGGGGCACCATGTCGCTTCGCCTGCGCGTCGTCAGCGATCATCGGCGGCAGCTCGCCGAGCGCCATACCGTCGTTTTCGGCGTGAGCGGCGGCTCGATCGGGCGCTCGAGCGACAACGACTGGGCGCTCCCGGACGCGCTTCGGTACCTGTCGGCACACCACGCCCGGGTGCATTTTCGCGACGGCCACTATGTTCTCGAGGACCTGAGCACCAACGGGGTGTTCGTCAATGACCAGCCGGAGCCGCTCGCGAAGCTGGGCTCGAGCGGTTACCGCCTGAAAAACGGCGATTTGCTGCGGCTCGGCGATTATCAGATCGTCGTCGCTCTCGAGGCCGAGACGGTGGCCGAGATTCCCGAGCTCGATGCGGCGGGCGCCGTGCCCACCAGCATTCACGCGCTGCAACCGATCGGAGGCGGGGCGCAAACCGACATCGGCGCCATGCTCGACCTGGAAGAGCTCCTGGTGAGCGACTCGATGGTCTCGGGCAGCTTCCAACCGGTGAACGCGTATGGCCAGGCAGTGCCACTTGCCGTCCCTGGCGGCAAGCGCTCCAGCCAAGAAGTCCACTCCGGTCGCTCCTCGCTTCGCGACTCGCCCGACCCGAGCGAGGATTCCATCGCCCGCCGCATCGCCCGACTCGCCAAGGCAGCCGGTCGGGACTCGCGCGGAGCGAGCGCTCCGGCGCTCTACGATGTGCATTCGGGGCTTCAGGCCTTCTGTCGAGGGGCGGGTCTTGATCCAGAGAAGCTGCCGCCGGAAGCCCAAACGCGTCTCCTGCACCTCGTCGGGCAGCTCCTGCGCGAGGCGTTGGTGGGCCTGAAGGAACTCGAGCGCTCGCGCGGGGAGATTCGCGACCGCTTTCGCATCGAGCTGCCGCCGCCCGAGCCCGACGATCCGCGGCCCTCACTCGGGCGCTCGACGGTCGATGAGTTGCTGCTCGAGCTACTCGTGCAGCACGAGAGCCGCAGCATCGATGCCGTTCAATGGCTGCGCGAGGCCGTCGCCGAAGCCAAGACTCACGAGCAGGCGGCGGCACGGGCGATGCGCAGCGCTTTCGTCGAGTTCCTCGATCGCCTGGATCCGGCGGAGCTCGAAGCGCGCTTCGAAAGAGCCGCCCGGCGGGGAAAGGCGCGCTCGGCCGACAAAGCCCAGTATTGGGAGCTTTTCACCACCTTTTATCGCAGCCTCATCGAGATGCCGGCGGACCATCTGCCGCATACGTTCGTCGAAGCGTTTGCGGCGGCGTACCGTGAAGCCGTGAAGAAGAAGTAGGCGGCAGCGAAGCCCGCAGCGATCTACGCCAAACGGAAGGCCCGGTTCAGGTAGGCGATATCCTCATCCGCAAGGCAGTCCGCGAAATCCCCCCACCCTGCCTCGTCGAACTTTCGGCGCGCCGTTGCGAAGCCGAAGCCACGGCGCCCCGAAGCCGTCGTCCCGCCGCATGTTCTCGATCGTGGCGGCGGCCGAGGCCTCCCGTATCTCACGCTCGGATGGTTCGAACCCATAATGCTCGACGACCTTCGCTAGCGTCCCCGGAAAATCGGCATGACCCTCTTCATATGAGACAGCGAGCGCGCGCCCACGATTGCAGAGATCCAGCCACTGCTCACGGAAGATCCGCAGATTCTCGGCGCCGAAATACGGATCCCGGATGAAATCGGACAGCGACGCGTCGTAATGGAAGAAGTCCGCGAACTGTGACCTGGTGGTACAGGCTGACGATGACATCCCGTGGATCGCGATGCATGTAGACCAGGATGTTGTCGCCGCGGTAGCGGGCCAGCCGCTTCTCGTAGTCGAAATCCAACGGCGGCCTCGCGCCATGATGGCCGAGCACTTCACGGCCGAGGAACGACAGCTCTTCGAGCGGGGCATGCGCCCGGTGGTGGAGGATCCGAAGGCGATGACGACCGACCGGTGTTGTACCTGACCGCGAGGAAACCGCCGACCTGAGCGTTCTCAGCTCCGGCTCAGCAGCTGCTCGAGCTTGAGGTACACCGCGTTGGTCCAGCCGAAGCCGATCACATTCTGCGTGTAACCCGCGGTGATCTTCACCTCGGAGCCTCCGGTCACCATGTTGTATTTCTCGCGGATGGTGCCGTCACGGGCCAAACCGCGATCCACGGTAGCGGTGAATTCGGCGGCGATGCGGCGCGCGTCGGCGTCGTACCCGTAGCTCCTCAATCCAGAAACCGCGAGCCAATTGGTCGGCGCCCAGCCGAACGGCGCATCCCACTGCGCGCCGCTCGCGTAAGTGCTGGTCTGCAGTCCGCCCACCCTCTCGAATAACGGCAGATTATCGCGCACTGCCTGCGCCTGAAGCCTCGAAGCCGCGCCCGCCCAGAGCGGCCAGAAGGTGGTGACGAAGGCATAGTACGAGGGCTTGCGGGTCACGAAGTCATAGTCGGTGTACAGACCCAGCGCCGGATTCCAGAGATACCTGTCGATGGCTTGCTGGCGCGCCGCGGCGGCCTGTCCCCAGCGTTTCGCGTCGGCCGCAAGCCTGAGGCGCTGCGCGAAGCCCCGCATATCGAGCGCGTAACGGTAGAGGAGGCTGTTCAGGCCTACCGGAGCGTAGTCGGTGGTGGAGCCGGCGAAGGGACCGAAGCGGAACGTGACGTCGAAACCCGATTCGCGCATGGCCCGATCACCACGATAGAACTTCGCCGTCAGGCGATAACCCCCATACCACGCATCCGCGCATGCCTGCGAAGCCCGCGGATCGCAGCTTTGTTGCGCAAGTCGCGCGGACTCGGCCGCAGAGGGGCGTTGCGCGGCTTTGATGAGATAACCGTCGTTCTCCCCCGGGTGCGCCAGCACGAAGCGGATGACTTCGCGAAAATACGCGCCGCGGATGACTGCCGGACTGGCCCCCCCGTAGTCGAAATAGCGCGACAGCCCCGTGTTGCCGGCTCGGTGGGCATTCCGCTGCCACAAAGAGTAATACTCGACCGCGAGCGGATAGGCGCGATGGAGCCACACCGCAGCCGCCCGCGGATCGCGAAAGGCACCCCTGTCGGCGAGCAGCGCCCGGATCATCTCGGCGAGGAAGGGCGGCTGGGAGCGGGTCAGGAAATCGGTGGCGTTGGCGTTGAGCACGCCGCCGTAGTGGGCGACCTCGAACAGCATGTTCTCCACCATGTCCCGGGCCAGCGCGTCGCGATGATCCGCGATCAGACCCAGCTCGATGAAGTAGCTATCCCAACCGAACATCTCGTTGAAGAACCCACCCGGTACCACGTAGGGGTGAGGCAGGTACAGGTAGCCCTGGTACTCGAGCGTGGCGGGATCAAACTCGCCGAGTCGGCGGATGCGCATCGGCAGGCGCCGCACCTCGACGCCGCATTTCTCCAGCGCCGGCACGGCTTGCGGCATCGGCAGGTCCTTTGGCAGATAGAGCACCTGCTGGCCACGGACGTACGGGCCACGGTACGAAGCGCAGTTCGCGGACGAGCGCGTCAGCGTGCTCCAGGCCCGATGGATGTAGGCCAGCGTCCGCGCGGAATCGGGAACATGGCCAGCTGAGGCAGCGGCAGTCGGGATCGCCAGCAGAACGAACAACATGAATCGGGACGACAGTGACACGGCGATGCTCTCCTGGTCGTGTTTGCGCAATTCACCAGCATGCAGCCGCCGGTGAAGTACCGATGAGAGGAGCTTGCGGGTCATGGGTCACTCTCGAGAGTTACGGATGCGAACTGGTGAGTGTAGCGGGCGCCAGCGATTCATGGGAACCGGGGAACCGTCCGGCGCTCGATGCCACTGCGCGAGACAGTACACACGGCGGCGCGAACGGCATCATAATGCCTGGATGAGCGAAATCACTCGTCGAGACCTGTTGCGCACGAGTCTGGCGCTCTCGGCCGGCTCATTGGTCGCGAATCGCTCCGAGGCGCACGCGACGGTCGCGCCGGTCACCGACCCGGGCGACGCGGCGGTATCCGCGGCCCGTGCCGGCCCCGCGGTCGATGCCGGCCCCCGCGAGCGGTTGCTATTCGACTTCGACTGGAAGTTTCGTCTCGGCAGCGGCCCAGCGGCGCTGCATGATCTCGGTAGCGCGGATGGGCTCGAGGCGTTTGCGAAGACCGGCGAGTTCGCCTTCGCTGCGGCGAGCTTCGACGACTCGGACTGGAGAATGCTCGATCTCCCGCACGACTGGGCGATCGAGCTGCCGTTCTTCCATGATGAGAACCTGCAGAGTCACGGTTATAAGCCGCTCGGACGCGACTACCGCGACACCTCGATCGGATGGTACCGACGCATCTTCGAGGTCCCCGCGACGGAGACGAGCCGGCGCGCCGTGCTCGAATTTGACGGCGTGCTTCGTAGCGCCATGGTGTTCGTGAACGGCTGCCATCTCGGTCGCAACGACAGCGGCTACGTCCCATTCCGATTCGACATCACCGATTTCTTGAACTACGGCGGTCGAAACTGCATCGTGGTTCGGGTGGACGCGACCTACGGCGAAGGCTGGTTCTACGAGGGTGCGGGCATCTATCGCCACGTCTGGCTCACCAGGACCGAGCCGCTGCATCTGGGCCACTGCGACAGCACGGTCCGCTCTGCGCAGAACTCGGGTCGGGCGGAGCTGGCGCTCGACACGCGGGTGCTGAACGAAGGGCGTGAGACCGAGCACGCTCGAGTACGCTGGCGGATACTCGATGCGGATGGACGTGAGGTTGCGAGCACGCTGACGCCCGAACAGTCGATTCGACCCGGCGGAACTGCGGCATTCACCGGCCACGCCGCCCTGCGCTCTGCCGCGCTCTGGTCGCCGCAATCGCCGCACCTGTACTCGGCGATCGTGGCGGTCGAGAGCAACGGTCAAACTCGAGACGCCGAGCGTCTCGAGTTTGGGGTGCGAACCGTCGAGTTCGACCCGAACCGCGGTATGTTGCTCAACGGCAAGGCCGTAAGGATCAAGGGAACGTGCAATCATCAGGACCACGCCGGTGTCGGCGCGGCCCTTCCCGATCAGCTGTACGAATACCGACTGAAGGTGCTGCGCAGCATGGGCAGCAACGCGGTGCGAACTTCCCACAACATGCCCGCGCCGGAATGGGTGCAGGCCTGCGATCGACTGGGAATGATGATGATGTGCGAGACGCGAACCATGAGCGCGAGTCCCGGCGCGCTCGATGAGCTCGCGACCATGATCAAGCGGTACCGAAACTCACCTTCGATCGTTCTCTGGTCGATGGGTAACGAGGAAGGAACCCTGCAGCAGAGCGCGCTCGGGGAGCGCCTCGTCGCCACGATGGTCGCTCGCTCGCATGAGCTCGACCCGACCCGACTCTGTACTGCCGCCGTCAACGGGCCTTGGGACAAGGGGGTGGCCCTGTCGCTCGATGTCGTGGGCTTCAACTACCATCTCGAGGCGATCGATCCATACCGCGCCGCCCATTCGCGACGGCGGCTGGTCGGCTCGGAAACCGCGAGCACGGTCTCAACCCGTGGCATCTACACCACCGACCCGAAGCGAAACTGGGTCAGCGCCTACGACGCCAACCATCCTCCGTGGGCGGAGCTCGCCGAAGAGTGGTGGCCGTTCTACGCCGCGCGCGACTATCTCAGCGGTGGATTCGCCTGGACGGGGTTCGATTATCGCGGCGAGCCGACGCCGTACGGTTGGCCTTCCATCAGCTCGCAATTTGGGATCGTGGATACCTGCGGCTTTCCCAAGGACGTGTTTCACTACTACCGGGCCTGCTGGAGCGACGAGCCGGTGCTGCATGTCTTCCCCCATTGGAACTGGCACGGGCATTCCGGGGAGCCCATCCGGGTGTGGGTGTACTCCAATCTCGAAGAAGTCGAGCTCCTTCTCAACGGCAAGAGCCTCGGCAGGCAGAAGGTGCATCCGCTCGGGCATCTCGAGTGGCAGGTGAAATACGCGCCGGGCGTACTGGAGGCACGGGGCCTGCGGCAAGATCGGACCGTGCTGATCACGAAGCGCGAGACGACCGGTGAGCCCGCCGCGATCCGCCTGACACCCGACCGAAGTCAGATACATGCCGACGGAGAGGACGCCGTGCTCGTGCAGGTCGAGGTCCTCGACAACGCGGGGCGACACGTACCCACGGCGAATATGCCGATCCACTTCTCGGTGAGGGGCGCCGGCAAATTTCGGGGAGTCGGCAACGGCGATCCAAACTGCCAGGAATCGGATCAGCAGCCCATGCGCAGTCTCTTCAACGGTTTCGCGCAGCTCATTGTCCAGTCCGGCCACACTCCGGGGGAGATCGTCATCGACGCCTACACGGAGGTGTCGGAGGGCGCGCAGCTGCCGAGAGCCCGGCTCACGATTGCCGCCCAAAAGGTCGAGCCGCGCCCGGCCGTCTCGTAGCGGTCGACGGCACGGATTTGTGCATTCATTGGCTTGACGCTCGCGTCCTCGGTTCGTCCTGAACGCCAACGCGTACTAACGACCTGTCCGGTCAGTGGTGACCGGCTGCTTTGGGGTTCCCGAAACAACTCACCCGCCTAGTCGATGCTCCGGAGACCACGGACCGATCCATCGCGCCCAAATCGGACTAAGTCACAGTATCATTGTCGTTCAAGATTGAGCGGTGACCGTCCGCTCTAAGGCACAATAGTGAATAACAGCGAAAGGAACGCCCTTGTGCACACGGCCAACAGCTTGGTACATTCCCAGTTCGGAACTCCGGCTCTCCTTTCGGCCAGGATTCACCTGGACGCCATAGTTGAGGCCGCGAGAGCAAGTAATTTCGGTACCCTAGCACTAGGTGACTGCTTTCCGGCTGCACAAGTATTTGGGTCGAGCGGCAGCTCCTTTGGCCGCAGGTGCTCTTCGACGGAAGAGTGGCTGCCGGCGCTTCGGTAGTCGGCGTGAAGTGTGAAACACTCGCAAAATCTCTATCGCGTCGCCTCGAACGCGGTAGGGGACGATGTACCGTGTATTTCGGACGAGCCTGGCCGCAGCCACATCGTCGGTGGCGATATCGATGGCCTCCTCGTCAAGGTTGCGCAGCACCATGAAGCGGAAAAGCACCGCCGGGCTCCGGCGACCGCTTATCGGAATTTTGGAGGGCATTTGGCGTGACGGCTCCTGGCCGGCATCAACGGCGACCCGCGCGCCCTGTGCACGCGCTGAGCACGGCTCAAGGGCCGGGAACCGCGCGCATCTTGACAATGATGCGACCCTGCACGCGGAGATGATCGCTCTCCGCGAAGCGTCTAGAGCACTTGGCGGTCACGAAGTGAGTTGAACCACGCCTCGAACGTGGCGGACTTGAGCACTTCGACCATGGAGCAATGTTAATTAACTCTGGTTCTCCCGGTGCCAACTGTGGTTCACGCGCAGCCGGCCGACCAGGACAACGCGATCGGGCGTGCCTGGTCGCGCTTCTAGACTCACGTAGTGCGGAGCGCGACGGTAACAGGAACGCGAGCAGCTCGAACGGCGGGCAGGAGCCCGCCGATCAGACCTATACCGAGCGACCATCCGACGCCGAGCAATGCCAGAGAGGGCGTGATGGCGAGGTGAAATCGAAAGCCGAAAGGGCTCGCCGCCCGGTCGTTGAAAAAGATCCATGCCAGCCCCACGCCGATCAGAGCGCCGGGAAGCGCCATCAGAACGGCCTCGATCAGGGTGGCAATGATCACCGAGATGCCGCCGAATCCGACGGCGCGCAACGTGGCGAGCTCGCGACGACGACCATCCACCACCGCGTAAAGCGAATTGGCCGCTCCAATGGTGGCCGCCACGGCGAGGATCGTTCCTACGAAATAGCTGACGAAGTTGAGGATGCCGTTCACCGGCGCGAAGTCCGCCTTTGCGAGTGCGGCTTCGCGCTCAGCGCGGATGCGGAGCGATGGACTTGCCTCGATGGCAGCGACGAGCTCGTCAAATGCCAAAGGAGACTGCAACATGACGTTGACCTCGTTGTAATCGTTACGCCCGAAGGTCGAAAGCACGGTGTCGACGTCGGCGTAGACGGTGCAGGTCCCGTCGCTGCGCCCGAGGTTGAAATTCCCGACCACGTGCCAATCCTTGCCGTCGATCACCCTCGTGTCGCCCACTGAGAAATCGCGGTACACGCGCGCGCAGTAGTTGCTCGCAATGAGCTCGCGCAAACCGCGCCGAAACATGCGTCCCGATGTCAGTTGAAGCTCCGGGGTGTACTCCGTGAGCTCGGCGCCGGCGCCTGTTATCGGAAAGCCGACACCCGTACCGGTGGCCTTCTCGCGGGCCCACACGAAGATCCGCGCCTCCGGCACCACAATCGGGTTTCCCCGAGAGTCGCGCCGTATCCCGGCCAGATTAGGAATGAGCACGGCGGTACTTTGCGGGATGTTGCTTTGCCCCGGCTCCAGCGCGTCCTTGCTCAGCAGAACGACTCGGTCAGGCCGCGCATCTCCCAGGGCTTGCCGCCGCGCGCCGACTCCCATGGCCAGCATGGCGACCAGAACGCCTACGGCGCAGGCCACGCCAATGACCGTCGTGCACACTAGTCCCAGCCTTTGCGGCACGCCCAGCAGATTCATCCCCAGAAGCGCGCCCACTTGCTTCAGGAACACGGCCCCTCCTACCGTCCCGCCAACGCTTCGGCGACCTTCAGGCGCGCCGCACGATGGCCGGGCACGCTCACGCTGATCAGCGCCAGGAGCACCGCCCCACCGATGCCGGCTTCCACGACCCCGACTGGCATGGAAAGGCCCGGGACATACTTGGCTGCGAGTGGGAAGACAATCCAGGCCAGCGCCAGGCCAGCGAGCGCAGCGGCAATGCAAACCACGAGCGACTCCATCACCAATAGAATAAAGACCATCCGATCACCGAAGCCGACGGCCTTCAATACGGCCAGCTCGAAGGTACGCTCGCGAATGGTCTGCATCATCATCGTCGAGACCGCGAATGCCAGCGCGACCAATACGGCGCTGATGATCCAGCGGATGGCGAAGCTCACGTTCCCGATCGACCGCATCTCTTGCTCGGCAGTTTCCCGCATCGATATCGTCCGGGTACCAAGCGGAGAATTCGCAAACGTCCGATCGATGAGCTCGGACACTGCCGCCGCTTGCTTTGGGTCCGAAACGATCACGTAGAAGTTGCGGACGGTGTCTTTATCGATTGCCCGGGCCTCGTTGAGGTAGCTGTAGTTGCCAACGATCAGACCCCCTTCACCGGGCTCGCGGTCGGTGACGCTACCGACGATGTTGAAGAACCACGTTCGCGAGCCGCTGCTCTGCGGTACGCTCGAGTTGATCGCGATCTCATCCCCGACATGCCAGCCGTATTTCCTGGCGATATCGGCGGTGACCAGGGCACCGGTGCGGGTATCTTGCAGCGCTTGCAGGTCCTTGGGGTGGATGGTAAGGATGCTGGGGGCGAGCGTCAGCCAGATCCTGCTTGGGTCTATGGTGAACACACCGAGAGACTGAGTCGGCTTCTGGTACACCCCGCCCATGGAGTCGCCATAGGTAACGCTCTTGACGCCCGGAATCGAACGCAGTCGATTGATGTAGGCCATGGGAAGGCGTGGTCCGCCGAACACGGCGGGGGCGACGAACAGCACGTCAGCCCGCACCCTGGAGATGGCCTCATCGACCCCGGTTTTCATGCCCTGCAGAACACCGAATAGAGCAAACGCCACGCCGACTTGGAGAAAGACCAGCGCCGTTCGCACCGGCCGGCGCCGGATGCCCGACCAGATCAAGGGCAGGTACTTCAAGCCGCGCTGCTCGAGAGTTGTCCGGCGAACCTCTCCTTGTCGATGCCGTCCAGCGTTCTATGATTCGTAGCACCCGGTGGCGCTCTTGCTGCTCGTGGCATCGACGAGTCATTCGTCACGCCCCGGCACGTAGGGAGTGCGGAATGCCTCCCACGAAAGTTCCTCGGGTGCCAATGCTGCATGAGCGGGAACGGTTTTGGTGATCCTCTCGGCTCGTGAGCCATCCAATCAGAATGGCTGGGTTCACCCTCCACCATGGGTGCTGAGTCACCACTCAAGTTACGCACGATCCATCCTCTTTGCAGACGCGCGACCAAAGGCCGAGCCTGTTGCATCACCTCTGGAGGAATTTGGGCGACAGACTCTGGTACTTTCAGATGAAACTACGGATAAGGTTACCTGAGTCTACGACTGCCCGCTTCAAGGACACCATTTGACGACCGTCTATGATCGCATCTGCCCGCTTGGAGACTCTCAGCGTCCAGTCAACCGACCGGAGATGGTCAGCACGAAAAGCAGGACGATAAGCACTACCAGCACAGCATGAAAGGTAACGTGCAACGTATCCGGTCGGATGCCATTGCGCACCGGCAGGAACGCGTGCGTATCCGCAAATCTCTCTCGATAGCGCGCGGCACGCGCCGGGTCGCTGTAGACCAGGTATGGCAGGTACCAGGCGCGCAGAATTCCATACAGTCCCACGCCATACGTGATCCAAAGGACCAACATCAGCCATGTCGGGAAATGTGTGATCGAGTAATAGGCGCTTCCCGCTAGGCCGACGGCGAACGGCAGAGTGCTCAGAACCGTCGTTCGCAGCAGCTGCATCCAGGTATCAACGGCGCGAATTCCAGCGAGATTGTTGAGACAGCCGAGCGGCAGCCAGTCATGCAGCGCGATGAAAAGCACGACATACAGCTGGCAGAGCAGAAATGCAATCATCATACCGTACGCCTGAATGTCCGCTTTGCCGAATTCTATCCCATCGGCCTACGGACCGCTTTCACCGCCGACGCAGTGAGAACGTCCACGGAACAATGCGACCGTTTCGCCACGCTGATTGTACACGCGGATCTCGTAGAGTCCGGTTCGCTTGGAACGCCACAGCTGGCGCGCTTCGGCGGTCAACTCGTCATGCACATGCGCTGAGGCGAGAAAATCGATCGACGACGCCGCCGCCGCCGCCACGGTAACCGCATTGGGCGTGTGGCACGCCACTGACACACGCCATGTCCATTGAGCATGTCCGCCCGCACCGTCATGCGAAGACGCGCGAATCAGGGTCGGGCATCCTCAATCCGGACACCGAGATCTCTCGATGCCGCGTCGTTGGCGAAGAGCGCCTGCCGAAGCTCAGCGAGCCGCTGAGTCTCAGTATCCGCCTCGAGGGATTTCATGCGTTCACCGGTCGCCGGAAACCGCCATCACAATTCGATTTACATCGAAACTGCCGAGAGTCGGCCCGCGACAGAATGTAGCGTACGGATTGCCGGGGGGTGGACCGAGAGGGGTCGCGAGCGTATGTGCTTGAGCTCGAATGAGGATATCGAGGCGGCCGCGGCGGACCGGTTGGCCCATATGGACCGGCAAGGTAGCCCCGACGAGGCCCATTCCCAATTCGAAGCCTGGTGTCGTGCCGACCGGAGAAATCTTGCCGCGTACTTGCGGCTCCTTGAGGTGTGGAATCGGCTGGATGCACTCGATCGGGAGATCACTCCTCCGATCTGAGGTCGATGGCACGCCCGGCTCACCGCGGGCGCCGGAGTGGCGTCAGCGGATTCAGCTCGCGTAGTGATCCGCCCCCAACAGATCGCCGGCGCGCATTTCGATGACGCGGCCTTCGGGAAACGCTACGGTGACTGCGCCCGCGATGACGAGGCCAATGCGCGACCTGACATCTCTCCTGTCCGAGCTTACGACCGACATGCTCGGACCAGTGGTTGGCCGGGATACGCCGCATGCGCCCGGTGCGGAGGGGTCGGCTGCGACAGCCTGCGAGCCCAGGCTAAGGATGCAGATCGCTCACGACCGCCTGCGCGATGCGTTCGAAGAGCATTCTCCTGCGCTCCTCGGACGCACGCGACGCCATCAGGAATGCGGCCACGATCACCGTATGCCCATCGGGCCACGTCAGAATCCCGATGTCATTGAACGCCGCGGTCACGCCATCGAGTGTGAAAGAGGTCCCGCATTTGTCCGCGAAACGAACCGTCGGCGGAATTCCTGCCCGCAATCGATCGGGGATCGTTTGCCGGTACAGAAAATTGACAAGACCTCGCGTCGATGCAGGAGAAAGGAGCTGCCCCTGCCAGAGCTTCCTCAGGAAACGGGCCGCTGCGTCCGGGGTTGTTCGATCCCTCGGGTCCTTCAAGTAAGCGGCATAGCCTCGACGCAGCCGTGCGGCCTTCTGTTGGGGAGTCTCATCGCTGCCCACCGGCCGCAGGCCGGTGCGGCCTTGAAACTCGCGTGCAATCTCCCTTCCCCCCGGTCAATGCGCATGTTCCTGATCCCATGTGTGCGCAAAAAGGCAGTTACGACAGTTGGCCCACCGATGAGTTTCAGCAGGACGTCCGCGGCGGTGTTGTCGCTATGACTGACCGCGGCTTCGAGGAGCTGCCGAACGGTGAATGTCTCCCGGCGACCATGAAACCTCGCGGTGATCCGGCTGAGACCGGATCGTACGAGGTCGTCGCGCTTCACGATCACCTTCTGGCTAAGAGAGAGGGTTCCAGTATCGACCTCGGACAGCACCGTCGCCCCGAGAGGCGCCTTGAAGACGCTCATCATCGGAAACGGCTGCTCGGGATTCACGCGCCAGATGCGGCCGCTCTGAAGGTCGCAGACCGTAAGGCCCAAAGTACCTGGCCGAGCCGCATCCGCGAGTCGTGTGAATTCTCGCTGCAATGAAGCGGCGGCGGACCCCCGCGCGTCCGCCGCCGGTGCCGACGGACCAGCGCAGATCATCGCGGCATAGAGGCCAATGAGGAGGAGCTTAGACGGCGCCCGGCCCGCGGTGCGCCAGCGCGGCCTTGAGATCCGAGGTCCAAAACTCGGAGCGCTGCGTAAGGGATTCCTGGAGTTTCTGGTTCTGCGGATCATCAGCGGCTCGACGGTATACGCCGCGGACATCCTCAAGCAACTGGCGGCGACGGATTTTGCCACCCAGGAAGGCACGTTGTACCCGCTCTTGAGCCGCCTGCGGCGCGAGGGGCTGCTCGATTATCAATGGCAGGAATCCGAAGCCGGTCCGCCACGCATGTATTACTGCCTTACAGGCGCCGGGCAGCGGCAGCTGGCCGAGTTCGACGCCTATTGGGCGCGCCTGAATCAGACGATCGATTCGATGGGGGGTTGATCCATGCGGCCGATCATATCGGTGAGCCTCAATGGTCGGGCCTATCAGCTCGAAGACGACGCACACGCAGCGCTCGCGGATTATCTGGACTCGGCTTCGCGCGCGCTTGCGGGTAATCCGGATAGCATCGAGATCCTCGCCGACCTCGAGCAGGCGATCGCGGACAAGTTGGAGCGTTGCCTCAATCCGCACAAGAACGTCGTCGTCCGCGGCGGAGATGCCGGCACCCCCTGTGGCTGACCTCGAGTGGATGAGGAGCCCCTGAGCGCATCATCAACGGCCAATGAACCGAAAGACCGAGCTTCGGCTCGGTGTCCGTACTGATTGCACTTGCAGCGCTCAATGTGGCGGGTCTCGGGTTCTATATCTATTCCGGCGGCTACCCCGTTGCGGCGGACGTCCCGCACTCTGGCCCCGTCTTCTGGCTGCTCGGGACGGTGCGTAACCGCAGTGTTGCTACCCGAGCGCGCAATGTAGGCCCCCGCCCGACCTCAGATGCCACCTGGCTGGTGCGGGAGTAGTGACGTCAGACAGCTCGAACAGGCGCGGGATAGCGCGCGACAATCTCATCTGTCGTCAGCAACGTGATCCCCTCGACCAGGGCCTGGGCGATGAGGACCCGATCGAACGGGTCCTTGTGCAAAGCCGGCAAGGTGTCGATCGCAACGACGTGCTCACTCGCGATGGGCAGCTCGCTGTAGCCGTTATCGAGTAGTCCCCGTCGCAGCAGTCGTCCGTCAACTTTGAAGTCTTCGCGGCCCAAACCCCGTTTCATCACGATCTCCCAGAGGCTCGCGGTACTGAAGACGAGCTCGTTGTCGTCTGCATCGATGAGCTCGCGAGCAGCTTTGGAGAGGCGGTCGGGCTGACCGGCCGCCCACAGAAGCAGGTGCGTATCGAGCAACAGCTTCACGAGTCGTCGCCGAAGAGGTGCTCGATCTCGGCGCTGCCCATCCGATCGAAATCGTCAGGCACGACGATCTGCCCGGCCATGAACCCGAGGCGCTTGACCTGCCCGGCCTCCGGCGCGTCCAGCGCGACGACCTTAACCAGTGGCTTGCCAGCCTTTGCGATCACGAAAGGCTCGCCCTTGGCCGCTTGTTCCACCAGCCGCGAGAGATGGGTCTTGGCTTCGTGGATGTTCACGGTCTGCATGTACGCCTCAATGACTAAGTCTAATGAACTTAGTTTAATGTAATGCGTAGGGTCCGAGCAATGTCGCCTGGGGGTCCGTGGACATCCCTGGCCCGCCTAACGTTCGGCAGCACACCCAGTAGAACTCGCTTCGAGAGCGCCAGCGAGCGAAGCGGCGCTAGATTGCGCAACAGCGCGCGCCCAACTGCCCGGCCCCGAGCCGCTGGCCCCAGGCGCGCCGAGGATTCGACTATTCGACTCGCCTCTCCTTCGCATCGAAAATCCATCGTCGCTGTGGTAATGTGTAGATTAAGTGCTACACGTGGTGATTCATGCCTCTGAACATTCGGAACAAGCAAGCAGAAGAGCTCGCTGGGGCACTTGCAAAGCTCACCGGCGAGACGAAGACCGAGGCCGTGACCCAAGCTCTTCGCGAACGACTCGAGCGCGTGCGGCGCGGTCGCGCCACGCGGCGACGCTTGGCCGACGATCTCGACGAGATCGCGTTGCATTGCGCAGGGCTCGCGGTGCATGACCCTCGCAGCGCAGAGAAGATCATCGGGTACGACGAGCATGGGCTGCCGCGCTGATGGTGGTCGACACCTCGGCCTTGCTGGCGATCCTGAAAAATGAGGTGGAGCGCCGCATTTTCAATGAGGCCATCGAAGCCGCCGAGGCGCGATCACTCTCGACCGCATCCTACGTCGAGACCTCGATCGTTCTAGAGTCGCGCTACGGCGCCGAAGGCGTACGCGATCTCGATCACCTCATCGCCAGGGCCCAGATAACCCTCGAGGCTGTAAACACCGAACAAGCCCGGCTGGCCCGCGATGCATTTCGAAAATACGGCAAAGGTCGTCACCCAGCGGGCCTGAACTTCGGCGATTGTTTCTCCTACGCTCTCTCCCGCTCGCTCGACCGGCCGCTCCTCTTCAAGGGAAACGACTTCCCGCGTACCGATGTCGAGTGCCACAACGCAAGTCGGCCCGGCAGCGATTGAGGTTCTGAACCCCGGTTGGCCCTTGACGCTGTAAAGGCGGGCCGCATTACCCGGCGTGATCACCGGTTTGAATACTGCAGCACCGCATCCGGGAGGCGGGCGCCCTGCCCCTCAATCTTGGGGGCCGCGGTATTGATCTCGCGCAAGTCATCCGGCGTGTTGGCGGGGGCCGGAAATCGCGTGATTCTGGGGGTGAGACGCGGGTTTCTGAAGCGCCGCCAGGAGCCGACGGTGACACCGGCCCCTATGGGCCAACGGCCGCGGTCGGACGCAGCCGCAGTTGAATCAAGAAGTTGTTTGGCGGGCTGAAGAGAGAGACCTGCAGAACAAGCAAGCGGCATGCCAGAAAATCGAGAAAACGCGTCGATCACCAGAAAGAGGCGGATTTCGATCCCCATCAACACGGCGTAAGCTCGATGTTTAGGGCACGCAGATTTTCCCTCAGCCGATCGCGTTTTGCGGTGCCTGGGATCGGAACAATCCACGGCCTTTGTGCAAGAAACCACGCGAGCGCAATCTGCGAAGCTGTCGCCTTCCTATGCTCGCACTTGCTTCAAGAGTTCGACTAGCGCGAAGTTTGCCGCGCGGGCTTCGGGAGCGAAGCGCGGGGAGTTGTAACGGAAGTCCTTCGGGTCGATCGGCGTGCTCGCATTGCGTTTTCCGGACCATCGTGACCGCTGATTCCGGCTGAACGTGACCGGCCGTTCCGGCCGAACCTGACCGCGCATTCCGCTCGAAGGTGACCGACTTTGGGCCCGTGCCCGGAATCCTCGGTCACGTTCCCCCGGAACGATCTCGCCGGGTCTGCGCTGGGGGAGCCGATGCCGGCCAAGCGGAGTGCCATGCTCAGCCTTGCATATCCGCATGTTCGAGCGCCTGGGGTGTGTTCCCGAGATTCTAACACCTGACAGATCAAAGAGCGCCATCAAGAAAGCGTGTCGCTACGAGCCGGAAGAGAACTCCACTGACGGCGATATGGCGCATCATTACGGTTGCGCAATCATTGGAAGCGGCGGCGGAACGCCCGGTTGAAATAGGAGAGGTCGTTGAATCCAACCTCGTACGCGATTTCGCTGATGCGCCTGGCAAAGTTTCGCGACGCACATGCACTCGCTCGGCGTCTGAACTCGAGGCGATGTACTCATCGAGCTCTCGCGCGCCGAGGCCGCGCATGCCGCACGATTCGACACTAGTTTCGCACTCGCGCTAGCGTCTTATGTTAAGTCATAATTTATTGATTGAAAGAAGTTGGCGGAGAGGGTGACAACCGATTCTCGCGCGCAATCCATTGAATAATATTAGTTTGTTTCACAGCACCAAATCGCCTACCCCAAAAATATACCCCACTCAAGTCGTGGCTTTCGATGGCTCTCCACAGCCTTCGGTGGACGCTCCTGACTCTGCCTCACTGATCCCTGTGCGTTGCGCCACGGTTACTCGAGCCCAAACACTTTCCGCAGCTGCCGGTCGACTGCTCCCGCCGGCATGAAGCGCCGCAGCCGCCCCACCAGTTTTGCCTGTGAGCCTACCGGTCTGCGCAGGCGATGCGGCGACTCAATCGCCAACGCGATTTCCTCGGCCACGCCACGCGGCGCCGGCGCCGCCTGGAAGTTGGCCGCTATGGCCGCCGCGACGCGCGAGCGCTCTTTATCGTAAGCATCCAGGCGAGTCGCGGCGGCCACGCTGTGCGCCTCGAATCCCGTACGAGTAAAAGCAGGCTCCACCAGCACCACCCGGATGCCGAACTGCCGCACCTCGTGATCGAGGGACTCCGAGAGGCCCTCGAGCGCGTGCTTCGTGCTCGAATAGATCGCAGCGTAAGGGGCGGGAATGAATCCCTGCACGGAGCTCACATTGACAATGAGTCCAGAGCGCCGTGCACGCATGTGTGGCAGCACGGCTTTGCTCGTGCGGATGGCGCCGAAGACATTCGTGTCGAAAAGCGCCTGCGCCTGCTCGATGGAGGTCTCCTCGAAAGCGCCGAATACACCCAGGCCCGCATTGTTGACGAGCACATCGATACGTCCCGCCGCATCGAGCACCGCTTGCACGGCATGCGAGACGGACGCTGCCACCGTGACGTCGAGAGGCAGCAAGGTTACGCCCGAAGTGGTGCCCGCCCTTTGCGGCGATCGCGCCGTGCCGAAGACCCGGTACCCGCGACTGACAAGATGCTCGGCCGTTGCGGTTCCGATTCCGCTCGAGGCGCCGGTGATGAGGACGACTTTCTGGTCTGACATGCTAGTGCTCCGAGATTCGATGCGGTTGAGCGCGTTGCCATGATTTGGTCTTGCGGCGCTGTCGCCGCAGGATCTATCTATATGTATCTACATGTTTATGAACGCGAATGCCTTGCGAGCGGCTTATCCTTCTCACCTGGAGGCAATCCGGCTCGCGGCCAGATAGGCCGCATTCTTGAGCGCGGTGGCCTGTGCCCGCCCCAGGCGCCTCTCGAACGCCTGCTGCGCCGCTTCCCACCGGGGTCTGAGCTTCCGAAGCTGCTCTTGCCCTTTGGAAGTCAGATTCCACCGTCGCTGCCGGCGGTCCTCCCCGACGGTGTCGCTCGCCAGCCCGCCGCGCTTGATCAGCGCCAGAGTGCGGGTAGCCGTGGTTTGATCGACGCCCATGGCCTCCGCCAGCTCGGTGGTGGTCAAGTTCGGAGCCGACTCGAGAAGCTGCAAGGCGGAATATTGCGTCGCATGCACGCCGCTTTCCGCGATCATCTCTTCATACAGAACCGTCACGGCTCGGGCGGCCTGCCGCAGCGTCGCGCAGTAGCACGGGAGCGATTGGATCTTCATGTCACAGATGCTATATGCGTATACATGTATTGTCAAGGGGATGCTAGAACGCCGCCGGCTGTGTCTGCGCCTGCGAGAACTGCCCCTTTCACTGGCCCCTCCGCCGCTCGGATCCGGAACCAGATCGCATAGAGCGCCGGGAGGAAGAGCAGGGTCAGCACGGTGCCGCCGATCGTGCCGCCAATCAGCGTGACCGCCATCGATCCCCAGAAGACCGAGGTCGTCAGCGGAATGAACGCCAGTACTGCGGCGAGTGCCGTGAGGATGACCGGGCGTGCGCGTTGCACCGTGGCCTCGATCACGGCGTAATAGGGATCGAGTCCTTCTGTAAGGTTCGTCCGGATCTGTCCGATCAGGATGAGCGTGTTGCGCATGAGTATTCCTGACAGGCCGATCAGGCCCAGAATCGCATTGAAACCGAAGGGCTGATGCAGCACGAGCAGAAACGGCACTGTCCCCACCAACCCCAACGGCGCCGTCAGAAACACGATCGTCGTCGCCGCCAACGAGCGTGTTTGCAGCACAAGAACGAGGAGCGTCAGTAGGATCATGACGGGAAAGACCGGCGCAAGTGCGGCATTGGCCTTGGCGGAATCCTCGATGTTGCCGCCCATCTTAATTTTGTATCCGGCCGGGAGTTCCGCCCTGATCGGGGCGAGCGCCTTCCATATTTCCTTCGACACTTGCGGTGGTTGAAGAGACTCGTCGTAATCGCACCAAACCGTGATCGTCGGCGTGCGGTCGCGCCGTCTGAGGACCGGATTTTCCCACCTGACCTGAAAGCGACCGATCTGGCTCAGCGGTATCAGCCGCCCGTCGCGATTCCTCAGGGTCAGATCGGTCAGCTTCGCGGGATCGAGACGATCTGGGCCTGAGCTGCGCGCAACCACTTCGACCGTGCGGATGCCTTCGCGGACCTGAGTGATTGGCACCCCAGTCAGCAGGAACTGCAGCTGCTGTGCGACCTCCGTGGGGCTGAGGCCCAGCAGCGCGAGCCGCCTCTGATCGAGCACGAAGTGCTCCGTTGGCACGAGGTTTCCCCAATCCTGACTTACCTGGCGAGTGTGCGGGTTCGCACGCATCACCCACTCGACTTTGCCCGCGATCGCGCGCAGCACGGCCGGATCGGGTCCCATCACGCGGAAGTTGACGAGGTAGCGCGGGAACGGCCCGAAGACCAGCTGTGACACTCGAACCAGCGCTCCCGGGGCTAGACCGTCTGCAATCCGCTGACGGAGCCGCAGCTTGAGCCGGTCCCGCGCTTGCGCGTTGGGCGTCAGCACGACGAGCTTTGCGAAAGAGGGGTCGGGAAGCTCTGGGTTGTAGGAGAAGAAGAACCGCGGTGCGCCCTGGCCGATATACGTCGTGACGATCTTGGCCTCGGGCTGCTTTCGAAGCCACACTTCCACCTTCAAGGCGGCCGCTCTGGTCGCTTCGATCGACGTGCCTTCGGGCATCTGCACGCCGACCAGGAGCTCGGGACGATCGGATGTCGGGAAAAACTGTTGTTTGACGAAGGTCATCCCGACGCCGGCGAGCAGAAGAACACCGACGACCGCTGCCGCAACGATGAATTTGTGGTCGACCGCCGCAGCAATCCATCGCCGCAGACACTCGTACCGCGGGGTCGCGTAGATCGCTTCCCGCCCACCTGGCACCGGCTTGATGTCCGGCAGAAGCTTCACGCCGAGGTATGGCGTGAACACCACGGCGACGACCCAGGAGGCGATCAGGGCAAAGCCGACCACCCAGAAGATGTTGCCGGCGTATTCGCCGGCTGTCGATCGCGCAAAGCCGACAGGCGTGAAGCCGATCACCGTGACCAGGGTACCGGCCAGCATGGGAGCGGCGGTATGGCTCCATGCGTAAGCAGCAGCCTTGGCGCGCTCGAAGCCCTCCTCGAGCTTCACCACCATCATTTCGGTGGCGATGATCGCATCGTCGACCAGGAGTCCGAGCGCGATAATCAGCGCCCCCAGCGTGATGCGATCGAAGTCGCGACCGGTCATCATCATGATGACAAAGACCGCAGCCAGGGTGAGCGGGACCGCCGTGGCGACCACCACGCCGACGCGCCAGCCCAGGCTGAGCAGGCTCACCAGCATGATCACGCCCAGAGCCACGAAGAACTTCAGCATGAATTCATTGACGGCCGAGCGGATGTTGACGGCTTGATCGGTGATCTTGGAAAAGCTGACGCCGGCTGGCAGCCCGGCGGCGATCTTGGCGCGCTCCGCCTCCAGGGCGCGACCGAGCACCAGGCCGTTCCAGGCGTCTCTCATGACCACCGCCAGGACGAGTGCCGGCTCGCCGTCGTTACGGATCAGATAAGTTGGGGGGTCCTGATAGCCGCGCTTGACGGTCGCGATGTCGCCGAGCCGGAATGCCCGACCGCCGGCCGCAATCGGCGTGTCGCGGATCTGCTGCAGATCGTCATAAGCTCCATTGAGACGCAGGGAGACTTGGGCGCCACTCGTGTCGATCGAGCCGGCGGGCGTCACGGTGTTCTGGTGCTGAAGCGCTGCGAAGATATCCTGCGCACTGATGCCGAGCGTGGCGAGACGCGCATTCGAGATATCGACGAAGATTCGTTCCGGACGCTCGCCCAGGATGTTGACCTTCTTCACGCCGGGGACCTGCAGGAGCTGCTGGCGGAGCGTCTCCGCTTCGCGCGTCAACTCCCGGGGGGGCATCCCGCGTGCTTGGACCGCATAGAGCGCGAAGTCCACGTCGGAATATTCGTCATTGATATAGGGGCCTCGAACCCCCTCGGGGAGGTCGTGCGCCTCATCCCCCAGCTTCTTGCGAGCCTGATAGAACTGCTCCGGTACGTCCGCGGGCGGCGTCTTGTCGCTCAATTTCACCATCATCACGGCGATGCCCGGCCGCGTGAATGTGTCGACATGGTCATACCAGCGCAATTCCTGCATGCGCTTTTCGAGGGGATCGGCGACAAGGTCCTGCATTTCCTTGGCGGTCGCGCCTGGCCAGACCGCCGTCACCGTAAATTCCTTGATCGTGAAGTGCGGGTCCTCTGCGCGCCCGAGGTGGACGAAGGCGTAGAGTCCGGACACCATGACGGCGACGATGAGGAACAGCGTGATCGCACGCTCGCGCACAGCAAGCGCTGACAAATTGAATCGCATCATTGCAAGTCCGCCTCGTATCGGGTGACTCGAACGTGCTCGCCTTGGTAGAGGAAGTGGCCGCCGAGGGCGACGATCGGCTCGCCGAGGTGCACGCCGCTCTTCACGATCGCGGTCTCATCGGCAAGCTGAGCGATGCGAACCGGGCGAAACGAAACCGAGGAAGCCGCCTCGTCGTATACCCAGACACCCGGACCCTGCCCTTCGTCATCGACTGCCCCAAGCGGGACGGACATGTCCGTCGATGCCCGGGATGCGGCGAGGTAGACCGTGATGGTGGCCCCGAGCGGCGCCTGCGCTGCCGAGCCTTCGAGGACGTAACGGGCCTCGAACGTTCGGGTCAGCGGGTCGGCCGCATCCGAGAGCTGGCGGAGGTGCACCGGCACGCGTGCCGTACTACCGTAGAGGATCGCCTCGGCTCTCGAGCCGATCGCGGGCCGCAGGGTCTCGGGAAGATCGATCGAGGCTTCACGGGGACCCGCGTGCGCCAACTTGAGGACGACCTGACCCGCGGCGACGTATTGTCCGGGCTCGGCGAGTGTTGCGACGACCGTGCCGTCGGCGTCGGCCCGGAGCGTAGTGTACCGGACGTCATTCTCTGCTACGTTGAGCTCGGCAGTGGCCGCTGCCAGAAGTGCTCGAGCACTGTCCGACGCCGCCCTCGCCCGATCGAATGCCGAGCGCGAGACCGCGCCCGAGGACACCAGATGGCGGTAACGCGCTTCATCGGCCGCAGCCTGGATTAGCCGCGCCCGGGCGACGGCGACGTCCCCGAGCTGCGCCGCTGTGGCGTGCGCGAAATCCGTCCGATCGATCCGCATCAGCGGCTGGCCCTGCCGCACCACTTGGCCGGTGTCGACCAGACGCTCGATGATCTTGCCCGGCACACGAAAGGTCAGATCGGATTCGACGCGGGCTCTGACGATCCCGGTGAAGCCGCGCTCTACCGGAACGGTGGACGCAACGGTGGCAATCTCTACGAGCTTCGTTTCGGTCCGGGGATCCCGTGCGGAAGCGGAAGACTTGCAGCCCGTAAGGCCGCAAGCCGCTGAGGTGAGGGCCACTGCAAGACCGAGGTGAATCGACCACTGTACTTTACGAATCATGAGCCCCATCCTCCGCCGATGGCCCGAAACGACTGAACCGCCGCTTGGTCGGTGTTGGCGCGCGTGAGCGCGAGTTGATCTTGTACTAAGAGGAGCTGCCGGTCGGCATCCAGCACGTCCGTCAGCGGAATGTCGCCAGCCGCGTAGGCCCTTTGCGACGAGTCCCGCGCACGCTTAAGAGCGGCGACTTCGCGCTCGAGCTCCTCACCGTGCGCCTCCAACTGTACTAACGCGGTGAACGCGTCCTCGACGTCCTCGGCGGCATGCAGAATCGATTGGCGATAGCGGGCCAAGGCTTCGGCGTTCGCGCCCTTCGCTTGCGCCACCTCCGCATCGACTTTGCCGAAATCAAAGAGACGCCAGCGCAACCCCGCGACCGCCTCGGGCTGGAATGTCGCCGCCTGGAACAGATGGCCGGCGCTCAGGCTTTCAAAGCCGAGCAGGCCCGAGATCGATATCTTCGGGTAGTACTCGGCGATCGCCTCGCCGATCCGGGCGTTGGATGCGGCGAGCCGCCGCTCGGCGGCGATGACGTCGGGGCGGCGGCGCAACACCTCGGCCGGCGTCACATCGCTCGGCATGGCGGGAGGGAGCGGGATCTCCTGGCGCGAGCTCAGTTCCGCGGCATAGGTGCCGGGCTGCACGCCCATCAGGACATCCAGCCGGTTGAGTTGCGCCTCGAGACCGATGGCCAGAGGCTGAAGGGAGGCGCGAGCCTCTGATAGAAGCGCTTGGGCCTGGGCCTCCTCTCGGTCGGTCGCCAAGCCTGCCCGAAAGCGACGCTCGACCAGGTCGAGCAGGTGCTCGTCTGTCCTCACTTGATCCCGCACGAGGGCGATACGGGCCTGGTCACCGCGGACCTGGAAGTAGGCATCAGCCGCATCGGCGACAACAGTGATATGCGTGCCCAGTTGTCCTGCTTCGGCCGCCTGCGCCTCCGCGCTGGCCGCTTGCGCGCCGCGGCGCAGTCCGCCGAAAAGATCGATTTCCCAGCTGGCCCCCGCGCCCACGTCGAATTCGGACTGGTCCCTCTCGAAGCCGGGAAGATGACGCGCGACGGAGCCAATCGGGCTTTCGAGAGACTCATGAATTCTTGAGGCCTGTGCCGTGAGGTCCGCTGTGGGCAGCAGCTGTGCGCCGGCCTCTCGAGCCGCCGCCCGCGCCTGCTCGACCCGAGCCATCGCCGCAGCGAGGTCGAGATTCTGGTGCAGGGCACGCTGAATGATGCGCGTGAGCTCGGGATCCTCGAACCCGAGCCACCACCGATCGAGAGCCGGAGCGGACGTGCTCGTTTTGCGGGCCTGTACCGCGGCCGAGCTGTGAAAGGGCTCAAGCGTGATGGCGGGTTTGCGGTAATCGGGCCCCACGGCGCAGCCGGCGATGCTCAACGCGATGACCATGGACATCGCGGCGAGCATCACCGGCCTACTCATTGCCCGTATCCTGACCAGCGCTCTCGTCACAAGGCACCGCGCAACGATGCGCTCTCTCCGAGAAGCGATCGCCGCACCGTCGATTGAAAGTCCACATCCGCCAGTGGCTTCTGGCTGGATACAGACGCCTCGGCTTGCAGCTTCTGCTTCGTCGTCGTCGCACGTCCGAGATGGGAGACGCTCCATCCCTGCAAGAGCTGTCGTGCGAACGCCTGCATATCGACATTCGAACGAGCCGCGTTCTCAGGATCCGACTCGGAAGGCGGGATTGCGTGGGTCGCAATGCTGCCGGTGAGCACTTCTCTCATCTGCTGCTGAATGTCGCCCTGCGGGCTTGCCGCAGCCGCGCTGCCGATTTGAATGAAAAGCGCCGCGGCGGCGAGGGGTAGCACACGGCTGAGCGATCGAGTGATGTGGATTGACATGATGGCGATCTCCTGGGGGTCGGATTAAATATGTATATGCATGTATATAACTGACGGCGACGCACTTAGCGATGCTTTCTTCACCGTGAGCGCACTGTACATGTATCTACATGTATTGTCAAGCGCTCCTGCTCGCCTTGCTTCGAATTGGCGTAGGATCTATGAGGCGACGATGTCGGAACGAGCGTGATTTTCGCCCGTTGCGCCCTCTTCCGGGGACCGCATGCTCTGTGGCAATGGATTCCTACTGGAGCTCGTTGGGTCGACTGCGCCAACAGCCAGCCGACGCAGATCGGCTCCGTCCGAAAGCAGCTCTTTTGGCCCGCCAAGAGGCCAAAAGAGAGTGCGCCGAGGCCTGCCCCGTCAACGACAATTAGAACCCGACAGTGACGACAATTAGATTCCGACAGTTCTGAGGGGGTCGGGGAGGGTCAGACGGAGACCCGCAAGGGAGGCGCGGGGCAGGGATGCTCCGAGC
>JBOIAQ010000045.1:0-31022 GCA_050739115.1 Steroidobacteraceae bacterium | reverse complement strand
GCGCCGTGAGATCTCGGCCGCGGTAGCGAAGCAGAATCGGTTCCGGGAGGCTTCCCATCAACCAGAATACTACACAGCCTCCGCGTCAGACGCCAGCGAAATCTTTACGAATGGCTAAAGTGACACGCTAACTTAACTAACCGAATGGGTGGAAAAACGAGATTGCGGCTGGCAACGTTGGACCGGGGATCCGCTCGCAGTGTTCACATCTCCCCGTTCATCTCCCGTTCAGTTTGAAGAACCTGCTCATACGACCTCGCGGTTCGCCGAAGCTCACAGTGCTGGCTCCGGAACTCCGAACGCGGTCTCAAGTTTCCTCTTTAACGGTTCTCACTTGGAGAGTATGTGCAGCGCTTGGCCGGAGCAATACCGCTCTCGCTCATTGCGGGGTTGGCGATCGCGTTCTCGCCGCTTGGCGCTGCGACAACCCCGCATCGAGAGCCGCCACAGCGAGTCACGGGGCCCGCGAAGCCGGATCTCTCGGCACGAAGGCGTCGCGGCGACGCCTCGTATTACGCGCGCCAATTCTTCGGTAAACCCATGGCGAATGGCGCCCCGATGAATCCGCGCGGCAACAACGCCGCGAGCCGGACCCTCCCGCTCGGAACCGTGGCGAAAGTCACTGACGTCGCGACCGGCAGGAGCGCCATCATCAAGATCGAGGATCGCGGTCCCTACATCAAGGGTCGTATCGTCGATTTGTCGCCTTCTACCGCACGCAATATCGGAATCACACGGCGTATCGGTGTCGCCAAGGTCGTGGTCGCCCCCATCGCGGTTCCCCTGCCCGACGGCCGAGTCAAACTGAGGCCGCGACCGCCACATCACTCCGAGATCTCTCAAATCGCTTCGAGCTTCAATCGCAAATCTCGCGCGCGGGACCCCGTACTGAGGAAGTGACAAAAGGGCGCGACGGCGGCCCCCTCTGCAGCTGCCACTCGTCGTTCTGCTCGAGGAGCAGTGCCCCGGCAAGACGCGTGATGGGCGCCTCGTTCAGCAAGCTGCCAACAGCGCCGGAGCACGCCAACCGATCTGCGGTACGGCGCCGGCGATGTTGAGCAGGGCGTCGATACGCCCGAATGCGGCCAGCGTCCGATCGACCACCGCCTGGGCGGCGGCTGCTTGACCGATGCCATGGCTGGCGCCGGTGACGATGGCGACTGACTGCGTCATCCGTGTGACTCCTCGGGTCCGCCGGGCGGGAATTCGCGCATCGCCGCCGCGACCTCGGCGGCGTGAAAGGTCCAGGGAGTATCCGTCTGGGGACTACGATTTCGGACGCTCGCTGTTGGGATCGTAGAGCGCGCGCTGCCCCACCGCCTCGACGCGCAGCGGGTATTGCTCGCCGAAGTATTCCATGACGAGCGCGCGCCCCTCCTGCGCATGGCGCTCGGGGAGATAACCGAGGGCGATGTTTTTTCCGACGGAAGGCCCGTAGGCGATGCTGGTGGTGGACGAGCGCCGTCCAAGCTCATCGATCAGCACCTCGCGCGAGTCGGGATCCAGGATCGGCCATTGGCCCACCGGATAACGCGCAATGCCGTTGGCGTCGACGTTATCCGCGAGCGTCAGCGTGCAGAGGTACGCCGGCTGGCGCCGGCGCTCGCGCTGCTCGAGGTAGGCCGCCTTGCCGTGAAAGTCATCGTTCTTGACCTTCGCCCGCGCGAGACCCGCCTCGTAGAGGTTATATTCGGTGAGCAGGTCCGCGTTCTGCAGGCGCAGGCTCTTTTCCATCCGCCGGGTGTTGGCGTACGTTTCGATGCCCACGGGCACGACGCCCTGCTCGTAGAGCAGATCCCAGAGCCCCAAGCCGTAACTGGGCGACACGTAGAGCTCCCATCCCTGCTCGCCCACGTAGGAAATGCGGAATGCCCAGACGGGCAAGCCGCGCACGGCCAGGGAGCGGGCAGTCGCGAACGGAAAGCGCTCGTGGGTCAGCGCCTCCGGCTCATCCGCCACGGACTGCAGAATGCGGCGTGCGTTGGGACCCCATAGCCCGAGGGTGACCATCTCGTCGGAGCGGTCCGAGATCTGTACCTTGAATCCCCGCGCCTCACGGATGCGCCGCATCCAGATGAGGTCACGCGGCCCGGTGCTGCCGCCGCAGACCACCCGGTATTCGCTGGCGCTCAAGCGGATGATGGTCAGGTCCGAGTGCACGCCGCCCACCGCATCGAGAAAGTGCGTGTACACACCTTGTCCCAGCGCCGTTGCTCCACCCACCCTCGCGACCGACAGGTACTCGAGGAACGCCTCGGCGTCGGCGCCCGAAACATCGTAGATGGCGAAATGCGACAGGTTGACCATTCCCGCGTTGTCGCTCATCGCCAACTGCTCGGCGTTGGAGACGGGCCAGAAGTGGCGCGCATCCCACTCGTTCCGGCGCTGCGGCACGCGCTCACCATAGGTCTCGAGCAGAGGCTCGTTGGCCTGATAGCCGTGCGCGCGCTCCCACCCGGCCGCCTCCATGAAGTAGCCGCCGAGCTCCTTCTCGCGCGGCCAGAAGGGGCCGCGGCGCAGGTCGCGCCCGGTGAGGTACGGCTCGCGGGGGTGCACGGCGGGGTTGTAGACTTTCTTCGCGGTCTCGAAGCAGCGGCCAGAGATGTACGCCGGTGTCTTCTGCACCGGATAGAAGCGGGCGATGTCAATGCTGCAGGGGTCCCACTCGGTGCGTCCGTGGGTCATCCAGTCGGCGAGCACCTTGGCGATGCCCGGCGCATCCTTGACCCACACGGCTTCGGCGAACCACAGGCCACCGATCTCCGGCGACTCGCCGACGAGCGGCGAGCCGTCGGCCGTGATGGACATGAGGCCATTGAAGGAGCGCTTCGCATCCCATCCCAACTCCCCGAGCAACGGCACCAGCTCAGTCGCGCGCTCGTAGCCCTGCATCACCTGCTCGATATCCATATCGCGCATCGAGGGCGAGAGGCGCGCTTCGCCGGGCTCGGCGATATCGCGGGGATGCACCAGCCGCGGCTCCTCCTGCTCGTAATAGCCCCACTCGAGCTGTCCGCCCTCCGCCGTGGTCGGATCGCCGGTGTCGCGCATATATGAAGAGTTGCCCTGATCCCGCAGCAGCGGGTAGCCGATCTCCTTGCCGGTGCCGGCGAATTCGTTGAAGGGGCCAAAGAAGAGCAGCGGATGCTCGAAAGGCATGAGCGGCAGCGGCGAGCCCGTGCGTGCGGCGAGCACCGGGCCCCAGATGCCGGCGCTGAGAATGACGATCGGCGTCTTGATGTAACCCTTGCGGGTCTCGACACCGCGGACGCGCCCCTCGTGAACGTCGATGGACAGTGCCGGTGTGTTCGCGAAGGCCTGCAGACGGCCGCTCGCGATGGCTCGCTCGAGGAGAACGCCCGCGACCCGCTGCGAGCGCGGCACGACGAGGCCGGCATCGGGATCCCACAGCGCGCCCTGGATCATCCGCTCTTCCAGCAGCGGGAAGTATTCCTTGGCCCGCGCGGCCGAGACGAGCTGTGCCCGCGTGCCGAACGCCTTGGCGGATCCCACCTTGCGCTTCAGCTCCTCCATGCGCTCGTCGTCGCCGATCCGGGCGACCTCGAGGCCGCCCACCCGGCTGTAGTGCCCGAGACCCTCGTAGAAATCGCGGCTGTAAAGAGTGGTGAACACCGACATCCTGTCGTGACTCGTCATGTAGCAGAAGTCCGAGGCATGGGCGGTGGAGCCGATGTCGGTGGGTACGGCCGACTTGTCGATGCCGACCAGGTGGTCCCAACCGCGCTCGATCAGGTGATGAGCGAGCGCCGCCCCGACGATCCCTCCCTGACCGATGATCACCGCAGCCGCTTCCTGCGGAAACCGCCTCTCGCCGGTGCTCTGACTGTTCATTTGGGCGTAAGTATGTCCGGCGCCCGAGGCGGCGGCCGACCGATTTGCGTCATCGGCTTGCCGAGATGCGTCTCGAGACCATGCCCATGAGGCCCGATCTCGCGCCGCCAGAGCAAAGCCACCGACACGAAGGCGACGAGGCTCAGGAGACCGAAGTACCACAGCATGGCGTCGTAGCCCGCCGGGTGGGCGGGTCCGGCGTGTGCGCGATCGGCGAGCCAGCCTGCGGCGAGATTGCTCGTCGCAAGGAAGAGATTCTGCAGCAGGTTGATGAGCCCGAAGGCCGTGCCGAGCCGCCGCGGCTCGACCAGCATAGCCGTCGAGGGCCAAATCACCGCCGGCACCGCCGAGAAGCTGACGCCCATGAGGGCCGTCGAGATCCACAGACTCCAGTCCGTGGTGCCGAGGATGAGAAACACGAGTGGCATCAGCAGCGTCGCGATCATCATGATGAGCGAGCGCCTTCCGAACCGGTCGGCCAGGAAACCGAACAGCGGCGTGGCGAAGATGGCCGCGAGGAACACCCAGCTGTTGGCGAGCCCGGCCTGCTGCAGCGTAAGACCCTTCGCATCCTGGAAGTACTCGATCGCGAACGTGCTGCGGAAGGGAAAGAACACGGCTGCGAACAGCACGTTGAGTGTGAGGATGTACCAGTAGGAGAGATCGAAGCTCACGAGATCCGACCAGGTCATCCGCTCCGGGGCCGATGCGGCCGGCAGTCGGCCGGAGGCGCGCGCGCGCGCGTCGATCAGGCGATAGATCAACGCCGCCACGAGGCTGGCCGCGGTCGCTCCGGCCGCGAGCCACAGCGGCCGCTGCCAGCCCTGAGCATAGAGCGCGCGCGCCCAGTCGGGCGAGGTATCGGCGGCGTACGAACCGATGCGCGCGACGCTGAAGAAGAGCGCCATAGCGAGCGCCGTGCCGCCGCTCGAGAACCACTGCGCGAGCCCCGCGAGCAGCGCAATAAAAAGTGCCTCCTCGCCGACTCCGAATATCAGCCTGCCGGTCACCATCACGGCGTAGGGCGAGCCGATCGCCGTCAGCGTCGCACCCGCGAGACAGAGCGCCGCGGTCCAGCCGGCGACACGAGCGGAACCGTAGCGATCGATGAGCACGCCGCCGAGCAAGGCGAGAAAGATGTTGGGGATGCTGAAGACCGCGTTCAGCATCCCGATCTGCGCCTGGGTGAAACCGCGGTCGGCGCGCAGGAAGTCGGCGATCGGCGCGATCGCGTCGTATTCGTAGTAGCTGCCGGCGATCGCGAGGCTGAGCAGCACAAGCACCCACCAGCGCGTCGCGCCCTCTTTGGCGAACGTGCGCCGCAGTGCCGATCCGCCGTCGCGCCTCAACGGATACGGGCTCCCTGACGCACGAGTTCCTCCTGAACGGCGCGTACGTCGAGCCTCTCGAACGGCTCGCCGGTGCGCAGCGACACCGCGGCGGCGACTCCGGCACCCTGGCCGCTGACCGCGCAACACATCATGTTGCGCACGGCGGCGTGAGCGACCCGGTCCCCGCCGATCGAGCGGCCGGCCACCAGCAGGTTGCCGACGCCCTTCGGAACCAGCGCCCGATAAGGCACGTGAAAGTAGCGCCCGGTGGTCGGCAGGATGAGCAGACCGTACCCGTCGATGAATTCCGGAAAGATGCCGATCGCATCGTCGAAGCGGGCCTCGCCGCGCACATCCGCCGCGGTCAGGTCATAGAGCGCATCGATCTTGCGGGTGTCCCGCACCCCGAGCGTCATGCCGAAGTTACGCAACTTCGCTTGCTCGCACCCCGGCATGAAGCGCTTCAAGGCCTCGATCGCGTGGATCGCCTGGCGACGGCCCTCGATCTCGGCAGCCGTGAGGTCGTTGGCATCCGTGCCGTCGATGTTGGGAAGGCTGACGAGATTGAGATAGGTGAGGTCGCCTTGATCGCTCACGCTCCCCCACGTGCCGGCGATGGTGCTCAGCCCTGGCGGAATGACCCCCTTCTCGGCAGCCAGTTTGAAGGGCTTGCGCAGGAACGGGGAGAAGAGGTCGTCCTCCTTGCCGGTGGTCTCGATGTCCCACTCGCCGTTGCCGGCCCAGTCGCGATAGGTCTGCGGGTCGGCGCGCACCTGCTCGAGAAAGCGCGCCTTGTTGACGCCGGTCATCGAGAACATGACGGAAGCGGCCATGAGCTGCTCTCGTGGAGCCTTGCGGACTGGCGCTCCCGAGCGTGCCGCCACGTCGGCATCGCCCGTCGCATCGATCACGCGCCTGGCGAGAAAGGCCTCGCGACCCGACTTGCTTTCGGTGATCACCCCACGAATGAGGTTCCCTTCCAGCACGGGCGCGACGCACAGGCGATGCAGGACAGGCGCGATGCCGGCCTCGGCGATGAGAACATCGGCCACGTATTTGAACATCTCGGCATCGAGCGCGTAGCTCGAGGACTGCGGCTCCGGCGTCGCCGCGCCCATGGCCTTCGCGCGCTGCTCGAGCTCGATACCGATTCCCTCGCAGTCGACCGTCCCCTCGTGCCGATACCAGGCAAACCCCTCGACGCCAACCTGTGTGATGTTGCCGCCGAAGCAGCCGTACCGCTCGAGCAAGGTCGTGCGGGCGCCGGCGCGTGCCGCGGCGAGCGCGGCCGCGAGCCCGCCGGGACCGCTGCCGACGACGAGAACGTCGGTCTCGTGCACGACCTCTATCGCGCGCGCAGACTCGGCAATGGTCTTGCGCATATCAGCCCGCGCCAACGGGCTCGCCTGTCATCTCCAGATGCAGTGCGGTGGCCGTATAAGGGTTCTTCAGGGCCACCTCCTCGTTGAGCTCGATTCCGAGGCCGGGGTCGCTCGGCGGGATGACGTAGCCGTCCTCCCAGCGCACGGGCTTGCGCAGGATCTCGGCATGAAATCCCTGCCAACGCTCGATGCCTTCGAGAATGAGAAAATTGGGGCTGCAGGCGGCGAGCTGGATGTTGGCGGCGCCCACGACCGGCCCACAATAAAGATGCGGGGCGATCTGCGCATGGTGGACCTCGGCCAATGCCGCGATCTTCTTCGCCTCGAGAATGCCCCCCGCCCGTCCGAGGTTCATCTGCAGGATCGCCGCGGCGCCGGTACTCAACAGCCGCGCGAAATCATACTTGGTGGTGAGTCGCTCACCGGCGGCGATCGGCACACGCGTGGCGCGCGCCACCTTGGCCATCTCTTCCGGCGCATCCGGCGGCACCGGTTCCTCGAACCATAGCGGATCATAAGGCTCGATGCGGCGGGCCAGGCGGATGGCTCCGGATGCGCTCATCTGCCCGTGCGTACCGAAGAGGAGATCGGCGTGCGATCCCACCGCCGCGCGCAACTGCCTCATGAACCGCTCGCAACGCTCGAGCGCCTCGAGCGAGGGCTGGCGGCCATCGAAGGCCGAATAGGGTCCGAGCGGATCGAACTTCAGCGCCGTGAATCCTTGCGCGAGATATTCGGCGGCGCGCTCGGCGGCGAGGTCAGGATCCCGGTAGACGTCGGTGCGATCTCCGGGTCTCGCATAGATATAGGTGTAGGTGCGCAGGCGCTCGTGCACGCGTCCGCCGAGGAGTTTGTACACCGGCTGCCCCGCGGCCTTACCGATGATGTCCCAACAGGCCATCTCGAGCGCACTCAGCACGCCCATGAGCGCGAGGTCCGGATGCTGCGAGTAACCGGAAGAGTAGACGCGCCGCCAGATCCTCTCGATGTCGTGAGGATCTTCGCTTTCGAGGTAGCGCCCGAACACGTCCTCAAGGAGGCGCGCCACGTGATGCGGATGGAACGGAACACCGTACGCCTCGCCGACCCCGCAAATACCGTCCGCGGTCGAGAGCTTGACGAACACGAAGTACCGCCCGCCGTTGTGCGGCGGCGGGTTCGCGACCACGAAGGTCCGGATGTCCTTGAGTTTCACTGGCGGCGCTCGTGCCCGCGGCCCGCTTCGCTACAGGCGCGAGCGGAACGTGGTCTGCACGGCTCTGATCCGCTTGTCGGTGCCGAAGAACGCGTGCTTGGACATGTCGGCCGAGTACCTGCTCGCCTCGGGATGGCGACCGAGCGCCTCCGCCAGCGCCCGGATGTGATGCGGACCCGCGCCGCAGCAGACACCGAGATATCGAACACCGAGCGCGTACGCCTCGCGACCGAAGTCGGCGATCTCCCCGCGCGTACACATGAAAGGATCGAGCCCGGTTGGAAATGCGCGCGCCCCTGCGCAGCAAGGGTCGGTCAACGACTGGAAGGTCGGCTCGGCGCGCGTCGTGCGGTAGGGAACCGGCAGCGCCGCCACTTCGCACTTCACCGCCTTACGGATCTTCTTCAGTGTCGGCAGCAGCGTGGCCGGCCCGCGAATGCAGTTGACGCCGACGACGTCGGCGCCCGCGGCCTCGAGGCGCTTTGCGGTCTCGACCGGAGTCCACCCCTCGCGCAGCTTCCCCTCCCGGTGCAGAGCGAAAGTAACCACGGCCGGCACCTTCGAATACTGACGAATCGCCTCGAGCGCCATCAGTGCCTCCCCGCCCCAGGAGAAGGTCTCCGCCACGATGTAGTCGACGCCGGCATCCGCCGCCCAGCCCACCTGCTCGGCGAAGATCGCTGCGACCTCCTTCAGCGCCTTGGCGTCGTTCGGATCGTAGATGTTGGTGTTGCATATGTCGCCGGCGAAGAGCGTGCGGGTGCGGCGCGCCACTTTCTTCGCGATCTCGAGCGCGATGCGGTTCATCGACTCGAGCTCCTGCTCGCGCCCGATGACCTTCAACTTCTCCCGGTGCACGTAGTAGGTGAGCGCCTCGGTAACATCGGAGCCGGCGTGCACGAAGTCCATGTGCAGTTGCTCGATCACCTCCGGGTGCTCGGTGAGCACGACCGGCACGAAGGCCCCCGCCTGCAGGTAGCCGCGCCTCTCGAGCTCGAACACGTAGCCTTCGGCGCAGATCACCGGACCTGCGGCCAGGCGCTTCATCAGACCAGGCTCTTTGTTGGCTCTCGTGCTCACCGTGCTTACCTCGTTCAACCGCGCATGCGCGTGCCGCCAGAGTCGTAGGCGCAGGCGGAAAGTCGCTGCGCCGGCCGCCGCTCACCGATGAGCTCGATCTCGAACCCCTCATCCGCCGCGGCGATCGCCGCCGGGACGTAGCCGAGGGCGAGCGAGCGCCCTACCCGGTGGCCGTAAGCGCCGGAGGTGACCCAGCCGACGACCCGGCCGTCGTGCCAGATGGGCTCATCGCCGATCGCATCGGCATCGGTGGTATCCACGGCAAAGGAGAGGAGACGCCGCTCGCCACCACTCGCGCGCTCCTCGATCGCCGCCGAACGGCCGATGAAGTCTTCCTTCCCGAGAGCGACGAATCGGCCGAGCCCCGCCTCATAGGGACCGTAGATCGGGCGGAATTCCCGCGTCCAATTGCCGAAGCCCTTCTCGATGCGCATGGCGTTGAGCGCGCGTGCCCCGAAGGGCTTAAGTCCCCGCTCGGCTCCCGCGGTCACCAGCAGCTCATGTAGCGCGCGCTGATAGTCGGGCGTGACCCAGATCTCGTAGCCGAGCTCACCGGTGAAGGAGATCCGGCCCACGAGCGCCGGGATCATGCCGATGTCGAGCCGGCGGAAGGTGAGGAAGGGAAAGGCGGTGTTGGAGAGGTCCGCGCACACCAGGCTCTGCAACAGCGGGCGCGCGGCCGGCCCCGCGACCGAGAGACCCACGTATTCCGTCGCGCAGGCTCGAACGCGTACTCCCGCGGGTGGCGGATGGCGCTCGAACCAACGGAGGTAATACGTCTCCGCGGCCAAAGTCCCGATGAGCAGCACCCGATCGGCTGCGAGGCGACACATCGTGAAATCACCGATCAGCTTGCCGCGCTCGTTCAGCATCGGAGTGAGCGCAATGCGCCCCACCCGGGGAACGCGATTCGCCATCACGAGCGACAGCCAGGCTTCGGTGCCCGCACCCGTGACCTCGATCTTGCCGTAGTTGGCGATCTCGATGAGGCCGACCCGCTCGCGCACGGCGCGGCACTCGGCGGCGAGGTGCGCATGCGCGTTGGAACGGCGGAAGGTGACATCCTCCCGCGCCTCGGCCTCGGTGGGCGCGAACCAGAGCGGATGCTCGAGCCCGCAGTACTCCCCGAAGACCGCATGCCGCTCGCGCAGACGATCGTAGATCGGTGTGGTACGCAGCGGCCGGGCGGCCGGCAGCTCCTCGTTGGGGAAGCGGATCCGAAACCGGCGTGAGTAGTTCTCTCTCACCTTGGCATTCGTGTACGCGAGCGTCGCCCAGTCGCCGTAGCGCGAGACATCCATCGCCCAGATATCAGAACCCGGATCTCCGTTCACCATCCACTGCGAGAGCGCGAGACCGACGCCCCCGCCCTGACTGAATCCCGCCATGACGCCGCAGGCGACCCAGAAGTTGCGCCGCCCCCTGATCGGCCCAACGAGTGGGTTGCCGTCCGGCGCAAACGTGAAGGGGCCGTTGACCACCTTCCGTATCCCCACTTCACCGAGCGCGGGAAAATGCTGGAACGCCACCTCGAGGCTGGGTGCGATCCGCTCCAGATCGTTGGGCAGCAGACTCTGCGTGAAGTCCCACGGCGTCTCGATGGGCGACCAGGGAACGCCCGCGCGTTCGTACGTGCCGATCAGCACCCCGCCGCGCTCTTCGCGCAGGTACAGCTCGCCCTCGAAATCGATGCAGTGCATCTGCTCGGCGAGACCCGCGATCTGTGGCACCTCCTCGGTGATGAGGTATTGATGCTCCATCGCGAGAATCGGCAGCTCGAGGCCCACCATCCGTCCGACTTCCCGCGCCCACAGCCCTCCCGCATTGACCACATGCTCGGCATGCACGTTGCCGCGATCGGTGATCACATCCCATGTGCCATCGGCGCGCGGCTTCAGATCCAGCACGCGGGTATGGCGGACCACCTCGGCACCTGCGATCTGGGCGGATTTGGCATAGGCGTGTGTGACGCCATAGGGGTCGACGTGACCCTCGATGGGATCGAACATCGCGCCGACGAAATGCCGCGTATCGAGGAGCGGGAAGCGCCGCGCCGCCTCCTCGACCGTGAGCATCTCGAGCTGCATGCCGAGATAACGGCCGCGCGCCTGAGCCATCTTGAGCCAATCGAGTCGCTCGCGCGTGCCCGCCAGCATGATGCCGCCGGTCAGGTGCACGCCGCAGGACTGACCGGAGATGCGCTCGATCTCGCGGTAGAGATTGATGGTGTACTGCTGCAGCTTCGCAACGTTGGGATCGCCGTTGATCGTGTGCATGCCGCCCGCGGCATGCCAGGTCGAGCCGCAGGTGAGCTCGTCCCGCTCGATCAGCATCACTTCCGTCCAACCCGCCTTCGTCAGGTGATAGAGCACGCTCGCGCCCACCACTCCGCCGCCGACTACCACCACCTGCGCATGTCCCTTCATCGCGCCTGGTCCTTCATAGAGCTTGGCCCTCCGCCTTGTCCCAGTCGTTGGAGACCGCAAGCTGCACGGGCGCGGCCGTGTCGGTCACGCGCTCGCCGAAGCGGCCGATCAGCCACGAGCGAAAGAGTGCGATCGCGGTGTCGGCCAGGCCTTCTGGATGAGTGAGGAGGTAGTAGCCGTAGCCGTTGTCGAGCGTCGCGTCGAACGGACGCACGAGTCGCCCGGCGCGGATCTCCTCGGCGAAAAGTTTCGCATCGACGAGCGCGATGCCCTGACCGCTCAAGGCGTACTGCACCGCGAGCAGCGCCGTGTCGAACACGAGACCGCGCTCGACGCTGAGGCCGCTCAATCCGACCTGGCGCATGAACTGCGACCAGGCATCATAGCGCGGCAGCTCGTCGATGCGCACGTGCACGATCTCGTTCGCCTCGATGAAGGCCTGCAGCCCCTTGCCCGCGTGCCGGGCCGCGACCTGCGGATGGCAGAGGATGCTCTGACGCACGGGCCAGAGGAGGTCCGCAACGAGATCGGTGACCATGGGCCTGGAGTAGACCACTGCCACATCGACATCGCCGAGCGGCCGACCCGTCGCCGCGGGGCTGATGAGGTCGATGTCGACTTCCGTACTCGCTTCGCGAAAATCCCTGAGGATGGGCACCGCGAGCTGCACCGCAAAGCTCGGCGGCATCCGCACCCGCAGGATGCGCTGCGCCGGGGCGCCCTCGTTGCGGATATCATCGATCGCGTATTCCAACCGATCGAATGACTTGGCGACCGCCGGCAGGAGGTGCTGCCCCGCCTTGGTGAGTGTCAGAGCGTGCGGGCGGCGCTCGAAGAGCTGGACCCCGATCAGACGCTCGAGCGAGATGACGTGGCGTGAGAGCGCGCTTTGGGAAATGAGCAGAGCGTGCGCCGCGGCCGTGAAGCTGCCGTGCTTGGCGACGCCTTCGAACGCGCGCAGCGCATTCAGCGGCAGCCAGCGACGATCGATCGGTTTGTTGGCCAAGAGTGCCTCCCCGAACGGCATCGAGCCCCCAGCGGCATCGAGCCCATCGAAATACTATCCGGCCGGGGCGCCGCGGCGCATCCCATTTCGATGCCTTTTTTCGATGCCCATAGCCAAATTCTAGGCTTGGAGGGTGGCCGGGATTGTGGCAGCCTAGCTTCAGACCCCATGGCCTAAGCCCATGAACGCGTTGCTCGAGCAACCGGCGCCGCCCTCCTCCGGGCACACCATCGCCTCCATCCGCATCAGCCATCATCGGCTGCCGCTGCACCCGCCCTTCCACGCGAGCTGGGACACCCGGCCGCGGGTGCACTTCGATGCCACGATCGTGCGGGTGGCAACTGACACCGGTCTCGAAGGCTACGGCTCAGGCGATCTGATGGTCGGCTTCGCCGGCCACGAGCCTTTGTTCCTCGGTCAGGACGCGCTCGCCCTCGAGCGGCACCATCGAGTTCTCTCGCACATCGATTTTCACTATGGACGTTGCTGGCCGCTCGATCTCGCCCTCTGGGACCTCGCCGGCAAGATCACCGGTCAGCCCTGCTGGCGGCTGCTCGGCGGCCTCTCGAGCCGGGTGCGGACCTACGCCTCCTGCGGCTCGCTGCGCGAGCCGCAGGCGCTCGCGGAGCAGGCGGAGCGTTATGTCAGTCAGGGCTTCCAGGCTCTGAAGATCCGCTTCCGAAGGGGCGACTGGCGGGAGGACATCCGCGCGCTCGAAGCGGTGCGTGCCCGCATCGGCGCGCGGCTCGAGCTCATGGTCGATTGCAACCAGGGCTGGCGCATGCCGTGGGACACGCAGTCGCCCTGGAGCTTGAAAGACGCACTCGCGGTCGCTCGCGAGCTCGAGCGCCTCGGCGTGTTCTGGATGGAGGAGCCCTTGCATCGGGGCGATCACGCCGGCATGAAAGCGTTGCGCGAGGCAACCGAAGTGCGGATCGCGGCGGGCGAGATGACACGCCAGCTCCATGAGCTGCGCGATCTGATCACCACCGGAGCCGTCGACGTCGTGCAACCGGACGCAGCTCTCGTGGGCGGCATCACCGGGCTCAGGCGGATCGCGGCCATGGCGCACGAGCACCAGCTCGTCTTCACCCCCCACACCTGGACCAACGGCATGGGGCTCACCGCCAACGCCCATCTGGTCGCGGGCCTGGCCGATGCCCCCTTTCTCGAGTACGCGTACGATCCGCCGGAGTGGACGCTCGAGCGGCGGGATTTCATGATGACCGAGCGGCTCGAGGCCGATGCGGACGGCTGGCTCAATCTGAGCGATGCTCCCGGGATGGGCTATGCGCTCGATGAGCACGCGCTCGCGGCCACCTTGATCTAGTCCCCGCAGCTTCGAGCAGCACGGGTAAACTGACGGCGCGCCCCATCCCGCCGCGGCAGGCGGGGTTTTGCGCGTATCGGAGCGATCATGACCCTCGCAGTGAACCGGCAGATCGTGTTGCATGCGCGCCCGCAGGGCGAGCCCAGCGGGGATGACTTCCGCCTGATCGAGCGGGAGGCGCCCGCGCCCGCGGAAGGTCAGGTCCTGCTGCGGACGATCTATCTTTCCATCGATCCCTACATGCGCGGACGCATGAACGAGGGTCCGTCGTACGCGCCGCCGGTGGAGATCGGGCAAGTCATGGTCGGCGGCACGGTGAGCCGGGTGATGCTCTCGCGCCACCCGACATTCCGGGTCGGCGACTGGGTCACGGGCTTAAGTGGCTGGCAGACGCACGCGCTGTCGGACGGCAGCGATCTCAGGCTGCTCGACTCGAGGATCGAGCATCGCTCCCTCGCCTTGAGCCTGCTCGGGATGCCGGGGTTCACCGCCTACCACGGGCTGCGCAACATCGGGCGGCCACAACCCGGGGAAACCGTGGTCGTCGCGTCCGCGGCCGGCGCCGTCGGCTCCATCGTGGGACAGCTCGGCAAGCTCGGTGGAGCGAGAGTGGTCGGCATTGCCGGTGGGCCTGACAAGTGCCAGTATGCGGTGAAGACGCTGGGGTTCGATGCCTGCGTCGATCATCGCCGGGCCGATTTTACCGAGCAGCTCGGCGCGGCGACCGGCAAGGGCATCGACGTCTACTTCGAAAATGTCGGCGGCGCGATATTCGACGCGGTGTTGCCGCGGCTCAATCTCGGAGCGCGCATACCGGTGTGCGGGCTCATTGCGCACTATAACGAGAACACACCGGCCGCCGGCCCGAACAAGGTGCCTCTCCTGATGCGCCAGATACTGACCCGACGCCTGCAGCTGCAGGGCTTCCTCATCTTCGATCATTACGCCACCGGCTTCGAGGCGTTTCTGCGCGACATGACTGCCTGGGTGGCGCAGGGCAGAATGATCGTGCGCGAGGATTTCGTCGACGGGCTCGAGCGTGCGCCGCAGGCGCTGATCGATCTGCTCGCCGGCCGACACTTCGGCAAGGTGGTCGTGCGGGTCGGCGAGCCATAACAGAGGTTCGCGGGGGAGGTTCCATGTCACGCTACGTTGGCGCCATAGATCAGGGCACGACGAGCTCGCGCTTCATCGTCTTCGACCGCCAGGGAGACATCGTCTCGGTCGCGCAGAAGGAGCATCGGCAGATTTACCCAAAGCCCGGATGGGTCGAGCACGATCCGCTCGAGATCATGCGCAACACCGATGAGGTAATCGGTGCGGCGCTGGCGCGCGCCAATTTGGGTGCCGGTGATCTGGCCGCGATCGGCATCACCAATCAGCGCGAAACCACCCTACTCTGGGACCGCAGGAACGGCAGGCCCTTGTGCAACGCGGTGGTGTGGATGGATACGCGCACCGCAGCGCTCGTGGCCGGTTACGCCCGTGAGGGTGGTCAGGACCGCTTCCGCAGCACCACCGGCTTGCCGCTCACCACCTACTTCGCGGGTCTGAAGCTGCGCTGGATCCTGGACAATGTCGAGGGCGCGCGGCGGCAGGCCGAGTCGGGCGAAGCCCTGTTCGGCACTATCGACAGCTGGTTGACCTGGAATCTGACGGGTGGCCCCAAAGGCGGCGCACACCTCATCGACGTCACGAATGCGAGCCGCACCCAGCTGATGAATCTCGCGACCTGCGAATGGGATGATGGGATGCTCGCCGAGTTCGCCATTCCGCGGACCTGTTTGCCTCGCATAGTGTCCTCAGCCGACGTGTATGGCGAGATGAGCACGGCGTGGCTGAAGGGCATCAAGCTCGCCGGGATTCTCGGTGATCAGCAGGCGGCACTCGTAGGGCAAACGTGCTTTGCGCCCGGTGAGGCCAAGAACACTTACGGCACGGGCTCATTCCTGCTGATGAACACCGGAACCAAGCCGGTACAATCCAAGGCCGGACTCCTGACCACACTCGCCTACCGCTTCGGCAGCGAAGCACCTCGCTATGCCCTCGAGGGCGCGATCGCGATCACCGGTGCGCTGGTGCAATGGCTGCGTGACAATCTCAAGCTCTTCGACGCCGCACCGCAGATCGAGCCCTTGGCGGCCAGCGTCGAGGACAACGGGGATGTCTACTTTGTGCCAGCCTTTTCCGGTCTCTACGCGCCCTACTGGCGGGATGATGCGCGCGGGATAATCGCCGGCCTGACGCGTTACGCGACCCGCGCGCACCTCGCGCGCGCGGCGTTGGAATCCACCGCGTACCAGGTTCGTGACGTGGTCGAGGCCATGCAGGCCGATTGCGGCATCCGGCTCTCGAGCCTGAGGACGGACGGCGGCATGGTCGCCAACAACCTGCTCATGCAGTTTCAAGCGGACATTCTCGATGCTCCGGTGATTCGCCCCAAGGTGACGGAAACCACGGCGCTCGGCGCGGCCTATGCGGCGGGTCTCGCGGTCGGCTTCTGGGACAGCACCGAGGATCTGCGTGCCAATTGGGCGATCGATCACACCTGGACACCGAGCATGAGCCGGGAACGACGCGACCATTACTACAAGTGTTGGAAGAAGGCGGTCGAACGGTCTTTCCGCTGGATCGACTGAGCGGAGACGAAGATCGTGAAAATCGGCATCAAAACGGGCTGGCGCGCCCACAGCCTATGGAGCGAGCTACTCGCGGAGTTTTTCGGCACCTTCATTCTGCTGGCGTTCGGCGCCGGCGTCGTGGCCGTTGCGGTGGTGGGGCTTCCCGAATCCGGCCGAACGCCGACGATATTCGCCGGCGCGGGCGATTGGCTGCTGATCACCTGGGGATGGGCCATGGCGGTCAGTATGGCGGTGTATGTCGCGGGCGGCATCACCGGCGCGCACGTCAATCCAGCGGTGACCTTCGCTCTTGCCGTCAAGGGGGATTTCCCCTGGGCGAAAGTGTTGCCCTATTCGGCGGCGCAGATTGCCGGCGCGTTCGCCGGTGCGGCGTTGGTGTTCGCTGACTATGCTCCGGCGATCGACATGTGGAACGCCGCGCACGCGGTGGTGACGCGCGCGGACCCCGGGGGCATGACGACATTCAGTATTTTCGCGACGTTTCCGGCGCATTACTACGGCATGCAGATGCTCGCGCCGCTGTTCGATCAGATTGTCGCGACCTGCTTCCTGCTGCTGTTCGTGCTGGCCATCGCCGATACGATGAACGTCGGCGTGCAAGCCAACCTGGCGCCCTTCATGGTCGGCATGGCGGTGGCCGCAGTCGGCATGTCCTTCGGCACCGGCTCAGGCTATGCCATCAATCCCGCGCGCGATTTTGGCCCGCGGCTCTTTTGCTGGCTGATGGGATGGGGACCTAACGCGTTCCCGGGACCCTACGGCTATTGGTGGGTACCTATCATAGGGCCGCTCGTCGGTGGACCACTCGGCGTTGGGCTGTATAAGTTCTTCATCGCGGACACCTTGTCCGCCAGGGCGATTGGCGCCGCAGCCCCTCAGGAGGCTGACATCGATGCCGAAGGAGGCCCCGCTCCGATCGATGCGAGCCGCAATGCGCGTTAAAACAGGCGCGCCCGTGATCGCGGCGCTGCTTACGCTTGCACTTGCCTTGCCGCCGGCGGGTCGCGCCGCCACGCGCCGCACCCTGACACCGATCAAACACGTGATCCTCATCATCGGAGAGAACCGCACCTTCGATCACCTCTTCGCCACTTACCGTCCACGCGCGGCCAGACGGTGTGGAACCTCCGCTCCCGGGGCATCGTGAAAGCCGATGGCACGTCCGGCTCGAAGGTCGCATGAATATCGACGATGTCATGACGAGGCCGGCATTCGCCACCATCAAGACGCCCGGCGCCACGAGAGCGGCCTCCAGGCGGCCGACTACCCCGAGCTTACGACCGGCGGCACCGGTCTGCCGAACGGGGCCGATCGATCTCAGCCGGTATCCCCCCTACGACGCGTACGCTCGAGTCCGGTGCATCGGCGCTTTCAGATGCGCCAGCAGCTCGACCGCTCGATCGGCGTCGCCACGCCGGAGAATCCGAGCGGCTGCCGTGACGATCTTTTCGCGTGGGTGGAAATGACGGTCGGCGCGGGAAGCAACGACGCGCCGCGGCCCCCTGACTACAGGGAGGAGACGACGCACGAAGGCCAACCGCCATGCAGTTCCTCAACATGGCACGCGGCAACGCCCCGCATTTCACGCAGCTCGCGGAAACACACCCTGAGCGACAACTTCCATCAGGGCGCGCTCGGTGGCACCGGCGCCAACCACGTCATTCTCGGCTTCGGCACACTCATCTATTACGAGGACGCCGCCGGCCGGCCGGCCCGGCCGCCGGGTAGCGGCAGGACGGCTACGGCGATGCGAAGACCGGTGGCGGCGGATCCTACGTGGAGTGCGCGGATCCGAGCCAGCCCGGGGTCGCATCGGTCGACAGGTCGGGCGCCTATTATCTCGTCAACAGCTACAATCCTGGGTATCTCGGCGCCGGCCAACCCGCGGCCTTGGGGCCCACGCAGTTCACCATACCGCCGACGCGTCAGGACAATATTGGCCTGTTACTGAGCCGCCATCACGTCAGCTGGAAGTACTATGGCCAGGGCTGGGACGGCGGCCGCGAGCGTCCGGACCCCGGCGCCTATTGCAACATCTGCGACCCGTTCCTCTATTCCGAGCAGATCATGACCAATCCGGCGCTGCGCCGGAACAGTGTGGGCCCCGAGGATCTCTATGCCGATATCTGCCGCGGGAGTCTGCTCGACGTCGGGATCGTCAAGCCGGATGATCTGCTCGATGGTCACTCGGCCTCCTCCAGGGTCGATCTGCTCGAGGGATTCGTGCACAGGATCGTGATGTTGGTGCAGGCGAAACCCCACCTCTGGAGGGATACAGCCATCATGATCACGGTCGATGAGGGCGGCGACTTCTACGATGAGGGCTACGTGCAGCCGATCGACTTCTTCGGCGACGGCACGCGCATTCCCTTCATCGTGATCTCCCGCTATTCCCGCGGCGGTCGCATCGTGCATACCTATGACGATCACCTCTCCTTCGACAAGTTCGTCGAAGCGAACTGGAGGATCCACGAGCGCATCTCATCCCGCGGCCGCGACAATCTGCCGAATCTCCGCGCCTCGCGCTCCGATCCCTACGGGCCCCGCTACGCCCCGGCGATCGGCGATCTCATGGACATGTTCGAGTTTCGCCCACGGCAACGAGGTTGCGGCCGAATTCCGCTCTGTCGGCGAGTGCGCGCATGTCAATCGTGGAACCGACCGCTAAGGGCCGCACGGTCAGTAAGTTCCCGTCACCGCCAGGATTGCCCTGATGAGGGCGGCCGAGGGGCGCTCGATGATCTGTGTGAACAGGTCGAAGTGGGCGCTGGTGTGGGCCGCGATGAACGGCCCGATGAACAACGCCCCAATGACGATTGCCATGCCGTAGGGCGCGAGCCGGGAGAGCGGCACTGCCAGAACGTTCGGCAGCAGGCCCACGGCTACGCGCCCGCCGTCAAGCGGCGGCAGCGGGATCAGATTGAAGATTGCGAGAACGACATTGAGCTCGATGGTGTGGACTAGATTGCCGAGTACCCACCGGCCCGCCGCGGGCGGCAGCAGGGCCACTGCGTGCAGCAGAAGCGCGGCCATCGTCGCCAATAGGAGATTCATAACGGGGCCGGCCGCAGCCACCCAGACCATGTCGCGGCGAGGATTGTGCAAGCGCTCGAACCGCACGGGGACCGGCTTGGCATATCCGAATAGAAAGGGCGCGTGCGTCAGAAGCAAGAGCGCCGGCAGCGCGATGGTGCCCATGGGATCGACGTGCTTGAGCGGATTGAACGAGACACGCCCAAGCCGCCAAGCCGTATCATCGCCGCAGCGTTTTGCCATGTAACCGTGCGCGGCTTCATGGAGCGTAATTGCCAGCACCACCGGGATAACCCAGGTTGACGCCAGATAGAGCGTTGCGTTCATGAGTGGCTTCGTGTCAATCGACGGGATGGGCAGCGATCTCGCGTCGGGGCTGCGAACCGGACGAAAGGGTGCCGGGAATAGGATTCGTAGGCAAGGCGAAGACGCCGTAAAGGCTGGCACTCCTTGCGGCCAGTGCCCGGAAAGCTCCCGAGCGGCTCGCCGAAGGCGATATGCGCATCGCGGAGTGTGACCGGGGACCTACGCGCATTGTCCGGATTGGACGGGCGCAGGCAAACTCTATAGAGTGCGGCACGCTGAAACTCAGGGTGCGCGGTCAGCGCCCGGCTTCGCTCGCAGTCTGTTCCGCCCGACGCACTTCGATTTTTCCGCAATAACCCACTCTCGCGTCTGACCGCCGCAGCCGTTGCCTGCCGGGCCCATATGCGGTCCGCTGGGGCCTCAAAGGCGCTGCCGGGCGAGCCAACGATTTCCGAGGTTTTCCTATGTCATTTGCCGATTTCGGGCTCGCGCCCGAGCTGTTGCGCGCACTCTCCGAGAAGGGGTACAGCGCGCCCACCCCCATTCAGTCCCAGGCGATTCCCGCGGTGCTCGCCGGGCACGACGTGCTCGCCGGCGCCCAGACCGGTACCGGCAAGACGGCCGCGTTCGTGCTGCCGATGCTGCAGAAGCTCGCCGCAGGTGTCAATCGAGCACCCCGTGCACTGATCCTGACTCCGACCCGTGAGCTCGCCGCGCAGGTCGCCGAAAATGCCCGCTCGTACGGCAAATATCTCGCGGTGCGCACCACGGTCGTGTTCGGCGGGGTGAGCATCAATCCGCAGATCGAGACGCTGCGCTCGGGCTGTGATCTGCTGGTCGCCACTCCGGGGCGGCTGCTGGATCTCGCCCAACAGCGCGTGCTCGACCTGCGTAGCGTCGAGTGCTTCGTGCTCGATGAGGCGGACCGGATGCTCGACATGGGCTTCATACCCGCGATCCGACGGATCCTGAAGCTCCTGCCCGGTAAGAGGCAGAATCTGATGTTCTCGGCCACGTACCCGGCGCCGATCCGGGAGTTTGCCGGCCGTCTTCTGCGCGAGCCCGAGCACATCGAGGTTGCTGCGCGCAATGCCACCGCCGAGCGCATCGAAGAGCAGGTGTATCGCGTGCCCAAAGAGCACAAGCGCCATCTGCTCGCGCACCTGATCCAGAGCGGCCGCTGGGCCCAGGTGCTGGTGTTCACCCGCACCAAGCACGGCGCGAATCGTCTCACGCAGCAACTCGAGTCCACCGGGATCCGAGCCACGGCGATTCACGGCAACAAGAGCCAGGCTGCACGAGTGCGGGCGCTCACCGACTTCAAGGCACGGCGCATCACCGCGCTGGTGGCCACCGAGGTAGCCGCCCGCGGGCTGGACATCAAGGAGCTGCCGCATGTGGTCAACTACGAGCTGCCGAACGTGCCCGAGGACTACGTGCACCGGATCGGGCGCACCGCGCGCGCCGGCGGCGCGGGTTGCGCGATCTCGCTGGTCGCGCCCGATGAATTCCCGCTGCTGCGCGATATCGAGAGGCTGCTGGCTCGCACGTTAGCAGCCTCGGCCTTGCCTGCCTATGCAGTCTCGGATTCTCCGAGGGCGCGTGCGTGCTTTGATCCGCCTCCAAGTAAACGATGAAGGTTCCCGAGGGCCTGCAGCCTCTGATCGACGATGGCGTCATAGACGAGGTCATCCGGCCGCTGAAAAGCGGCAAAGAAGCAACTGTTTACGTGGTGCGTACGGGAAATCACATTCGCTGCGCGAAAGTTTATCGGAACATGGCTCAGCGAAGCTTTCAAAGGCGAGCTCGGTACCAGGAAGGTCGCAAGGTTCGCGGCAGCCGGCAGACGAGAGCCATGGCCAAGAACACCCGCTTCGGCAGAAGGGAACAAGAGGCTGCCTGGAAGAACGCCGAGGTGGACGCCCTTTACCGGTTGGTTGCGGCTGGTGTGCGAGTGCCGCAGCCCTATGGGTACTTCAATGATGTTCTGGTCATGGAATTGGTGACGGATGTAGTGGGAAATCCGGCTCCGCGTCTGGGAGAAGTTGAGCTTTCCCCCGACATGGCACGCGGGTACCACGGCTTGCTGATGCGGCAAGTTGTACGCATGCTGAGCATTGGGCTCATCCATGGCGATTTATCCGAATTCAATGTCCTGGTTGCTGCCGACGGCCCGGTGATCATCGATCTGCCACAGGCGGTGAATGCGGCCGGAAACAACGGGGCGCTTGCGATGCTGGAACGAGACGTCAACAATCTCAGATCCACACTCGGTCGTTCTGCGCCCGATCTGCTCGCTACCGAATTTGCGCGCGAGATATGGGCGCTATTCGAGCGAGGTGAGCTGCAACCCGAAAGCGAAATCACAGGCATCTTCGAGAGCGAAAATGTGGCGACCGATACCGGTGCCGTGATGGCCGCAATCGACGACGCGCGCGAAGAAGTAACGCAGCGGCGACTTGGCCGGGAGAGCTAGAACAGGCATTCCCGTTCCGATCGCGCTCACCCTCGTTCGAACCCCAGCCGAGTATCAAGTTGGCATATGAAGAAGTTGAAGCACGAAGCGGAGTTATTCAAGGCGGCCTTGATCGCCGGCGTTAGATATGCGGAGAACCGCAAGGCGGTCGAATTCGAGTCCACAGACTCGGCAAGCGATAAGGCTCTGTACGTGTATCGGTTACTTGTGCACGACAAGGTTATTTCGCCAATGCCCGAGGATCAGGTCAGCAATAAGACGATTCGGCATCGGCTAGCGGCCTGGTATGCGCATCAGCTGCCCGAAGGACATTCGCTGCTCGACTAGATACCCGGCCTCGAAGCTGTTTCCCCGGTCGGTGACCGGCGCGAGATCGCAAGTATCGGACGGCTGTTGCGGAGTAGCTCCAATGGCGGTTGAGGGTCGGACATGTGATCGTCAGCATCCTGGGGGGAAATCCGGGCGGTCGCACGCTCGAGGGGGCTTCCCCAACGCGGACAGTCGTGAGTCGACCTCAGCCGTCAGCACCGATCGGCGTTGGCGGAAGTGCAAAATTGCGGATCTGATTGCGTAACGCCAGATACTAAGCGCAGGATTCCGCGGCTTGGTGTCGGCGACAAGGTCATGGCACCTCTTCGCGGAACATCCACCAGGGGGGACTCCATGAAAGTATGCGTCTGCGTTTTGTGCCTGTTGGCTGCATGCGGGTGCATCCAGGCGCACGCGAGGGCTTGGCAGCCTACTGCCGGGCACACGCAAATCCCGATATGGCCCGGAACGGCGCCCGACGCGCAACCCGTGCCAGGGCCCGAAACCGTTTGGGTGGGTACACGCCTGCTGGCCGGCCGGCCTCTGACCGCGGTAACCAATGTGACGCGACCAACCATCACGGTCTATGCGCCGAAGGGAAGAAACACGGGGGCAGCGGTCGTAGTATTCCCCGGCGGAGGCTTCTATGGGCTAATCATGGCTCTGGAGGGTACGGAAGCGTGTGACTGGCTGACGTCCAATGGGATCACTTGCGTACTTCTGAAATACCGCGTCCCGAGCTTGCCTTACGACTGGCGGGTGGGGCGCTGTGCAATGCAGTCGCATAGTGGGGACGGCGATTGCCGTCCCGACGATCTCGCGATACCAACGCAGGCGCTAGAGGACGCTCAGAGAACGATGGGGCTCGTACGCCTGCACGCCAGAGAATGGCGCATTGACCCGCATAAGGTGGGCGTGCTGGGATTCTCGGCAGGGGGCTACCTGGTAGCTGAAATCAGTACTCACTTCGCACACCGCATATATCCCCCTGTGGATGCGGCCGATGAGAAAAGTGCCCGCCCGGATTTCGCCATCGCCATCTATCCGGGGCATCTCGCGACCGACAGGGACCTTGCGAGCGACAACGACGCGTTGAACCCCAACGTTCCCGTGTCGCGTGACACACCGCCGACTTTCTTGGTACAGGCGGAAGACGACTACGTGGACGGCGTGAAACAGTCGCTGGTTTACTACATGGCGCTTGCGAAAGAACACGTGCCGGCAGAACTCCACATCTACGCCGGGGGCGTCCATGCGTTTGGACTAAGGCCGACGAAATTACCGATCACCCACTGGCCGAAGCTGGCCGACGCGTGGTTACGTAGGATCGGGGTGGTCGGGAATTGACGATCGGCAAGTCGAACCGCACCTTACGTTCGATCAGGTGGGGTCAACCGATCCGGCGCTGGTCGGCCACCTTCTGTCATTCGCGGTGACGACTCAAAGTCCTCCACAACGGACATAGGGCATTCGAGTACGCTGGTGGCGTCTGTCTCTCTCTGACCGCCGGGACTACCTGCGATGGCTCTGTACCTGGATCACGCCTTCATCACCTGCAGCGTCGGTGCTCCAGAGGCGGAGGTGCTCATCGAGCGCGCTTTTGTCGAGGGCTCGCGGAACGTCCATCCAGGTCAAGGAACTGCCAATCGGCGCTTTTTCTTCGCGAATTTCATGCTCGAACTGCTGTGGGTGGCCGATCCATTGGAGGCGGCAGCCGACGCTGTCCGCCACACAGGTCTGTGGGAGCATTGGTCGCGTAGGGACGAAGGCGCCAGCCGATTCGGCATCGTCTACGGCGGTGTCCCTACGCAGGGTTCTCAGCTGCCGTTCACGACTCAGTCCTACCACCCTGCATATCTCCCGCACCCGACGAGCATCGAGGTTGTGCAGGGCTTGACCCTAGCGGAGCCGGCATTGTTTTGGGTGCCTTCGCTTCGCGTCGAGCGGCCTACGAGCAACGAGCCGATAAGTCACCGAGCACCGGTGAGAAATGTCATAAGAATTGCGGTCGGAGTGCCATTCGCGCGATCCCTGGCGAAGGCAGCGCGTCGAGTGCACGACGTGGCGCTACTCGACTTCTTCGAGGCGTCGTCGCCGGTACTCGAGGTGCGTTTCCCGGCAGAGCATGACGGCTTGATCGACTGCCGCCCGGATTTGCCGCTGGTCTTTGTTGGGACAGCGGCGTCGCCAACCTAGCCAAGTAGCGTGGCCGCCAGCTCTTCCCGGCGTGCAAGCTCGCAAACGTGGCGAGATCGGCCAGGAGCCGCCCTTCGGCACTCGCCTGCGATTTCCACTAAAGCGGCCGTTGGTGCAGAGCGTGTTAGCGGCGGCCAGAAACCGCGTGATTCTGGCGGCCAAGGCGCGCCTTTTCGCAGCGCGAACGCGTAGCAGCCATGTCATCCTGCAGTACGTCGCACGAAGACCTCCAAACGCTTCCTATGAAGAATCAGGAAGTTGTTCAGCGAACAGGAAGGAGAAATTCCGACTAGAAGCAAGCAGCGTGCCAGAAATTCCCAAAAAACGCGTCGATCACCAGAAAGACGCGGGTTTCAACCGCCATCAACAGAGCGTGGTAGGCGCTCGACGGGCGATAACTACGCGGCGTCTCTGCGTGCGAGATACGACCATAGAGATGGCGCGGATCCGAGAACGAAGCCAAGAAACGCAGTTTGAAGCTGTACATGTAGCAGCATAGTTACGTGTACACAGGTGCCGAAGGCAAATGCGAGAGCGTATACGGCGAGCGTGAGCTTGACTGACGACGAATAGGATCGTAGGCGGACTCGAGGATCGACGCCCCGTGCCCGCCCCGATCGAGCCGTACCGGTAAATTTGCTCCTCGAGAGCGTAGTAGACCCAACCGATTCGTACTACATTAACACCACGTTAGCGGCTGAGTTCGAAACACCAATAAGTCGACAGGGGAGGAATGCCGATGCGATCACGCCGAGCGATGGGACTCATATGGTTGATGCTGTTGGCCACCTGCTTTACCGCGCGGGCCTCGGAACTGCGAGCCAAAATCGACCAATACATGCGCGCAAGCGTGAAGGTCGATCACTTCATGGGCGCAATACTGGTCGCGCAACACGGCAGGCTCATCGTCGCCAAGGGCTACGGGAAGGCCAACCTGAAACTCGGGATCCCGAATACGCCCGACACAGAGTTTCGCATCGGATCGGTCACCAAGGAGTTCACGGCGACGGCGATTCTTCTGCTGCAGGCAAGAGGAAAACTGAACTTCGAAGATCCGGTCTGCAAGTACGTGCCGGACTGTCCCGCCGACTGGCAACCGATCAGGATCTACAATCTGCTGACGCACACGTCTGGAATACCCAACTTCACGTCATTTCCGAATTACCGGGCTGTCGAAAAAGAATCCATTACGCCCGCGCGACTGATTGCCCTGTTCAAGGACAAGCCGCTGGACTTCAAACCAGGGGCAAAATTCAGCTACAGCAATTCAGGCTACGAAGTTCTAGGCTACATCATCGAGCGCGTCTCCGGCGAGAGCTATAGTCAATTTCTCGAGCGGAATATTTTCCAGCCGCTAGGCCTGCGCGCCACCGGCTATGACAGCAGCCACCCGGCGCCGCGCACACATGCGCAGGGGTACTTTTACACGCCCAAGGGATACGAGCCCGCGAACTTCGTGAACATGACCGTCCCCTACAGCGCCGGGGCCCTTTATTCAACGGTCCTCGACCTCTACAAATGGGACCAAGCGCTGGACGCGGGAAGAGTGCTGCCGGCGAATCTGCGCAATGACATGCTGTCGCCCCACGTGGCGGCAGGGCCAAATTCTCACTATGGATTCGGCTGGATAATTTCCTCCCTGTCCGGACACAAAGAGATCTGGCACAACGGTGGAATCGAGGGCTTCACGACGCACAACAGCTGGTTCCCGAACGATGACGCATACGTCATCGTCGTCGACAATATGACATCTCCCGATATGGACGACATCGGCAGCTCTCTGGCGGCAATTCTATTCGGCAAGCGCTACGACATGCCGAAAGCCTACACCCCAATCAAGCTCCCTCCTGCCACGTTGCAGAAGTATGTCGGCCAATACGAGCTGGGACCGCATTTTATTCTTACTCTGAGGCGGACAGGTGATCAACTGACGGCCCAAGGGATCGGGCAGCAAGCGCTACCGATCTTCCCCGCCTCGAAGGACCTCTTCTTCTGGACGGTCGTCCACGCCTCTGTGAGCTTCATCCGGGACGAGCATGGCCAAGTCACGGGTCTTGTCCTGCACCAAGGGGGCCGGGCAATTCATGCGAGCCGAATCAGCACCAACGTGCCGGCTCTGCCGAAGGCGATTTCACTGCCGGTGATGGTGCTCGAGAAGTACGTCGGCAAGTACCAGCTCGCGCCGGACTTCATTCTCACCGTGACTCGGGCAGGAGAGCATCTCGTGACCCAGGCCACAGGACAGGGACCGGTACCCATCTATGCGGAATCGCAGACGGAGTTCTTCGCGCGAATGATCGACGCACGGATTACCTTCGTCGCAGACTCGAAGGGCGAGATCACGGGCCTCGTGCTTCATCAGGGAGGTCGAGACCTTCCAGCAAAGCGCTTGAACTGAACGCGAGGCGGGCCAGGTCGAACCGGTATCGTGGATCGCAGAACTCGCGGGAGGGCGCTATGACTCAAGAGCGGGCGCTGAAATTCGTAATGATCGCGACCGGCCTGCTGTTTTCGGCTGGTATCTATCCGCTAGTGGCGTCTCTATGGCACTGGCAACGCTCCGATGACATTGTGCCGATGTTCCTCAGCCTTTACGTCACGCTTGGAGTGTTCATGCTGATCGCGGCGCGGAATCCATCGGCGCATCGCAGCCTGATCTCGTTCACGGCATGGTCAAGCTTCGCCCACGCATCCGTCATGCTGGTTCAAAGTTACAATGACGTTGGCGGCCGCCCGGAGTTATTTGGCATGTCCGCCATACTGATCGTGATTGGCGTGCCGCTGATCGCCCTTGCTCCCGCGAAGCGGCCGGTCGAGTTGGCAGCGACGCGTGCCGTTTAGTATCGGATCGTCCGGCACCACGCGGCCATAGGACTAAACCGCTCGCGCGGTAGGGGTGGCTTCGATCGAGGGGATGCCAAGGTGTGAGCTTTTTGGCTTTGTTCCGTAAGTTCGGAGGGGAGGCAATCCGCCTCTTCTCTGGACCGGAGCAGTGTCATGAGCTCTCAGACCAAAGCCGTTTCCCCTCTGCGTCAACGCATGATCGAAGACATGCGGATGCGCAAGCTCGCACCACAGACGCAGGTTGCCTATATCCGCGCCGTACGGAAGTTTGCTCGATATCTGAACCGCTCGCCCGATACCGCCACTGCCGAGGATTTGCGCAACTTCCAGCTGCACCTGGTCGATCATGGCGCCTCGCCGATTACGCTCAATGCCACCATCACGGGGCTGAAGTTCTTCTTCGGCGTGACGCTCGATCGTGGCGCACTGATGGCGAAGATGCAGCACGTCTTCGTGCCGCGCACATTGCCGGTGGTGTTGAGTCGCGATGAGGTCCGGTGCCTGATCGCCGCCGCCGGGAGCTTGAAGTATCAGACGGCGCTTTCGGTAGCCTACGGGGCGGGGCTGCGCGCCAGTGAAGTCGTCGCGCTGAGGGCCACCGATGTTGACAGTCAGCGCATGGTGCTGCGCGTCCAGAAGGGCAAAGGCAGCAAGGATCGCTACGCCATGCTCTCCCCAGTGATGCTCGAGCGGCTGCGCACCTGGTACCGCGTGGCGCGCGCTCAGGGCAAGATGCCCGAGGGTGGGTGGCTCTTCCCGGGTCAGAACCCGATTGACCCGATGAGCACGCGACAGTTGAACCGCGCCGTGCATGCAGCCGCCCGCGAAGCGGGTCTCGACAAGCGCGTCTCGATGCATACGCTGCGGCACAGTTTCGCCACTCACCTGCTCGAACAGAAGGAAGACATCCGCGTCATCCAGGTGCTGCTCGGTCACAAGAAGCTCGACACCACAGCGCTCTACACCCAGGTGGCCACCGAGACCTTGCGCCAGGTGATCAGTCCTCTGGAGGTGCGCCGCTCCTCGTAGCAGGGCGCCGTGGAGCGTCCGGCCCTTGAGGTCGCGGACATCTTCCGCGCCCACGGGCCCGCTTGGCGTGTCCGGGAGCGCGGTCACTTAAGCCTCGGGCAGCTGAAGGTCATGTCCGCCATCGAGCGCTGCCGCAGCGCCGCGCTCGGCGGACACCAGCTGCTGTGCTTAAGCTGTGCGCAACCTCAGATCGCCTACAACTCCTGCCGCAACCGGCACTGCCCGAAGTGCCAGGGCAGTGCCGCTCAGCGCTGGCTGCAAGAGAGGCAAGCCGATCTCTTGCCGGTCGAGTACTACCACGTGGTCTTCACCCTGCCGGCACCGATCAGCGCCATCGCCTACACCAATAAGGAGCGCATCTATGGGCTTCTGTTCGACGCCACCGCTGAGACGCTGCGCACGATCGCCGCCGACCCGCGACATCTCGGTGCCCGCATCGGCGTGACGCTGGTGCTTCACACCTGGGGATCGCAGCTCACCCATCATCCCCACGTGCACGGCATCGTTCCCGGCGGCGGCATTACCGTGGACGCGGATCGGTGGGTCCCTTGCAGGCCGGGGTTCTTCCTGCCGGTGCGAGTGCTGTCGCGCTTCTTCCGCCGGCGCTTCCTCGAGGAACTCGCTGGTCTTCATGCGCGAGGCGAGCTGCAGTTCTTCAGCGAGCACGCCGAGCTCGCCGATCCCGTGCGCTTCGCCGAGTGGCTCGCGCCCTTGCGTCAGATCGAGTGGGTCGTCTATGCGAAGCGTCCCTTCGCCGGTCCCTCCGCGGTCCTCGCCTATCTCTCCCGCTACACTCACCGCGTCGCCATCTCCAACAGCCGCCTCATCGCCCACGATGAGCGCGGCGTCACCTTCCGCTGGAAGGATTACCGGGTGAAGGGCCGCACACGGTACAAGACCATGACCCTCGCCGCCGAGGAGTTCATGCGCCGCTTCCTCCTGCACGTGCTACCGCGCGGCTTCCATCGCATCCGTCACTACGGCCTTCTCGGCAACGCTCATCGCACCGTCGAGCTCGCCACCGTGCGCGCATTGCTGCACGTTGCGCCTTCAGCTCCGGAGGACCCTCACAAAAGCTCCAAGGCCGAAGCCAACTCCAGCCCCTCGAGCCCCTTCTTCTGCCGCCACTGCGGAGCACCGATGATCGTCGTCTGCGCACTGCCACCGCAGCCGCCTATCCGCGCTCCGCCTCCCTCGCCATGCTCCTGAACGCTTTGCAGCATCGTCCACCGCAGTCGGCGCCAGCCCCGTGCACGCTGACATGCAGGCCCGTTGTCCTGATCGCTCCGCTGAACCCCTCGAGGCTATCTCCATCTCCGGGTGCGATCCCACCGCGAGCCTTCAGTCAGTCCGGCCTCGCGGGCATCGAACCTCCGCTTCACGATCAGCGCCGTCGCCTCGCTTCAAATCCCCATAGTCCATCGCTCGACTGAGCCGCCTCATCTCCTCCCGCGGTTTCCTCCCTTGGGCGTTGTCCGACGCCTACCCGTCAAGCCGTGCCTCAACCGGATACCGCAGCCCACGGGGCAGGCTTCGGACAACGCTTAACACTTTGAGACACTCGTCATCGCCAATTGCTAGCCCAATAGCAGCCATTCGGGCGTGGCGGATAGCTGCACTGAGCTGCACTGAGCGTACGGAACTTTCATGCGCTTCGCACGCCGCCGGTCAACAGCTTTCCCGCGAATGTCCGCAAACCACCCGGAGGCGTGCGATCTTGCTCCTGCGTAGCCGAGGTGAAACAATCGGGTTTCTGCGCTGCTATCGGTGGGCTCCGCTGATTCATACAAATTCATAAGCGGCCGATGAACGCTAATCGAGGGCTGGCATGATGCAAGATTTCAACTCTTGGCGGCCACACCGCGCGCTGCCTAATTACTGGACCGCCATTGTTGCAGCGGCATTCGGGATGGCCTGCTCCTTTAGCGTCCTGGCGGCGGCGCCTCCGCCCACCGCGGCCCAGGGAATTGCCGCCGTTGAGTACCGTCTTATGCCGCCCGTCGTGATTGAGGGAAAGCCCATTCATTACGACCAGCTTGCAAGCCAGATGCAGGCGCTCCACGTCCCGGCTATCAGCGTAGCCCTAATTCATGACGGCAAAATCCAATGGGCGCGCGGTTTTGGAGCCGAGAGGCCTGGTGCACCCAGGGTTACTCCCGATACGTTGTTTGAAGCTGGGTCCATAAGCAAGCCACTGACGGCACTGGAAGTGTTGCATTTGGTCCAGGAAGGGAAACTCAGTCTCAATGCGGACGTCAATCAGTATTTGAGGACCTGGAAGGTTCCATCGAATGCATTTACGCAGAGCGCGCCAGTCACCCTGCGGGAGCTCCTCTCACATACGGCCGGCGTCACCGTGCATGGCTTTCCGGGTTACGCGGCGGGCCAGCCGATACCGAGCCTAGTCGCTGTGCTTAATGGAACTCCACCCGCCAATTCCCCTCCGATTAGAGTCGACATGGTACCGGGCTCAAGAGTCCGGAGTTCTCGGACGTTTTTTGCCAGCCGCTTGGTGATGCTCGATCCACTTCTCGGTGAGTCGATCGAGCTCATCGAGTTGTTGCGGTGAGTAGCTTTCCGGAGCA
>JBOIAQ010000044.1:0-31725 GCA_050739115.1 Steroidobacteraceae bacterium | reverse complement strand
CAATCGCTGCCACTCGACGACCCTCCCTTCTGATCCACCGCCGACCGTGCCGCCGTCACGATCACTTACACCGCGTGTCCATCACAGTCCGTGAAAACCAGTCCCTCAAATACCCTGACCGCTCTCAGCAGGTCCGCCGCCCGGGCCGCCGGCGGCTGGAAGGCGACGCTTGCCGCAGTGCTCAAGGAGCGTAACGGCGCGAGACATGATGGGGCGGTGGCGAGTTTCGCCACCCAGGACAAGCGCGGCGATGTCCTGTATGCCGGCTTCAAGCGGCTTCATGAGCTAAATTTCCGGCTCGACACGGTGACGAGTCTCCGCGGCAAGCACATCGAGGTGCTGGTGAAGGACTGGCACGCCCGAGGCCTATCAGCCTCCACCTTGCAAAACAATCTCTCGATCTTCCGCACGTTCGCCGAGTGGATCGGGAAGGCGGGTATGGTCCGAGGGATCGACCATTATCTGGGGTCAGGGACGGCCGCCCGCTCCTCGATCGCTCGCCAGGACAAGACCTGGTCGGGGCACGGCATCGATGTCGGCGCGAAAATCGAGCAGGTTCGCCAGAAAGACGAGCGCGTTGCGCTGCAGCTCCAATTGCAGCTCGCCTTCGGTCTCCGAGCCCGGGAAGCCATGCAGCTCCGACCCCATCTCGCCGACAAGGGAACATACCTCAGCGTCACGCACGGCACGAAGGGTGGGCGGGATCGGGTCGAGCCGATCCGCACTGCGGAGCAGCGCGCGCTGCTCGAATTCGCCAAGACATTCTGCTCGACGCCTTCTTCGAGCACCAGCGACCCACTGCAGAGGCTGTCGCAGTGGAAGAATCACTACTACCACGTCGTGCGATCCTGCGGCATCACACGCAAGCAGGGCATCGCCAGTCATGGGCTTCGCCATCAATACGCCAACGAGCGCTATCGAGAGCTGACAGGTTCTGATTCGCCGGTCCGCGGCGGAGCAGCCGTGAATCGCGATGCTGACCAAGCAGCCCGTCAGGTTGTCGCGGAGGAGCTGGGACACAGTAGGGAAGGAGTCACGACGCACTACCTCGGCAAGTGAGAAGCAATTACGGGCAAGTTACCAAACTTGCGAGCCAATGACAGTGACCCTTGGCGCACGACACCGAAGTACCTACGCCGGCCTGACGGGTTCGTGCCCAAATCGGTCATCCCGGTAATCCTGCGAAATGACTGTACTTCCCCAGAGCGGTCATAGCTGAACTCGGAGTTTGGCCCTTCCGCTCAGGGTGCAACTGCGACAGCAATACCACTATAGCGGTGCTATACAGATCCATATAGCGGCGCTATAGTGTCGACATGGACACTCGCACCGCCTTGCTCACTGCCGCTCTGAAGGTTCTCGAGCACGAAGGCGAGGCCCAGTTCTCTACGCGCGCTGTTTGCGCCTTGGCCAACGTCACCGCTCCCACGCTCTACCACCACTACGGTAGTGCTGATGGGCTATTGAGCGCCGCGATGGCTGAGGCGTTCTCTCAGTTTCTCGACGGCAAGAAAGCGGCGGTGAAATCCACCGAGCCCGTCACTGCTCTGCGTGAGGGATGGGACGACTACGTACGCTTCGCGGCGGCGCGGCCCCGACTCTATGCGGCGATGATGAGCCGTGTCCTCCAGGGTGCCCAGATACCGGCAGCCCAACAAGCCTTCACGCTTCTGATTGAGCGCATTGCGGCCATCGAGGCCCAAGGGCGGCTCGCACTCACGGTCGTGGCGGCCGCCGATCTGATGTGGTCATCGGCAAATGCTGCATCGCTGCTCTATGTCACGGCTCAACTTCGCAATACGGCGCCACCTACCACGGACGTTCTTGAGTACATTCGCGAGAACGCTGTGGGCACCATCCTGACTCCTGAATCGGAAGGCTGATCGTCATGCATATTCTCGTCACCGGAGGTACTGGCCTTCTCGGGGGGCGCCTGATCCCGCAACTCGCGCGAGATGGCCATCAGGTGTCTGCTCTCACGCGTTCGTCGGCGTCCCACGCGAAACTTCGGGCATTGGGCGCGTCTCCCGTCGACGCCGATCTGGAAAGCACGGCGTCGCTATCGCTGCCTGCGGTCGATGCTGTCGTGCATGCGGCAGCATTGTTCCGGTTTTCTGGGCCGCGTGAACCGTTCTTCCACACCAATGTGGATGGCACCGGCAGGCTTCTGGCATCGGCCGAGCGTGCGGGGGCGAGGATTTTCGTTCACATCAGTGCGGCGGGCATCATCATGGACAATGCCGGTACGCCCGTCCGCGATGCTGATGAGCGCGCACCGACATTTCCGAACCACTTCTCAGCTTACTTGGCAAGCAAGGCACGGGCTGAATCGATCGTACTGGAGGCCAACAAGCCGGGCTTCCGCGCCCTCGCTCTTCGCCCGCCGGCACTCTGGGGGCCCGGCGACCCATTCAGCCGGGCGCTGCCCCAGGCAATCAACTCCGGGCGGTTCGCCTTTATCAACCGTGGTGACTACGCCTTTGACACCTGCTACGTCGACAATGTCGTCGAAGCGGTTCAATGCGCCTTGGCGCGTGGTGAGGGTGGTCGCGCCTTTTTCGTCACCGATCAAGAGAAACTGACGTTTCGCGAATTCGTCGCTTCGCTCGCTAGCGTTCAGGGCCTGTCCATCGAGAAATTGTCGTCGATGCCCTACGGCATTGCATCGACGCTGGGTCGGTTGATGGACGCCGTCTGGGCCATCGCACGCAGAGACGGTGACCCACCGATTTCCCGCTCCATGATGCGCATGATCGGGCGGGAGTTCAGCGTCAATGATGACGCCGCGCGGCGCGAGTTGGGCTACGTTGGTAGGACTTCGCGCGCCATGGGCTTGCGCAGTTATGGATAGCCGAGCCCCCAGAACTGCTAGCGGTGGAGGGCTTTGCTTGGGCTGTTGCTCGTCAAGCCGAAGCCTGCACCAGATGACCGCAGTCCAGCCGTTCCAGACATCCGGGATTGAGAAGCCGATGGCCGGTCCTGGCCGGCCTGAGACGATTGGTCGCATGCCAGCCGCCCGAGCTACTGCAAAGCGCGAGCGCGAGTGTTCGCATGTCCTCGCTATTTTGCGGGAATGATCAGTATGGCGTATTTCGTGCCCCCGAACATCACAAATGGAATATGTGTATTGGGGTTGGTTTCGTGCAGTGGCAATCCCGATTCGTTCGCGACCTTCGAATCAAGGATCATTATATGGGGAGGAATGCGGATGTAATCCTTGCGTCCGGCGGGAAGCTTCGTAGCCTTCGGATCGGTGTTGCTCCATGCTGATCCTCCCCGGAGCATATAGGAAAGTCCCGGCTTGTTCGGATCGGGTGGCCGGCCCGCGGCAAAGGCTCGGAAGAAGGTTAGTCCGTTCGCATCGAAACATGCGGGACGAGGAACCGGATCGTCTCCGCCCGGAGCCTCGCAGGTCCAACCGTTGCTCCCGCGCCGCAGAACGATCCAGCCACCATGCGGTGCCCGCGCTAATACGGTGGCATGAGCAGCGATGGATGGTGGCGCGGCCGAGAGAGCCTCTCTAATTTCATCGCGAACGGCTCTTTGTGACGCTGCGGCGTTAGCGGGCAACGAAAAACCTGCGGCGAGCAGGAATAAAGCCGAACGTGCGCGCATCTTCCGCCCCCGAGGTTCCAGCATGAATTTCTACCCCTGTATAGTAGGAGGATCGGTTCTGTGCCGTCCACTCAGGTGTCAACATCGGAGTCAGCACGAGTGGAGCGCGCCAGACGGCAAGTCGACATGCAGAAACAGCGCTCAAGATTGAAATATGCCGGATACTCTAACCGCTGCTCTGGTGCTCGGTCGCGTGTCCGCTTCGGAGGAATTCACCCGAGTGCTGCCGGCGGCCGTTCTTGGCCGGTCGCCCTCCGATGGTGTGGGTCGACGCGAAAAGCTCCGTCTATTCGCCGGCGTAACCCGCCTCAAGTTGGTGCCGAACGGCCAGGATGAGGACAATGTCTTCGGCAGGAAGCCAACGGTACTTCGCGATGTATCCGTAACGGCCGCGTGACAGGATGAGTTCGCGCCGGCCCTCTTCGGAGGCTCGCCCGAGCAGCGGATGGTCCGCGAGAAGCTCGAGCGCTTTACGGACGCTCAGAATTTGCTCACGCGCTCTTTGGAGGTCCTCCGTGGCGATGAAGTCAAAGAGTCGCTCGAAGTCGGCGAGCGCGCGTTGAGTTATTTCGACGTTCGCCATGTGCGGGCCTTGGGACGGCGCGCCTTTGCGCCCGACGCCCGCGCTGCCAGATAGTCAAATGTGGCCGCCAGCTCGAAGGCCTTCCCGCTCGAGAGGGCCTCTTCCTCTGAACGAGCTGCTTCCTCCGCGAATCGTGCCCTGAGCTCAGATCGCTCCGCTTCGCGTGCGAGCGCTTCGACCATGAACGCATGCGGTGTCTTGTTCGCGGCGCTCGCCAGTCGCTCGATGCGACGTTTGAGTTGTTCGGGAAGTTTCAGACTTGTCGCGGCCATTGGTGAATCCGTACGTCGGGTAGTCACATAGTAATACCTGAAAGGCTGGCGGGTCAAGCTCTGCCACCGAAGTGCCACAGGATGGGCCGGCTGCGAGTGGCGGCTTTGGCGAGCCCGAATGGGCCGACTGACTGTCTCTTCGTGGCCGGCTACGGTCGGTGGAGCCCGTCCGTGCGGCTCGGAATGCAGGTGGAATCCTGCGGTTCGCAATTCATTACGCCGCGTTGCTTGTCGCCATCTCCACCCGTGGGCCGTTGGGAAGCCTGTTCGCGCGCAAATTATCCAGGTACTCCGACCACTGCTGCATCATGAACCGTCGCTCTGCCAGCCGCTGCGCCCGGTTGTACGCGGCCCGGACCCTGTTCCGCTCCGCGTGCGCAAGTTGCAGCTCGATGAGGTCCGGGTTGACACCTCGCTCGTTGAGCAAGGTACTCGCGATACTGCGAAATCCGTGCGCCGTCATCTGATCGCCGGAGTAGCCGAGCCGGCGTAGCCCGCCGTTCAGCGTGTTCTCGCTCAATGGCCGACCGCCCCCGCCGATCGCGGGGAACACGAAACGTCCATTGCCGGTGATGTGCCGCAGCTCGCGAAGGATCGCAACGGCTTGCCTGGAGAGCGGCACGATATGCGTTTCGCCCATTTTCATTCGTTCCGCCGGAATCCTCCACTCAGGCTCCGGACCATCCAGTGAAAATTCCGACCACTCGGCGGCGCGGAGCTCGCCGGGGCGGACGAAGACATGTGGCGCGAGCTTCAAGGCGGCCGCCGTTGTTGGCTGGCCGTCGTAGCCGTCAATGGCCCTCAGCAGCTCTCCAACCTTCGAGGGTTCGGTGATCGCGGCGTAGTTCTTTGTCGTGCGAGGCGCGAGCGCGCCGCCCGGCCGGTCGCAATCGCATAGCGGAACACACGGCCACACACCGCGCGCGTGCGGTGCGCCGTGTCGGCGATGCCCTTCCCCTCGATTCGCTTCAACACCCCGAGCAGCTCCGGCGCCTCAATAGCGGCAATCGGTCGGTTTCCCAGATACGGAACCACCCATTTGTGGAGCTGATCGTGATCCCTCTGCCACGTGCCGGGCGAAAGCGACCGCTTCTTGGTCATCAGCCACTCGTCCGCGACAGCCACGAGGGTATTGGCGCCTGCGCTGCGCTCGGCCTGGCGCCTGGCGCTGGGATCGATGCCGTCGGCGACGAGCTTGCGGGCGTCGTCGCGCTTCTCGCGCGCCCGTTTCAGCGGTACGTCGGGGTATGCGCCGAGAGTCAGGAGCTTCTCTACCCCACCGAGCCGATAGCGGAAACGCCATAGGCGGCCGCCGGCGGGTGTGACGAGCAAGAACAATCCCCGCTCGTCAAACAGCTTGTAGGGCTTCCCAGCGGGCTTGGCGGCCCTGATCCGGGACTCGTTGAGAGTGGCCAATGTGGGGTACCGTTCCGCGAGATTGCGAGATACCCCGCCATGTACCCCAACCTATGCCAGGCTGTCAATGGATCGCTGCAGGCGTCATTGGACGGTAAGTCACTGTATTTTTTTACTTTCTGGACTTCGCTGGCGCTGGGTGGAAGTCCATGGAAGGGTAAATGGTGGAGCGGAAGGGGATCGAACCCTCGACCTTCGCATTGCGAACGCGACGCTCTCCCAGCTGAGCTACCGCCCCACGCACGGCGCGCAATTCTAGCATTCGGGCACAGCGGGTCCAACCGCAGCTCCGTAGCGGCGATCGGCTCTCCGCTCCTCTGACGAGGGCGGCGATCCGAGCCTCTATTTTCGGTGGCCCGCTCCTTGAGGGCGAAGGCCGTCGGCCACATGCGGGTCAGCCTGCCCGGCGGCAGGCACTGCGCGCGAGCTCTTCTCCGAGCGCCTCACGATCGGACTGCTCCGAGAATTCGATCGTGCGTCGGAGGCGTGCAAAGCAGCATTCCGTGGGGCGCACGAAGGTCGCGAGGGCACTCGATGCACATGCCGCTCGAGGCCTCGGCGCACGGGCAATTGCGCTGTTGGCGCCATGGATCTGCTTCCGGTATTCCTGCGGGCCGCCACCGCGCAGACGATCGAGCGCCTGCTGCACCAACGCCTGCTCGGGCGAGCAGCTGCGCTCGCGACACGTTGACGCGCTCCAGCGCATCGCTTAGGGCAACCATGAACGGCGTCGCGCCACCATAAGCAATACTCCTGTCACAATCGAGGTCGCGGCGAAAAAGTCGGTGCGCGGGCGGATGGCCGGTCGCCGCTCCTTCCCGCTCCGACCTCCGTCTCGATCTTTCCGAGCACTCTGGCGAGGAATGCCTGCTGCACCCTGATATCGTCTGGCGTCCCTCCGGCGGTCCGCGCACCCGCCGAGACGCGGGTCGCGTTACCAAACTACTTCATTCCGTTCCCTGACCGGACGGTCATGCTACGGCCGCGGATCGGTGGTAACTTGACCAACCAGAAGAAGAGTCGTAACGGGGAGCCACCGTGAGAGATACCTTTTCCTCTGGGTTTCGCTGTTCTGCGACCTCGTTCTGGCCGTGCCCCGCGCGAATGCCGAGGGGCCCTCGGCGCCCGTGTTCGACGCGGACATCATGGCGCTGCCCGGCAATCCGCTGAAGAACATCCACGCCACCGAGCATCCGGTGCTCGCGATGAAGAATGGTGTTATTTACCGGGGCGTTTAGGGTCATGCGCACGCCGAGCGTGCCGATGACATCAGGGCCACCCGGCGGGTGTGCCATCGCCATCGAGAGCGGTCGATATGGCTGAATCGCCGGTCGCAGGACAGTCTCAGGGTCCGATCGCATGCGGCCGTTGCCTCTGTGGGGCGGTGCGGTTCGAGGTCCACGGCCCGCTGCGGCCCATCATCTATTGCCACTGCACGATGTGCCGCCGCTCGAGCGGGCATTTCGATGCCGCCACCGCATGCGCGCGCGAGCACTTGCGGCTGTTATCGGCGGCGAGTTTGCGCTGGTACCGATCCTCGGCGATCGCGCGGCGGGGCTTTTGCGATACCTGTGGCTCGCAGCTTTTCTGGGAGCCCACTCATGGCGGCCACATCAGCATCTGGGCCGGCACTCTCGAGTCCCCGACGGGCCTGAAGGCGGCGAAGCATATCTTCGTCGCCGACAAGGGCGATTACTACGAGATCACGGACGCACTGCCGCAATGGCCGGAAGACTCGCCGCCGGAAGACTGAGGGGCGGCTTCGAGCCCCGACAGGGCCCATCGTCCCCCCCCTCAACCGGCCGCCTTCGCAGGCGGACCGCCCGCCCGTGCGGGCAGGCATATCCCATTGAGGCGAGAGGATAATTTTTGATTGTTGACAATCAACAATAGGGCTGCTTCAATCACCCAAAACCGCCGAATCGGGCCGCCATGCGCACAGTCAGCTTCCGGCAGATGAAGAATGGTACGAAAGCCGAGTACCTGTTCCTGAACCAACTGGAGCGCGATTACATCGCGCGCCTGCCGGACCGCATCCTCGATGCGCTGCGGGCACTCGATGACGGGCTGGGCGGCTACCAGGTCACTCGTCTCGAGCATTGCTTGCAGACCGCCAGCCGGGCGGAAGCCGATGGCGCCGACGAAGAGATGATCGTCGGCGCACTCATCCATGATTTGGGCGACAGTCTCGCGCCGGAAAATCATTCCAACTATGCCGCCGAGATCATTCGGCCCTACGTCAGGGCCGAGGTGACCTGGGTGGTCGAGCATCATGGGCTCTTTCAAAAGGTCTACTACGCTCATTTCCTCGGCGACGATCCCGAGCTGCGAGCGGCGTACCGCGATCACCCTCAGTACGAGAGCTGTGTCCGGTTCTGCGAAAGGTGGGACCAGGCCGCGTTCGACCCGGACTACCCGACGCCGCCGCTCGAGCATTTCGAGTCGCGCGTGCGCAGGATCTTCTCTCGCCGGGCTTTCGACCCATCCATCGTGGGTGAGCACAGGAGGCGCACGGCATGATCATCGGTTTCATCGGCCTCGGGAACCTGGGCTCGAAACTCGCGGGGACCCTGCTGCGTAACGGCTGCGAGCTGATCGTCCACGACCGCAACGAAACCGCGGCGAGGCCACTGCTCGATCGCGGCGCGCAATGGGCGTCCACTCCGAAAGAGCTCGCACTGCGCTCGGATCTCATCATCACCTGCCTGCCGTCTCCGGTCATCAGCGCGCAAGTCCTCGAGCAGCGCGAAGGAGTGCTCGAAGGCCTCTCGCCCCAGAAGCTCTGGTTGGAAATGAGCACGACCGAGGAGGCGGAAGTCAGACGATTGGGTGCGCGGGTCTCGCAAACGGGGGCCCAACCGCTCGATGCGCCGGTCTCCGGCGGCTGCCATCGCGCGGCGACGGGGAACATTTCGATCTTCGTCGGTGGCGAGCGGGCGGCGTTCGAGCGGGCCCTGCCGGTGCTGCGCATCATGGGTCGCAGAATCATTCACATCGGGCCGCTCGGCAGCGCATCGGTTCTCAAGGTGATCACCAACTATCTCGCCTTTGTCCATCTGGCTGCTCTGACCGAAGCCTGGACGGTCGCGCTCAAGGCGGGAATGGATCCCAAAACGACTTTTGAAGCCATCAAGGCGTCATCCGGCAATTCCTTCGTACACGAAACCGAAAGCCAGGTGATCCTGAACGGAAGTTACGACATCAACTTCACGGTCGACCTGACGCTGAAGGACATCGGTCTTTTTCTGGATCTGGCGCGCCAACACCGGGTACCGACGGAAGTCGCCGACACCGTGACGCAGATGTTTCGCGATACCCGCTCACGATACGGCGAGCGCGCTCTCTCGCCGCGAATCATTCAGCGGCTGGAAGAGGATTGCGGCATCCACGTGCGCGCACCCGGATTTCCCGCACAGCTCGTCGATCTGGAGCCCGAAGTGGCCGGTGAGGAAGTCGTTCCATCCAGGACTCGCTACGTTTGACCGAGACGATCAACAGACAGAGCCTCGAAGCGCAGGCAACCGACCTGCTGCGGCGACAAATCGTCCGTGGTGAACTGAGAGCCGGCGAGCGGTTGCTCGAGACGGCCATCGCCGAGCGATACGGCTTGTCACGTGGCACGATCCGTTCGGCGTTGCGGCGCCTGATCGAGGAGGGCCTCATCTGTCACGTCCCCTATACGGGCTACCAGGTCATCGACCTAAGTGCGCATGACCTCTGGGAGCTCTACACGCTGCGAGGAGCGCTCGAAAGTCTCGGGACCCGGCTCGCGGCCTCGAGAATCGACGGACGCGGTACGAGCCTGCTGCGCGCGGCGTTCGCGGAATTGCTGGCCGCGGCCGAGTCGGAGGATCACGAGAGAGCGGACCGATTGGACCGCGAGCTGCACAAGCTCATCATCCGTCTTTCCGGGCACGAGCGGCTGCTGCAGCACTACTTGCGCGTGGAAAATCAGTTCAGAGTGTACATTGCCCTCTCGAACCGCGAAGTGGATGCGCGGGAGATCTGCGAGTCCCACCGCGAGCTCGTGGAGAGCATCTGCGCCGGTGATGCCGAGCGAGCGGAGCAGCTCGCGAGCGCGAACATCGTCCCGCCCGAGGACATTCTGCGGACTCGCCGCCGTGATCCCCCGCCATCGCGCGGAGTCCGCTGAGCGGCCTCCCGCGCGCCGCCCGCACATGCGAGGTGTGTGATGAATGAAGTGCGTTTCAAACTCGAATCGGATCCGCCGCGGGTCCTTGCCCAAGCCGGGACCCACACCGTCGAGTTGCCGGCGCTCTGGCTCCGCGAAAGGTGCCAGGATGCGATGAGTCTCGATCCGCACACCGAGCAGCGCCTGTTCGATCCCCACCGCTTGTCCGATGATCTGACGCTCGTCCGTGTCGCGGGCGCCGGCCAAAACCGCGCGCGGCTCTCCTTCAGCGACGGGTATTCGGGCGAATACGAACTGACCCGGCTTGCGGATGAGCTCGGCCGCGGAGATGGTCTCCCGCCGCAGATTCCGTGGCGCGCCGATCTCTCGCTGGCGGCGGTCAGTGTGGACGGGCGCGCTCTCGATCGCGACGAAGTACGCCTGACGGCCGTCGAGCGGCTCTTGAGCCATGGTCTCGTGATCATCCAACACCTCGCTACCGATCCCGAGTGCATTCTCGAGGTGGCGAGTCGCTTCGGCTACGTGCGGGAGACGAACTTCGGCCGCCATTTCGAGGTCTATTCGCGGCCGGGCTCGAACGATCTCGCTTATAGACCCGTCCCCCTCGGCGCTCATACCGATAACCCGTACCGCGAGCCCGTGCCCGGCGTTCAGCTTCTGCACTGCCTGGTGAACGAGACCACGGGAGGGCTATCGACGTTGGTGGACAGCCTCTCGGTCGCCGAAGCCTTGCGGGAGGAGGATCCGGAAGGCCTGGAGCTGCTGGCGTCGATACCGGTGCGGTTCCGGTTCATCGATACCAACGAGGAGCTCATCGAGCACCGGCCGATCGTGCAGCGGGATGCCGGGGGTCGGATGACCGGGGTGCACTACAGTCCGAGGCTCGATTATCTGCCGCTGCTCGATGCCGGCACCACCCGGCGGTTTCAGCGGGCGCGCCGCAGATTGAGCGAGCTTTTCGCCGATGCGCGTTTCGAGCTGAGATTTCCGCTCAAGGCCGGCGAGCTCATGATGTTCAACAACAGCCGCGTGCTCCATGGGCGCACCCCCTATGATCCCAACGAAGGGCATCGGCATCTGCAGGGGTGTTATATCGATCTTGACGGTCCCAAGAGCCTCTATCGCACGCTCAGCAGGAGGCTCGAGCCGCGAGGTCCGCGGAGCCCGCAAGCAGGCACCGCGTGACCGAGGCGCAAGAGGGCACGACTGAGGCGCTCGCGCCGTGCGAGCAGACCGGGCCCGTGCAGACCGCTTCGCTCGCGGAGCGCTGGTACGTCGCGATCATGATGTGTCTCGTATACACGCTGAGCATCTCCGATCGCTACTCCATCTCGACCGTGCTCGAGCCGATCCGGCGGGAGCTGCATCTCTCGGATGCGAACATCGCGTTCCTCACCGGTGTCTCGCTCGCCATTTTTTACGTGATTTTCGGCTTCCCGCTCTCCGCGCTTATCGATCGCCGCAGCCGCCGCAACATCATCGGCGTCTGCCTCATCGCCTGGTCGGCATTGACCGTGGCCACGGGCCTGGCCCGCTCGTACTGGCAACTCCTTTGGGCGCGAATCGGCGTCGGCGTCGGCGAGGCCGGCGGCACCCCGGGGGCCAATTCCCTGCTCTCGGATTACTTTCCGCCGTCGCGCCGTCCCATGGCCCTGTCGGTCTTCTCCCTGGGGGCGCCGATCGGCGCCTGGCTCGGTTCGCAGATCGCGGGCGTCATCGCCTACAGGCTGGGATGGCGTGCGATGTTCCTCGCGCTTGGGATACCCGGGGTACTCGTGGGGCTCCTCGTCCTGCTCAGCCTCCGCGAGCCCCGGCGCGGCCGCCTCGATGAGTGCCAAGATCGCGGCCAGACGCCGTCCTTCCTCGAGACGATGCGCTTCCTGTCGGGGCAGCGCTCGGCCGTGCACTTCATCATCGCGCAGTCGTTGACCGCGCTCTGGGGTTGGGGCCTCATGTGGTGGACCCCCGCGTTCCTGATGCGCAGCTACTCGCTCAACGTCGAGCAGGCCGGCGGCATTCTCGGTCCCATCCACCTGATCGGCGGCAGCGCCGCTATGGTCGCGAGTACGTGGCTGCTGTCCCGTCGCTGGTTCTCCGATGAGCCGCGTGTTTTGCGCCTCCTGACCCTCAACATCGGTCTTGCGACGGTGGTGACGGCGATCATCTACTCGACGCACTCGCTGGCGCTCTCGAAGGCGCTCTTCTGGCTCTTCATCCCGTCCATCTACATCTACCTTGGTCCGGGCTTTGGGATCCTCAACAATCTCGCGCCGCCGAAGATGCGCGCCATGTACTGCGCCACGCTGCTGTTCCTCGCCAACATCTGCAATCTCATCATCGCTCCCCAGATGGTGGGACTTCTGAGCGACTGGTTTGCGCCCCACCACGTTCCGGACGCGGAGTCGCTGCGGCTCGCGATGCTGTGTCTCGTGCCCACCGGCTTCTGGGCGGCATGGCATTACTACCGCGCGGCGCGCGGCGTGTTGGCGGATGAGAGACTTGCGGCGACGGTTGGGGCTGAAGGTTAGGCGGGCGGATGACATGAGTCCGGAGGGGACGCTCGGCATTCCGGTAGTTGACATCGCGCCGCTGTTCGACACCGAATCGACGGCGTGGCGCGCCACCGACCAGGCGCTGGCGGTGGCAGCCCGAGAGATCGGTTTTCTGTGCATCCGTGGACTGCCGCGCGAAGCGGCGCTCGGTCCGGCTGACAGAGCGCGGCTGCTCGCCATATTCGCTCTGGATGAGGCCGAAAGGCACCGCCTGTACCGACGGAAGTTCGCAGCGGAAAACCGCAACGTCTACCGGGGTTGGTTTCCCGTGCAGCCCGGGAATCTCACCGCCAAAGAGGGCATCGACATCGGTGGCGACCTCGTCCACGGAGCGGGCATCACGGTGGCGGGCGATCCCCTGCGCGAGGCAAGTCCGTTGCCCGACGAGGCCCGCTTGCCCGGCTGGCGCGAAGCGGTGAGCGCGTACTACCGGGCCGTGGCGTGGGTGGCCGAGGCGTTGATGCGTTCTTTCGCGCGCGGCCTCGGCCTGCGCCCGGACTATTTCGACGACGCGTTTCACCAAGGCCTGTCGACGCTGCGACTGATCCGATATCCCCGCCGGGACGCCGGCGAGCTCGCGACGGTGCAGGATCCCGCGGGGTGGGTGCAAACCCTTGGGACGCGTCGATATCTCGTCGGCGCGGCGCATACCGATTCGGGCTTCGTTACCCTACTCGCGCAGAACGGGGTCCCCGGGCTTCAGGCGCGCTTACGAGCCGGTCAATGGGTCGACGTCCCGCCGCTCGAGGGCACACTCGTGGTCAATTTCGGTCAGGTGCTCGAACAGTGGTCGGCGGGGCGGATCCGCGCGACCGAGCACCGGGTGCTCGGCTCGGGCCGCGAGCGCTTTTCCATTCCGTTCTTCTACGAAGCCCGAGCCGATGCGAGCATCGCGCCCTTAAGCCTGGATCGGCCTGACCTCTTTGCCCCGTTCGAGTACGGCGATTTTCTCTGGCAGCGCCTCACATCCTTCGTCGAGTTTCGCGGCATGGAGCGTGAGCGCGCATGACCATGCCGGCCCAATCCGCGCCGCGGGGCGAGTGGAAGCTCAGGATCCGACAGGGGATTGTCATCTCGCTTCTCTTTGGCGGTTACGCCTCGCTTTACTTCTGCCGCAGCGATCTCGCCGTCGCCACGCCGCTGCTCGCGAAGGAGCTCGCCCGGCACGGCCTCTCGTACGATGCCGCGCTGGTGCGCATCGGTGCGGTCACCTCGCTCGGCATTCTTGCCTACGCGCTCGGCAAGCCCGTCATCGGCGGGCTCGGGGATTATTGGGGCGGTCGCATCAACTTCCTCATGGGTCTCGCCGGAGCCACCCTGTGCACGCTCCTCTTCGCCTTTTCCGGGGCGTGGCCGCTCTTCACGCTCTCGTGGTTCCTCAATCGGCTGCTGCAGTCGGGCGCATGGGCCGGGCTCATCAAGGTTTCGTCGCGCTGGTTCGATTATTCGTCCCACGGCGCGATCATCGGAGTCCTGAGCTTGAGTTACCTCATCGGCGATGCGGGTGCGCGGGAATGGATGGGACGGCTCATCGCGCATGGATATGGTTGGCGGAGTCTGTTCGCACTCGCCGCGGCGGTCAGCGGGGCGATGTTCATCGCCAATTTCGTGCTGTTGCGCGAATCACGGGTCGCGGTCGGGTACGAGGACACCGTCGCGAACCCGCTCAACGTGTTCGCGCACTCGAAAGCGCCGCCCGCAAGCATCAGAGAGCGACTCGGACCGCTGTTGCACAGTCCGGCTTTCCTGATGGTGTGCCTGTTGTCGCTCGTCTGCACGATCGTCCGCGAGACCTTCAACGATTGGACGCCGGTCTATATGAGGGATTTTGTCCACCTCAGCATGAGCAACGCCGCCGGGCTGAGTGCGATTTTCCCGGGGGTCGGTGCGATTTCGGTGCTGCTGACGGGTTGGTTCGGCGATCGACTCGGGTCTAACGGCCGACCGCTGGTACTGTTCCTCGGCTTGACTGCGACGGCTGTTACCCTGTTTCTTCTGACCTTGATTCACCGCGGTACGGACGCCGCGTTGCCGATCGCCCTGATCGGCGTCGTCGGCTTCTGCCTGCTCGGGCCGTACGCCTACCTGGGCGGCGCCATGGCGCTCGACTTCGGCGGCAAGGCCGCGGGCGCTCTCGCATCGGGTATCATCGACGGCGTGGGCTACATCGGCGCGGTGTTCGCCGGCGTCGGTGGCGCGAAGCTCGCCGTAACGTTTGGCTGGAGAGGCGTGTTCGCGACGCTCGCGGTCATCGGAGTCATCGGTGCGATCGGTGCCGGGGCGCTATACGGCATGGAGCTGCGCGCGGCCGCCGCCGGGCGCACGGCGGAAGCGGGCGCCAGATCATGAACGAGAGGGTCATGCCGTGAACGCGCTACGTGCAATCAAACAGATCGACTGGACACCGTCGGTGCTGACGCTGCAGTGGGCGGACGGAGGACGACTCGAGCTGGCGAGCGTCTGGCTCCGCGATAATCGGTGTGAGGATCGCGACCCGCGAAACGGTCAGCGTCTCATCGATGCGGCGGATCTCCCCGCGGCCCCGCGGATCCGAAGAGCCGTGCTGCAGCAGGCGTCCGTGCGGATCGAGTGGGAGCATGAGACGGGCGGTGCGTCGTTCGACCTCGGTTGGCTCACCGCGCAGGCGGCGGCGATGTCGGGTGCGCGGACGGTGCCACGGCCGCGACTTTGGCCGGAGGGCGAGCGGCTCGATGCCACTCGGGACTTCGCTTGGGCGACATTCGCCGCGCTGCGCGAAGACAGCGGAATGCAGGCGAGTTGGCTCAGGCGCCTCGTCACCGAGGGGCTGGCATTCCTGGCGGAGGTTGCAACCGAGCCGGGTTCCATACTCGCGGCGATGCCGCTAGTGGGTCAGGTAGCGGAGACCAACTACGGACTGCTGTTCGACGTGCGCGCGGTGCCTGAACCGGAGAACCTCGCATACTCCGATCGGGGATTGGGACTTCATACCGACAATCCCTACCGCGAGCCGGTGCCCGGTTTCCAGGCGCTGCACGTGCTGGTCGCTTCGCCGGATGGCGGCGAGAGCCTCTTCGCCGACGGATTCGCGATTGCCGAGCAGCTGCGGCAGGAGGATCCGACCGCATTTGAGATACTCGCGCGCACACCGGTACCCTTCGCCTATCGCTCGCGAAATGCGGCGTTGAGCGCCGAACGGCCGCTGATCCAAACCTCCGGTCGTGGCGAGGTGGCGGCAGTCCACTACAACAGCCGCTCGATCCAGCCGCTGCCTTTTGCCGCCGAGGCGGCGGAGCGGTACTACGGGGCATACCGACGCTTCGCCATGCTGCTGCGCGAGCCGCGCTTCATGCTGCGATTCATGATGTGTGCCGGCGATCTCGTCGTGTTCGACAACCAGCGGATCCTGCATGGCCGCACCGGTTTCGCGTCGGCCCGGTATCCGCGCCACCTGCAGGGATGCTATCTCACGCGCGACAGCGTGTTCAGTCGCGAGGCGCTGCTCGCCGAGGGGCTCCGATGAGCGTCATCGACGAGGTATTCTCGCTTTACGCCGCTCGCGGCTCGGCGGCCTACTTCGGCGAAGCCGTCTCGATGACCGAGCACGGACTTCAGGCCGCCCATTTCGCCGAGCTCGAGGGCGAGCGGGAAGTCGTGGTCGCCGCGGCACTGCTGCACGATATCGGCCATCTGATCGCAACGGTACCGGATGACATCGCCGAGTGGGCGGTCGATGCGCGCCATGAAGCGACCGGCGCGCGATGGCTCGGCGCCCGGTTCGGCGCCGAAGTGTCGGAGCCTGTTCGCTTGCATGTGAGAGCCAAGCGATACCTCTGCACGGTCGATCCGAGCTACTTCTCCCAGCTCAGTCCCGCTTCCGTTCTGACACTGAGGCTGCAGGGCGGATTGATGTCGCAAGACGAGGTCGCGAGCCTTCAGGCCGAGCCCGGTTACCGTGAAGCGATCGTCGTACGTCGCTGCGATGACCGCGGCAAGATCGCCGGGCTTGCAACCCGGCGATTCGAGGATTATTACCCGCTCCTACGATCGCTCACGACCGGCTGAAAAGCCCCTAAGGGGAGCGGATCACCTTTGCTGCTCGGCGCCCCCCGGCTGCGCTTTCTTGCGGTGCTGCTCGCCCACGAATCCGGCCGGGGTGATCGCCGCGGCCGCCTACTGGAGCTTATTCTTCCACCCTACGACCACATGGTGGCGGGCGGGTGCTCGAGCGTTACTTGCTTGCGCCTCCCTGGATCGATAGGCTTTGACCTCCATGAACGCTCCGCTTTCCGGTCTCCGTGTTCTGGAGCTCGCGCGCATTCTCGCCGGTCCATGGATGGGACAGATCCTGGCCGATCTGGGCGCCGAGGTGGTGAAAGTCGAGTCGCCGGAAGGCGACGACACACGAAAGTGGGGGCCACCTTTCGTGTGTGGGCGGCAGGGCGAGCAGCTCGATGCCGCGTACTTTCACGCCTGTAATCGCGGCAAGCGCTCACTCGTTGCCGACTTCGGGACGGAGCAGGGTCGCGAGACGGTGAAATTGCTGGCAGCGCGCTCGGATGTCCTGATAGAGAATTTCAAAACGGGCGCGCTCGCCAAGTTCGGGCTCGACTACGACAGTCTCGCGCGCATCAATCCGCGGCTCATCTACTGTTCGGTGACCGGATTCGGACAGACCGGACCGTATGCTCGCAGATCCGGTTACGACTTCATGATCCAGGGAATGAGCGGGATCATGGACCTGACCGGGGAGGCGGACGGACCTCCTGAGAAGATCGGGGTCGCCTTCGCCGACGTCTTCACCGGTACTTACGGGGCGATTGCGGTACTTGCCGCACTCGCGCACCGGACGCGCACCGGGAGCGGACAGCACATCGACATGTCACTGCTCGATTGCATGGTCGGCGTCCTGGCCAATCAGGGGCTCAACTGCCTGATCAGCGGCAAATCGCCACGGCGCATGGGTAACACGCATCCCAACATCGTTCCGTATCAGGTGTTCGCGGTGCAAGACGGCCATGTGATCATCGCCGTAGGGAACGATGCGCAGTTCGGGCGGTTGTGCGCCTATCTGGACGAGCCCGCGCTTGCCGGCGATTCCAGGTTTGCGACCAACGCCGCGCGGGTCGAGCATCGGGACGAACTCATCGGGAGAATCGCCGGACGGCTGAAGCAGTTGACGCGCAGTGAATTGCTGCGGGCGATGGAGGATCAGGGAATACCGGCGGGACCGATCAATAGTGTGGCGGAGGTATTGCGCGATCCGCAGGTGCTGCATCGGCAGATGTGCCTGCAGCTGGCGGCTCCATGGGCGGCTGCCGGTTTCGTGCCGTCCATTCGTACGCCGATCCGATTTTCCGCTGTGGAGCTCGATCTCTCCCATCCTTCTCCACGTCTCGGAGAGCATACCGAGGAGATCCTCGCGGAACTCGGACTATCGCGCTCCTGACACAACACGCCTGCCGCTGAACGCGTGTTGAAATCGCCTACTCGAGCCGAGGAGCTCTCGAGCTCGCGGAGACGTTCAGGCCCCATGCGCTCTTTTGGACATCGGCTTGCCCGAGATGGACGGCCATCCGCTTGCCGAGAGGATTCGGGCGGCCGTGTGGGGCAAGTGCGCCGTTCTCGTCGCCGTGACCGGCTTGGGGCTCGAAGAAGATCGGAGCAGGGCGTTTGCGGCCCGTTTCGATCACCACCTGACTAAGGCCGTGACGGGAGCCGCGCTGGTAGCGCTCATCGAGTCAGTAAGTGGCGTACTCTCGCTGTCTGACTCCGCCGATACATCGGAAGAGAGCGATTAAGACATCGGGCGCAGGTACGGGAAGCTTCCCTCCTTCACGTAGAGCTCGCAGCCGGCGATTGTCCTCGGAATGAGGCGGAACCCAGGCGGCAGGCGCAGCCATGTTTGCGGGCCATAGCGGCCGCGCTCATCCTCGAAGGACCCCTCGAGGACGAGCAGCTCGGCGCCGAGCGGGTAGACCCACTCACCGGGCGTCGTCTCCGCCCGCCAGCGCTCGAGGTAAGCGCGGTCCGCGTAGCCCTCCTGGGAATAGAGGCGCTTGAGCTCGCGACCGCTCTCCAGGGCCCACGGCATGCCATGAGTGTCGATCGCCACGTGCTGGCGATCGGGGCCTGGGAACTGTCTCAGCTCTGGGTTCAACAGGTAGGTACCCACCGGCCAGTCCCCATGCTCGTCCGAGAACACCCCCTGCAGTACGAGGATTTCTTCCCCGTCCGGATGATCGTGCAGCGGGAATCTCGATTCCCGTTCGTAACACACGATCGATGTGACCTGGCCGGATTCCGGGGCGCCGACATGATGCAAACGCCGACGGCGGACGGTTCTGCTGGGACTCGCCGTCCACGGCAGGGAATTCGCATCGATGACCGTGCGGGCGGTGAGATGAGCGTTGAGGGCTTCGGACACCAGCGCCTACCCGGGATGCGCCGGGAGCGGGACGGCGGTGGTGCGCTTGAGCTCTTCCATCGAGAACACCGCTCGAACCTCCGCGCAGCGGATGGAGCCGATGAGGAGTTTATACACCTCATCGTAACTGGCCACGTCCGCGAGCTGCAGCTTCAGCAAGTAGTCGACGTCTCCGCTGGTGCGATGAAACTCCGTGACGGACGGAATCGCGCGCACGGCGGCCGCAAAATGCTCGAACCATGTCTGTGAATGTTCGGCGGCCCGGATCAGGACGAACATCGTCAATCCGGCACCGACTTTCGCCGCATCGAGGAGCGCCACGCGCTTCTGGATGATGCCGGCGTTCTCCAGGCGCTTGATCCGATGCCAGCAGGCGTTGATGGAAAGGTGCACTTGCTCGGCAATCGAGGCCACCGACTGCGACGCATCTCGTTGTAGCAGATCGAGAATGCGCAGATTCGTACCGTCGAGGTCGGGCATGGAAAATTTTCCCGCAAAAGGCGCTTTGTACAGTGTAAATGGTGAAGATATTCGATGCTACTTTGGCTATTGTTCCCAGGTAGGGCGCCGATACGCAGGGGGCACAATGTTCACTCGCCTTTTCCTCGAGCATCCGCGCTCCATTGGAGAGTCCTATCTGGAGCATCAACGCCACGCTCTCGGATTCGGGTTCTCGCTATTCCTGGCTGCGCTCGCCTGTTGCGTGCATGCCATAGTACCCGCCCTGTTCGTCCGCACCGGCAGCGAGGCAGTCACGCGATTGCACGAGCGGATGGTCGTCCATCGGGTCGCGCGCGGCGGCGCTCGGGTCCTTCCGGCCGAAACCTGACGACCGATCAGCGGCCGAGTTCGTTCGAGCGACCGGCACGCCAGCCCAGTAGGACAAGTTGCACCGAAGACCGCCCGACATTGCGGAGCGTCAGCTTCTGTCGGGGCCCGGGGGAGAAGAGGGCGGTGTCCTTGGCGCGCAGGATGCGTGCGCGGGCGCGAATTGATCCGGTGATCGCGACGGATCCCTCAAGGACATACAAAGCACCGTAAGACTCTCCGGAGAGCTCGATGCGGCGGGTCGCTTCGAGGCGCAGCACCCGAGGCGCACGAACGATGAAGGTTGGCCGGCCGGCTGATCCCTTGCGGACGATGAGGCTCAGATCCGTGCAACGCCCATCCGGGACCGCGCAATAGGTCCTCCAGCCTCCCTCAAAGCGAGTGCCACGCTTCGCCGGACTGAGCCGGCAGTGGCGATGTCCCCGAAACTGCAGATGCAGGCGGTTTCCGGCGACCAGAACGAGTGCCCGGCTGTAGCCCGGGTAGGCCGAGAAGTCACCGTCCACCTCGATATCCGCCAGACTCAAACGCCAAGCGAATTGCTCGCCGGTCGCCGGCTCGCGGGCGATCTCGCGCGTGGACCCGCGTCCGTTACGCCACGGCATGGCGCGATAGGTTTCGTGTTTAAGGACCCGATATCCAAGCTTCTTCACGGATCGGTCGACCTCGGAACTTCCTTGGGGTCATTATTGCAGCTCGAGCGTTGATGCAGGTCCCATCCGACTGCGGGAGGGCAATTGGAGCGCGAGCGGATTGAGGCTGCCAAAAGCCTGGACGCGCACCATTCTGGTGGCGATTGCTGCGGTGCTGGTGCGACAACCCTGCTAGTTGAGCGGCCCACGGCTGAAGAGAATCGTAACGCCGAAGGCGGCACCGGCGGCAATTCTGAGCCCATCCCCCGTCGCGGCGAAGGAGATGTTGGCCTTCTTCAGCCGGTCGCCTTGAGCTTCTGCGTCCGGTATGTGGACGGTGAGGGAATGAAGCTGCAGATTGCTGTCATCTGTTGCCGCGGGCGCGACCGTGAGACGGCTGCCGGGCACCTCCATCGCCAGTCGGCCGCGCTCGTCTTCGTGGGCAAACGATCCACTGAAGATGGAGAGGAAGGCCTGGTGCTTCTGCGGGAGCGTAGCGATCATACCGACTTCGGCGATCGCGCTCGCGCCGTTCTCATGGCGCTGCAAGGCCGGGTTCCAGAAGTTCTCAGGGAAATGATGCTGGCAGACGAAAAAGCCGGCACGGGGCGCTCCGGGTTCGCTTGCAAAAGCGAGTGTGAACGCGACATGCGTTTCGGTGCCGTCCGGCCGACGACTCTTGCGCTCGAAAAGGAACGGCTCAAAGGCACCGATGCCTTCACGGGCGAACAGGGCGGCATCCACCCGCGCGTCATCGCTCGCCAAGGCCAGCATCGCAAATCCCTCGCCCTGAGATAAATAGTCGCGCACGAAGCCGCCGAAGCTGGACCGCCCTGGCTCATGTCCCGGTGGCGCCTCGGCGCCGGCTCCCGCCGTAATGAGCTCGATGAAAGAGCTGCCGAACTGGATCAGCCGGTTCTCGGTGCCCCAGGGGTGACGGTTACGCGGCCCGACTTGAAAGCCGAGGCGCTGGTAGAAGGCTCCGGCGGCATCGAGGTCATGGACGGCGAACACGACGTGATCGATCCGCCGCGGCGTATGGCTCATCGGCATGTGCAATTCGGTGAATTTCTATCAGTCGCGCTTCATCGGTAGAATTCGGCAAAGCCACCCTTCAACCCTATCGGCACCAAGCCTTGCCTCTTCAGGTCAGCACTGAATGAATCTTCATCTCTTTCTCGCCTATTGCTTGGCGGTCGCGATCCTCGTCCTGTTACCGGGGCCGATCGTGACACTCGTGGTCGCCAGTTCGCTGAGCCAGGGCAGTCGGTCGGGCCTCGCGACCGTCGCCGGAGCGAGCATCGGCAATGCTATTCTTCTCGGTGCGACGGCGGTCGGGCTTGTTGCATTCTTCGCACTGCTGAGTGAGATTTTTCAGATCGTGCGCTGGGCCGGCGCGATCTATCTCATCTGGCTGGGAATCAGGGCGTGGCGGACCCATGGCGGACAAGGCATGGCGGTCGCGCCGGCGGGAAAGCGCTCGTTGCGCGCCTTGTTCGTGCAGGGATTCCTGGTTGCGATCACCAACCCCAAGGCGATCGTTTTTTATATCGCCTTTCTGCCGCAGTTCGTCGATTCGCATCTACCGGCCTCACGGCAGCTTATCGTGATGATCGGCACGATGATCGTCATGGCCCTGCTCTCCGACAGTGCCTATGCGCTGCTTGCCGGGCGAGCCCGCGCCTGGTTCACGGCTCCCGAGCGGCGTCGGCTGCAAAGCCGCATCAGCGGCACCCTCCTGATCGGAGTCGGCTGCGGTCTGCTCCTCGCGCGACGTGGCAAGTGAGTTGGGGTCTTCGCCCATGCACAGAATCATGAAAATGGTTGTGCTTCTGGCTCTGATGGCGTGCGTGCCGGCGCTTGCGGGCCCTCTGAAGGGCAGCCCACCCAGGAGCAAGGACACACCATCAGTCGCGCAGATACTCTCCGAGTCCAAGCGCTCGGAATGGCGCCGGCCGGATCCCGAAGACCTGTTGGTGATGCATCTTCCCTCGGGGCGCGTCGTCATGGAGCTCGCCCCGGCCTACGCGCCACTGCATGTGGCCAATATCAGGACTCTGGTCAGAGAACGTTACTTCGACGGTCTGGCGATCGTTCGGGTACAGGACGACTTCGTCGCCCAATGGGATGATCCTGAGGCGGATGCCGGAGGCGATCGGCGCAAAATCCGCAGCCTCGGAAGGGCAAAAGCCACAGTGCCCGCTGAGTTTACCCGGCCCATTGCGCGCTCGCTTCCTTGGGTGGGTCTTCCGGACGGCGACGTCTATGCACCTCAAGTGGGATTCTCCAACGACTTTCCCGCGGCGCGCGATCCGGCTCTAAACGAGACATGGCTGGTCCACTGTTACGGGACGCTGGCCGTCGCCCGGGACAATGCGCCGGACTCGGGCAACGGCAGCGCTCTTTACGTCGCCATCGGCCAGGCGCCGCGGCGGCTTGACCGGAATCTAACCGTGGTCGGGCGGGTCGTCGAGGGTATGGACAAGCTTTCCGCGCTCCCTCGCGGGCACGGTCCGCTGGGCTTTTATGTCCAGGCAAGGCATCGCACGCCCATTTTGGATATGCGGGTCGCCGCCGACCTTCCGCCTGCGCAACGGCCCAACATTGAGATTCTCAGGACCCGCAGCCCCACGTTCCAAAGACTGCTGGAGGCCGCGCGCAACCGGCATGACGCGTTCTATGTCACGCCCCCCGGCAAAGTCGGCATCTGCGCGGCGCCGGTGCCCGTGCGCGATTGATCATCGGGTACTCATTGGCCATAGATAGAAAAATCAGCATCGCACCGATGATGGGACGGACGGATCGCCATTGCCGCTACTTCCTCCGCGGCTTCTCGGCGCGGATGCTCCTGTATACGGAAATGATCGCCGCTGCCGATCTGATGCACGAAGACTGCGCTTCACTGCTCGAGTTCGACCCCGAGGAACACCCCGTCGCGCTGCAGCTTGGCGGTTGTGACCCGCACGAGCTGGCGGCCGCGGCTCGGAAAGCGGAGCAGGCCGGGTATGACGAGATCAACCTCAACTGCGGTTGCCCGAGCGACCGGGCGACGGGGGGCGTGTTCGGCGCCTACCTCATGCAGCGGCCGGAAACTGTCGCGGCCTGCGTGGCTGCCATGCGTGCAGCCGTTCGCGTGCCGGTGACGGTCAAGATGCGGATCGGAGTCATCGAGGGCCGGGGCAGGGCGGCGATCGAGGCCAGCCGCCGCTTCGACGAATCGGAGCGAGCTGCGCTTTACCGTTTTGTCGCTGCAGTGCGCGATGCCGGCTGCGACGCAGTGATCGTTCATGCCCGCAAGGCGGTGCTCGGTGGACTCTCGGCGCAGGACAACCGGGAGATTCCGCCGCTTCAATATGATGCCGTAAGCCAGGTCAAGGAGGCCTTTCCCGAATTGCAGGTGGTAGTCAACGGCGGCCTGCGCGACCCGGGCGCGATTCTCCGGGCGATCGAAGGCCTGGATGGCATCATGCTCGGGCGCGAGGCGTATCACCGGCCGATACTCCTCGCTCGGCTCGATGCACTCGTCTTCGGTGCAGCACCGACCGCGGACGAGCCTCATTCGACCCCGGAAACGCACGCTGCCGCTGACCGGGGCCGTGCGATCGAGCGAATGCAGCGCTACACCGAGCGCCAGCTGGCACGAGGGGAAAAACTGTCCGCCGTCGTTCGGCACGTGCAGGGTTTGTATGCGGGCGAGCCGGGCGCGGGCGAGTTTCGGCGCATTTTGAGCGAAGGCGCACGACGTCCGGGTGCGGGCGTGGAGGTGTTGGCCGAAGCCGTTGCGAGCGCCCATGGCGACTCATCCGTCGGAGGGCACCGCGTCAGCGGATTTCCTGCAACGTCTGTCGAAACCGGGTCCGCCCGTTCGTCCAAACAGCAGCCCGAGGACTAAGAGTCGTCCGAGGCATCGTGCATTCATCCATCCGGAGCTCTCCTATGATCCCCATCATTACGGCTTTTGAGCGCTCGCCCGACCGTGGCAGGGGACTGGCACGTGACATGCGCGTTCGCTGGGCGCTCGAAGAAGTGGGCCAGCCTTACGAGGTTCGTCTTCTTTCATTCAAGGCGATGACGGAGCCGGCGCATCTCTCGCTTCAGCCATTCGGACAGATTCCGACCTATGAGGAAGGCGATCTCGCCCTGTTCGAGTCGGGGGCGATCGTATTCCATATCGCCGAGCGCCATGCGGGCCTGCTGCCCGATGATGTGAATGCCCGGGCGCGCGCGATCACATGGATGTTTGCCGCCGTGAATACGATTGAGCCCCCGATCCTGGATCTCCAAGTCGCCAAGTTCTTGGAGGGCGATAAGCCCTGGTCCGAGCAGCGTCTGGCTCTCGTCCAGGAACGCATTCGTAGACGGCTGGGCGAACTCTCCAATCGATTTGGCGATGCCGACTGGCTCGATGGTGAGTTCAGCGCGGGTGACCTACTGATGGTAACGGTGCTGCTCAGACTGAAAGCATCGGGCCTCCTCGACGAGCACCCGAATCTCTCCGCCTACGTCGCTCGCGGCGAAGCGCGGCCCGCCTACAAGCGCGCCTTCGCGGCGCAACTGGCCGTTTTCACCGCTGCATCGACCGGCTGAAAGCCCGCTCAACCCGGCAACGGCTGGCGCTCGAGCTTTTCCCAACGCGCCATCAGTGACTTGTATTCGGAAGTGACCTGGTCGAGCGCCTCGAGGTCGGCAGCCGTCGGTGCACGGTCGGCTTCCTGCATCCGGCCCATGAGCATCTGCAAAGCACCCTCGATGCTGGCAAGCGTCGGTGGTCCCTGGTGGAAAAAGAATGCAAATGGGGAAGTCGTCTCGGGACCCGAGAGCTCTTGCAGCTCCTTTCGATAAGAGGTGAGGTTCGCCGAAGGTTTACGCGCGGCAATCCGCTTCTCCAGATCGCGCACCTGGCTAAGCGCCGCGCTTGCCGCTATCGCTTCCTGATATGCCTTCATCGAAGCATCAAACTGCTGCTGAAGCGCGGCGGCCGGTGTCTGTGCCCGTGGATCCATCTTCACCGTCAACGGCTGCGTGTAGCTCTCGCCATTCACCGTCAGCCTCACCGTGTAGTTGCCCGGCATGATCCACGGGGAGCTTGGGACGACCGGCGTGTTATGCCTGACCGCTTGATCGGCGTCCAGGAACTGCGGTGCCCCCAGCATGGGCGGGTAGTGCATGTCCCACACGAACCGGTGCATGCCCGCCTCAGTCGAGAGATTCATCGGCGGTCGCGGCCACCAGTCCGGTACATCCAGCTTGGTCGGATCGAGTGGCTTTTCGGGATCGGCACTCGAGTAGTGCCGCACCAGCTTGCCACTCGCGTCCGTGATGTCGAGTGTCATCGGTCCACTGATCTGGCTTGCCAGATAGTAATCGATGATCGCGCCCGGGGGCGGATTCGGCAGCGACGGCATACGCCACGGCGTCGGCGGATTCATATCCCAACGCACGCGTCTAGCCGTTTCGGGCTTGTACAGCGTCACCGGCGCCTGTGCGATCTCGGCATCAATCTGCCGCAGCGGCGTGATGTCGTCGAGCACCATGAATCCTCGTCCATGCGTGGCCGCGATTAAATCGTCGCCATGCGCCTCGAGGTCACGCACCGAAACCGCCGGCATGTTCAACCGCAACGATTGCCAGTGATCTCCATTGTCAAATGACACCCACACCTGGGTCTCGGTGCCGGCAAACAACAGGTCCCTCCGCTTCGGGTCCTGCCGGATCACGTTGGTGGTCGCATCCGGCGTAATGCCGTTATCGATCTCGGTCCAATGTTTGCCTCCATCCTCGGTCCGGAACAGGTGCGGATGCATGTCATTCAGAAACAAAGTGTTGATGGCTGCATATGCTTCGTTCGGATTGAAATGACTCGCCTCCATGCTGAACACCCTCCAGAATGGCTTCATCTGCGGCGGCGACACATTGCTCCAGTGCTGACCGCCGTCGTGCGTCACCCAGATCAATCCGTCGTCGGTGCCTGCCCAGATGAGATCGCCCTTCAACGGCGAGGGCGCAAGCGCATACACCACGCCACGATCCGTTGGTTTGGCCTCGGGGGTATCTTTGTAGTTGCCCACGCTCGCGGGAACCTTCCAGCTCTTGCGGGTCAGGTCGGGGCTGATCTGCTGCCAGTTCCGGCCCCCATTGTCAGTCTGCCACACTGTGTTTGAGGCAAAGTACAGCCGGTGCGGATCGATCGGCGAGAACGTGAGCGGCATGGTGCGCAGTACACGGTAATCGCCGCCGCGCGTCGCCTTGGGACCGACCTCGGCTATCTGGCCTGTCTTGCGGTTGTAGACCGTCACCTTCCCGCCATAAATCAGATTCGGGTGCAACGGATCGGGCGCGGCGGCGCCGTATTCCTCGATGCCCACAGGGTGCCAATCGTGAGCGGTAAGCTCACCGTCATTGCCACGCTCCAGTACGCAGGCCGAACCGCTGTCCTGCTGCCCGCCGCACACGCGGTAGGGCCAAGTGTCGTCGATGCCGACCTTGTACATGGCGGCCGTTGGTTGGTTGTACCAGGAACTCCAGGTTGTGCCGCCGTTGACCGTGACAATTGCGCCTTGATCACTGTTCACCGCCAAGATGTCGGGGTTGTTCGGATTGATCCAGGTTTGCTGGTAATCGTCGCCTCCCGGCGCACCCCGAAAGCCGAACCAGGTCTTGCCACCGTCGACGGACTTCCACAATACCGGGGTGTCGCTGTAAAGGACGTCGGGATTCCTGGGATCGATCGCGAGCACCGGCAAATCGCCGCCTCCTATTCTCTCAGCCGGCCGAGAATCGTTGGTCACCTTGTGCCAGCTCGCGCCAGCATCATTCGACCGGTAAATGCCCACCTTACCGTCGGGGGCGCCCGGTCCGCTCGACACCGAGGCGTACAAGACGTTTGAATCGCTCGGCGCGATTCGCAACAACGCCTGCTGGACAGCCGGCAAGCCCTTGGTGAGCTTGCTCCAGGTATTGCCTCCGTCCGTCGACTTGAAGATGCCTCCGTCCGTGCCGCCAAATTGTCCATTCTCCCAAGGTGCCTGCTGCTGCTGCCACAGCGTGGCGTACAGGATATTGCCATTGCGGGGATCCATTTCGATGTCATCCCCACTGGTGTACTCATTGACATAGAGCACTTGTTTCCAGGTTTTTCCACCATCCAGCGAGCGGAAGATGCCCCGTTCCCTGTTGGGCTCGTATACGTGACCAAGGGCGGCCACAAATACCCGGTTCGAGTTGTGCGGATCCACCGCGATCATCGCGATGTCCTCGGTTTCCCGTAATCCGATGAAATGCCAGCTCTTGCCGGCATCGGTGGATTTGTACATGCCCATGCCCGTTGCCTGGTCAGGTCGTATATTGCTTTCTCCGGTGCCCACATAAATCACGTTCGGGTCAGAGACGGAAACCGCAATGGCTCCGATCGAGCTGGTCGGCTCCCTGTCAAAAATCGGATCCCAGCTATTCCCGTAATCGGTGGATTTCCAAACCCCACCATCGTCGTTGCCTATGTAAAACACGTTTGGCTCGCTCGGCACGCCCGCCACCGCGCGCCCGCGGCCGCCCCTTAATGGCCCGATTGGCCGCCAGCGCATCTGTGAGAACAGCTCGGGGCCGTAGGTCTGGGCGTGGGCGGCAGCGCCGAGCCCGATACTGCCGAGTGCGGTCAGCGCAACGATCAGTAACAGGCGGGACAGTCTCATGCCGTGTCTCCTTCGCAAAATTCACAAGTTCGCGCAACCCACTTGCGATGCGCGGCCGAACTGTTGGAATGCAGAATTTGACCTCGAACAGGTCTTTGGATCTCGAACCTATGGTATCAGGGACCATATGGCTGGGGCGACCCTGATTTCCGGGACAAGCAGGCCGGTGCCCTGCATGGCGGCCACACCGGTGCAGCTTGCGGGATTGACGCTGGACGACGCAACGACGCTCTCAGATTTGACCGACGCGAACCCACGAGACGTACTGAGTTTCGGCGCGCTGGAGAACAACGACGGTCTCTTCCGCGGTGGACTTTTCGTGGCCGGAGAATCGTTCCCACGGTAACCGTGAAGTGGGAGGCGGAATTCGCGGGCACGCTCGTGCTGCCGCATTGAGTATGCAGACGTATTCTGCCAACGAGAGCAGGTTCTCACCGCCCTCAAAGCGAAAGCGATAATGCGAATAGTGCTGCTTATCACAGAATCGATCGGGCGCTATCGGCTTTTGCGCCTGCGGGCCGAAAACCATCCATGGCGGTGCGTAACGTCCAGCATCGTGAGCGGAGTCGGCCATAGCGTGTTCGGGTTGCTGCCATTGCTGCTCATTGGAGCCTGCGGATTCGCGGGGTGGCCTGCTCTGCGCCGGTTTGCCGTTCTCGGCACCGCGCGGGCGGGCGGACCCGAAACCGTGAACGGCCTTCCTTCCGAGCTGCGGCACCTGCCCGAGCCCCCGCTACTGCAGGCGGCCCCGATGCAATTACAGGTTGCCACCGAGGCGCCCCTCGTCGAGGTCCCGGAGGTACCGATCCTCGATTCCGCCGAGACGCTGAGGAGGCTTAGAGGACTCGAGCTGGGCGCGGATCTCCCCGCCCCGTCGGGACAGCGGGACCGTGTTCATGAGCCCATCGTTGCCGCCGCACTGGCGGCGATCGGCGATCCCGTCAGCCAGAGAAAGTATTTCCCGCGGCGTCCGAATCTCCTGCCCGAGCTGATTCGCGCCATCAATGACGAGGGCGTTTCCGTGCGGCAACTGGTGCCCATCGTGGCGCGCGACCCCGCGCTCGTCGGAAATCTACTCAGAGTCGCGAACAGCTCGTACTATCGCGTCACTCAGCGCGCGGTGGAGACCATCGAGCGGGCCATCGTAGTGCTCGGGAGCGACGGTCTTCGCTCGGTGATGGCGGCGGCTCTGATGCAGCCGATCTTTCACGTCCCCGGTGCAGGAGGCGCTTCGCGGTTTCCGGAGATTGTTTGGGAACACGCGGTCCGGTCAGTCCACGCGGCCATCCCGCACGCCGCCCTCGTGGAACGGGCGAATCCGTTTGCGGCGGAGCTGCTGACCCTCATCAGCGGGCTGGCGGAGATCGTCCTCTTTCGCGCAGTGCTCGAGCACTGCCCGAGTTCAGTCGGGCGAGACGGGGTCGATCCTCCGGTGATTGCTTCCATACTCGATTCGCATTCGGCATCTTTCGCCTGGCACATCGGCGCCGACTGGCGGCTTTCGGAGGAAATGCTGGCGGCTCTCGAGGAGCAAATCGTCCCAGGATCAGAGCCGGCAACACCACTCGGGCGCTCGCTTCGCTTCGGCCGCCACGCGGGCGCATTGGCCGTACTTCACGCCAACTCCCTCATCACCGATGCGAGCCTCAGAATCTCGCTGCCGCGGTCCGGACTATCGCCCGCGCACCTCGAGTCGATGTTGAAGCGTCTCCTGCGTCCACACGAAGATCCGAGGGCGTTGGCAAGCCAGGTGAGCTCACCGCGAAGCGAGTTCAGCGAGGAGCGCGGCGGTGCGAAGCGACACGCGCGCCGCGAGGCGGCGTAGGTTGCGCGCCTGGGAGCAGGCCCGACAGCAGGATGTGCGGCACACTCTCTTCTATTGCTTGGAGAGGCGAGCCGCGATGTCTCTCAGCGAGCACGATTAACGCGCGCTCGCGCTCCAGCCGGGCGGTGCTGGCGCGCACTCGCAGAAGATCGCGCCGGGCGATCAGGCCCACGAGCCTGCCCTTAGGGCGATCGACGACGGGTACGCGTCCGACGTCCGCCGCCGCCATGGGATCTGCCAGGTGTCTGATCGGCTCGTCCGCGTAACCCACGAAAACCTCTCCGACGTCGGGCCTCTCGCCCAGAGTCTCGCCTTTTGGCCAGCCTTCCCGTGACCAGCGCAGCACATCGGAGCGCGACACCATGCCAACGACGCTTCCTGCGTAGTCCACAACCGGGTAGCTCTTGTGACGCTTGATGTCGTTCTCGATGTCGAAAAATGCGAGTGCGTCCTCTGTCGACATGCTCGCCGGAAGCGTGTGCACCGGATGTGTCATGATGTCACTGACTCGCATCACCTCGAACGGATCGACGGTGTATTCGTAGGTCAGATGGCGGCCTCGCCGAGCGAGCCGCTCCGTCAGGATCGAGCGGCGCATGAGCAGCACCGTCACGGCAAATGAGGCAACGCACGCGTGGAGTACGGCCGGCATGACGTGCAGGTCACCGGTCAACTCGATGGCGAACACGGTCGCTGTCAGCGGGCAGCGCAGCGTGCCACCCAGTACCGCCGCCATGGCGAGCAGCGACCCTGCTCACGTTGTACTATCCGGGAGCGCCGGCCAAGGCCAAGCAGGAAATGGCGTCGTTTCGCAGGCTCAATCAATGCGGCGCCTGCCACCAGGCCAATCGGCCGGTGCCAAAAACCACGACCGAAAGCGGACTTGCGCTTCCGGAGACCGACGCGGACGGTTTCTACCAGCCAATCACGGTGCTGACCGACTTCATGACCTTGGTCAACGATCGGCCCTGGGATTTGAATGCCGGCGATCCTTACATCACGGTCTGGTGCGGTAACGATAAAGCCAAGCCGACCACCAGGGGCGATTCTTACCAGCGCTATACCTGTCCGGGCAATGTTACACCTGTCGGTAAGCTCGACATGGCGGCGGCACTGAAACTCAAGAACCCACACGCGCTGAAAGTCTGTGCAGCGAGGAAATACCTCTACGAGCACATGGACGATAACGGCCGCGAAATCTTCGCCAGCGGCTTCGCCGAATGCGGGATCAGTTGATACACTTCTAGCTACCAGCATCGCGTAGATCCGAACGTGCCGATGAGGACGTCGCCGGCACCGCCAGGGGGCTGATCGCCGAGGGCAAAGTCAAACACTTTGGCAGGTCCGAACCCGCGGTCCAGACTCTCCCCCGCGCTCATTCAGTGCAGCCGGTGGCGGCACTTCAAAACGAGTACTTGCTCTGGTGGCGAGCGCCGGAGACGAACGGCATCCTCCAGGCTTGCGACGAGCTCGGGTTTGGCTTTGCCCCCTACAGCCCGCTCGGCAAGGGCTTCCTGACCGGTGCGATGAACAAGGACGCGAAGCTGCCGGAGAATGACTTCCGCAGTTCTGTCCCGCGCTTCTCCCCGCAAGCGATGGAGAAGAACCAGGCTTTTGTAGACCTGTTAAGGCTTGTTGATGGGGATCGAAATCCGCCTCTTTCTGGCGATCGACGCGTTTTCTCGATTTTCTGGCATGCCGCTTGCTTGTTCTGCAGATCTGTCTCATCAGCTCGCCAAACAACTTCTTGATTCC
>JBOIAQ010000043.1:0-32438 GCA_050739115.1 Steroidobacteraceae bacterium | reverse complement strand
CGAGGCCGTGCCAACGGCCGTCCCTGGCGGTAGTGCCCCCGGCCCGCGCGATCCCGCGCGGGCGCTCGCGGCTGCGCCGCTCGCCCTCGGCGATTCGGGCTCGATCCGCGTGAGCGTCGAGAAGATCGACGAGCTCATGAACACCGTCGGTGAGCTCGTGATCACCCAAGCGATGTTGAGCCAGCTCGGCGCGCATTTCGAGGGGGCTGACGCGGAGAAGCTGCGCGGTGGTCTGGCGCAGCTCGAGCGCAACATGCGAGAGCTGCAAGAGAGCGTCATGCGCGTGCGCATGTTGCCGATTAGCTTCGTCTTCAGCCGCTTTCCTCGCATGGTCCGCGACCTTGCACAGCGCCTCGGCAAGCAGATCGAGCTGAAGCTCACCGGCGAACAGACCGAGCTCGACAAGACCGTGCTCGAGAAGATCGGCGATCCGCTGGTGCACCTCGTGCGCAACTGCCTCGATCATGGCATCGAGTCCCCGGATGCGCGGATTGCGGCGGGCAAGTCCGCCGCCGGAACGGTGCATCTCGATGCCTGTCACCGGGGCGGCAACATCGCCGTGGAGGTGAGCGACGATGGCGGCGGCCTGGACAGGGAGCGGATCCTCGCCAAGGCGCGCACGCGCGGTCTCGTCGGAGCAAGCGACCCATTAACCGATACGGAGATCCATGAGCTGATTTTCGTCCCCGGATTCTCGACCGCGGACAAGACCACCGACGTCTCCGGGCGCGGCGTCGGCATGGATATCGTCCGGCGCAACGTGAAGGAGCTCGGCGGCAAGATCGAGGTTCGCAGCGAACCCGGACGCGGTTCGCAGTTCACCATCACGCTGCCCCTGACGCTCGCCATCGTCGACGGTCAGTCGGTCGCGGTGGGCACCGAAACCTATATCGTGCCGCTCATTTCCATCGTGGAGTCGATGCAGCTCAAGGCGAGCGGCGTAACCCGGCTCTCCGGTCATAGCGAGGTGCTCTCCTTTCGCGGCGACTACCTGCCGATCATCCGGCTGCACGAGCTCTTCGGCATCGAGCCGCGCGCGCGCGCGCTGCATGAGGGCCTCGTGGTCATCGCCGAGGGCGAGGGGCGGCGGATCGGGCTTTTCGTCGATGATCTGCTCGGCCAGCAGCAGGTGGTCATCAAGTCTCTGGAAACCAACTACGGGCACATCGAGGGCGTCTCGGGCGCGACCATCCTGGGAGACGGCTCGGTGGCCCTGATTCTCGATGTGCCCGGGCTCATCCGCGCGGCATCCATGCGGGTCGCGGCGTGAGGCTCGGACAAGCGAAGGCGAGGCATCACCATCATGTCCAGTAAGACGGTCGAGCAGCAACAGGGGCCGGGCGCCGGGTCTCACCAGGTGCTGACTTTCGTGCTCGGCAACGAAACCTACGGGGTCGACATTCTGCGCGTGCAGGAGATCCGCGGGTGGTCCGCGGTGACCAAGATCCCGCACGCCCCCACGCATGTCCTCGGCGTGCTGAACCTGCGCGGCTCGATCGTTCCGATCGTCGACCTGCGCATGCGCTTCGCGCTCGAGCGCGCCGAGTACACGACGGTCACCGTGATCATCGTGATGTCCGTCAACACTGCGGCGGGTCGACGCGATTTCGGTGTCGTCGTGGACGGCGTCTCGGACGTGGTCGACGTCAATCTGGCGGAGGTGAAGGCGGCACCCGAGCTCGGCGCGCGCGGCGCAACCGATTACATCCGCGGACTGGTATCGGTCACGGCGCGCATGGTCGTGCTGCTCGACATCGACCGCCTCATCGGCAGAGACCTGACGAGCCTGCCATCGAGCGCCGATGGCGAACAGCCGACGGCCGCCAGCGCCGCCTGAGGGGAGATGGGAGTGAGCATCCAGAGAAGCATCATCGAGGAAACCCGCGAGTTGATAAACGCCGCCTCGGCGGGCGATCTCAGCCGCCGGCTCGATACCCGCATGGACAGCCCGGAGCAGCGCGCCATGGCGGAAGGAATCAACTCGCTGCTCGACGGCATGGCCGGTATCGTCCGCAGCATCAAGTCGACCGCCACCGAGGTGAGTCGCTCGGCGGAAGAGATCTCCGCCGGCAACACCAATCTCTCCCGGCGCACCGAGGAGCAGTCCGCCTCTCTCGAGGAGACCGCCTCCTCGATGGAGCAGATGACCACCACGGTCAAGCAGAACGCCGACAACGCCGCTCAGGCGAGCCAGCTCGCCCTCGCGGCGCGCGATCAGGCCGAGCGCGGCGGAGTGGTCGTCAATCAGGCGGTCGCGGCCATGTCGGACATCAACCAGGCCTCGAAGAAGATCGCCGACATCATCGGCGTGATCGACGAAATCGCATTCCAGACCAACCTCCTCGCGCTGAACGCGGCGGTCGAGGCCGCGCGCGCCGGCGAGCAGGGCCGCGGCTTCGCAGTGGTGGCGAGCGAGGTCCGCAATCTCGCCGGCCGCTCCGCCACCGCCGCCAAGGAGATCAAGGGGCTCATCCGCGACTCCGTGCGCAAAGTTGAGGACGGCTCGCAGCGGGTCACCCAGTCCGGCAACACGCTGCAGGAGATCGTGGCCTCGGTGAAGAAGGTTTCCGACATCGTCGCCGAGATCGCCGCCGCCTCGCGCGAGCAGTCGGCCGGCATCGAGCAGGTCAATCGCGCCGTCATGCAGATGGACGCGCTCACACAGCAGAACGCCGCGCTGGTCGAGGAGGCGACCGCCGCGGCGCAGAACATGGCCGGACAGGCGCGCGAGCTCGGCGAAAACATGGGCCACTACCGCATCTCTTCTCATGCGCTGCGCGCCACCGGAACCACCTCGGGTGGCGTCGCGCGCTTGGCGCGCAGTGCCTGAGTACGACACCATGAACACCCCGGCGCTCAATCGTCTCAATCTCTGGCAGAAGCTCGGAGCTCTGGTCCTGGCGATGTTGGTGCCGACCGTGCTGGTCGGGTTCTTTTATTTCACCGCGATGCACCGTGAGGTGAGCCAGACCCGCGGTGAGGTGCAGGGGATCCGCTTCCTGCAGGCGATCGGCCCGCTGGAATCGCAGCTGCTGACGCACGGCGCCCGCGCGTTCGTGTTCGCCAGCGGAGACGCGGCGCGCCGCGCCGCCGTGCTGGAAAAGCAGCGCGAAGTCGACGCGGCGATGCGCCGCCTTCAAGGTGTCGCCGGCCAGCTGGGCCCGCTCTACGGGGTCGACCCTGATGTCGCCACGCTGAGCTCGCAGTGGCGCGCCGAGGCCGCCGCGACTCTTGGTCAGTCTGCCTCGCAGATCGCCGCTGCGAACGCCGCGCTGGTCGAGCGCTTGAATGACATCACGGCTGCCGTGGCCGCCGGCTCGAGAATCGCCTCGGATCCCGACCAGAGGACCCGCACCCTGCTCGAGATCGGTTCCGAATACGCGCCCGCGGCGCTGGCTCAGGCCGACAGCATGCGTCGCTTCGCGGTCGACGCCGCCGCGAAGAGTTACCTCGGCGGCGACGATCGGATGGGCATCGTGATTTACCGCAGCCGCGTGCTGTCGCGGTTCGAGCAGATCAGCACAGGCCTCGCGCAGCTACCACCGCAAGTGCGCGCGCCGCTGCAGAAGGACTTCGATGCGCTGCTGCAGCGCTTCGGGGATTTCGGCGGTGTGATCGACTCGCAGATCCTCGACGCCGCCAGTCTCAAGGCGAGCGGTGGAGCGATCTACGACGCCGGGATCCCGGCGAGTCACGCGTTGCAAAAGCTCTCTGCCGATAGCCTGAACGCCGCGGCGACCGCCCTCGCCGCGCACGGATCCTCCGTCGCTGCGCACCGCGACTTCACCACGCTGCTCGCCCTGCTCGCGCTCGCTTGCGCACTGGCGCTGGCGAGACTCGTCAGGCTCTCCCTCTCGCGACCGCTGACTCACGCGATCACCGTTTTCGAGCACATTGCGCTGGGGGGCTACGACCACGAGATCGACACGCGCCGCGACGACGAGGCTGGCCAGGTGCTGCAGGCGCTGGCGGCGATGCAGGAGAAGCTGCGCTCGCAGATCGAGAACGAGCGCGCGGTCGCCACGGAAAACTCGCGCGTCCGTCATGCGCTCGACAAGGCCTCGACAGGCGTCGTTCTGGCAGATCCCGAGCAGCGGATCATCTATCTCAATGAAGCCGCCCAGGCGAGCTTCGACCGGCACGCCGCCGAGATCCGCGACTCGCTGCCGACATTCGACGCCTCGCACCTGCGGGGCTCGAGCCTGGAAACGCTGTCCACCGATCCCGCCGTCGAGCGGCGCGCCCTCGATGCGCTCACCGGCGAGCGGGTCGAGGAGCGCGTGCTCGGCGGCCTGTGCTTCCGCACCGTCACCAATCGCGTGATCGGCGAGCGGGGCGAGCGGCTCGGCACCGTGATGGAATGGACCCAGCGCACTCAGGAGGTGCGCGTGGAGCAGGAGCTGCAGGGAGTGCTCGACTCCGTCAACGCCGGCGATCTCAGCCGGCGTATCGATCTCGCGCACAAATCGGGCTTCTTCGAGGCGTTGGGGGCAGGCGTCAATCGCCTCGCGCAGAGCCTGGTAGAGATCGTCTCGCGGGTGAAGGCGGCGGGTCGCGAGATCGCCCTCGGGGCCCGGGAGATCACCGCGGGCAACGCGAACCTCTCCATGCGCACCGAAGAGCAGGCCACATCGCTCGAGGAGACGGCATCCTCCATGGAAGAGATGACGACGACCGTCAAGCAGAACGCCGACAATGCGGCCCAGGCGAACCAACTCGCGTTCGCGGCACGGGACCAGGCCGAGCAGGGGGGCGCGGTGGTCGGCAAGGCCGTGGACGCAATGTCCGGAATCAACGAGTCGGCCAAAAAGATCGCCGACATCATTGGTGTCATCGACGAGATCGCCTTTCAAACCAACCTGCTCGCGCTCAATGCCGCCGTGGAGGCCGCGCGCGCCGGTGAGCAGGGCCGCGGTTTTGCGGTGGTTGCAAGCGAGGTCCGCAATCTCGCCGGCCGCTCCGCCACCGCCGCCAAGGAAATCAAGGCGCTCATCGAGGACAGCGTCAGAAAAGTGGAGGACGGCTCGGGACTGGTGACCCAGTCCGGCCGCACGCTGAGCGAGATCGTCGTTTCGGTGAAGAAAGTCTCCAACATCGTCGCCGAGATCGCCGCCGCCTCGCGCGAGCAATCCTCGGGAATCGAGCAGGTCAACCGCGCGGTCGTGCAGATGGACGAGCTCACTCAACAGAACGCTGCGCTGGTCGAGCAGGCAAGCGCCGCCTCACAGGCCATGGCCGGTCAGGTGCAGGAGTTGAACGACATGCTCGCCCGATATGATCTGGGCGCGCACACGGTCGCCGCCGCCTCACCAGGCCGGTCCGCAACTTCGAGCCGGCCGGTCGCCAAACCTGCGCCGCCGAGCGCCGCGGCGCGACGCGCCGGCGCCGAATGGATAGAGGTTTAGAGGTAAGTTCATGCAACTTCTCAACCGCTTAAAGCTCTGGCAGAAGCTGGCGCTGCTCGTCGCCGCGATGGCGCTGCCGACCGCGCTGCTCGGAGTCTTCTACCTGAGCGCGGCCAACAGCGAGGTCGCGCAGGCGCGCAACGAGCTCGCGGGCGCCGACTACGCGCACCAGGTCGGCGCGATGCTCGCCGACGTCGCCAACCACCGCAGCCTCCTCTTCGCGGTGCTCACGGGGGACGCCTCGCGCCGCGACGAGCTCGGAAGCTCCGAAGATGCCATCGACAAGGTCATCACCGGCATCGATGCGAGCGACGCGACAGTCGAGACTCGGCTTGGCCTCACCGACGAGTGGCGGGGAATCAAGGCCGACTGGCGACAGCTGAAGTCCCAGGAGTCGACACTGTCCGCCGACGATGCGGTGGCCCGGCACGACGCGCTCGTCGCAAGGATCGTCAAGCTCGGCAATCTCGCGGTGGCCCGCTCGGCACTCAACATCGATCCTTCGCCCGAAACCGCCTCGCTCATTCAGATCGCCACTCGCGACGTACCTGGAGCGCTTATCGCCTCGGGCAACGTCCAGTGGTATGCCACGCGCGCGAGCATCAAGGGTTATGTCGGCGCCGACGACCAGATGGCGCTGCAGCTCTACCACGGCGAGGTGGCGGCCGAATTTGCAGCCGCCGCCCGCGACCTCAACGGCGCGCCCGCACAGGCGCGAACGAGCATCGCGCCCGTCCTGGAGCGCGCGCAGGGCGCTTTCGACAGCTCCTACTCGATCATCGAGTCGCGGATCATCAACGCGCAGAAGATGACCATTACGACCTCGGAGCTCTTCTCCGACTCGCGCGCGATCCGCCGCAACCTGCTGAGCCTGTCGGATAGCGGCTACTCCGCAATGGGTACCGCGGTGCGGCAGCGCCTCTCGCAGGTGACCACCTGGCGTAACCTCACCGCCGGCATCACGATCGTGGCGCTCGCCGTGGCGCTCGCGCTCTCGTGGCTCATCACCCGCTCGCTCGCCGTACCGCTCGCGCAGGCCATCGAGGTGTTCCAGCGCATCGCCGCCGGAAAGTACGACAACGCGATCGATCTGTCCGGATCGGACGAGGCTGCCCGGGTGTTGCGCGCCCTGGATGACATGCAGGGGAAGCTGCGCACGCAAATCGAGAACGAGCGCCTGGTGGCCGCCGAGAACGCCCGCGTGCGTCAGGCGCTCGACAAGGTCTCCACTTCCGTCGTGCTTGCCGATGCGCAGCACCGGATCATCTATCTCAATGACACGGCGAGCGCGACTTTTGCCCGCAACCAGCACGAGATCCGCAGAACCCTGCCGGGATTCGACGTGCAGCGGCTGCGTGGCACCGGCCTCGAAACGCTGTCAGCCGACTCCGCCGCCGCCGGACGCGAGCTCGAGGCACTCGCCGGCTCGCGCACGGTCGAGCGGGAGCTCGGCGCCTGCACCTTCCGCATCGTCACCAATCCGGTGCTCCATGAGAGCGGCGGCCGCCTCGGCACGGTCATGGAATGGACCGACCGCACCCAGGAAGTCGCCGTCGAGAAGGAGATGGAGGGCATGTTGTCGGCGGTGGTGGCCGGTGACCTGGTCCGCCGCATCGATCTTGCCGGCAAGACGGGCTTCTTCGAGGCCATGAGCCGCGGCGTCAACCAGCTCGCTGACAACATGGCGGAGGTGATCTCGCGGGTCAAGCGAGTCGCCGCCGACGTGCACCGGGGCGCCGATGAGATCTCCACCGGCAATGCCAACCTGTCGCAACGCACCGAGGAGCAGTCCTCCTCACTCGAGCAGACCGCCTCCTCCATGGAGGAAATGACCACCACGGTCAAGCAGAACGCGGACAACGCGGCGCAGGCCAACCAGCTCGCTCTCGCCGCCCGAGACCAGGCCGAGAAGGGCGGCACGGTGGTGAACCAGGCGGTCGCCGCCATGAGCGGAATCAACGAGGCCTCGAAAAAGATCGCCGACATCATCGGAGTCATCAACGACATCGCCTTTCAGACGAACCTTCTCGCGCTGAACGCGGCCGTCGAGGCGGCGCGCGCCGGCGAGCAGGGTCGGGGCTTTGCGGTCGTGGCGAGCGAGGTTCGCAGCCTCGCCGGCCGCTCCGCCACGGCCGCCAAGGAGATCAAGGAGTTGATCCAGGACTCCGTGCGCAGGGTCGAGGACGGCTCGGTGCTCGTCACCCAGTCCGGCCAGACGCTCGAGAAGATCGTGGCATCGGTGAAGAGGGTCTCCGATATCGTCGCCGAGATTGCCGCCGCCTCACGCGAGCAATCGAGCGGCATCGAGCAGGTCAACCGCGCCGTCATGCAGATGGACGAGCTCACGCAGCAGAACGCCGCGCTCGTCGAGGAGGCGACAGCCTCCTCGCAGGCGATGGCCGAGCAGGTGCGTGGCCTCAACGAAATGCTGGCGCGCTTCCAGGTCGGCATGGCGGACATCGGCGCGCGGATGTCCGCGCCGACAAGCCATGTACCCAAGGCCTCGACCGCCGCCCCGGCTCGAGACGAGCGCCGCAGGCCCGACCGCCCCTGGGCCGCCCACAAGCCGGCGCAACCGACGCGACGGAAGCCGGGCGCAGAAGCCCCGCCCAGGGCCGGGCCGGCCATGGCGGCCGGTCGCTCGGCGCAGTCGGCGGTGAGCCTCGCCGCCGCCGTCCCACGCGGCAACGGCACACTCGGGTCGGCGGACACCGGCGACTCGGAGTGGCAGGAGTTCTAACACCATGTCAACAGTCAGAGATACGAGTGGAGCGCGGTAATGGCCCGGATACTTGCAGTAGATGACTCGGCGGCGATGCGCCAGATGGTCGGCATCACCCTCACGAGCGCCGGCCACGACGTGCAGCAGGCCGCCGACGGGGCCGAGGCGCTCGAGATCGCCGAGCGGCAGAAGTTCGATCTCGTGATCACCGACGTCAACATGCCGAAAATGGACGGCCTCACACTCGTGCGGGAGCTGCGCAGCCGCGCGAGCTACCGTTACGTGCCGCTGCTCGTGCTCACGACCGAGGCCACACTCGAGCGCAAGCAGCAGGGCAAGGCCGCCGGGGCGACCGGCTGGCTGGTCAAGCCCTTCAATCCCGAACGGCTGCTCGCGACCATCGCCAAAGTGCTCGGCTGATTCACCGATTTCTTTATGTCGACAACGAGGAACCCCCCATGAAGTCCCCGAAGCGAATCCTCGCCCTGGCCGCCCTGTCGGCCGCCTGCGCCGTGAGCCTGCAGGCGCACGCGGACGATTGCAGGCTGCCGCCGGCGCCGAGCAAGATTCCCGACGGTAACACGGCCACGCAGCAGGAGATGATCACGGCCATGGAGACCATCAAACAGTACAACGGCGACGTGCAGACTTACCTGAAGTGCCTGGACTTCGAGGCACGGCAGAATCAGCTGAGCGTGAGCGACCAGATGAGCCTGCACAACGCGGCGGTCGATCAGCTGACGCATGTCGCCGACGAGTTCAACAGTCAGGTGAAAACCTTCCAGGCGAAGCACGGATAAGGCGCACGTGTCGCTACCGGCACGGGGCCCGCGCGCAACGGGTCCCGCCAATTCCGACTGCGACCTGGCCTGCGCGGCGGCCACCGGCGCTGCGCTGATCGAGCTCGCACTCTGTGAATCGCAGCGACCCATGGCGGCGCTCGGCGAAGCCTTGTCGCGCGTCGGCGCCGCGCTGTCCGCCGGCGCCCCTGCGGCCGCCGCCGACCTCGATACATGCATCGAATGCCTGCAGTTTCACGACCGGATGACACAGCAGCTCTCGCAGGTGCGCGATCTGCTTGCGGCCGTCGCCGCGGGGGGATCGGCCGATGCGGCCCCCGGCGGCAGGCAGAGCTGGCCCGTGCTGATCGAGAATCTGCGCGCACGCTTCACCTCGGATTCACACCGCATCCTTTTCAACCTCCTGATGCCGGATACGGACGGTCATTGCCACGCGCCCTCGGTGCACGCGAGCGAGGGCAGTGTGGAGCTGTTCTGAAGGTTCCAGTGCACTCCGCTCGAGACTCGACCACGACCACGCTGCGCCTGCGGGAGTTCACCTTCGGCGAGGAGGACTTCCAGGCGCTGCGCGCACTCGTCAAATCGCTCACGGGCATTCATCTCTCGGAGCAGAAACGGGAGCTGGTATACGGGCGGCTGACCAGGCGCCTGCGCGCCCTGCAACTGCGCAGTTTCGGCGAGTATCGCGAGCAACTGAAGGGGGATGTGCAGGAGATCGCCGAGCTCTGTAACGCGATCACCACCAACCTCACCTCTTTCTTCCGCGAACCCCACCACTTCCAGTACCTGCGCGAGCACGTGCTGGCGCCCCTCGGCGTCGAGCGGCGGCGCACTCGACGACTGCGGATCTGGTCGGCGGGATGCTCGACCGGCGAGGAGCCCTACTCCATCGCGATGACGGTGCTGGAAACCCTGCCGGATGCCGCTGGTTGGGATGTGCGCATCCTCGCCACGGATCTCGACTCCGAGGTTCTCGCGCGCGCGCGTCGCGGCGTTTATCCCCCGGAGCGGATCGGCAACCTCTCTCCCGAGCGCCTGCAGCGATTCTTCATCGAGCGCCAGGATACCGGCGGGGTCCACCGGCAGATTGCGCCGGAAGTTGCCGCGCTGGTCACCTTCAAGCAGCTCAACCTGATCCATGCCCTGCCGATGCGGGGACCCTTGGATGCGATCTTCTGCCGCAACGTCGTGATTTACTTCGACCGGGAAACCCAGCGGCAGCTCTTCGCGCGCATCGCCCGATTGCAACGCCCCGGCGACCTGCTCTTCCTCGGCCATTCCGAGAGCCTGTTCAAGGTCTGTGACAGCTATGCCCTCATCGGTAAAACCATCCACCGGCGCAGCTGACGAGCCGCGGGAGCCGCCACCGTCGCTGCGCGGCTTCGAGCGCTTCCAGCGCTTCTGGGATCGCGAGAACGGCTGCTGGATGGTCAAGATCCTGCCGGGCGAGTACTACGTGAGCCGCGGCGACGAGGCGATCTCCACGGTTCTCGGCTCGTGCGTGTCGGCGTGTGTGCGCGATCCGGAACGCGGGCTCGGCGGCATGAATCATTTCATGCTGCCCGCGGATGGGGCGGTGGGACCCAACGACTGGCTCGATCCGGCGGTCGGACTCGCCACGCGCTACGGCTCCCACGCGATGGAGAGTCTCATCAACGATCTGCTGAAACTGGGCGCCGCGCGGGAGCGGCTTGAGATCAAGCTCTTCGGCGGCGGCCGCATCCTCGCCTCCATGACGGACGTCGGCGGACGCAACATCGATTTCATCCGCAGCTACATCGGCCTCGAGGGCTACCGCGTGGCGGCGGAGGACCTGGGCGGCACCCAGCCGCGCAAGGTCATCTACTTCCCGACGAGCGGCCGGGCGCGGCTGCGCAAGCTCCGTCCGGTGGAGAACCGGATCATCAGCCATCACGAGCAGCTGTATCTCGCCAGCCTCGACGGGCAGGTCGCCGGCGGCGAGGTCGAGCTGTTCGAATCAGAGACACGATCATGAATTCCCCGAGGCGGCCGATCCGCGTACTCATCGTGGACGACTCCGCGCTCGTGCGCGGTCTGCTCACCGATATGCTCCAGGCCGCGCCGGGGATCGAAGTCGTGGGAGTCGCCGCCGATGCCCATGTCGCGCGCGAGAAGATCAAGAAGCTCAACCCGGACGTGCTCACCCTGGACGTCGAGATGCCGAAGATGGACGGCATCACCTTCCTACGCAATCTCATGCGGCTGCGACCGATGCCCGTGGTCATGGTGTCCTCGCTCACCGAGCGGGGCGCGGATGTCACACTCGATGCACTCGCGCTCGGAGCGGTCGATTACCTCTCCAAGCCCAAGATCGACCTTGCCGCGACGCTGAAGGATTACGCCGAGGAGCTCATCGAGAAGATCCACACCGCCGCCCGCGCGAGCGTGCGTGCGCTCGACCCGAGGCAGCCCCGGGCGCACGGTCCCATCGGGCCGGCCCACAGCACCGATGCCGTACTTCCCAAGTTCCCTCCCCGCGATCGTCCGATGCGCACGACCGGCCGCATCATTGCGATCGGCGCCTCCACCGGAGGCACGGAGGCGATCAAGGAGGTGCTCATGCAGCTGCCGCCCGATTGTCCCGGCGTCGTCATCGCGCAGCACATCCCCAAAGCCTTCAGCGCGCCCTTCGCGCGGCGAATGAACGACTGCTGCCCGATGTCGGTCTGCGAGGCGCAGGACGGACAGCACGTGCTCGCAGGACATGCCTACATCGCGCCGGGCGACCGCCATCTGATGCTGGTGCGCGATGGCACCCGGGTTGTCTGCCGTCTGGATGACGGGGTGCCGGTCAACCGGCACAAGCCCTCGGTCGATGTTTTGTTCCGTTCCGTGGCGCAGAACGCCGGCCGCAACGCGATCGGCGTACTGCTCACCGGGATGGGCAAGGACGGTGCGCGAGGACTGAAGGAAATGCGGGACAGCGGCAGCCGCACGATCGCCCAGGACGAGGCCTCGAGCGTCGTGTGGGGAATGCCCGGCGAGGCGGTGGCGCTCGGGGCCGTCGAGCACATTTTGGGACTCGAGAGCGTCGCCGGCAGGATTCTCGCGCTCGCGGAATCGATGGACATCGCTCGGGAAGCGAGGAGCCTGGCCGGAATCGAGCTCCCATAAGTGGTGATCCGTGAACCAATTTGACGAGGCAGGTCTCAACTGCGGGCAGGATCGGCCGATACCACAGGAGGAGGGCGCAGCCGTGACGAAGAGCTCCGTTGCAGACATTCCCCAGGTCGTCGGTGATCCGGAGGCCTTTGCCTTCGTGCAGGCGCTGGCAACAGAGCTGTCGAAGGGCAAAGTGGATCTGCCGAGCTTCCCGGATATCGCGCTGCGCGTGCGTCAGGTGCTCGCCGATGAGGAGGTCTCGCAGGACAAGGTGGTGCGGATCGTTGGCTCGGAGCCGGCGCTCGCGGCCCGTCTCATGCAGATCGCCAACTCTGCGGCGATCAATTTCACCGGCAAGCCGATCACGGAGCTGCGCACCGCGATCGCGCGCATGGGGTTCAACATGGTGCGCAGCGCCGCCATCGCCTTCGCCATGTCGCAATTGAAGAAGGTGGACTCGCTGAAGGGGCTCGAGCAGCCGCTCGATGAACTCTGGCAGCGGAGTGCGGCCGTCGCGGCCATGTCGCACGCGGTGGCGCGCCGCTTCAGCCGCGTCAATCCGGATACGGCGATGCTTGCCGGCCTGCTGCACGGCATCGGTAAGCTCTACATCCTCACGCGCGCCAACCGCCATCCGGCGCTCTTCGCCAACCAGGCCGTCTACAACTCCATCGTGCGCGACTGGCACGCACCGGTCGCCAAGGCGTTGCTCGAGAACTGGGAGATGGCGGCGGCGATCATCGAGGCGGTGAGCGATTACGAGGACTTCACCCGCGAGCACGACGGCCCGCCGGACCTCACGGATGCGCTCACCGTCGGGCATCTGCTCGCCGCATTCAAGGAGCATCCCGACACTCTGGAGCTCAACATGCACGACGTCGCCGCCTGCAAGCGGATGAAGATCGACCGCGCGAGCTACGAGAAGCTGATCGACGAGTCGGAGCATGAGATCGAGGCCTTGCGTCACGCGCTTGGCGTCTGATGCCACCATGACAGCCGCGAACCGCCCCATGCGTGCCCCATCCTCCCCGACTTCCCCCGGCGATCGTGCGAATGGCGAGGGCGCGCAACGCGATACCGCATTCACCTTCGTACAGGCGCTTGCGGCCGAGCTTTCCGGCGGGAAGGTGGAGTTGCCTGGATTCCCGCACATCGTCATGCGCGTGCAGCGCATACTGAGCGACGACAAAACTGATTCCGCGCGGGTCGTCCGTGTCATCGGCGGCGAACCGGTGCTCGCTACGCAACTCATGCGGATGGCCAACTCCGCCGCCCTCAACCCCACAGGCACAGCCGTCACCGATCTGCGCGCCGCGGTGACGCGTGTGGGGGTCGATACGGTGCGCAGCGCCACGATCGCCTTTGCGATGCGCCAGCTGCGCGAGGCGCCGACACTGCGCGGTCTGGAAACGCAGCTCGGCATCCTCTGGCGCCGCAGCGTGCAGATGGCAAGCCTCTGCTTTGTGGTAGCGCGCCGCCTGACGAGCCTCAATGCCGACACCGCGCTCCTGGCGGGTCTTCTACAGGGCATCGGCCGCCTCTATATCCTCACGCGCGCGAGCCGCCATCGCTCCCTTTTTTGCGATGCGGCCGCCTACCAGGCGATCGAGCACGACTGGCATCTCAGCATCGCCGCCGCTCTCCTCGAGAACTGGGGCATCGCGGATGAGATCGTGCAGGCCGTGCACGAGTCGGAGAATCTCGAGCGGGAGTCCCGCGGCGCGCCCACACTGACGGATGTCGTGGTCGTCGGCACGCTGCTCGCGGAGCTCAACGGAGACTCGGCCACCCTCGCCGCCCAGTTGCAGTGCGCGAAACCGCTGCAGCGGCTGCGGCTCGACCAGCTGGCCTGCGAGCGCTTTCTCGCCGAATCCGCACACGAGATCGAGGCGCTGCGGGAGGCGCTCGGCTAGCTGCGCGGAGGGGTCGCGGAGCGCGCCGGGCGCATCTTGCGGTCCGACGCCTGCCCATCGCCCGAGGAGCGCAGCGGAACGCTGGCATCGAGCGTGGTTCCCTGTCCCGCAACGCCAAACACACGCAGTGTGCCGCCGATCTCATTGAGCCGTTCGGAGGCGGCGAGCAGGCCGAACGAGCCCTCCTTGTCACGATCCGTATCGCCCATTCCAATTCCATCGTCCTTGATTCGCAACCGCAGCAGCTCCTCGCTCATCGAGACAGTGACCTCCACCCGCTTCGCACGGGCATGCCGGATCACATTGGTCAACCCCTCCTGACACACGCGATAGAGGGCGCTTGCTTCCCGACGACCCGGTTCCGGCAGCGATTGCGGCACCGACAGGCTGATCTGCAATTCAATCTGCGCCGCGCATTCCTCGACGTAACGCGTCACCGCGCCTATGAGACCCAGGTCGTCGATTCCGGGAGGATTCAGCTCGAAGGCGATGTACCGCAGCCGATCGAGGCAGCGATCGGCGTTATCGGCGAGCCGAGCAATGCCTGCGACGGCCTCCTCTCGACCGGCAGTTCGCAATGCGGCAAGCTCTAGAGTTAGGGTGGTGAGGTCTTGTCGAAGAGAGCCGTGAAGTCTGTGGGCGAGCTGATCGCGTTCCTCTTCGCGCAGATGTTGCAGCCGGCGGGCGAGCGCGCGCATACGCACATGGGTATGGGCAACCGTCTCGGCCTGGCGCATCTGCTCGGTGATGTCACTTTCCACGCACAGATAGCCGCTGCTTCGTCTATCCGCGAGAGTGCTCGCCCGCGAGTGCACCCAGCGAGCGACGCCGGCTGGGGTTCGATAGCGAAACTCGAGCTCCACATCCTCGCCGCGCGCAATTCGGCCCCATCTCTCGCCGACGCGCTCACGGTCTTCGGGATGAATGGCCTCGAGCCAGCCGCGCTGGCGGACCTCACTCAGGCACAAGCCGGTGATCTGCAGCCAGTGGGGATTGGCGTAGGAGCAGGTCCCGTCGCCATCCAGCATCAGAATGCCGACCGGGGCGCAGTCGGCGAGCTCGCGGAACCGCTCGCTCGCCATCAGGCGCGCTTCGGTATGGCGCAGTTCGCCTTCCACGCGCAGGCGCTCGCGCAGGTCCGTCACGGTCGCGATGCGGCTTTCCACCCGGCCCGAACTGTCGCGCACCGAAACCAGGCTCAGCTCGACCGGAATGAGGGTGCCGTCGCGGTGGATCTGACAGGTGTGCAGCGTTGCCGCGCCGCGCGCATCCGCCGCCTCCAAAACCATCGTCAGCCGTGCACGCTCGGTGGCCGGATACAGATCGAAGAACGGCTCCCCCGCGAGCTCCACGACGGAGCGGCCAATCAGGCTCGCGTAGGCCGGGTTGACGCCGCGCAGCGTTCCCGTCGAGGGATCTCCGATGGCGATTCCGCGGGTATTGTGCAGGAATGCATCCGCCCACAGCCGGGCGTGCTCCTCGAGGATGCGGTAGCGCGACTCGTCGGCGCGGCAACGCTCGGTCACATCCAGCAGCAGCCCGACGGCGCGCACCGGCGCACCCGTGCGGTGGTCGAGGTGCATTTGCCAGGCGCCATGCAACCACCGGGTCTTGCCGTTCGGCAGGAGGATGCGGAACTCGTTCTCGAGCTTCTGAGCCTTCGTGGACGTGAGGGCGGCGGCGGCACTCACCCGCTGCCGATCTTCCGGATGAACGACCGCGTAGAACGCCTCGAGCGAAGGCGGCACGTGCCCGGGAATTCCGAGCAGCTCTCGACAATGTTCCGACCACGCGACCGCGTCGGTGCGGAGATTCCAGTGCCAGACAGCGAGCCCACCGCTTCGAGCGGCGAGCTCGAAGTCGAGTGTCCGCTCCCGCAGCCATACGAGGAGCTGATCGATGTGCCGCCTGTCACCAGAATGCGACATAGTACCAACCGAGCTGCGCAGTCGGGCACAGCCAGCCCTCACCCCCACCCTACGTCGTTGAATTTTGCTAATGGAGTACGAGACGGCGCGTACCGTGCCGGAGTGTTTGAGCGTTGTCAATCCGATTGGAGTAAGGAATCGTGAGCAGCGAGATGGAACCTGATCGTGTACCCGAAGCGCAAGGTGACACGAGTGCGGTTCTGAGCGATCTCGCCCGCTGGATCGCGATCGTCGCGGCGCCCCACGGCTACGTGGCGAGCGCCCGCCTGTTGGGGGGAGCTCGGGGTAATCGCTTGCTGCTGCAAGCGCGGGGAGCGGCCGCGGAACACGAGTACGTTCAGGAAATCTCGCTGGAGTCTCTGGAGAAACTCGGCGCGGTGGCGGTGGGCAGCGCCTTCGATCGAGCGGCCCGCGCCGCATTCGCCGCCGCGGACAGCACCGCGCAATCGATCAGCCGCCCCGCGCAGGGCTGACCAGAGGCGGTGAACGCCCTCAAGTTCCCGGTGTCCCGGTCGATATGGGGGAGGCATGGCCCGCCGACCGCATCACGGGCGGCGCGTGAGCTCAGGCGGCGCCTAGGACGCGTCCCGGACGGGCGTTGGAGCCGCCGTAGCCGCGCGGTCCGTAGGTGTCGGACCGGGTCGGACGCCCGGTGAGAGCATCCAGCATTCCGCCGACGCGCTTCAGGCGCTGGGCGACCACGATCCCGTTGCGATCGTTGAGATCACGGCAGCGCACGGCGCGCTCGGCGCATTCACGTAGACGCGAGAGGAGCGTCCCTTCGCTGTCGCACCAGGTCATCAGACCCTCGAGTCCCGCGCGATCGGGGGAGTAGCCGTGCAGCGCGCACAGCGAGCGACGCTGCTCCTCGATACGGGCGAGCGCGCCCACCCGCTCCTGGCGCGCGCCGGTCGTGCTCTCGAGCGCCTGGATGTCGGAGGTCTCGAGCACGCGGGACTCGCGCGCCAGCAACTCTTCCAGCTCCGCGAGGAGCTCGGATTCTTCACGCAGCAGCGTCGTCAGGTGCTCGCGACAGACGCCCGGGTCCACGGATCAGCCTTCCGCCAGCTGCCCGAGGGCCTTCTCGAGCTGCATGAGCTGGTCGGCGACGTGCTGCGGCTGCACCGTGTAGGTGCCCTGCTCGATGGCCGTCTGGAGTTGCGCAACCCGCACCGGATCCACGGCCGGAAGGCTGCGCAGGGTCTGCTCGAGGGATGCAAGCTGGCTGGCGGAGTCGGTGATATGAACATCGCCCGCTGATGCGGCCGACCCTGCAGGCGAGCCGCCACCCGTTGCCGGGTCGCGGGTCTGCTCCGCAGGGCGGCCCGCGCCGATGGGCGCCGCCGGACTGCCGCTCAGGCCACTGATTTTATTTGTCATCTCGGATCTCCTCGAGTCCGTCGGGCAGTGTATCGGCCGGCGGCCGGGATTCTTTAGGGTGTGACGTCGACCACACGATCACTCTCGACGACCCCCTGCACCACCTTGGCGGAAGAGGCGTTCTGCACACGGATGAGCGCCCCCTGGCGCCCGTTCTGTAAGGCGAGACCCGCCGCGCGCACCTCGATGCCGCCCACGGCGGCGACGAGCGTCACCTCTTCGCCCTGACGCACCATGAAATCCGGCAGCAGGTCCCCGGAGGTCAGAACGGCGCCGGCGGGCATGGGATGGCGGAGCGTCCCGTGCGCGAGCTGCGCGGGGTCAGTGATGTATCCAACCGCGAGTCCGCCCACCAGGCGTGTCTCGGGCACGACATCGGCGGTCGTGAGCCTCGAGCCCTGCATTTCAGGCGTGCGCAGTGCCCAGACGCGAATCCTCGACTGCACGGTCACGGGCACGTAGATCGTCCAGTCGGCTCTTTGGCGGCAGCCGACGGCAACCGACACCTGCGCCTGCATGCGCACGCCGGCAAGGAGCGACGCCTGGAGTCGACCGCCGCACGGCGCGAGCCGCAGTCGCGGATCGAGTCCGGCAGCGGTGATTACGATGTCGCTCTGCCCGGGAGGCATCTGCGAGCGCACGAAATCCTGCGCGGCGCCCCTTATCGAATCGAGCGGCTCGATCGCGGCAGCGGCCGCCGCGACACCGAGGAACGCGCAAAGCAACGCAACCGCGCTGCGGCCAAGAGGGCGACGGATTTTCGACGCAGGCTCGTCCATGTGCCGATACTTGCAAGCCTCGCGCCAGATACCGCCCGATCATCCGAGACTCAAGTAAGAATATAGAGTGCCGATCAGTGTGGGCACGAGCGGCTTCCTTGGCGCGCCGCCCGCTGCCGCGCTGTTGCCGGCGGCGAACTGTTGCCGCTCCGCTGTGAACCAACTCACGGTCCGGCGCGCGCCGAAGCCCGGCGCGGTGCCGCAGCCGCGTGCATTCCCACCTGGCATGCCTCTTGCTCGTTATCCGGCAGGCCAACGACCGCCGGATTTCCGACATGCCATTCAGCCTCGACAACTATCTCGGTGTCCAACCCGACGCCCTCGAGGTTTATTCCCAGCGCGCCGACGTACTGGCGGCCAACCTCGCCAACGCCGACACGCCCGGCTACCTCGCGCGCGACGTCGACTTTCGCGCGGCGCTCGCGGCGGCGGGCGAGGAACAGGGAGCGACCGCGTCCGCGGGCGGCGAGTTGCAGCCGGAAACCACCAGTCCCCTCGATGTGAACGCGAGCTCCCCGGGGAACGATGTCTCGACCGAACAATACCTCAAGTACCGGGTACCGCTCGCCCCATCGCTCGACGGCAACACGGTCGATTCGCAGATGGAAGAGAGCGCATTCGCCCAGAACAACGTGCGCTACGAAGCGTCCCTCACCTTCCTCGAAGACCGCTTCAGCGATCTCACCACCGCGATCACAGGCTGAGGTCCCTCATGGCACTGTCGAACATATTCAATATCGCCGGCTCCGGCATGTCAGCCGAGTCCGTCCGCCTCAACACCGTTGCGAGCAACCTCGCGAACGCCGACAGCGTCAGCACTACTCCCGGGACCGCCTACAAGGCGCGCTACCCCGTGTTCCAGGCGCTCCAGAGCTCCCCGAGCGCCGGCGGTGATCCCACCTCGGCCGCGGACGCCTCGGTCACGGTGCGCGGCATCGTCGAAAGCACCACCCCGGGCACCGCCAGTTACGATCCGGGAAACCCGCTTGCGGACGCCAGCGGCTATGTGTATTCCTCGAACGTCAACGTGGTCGAGCAAATGGCCGACATGATCTCCGCCTCCCGTTCGTACCAGAACGATGCGGACGTTCTCAACACCTCCAAGCAGCTGATGCTGGACACCCTCAAGCTCGGGCAGAGCTGAGCCAGTCGTAATACCGAGGATCAGTACCCATGTCCATCGATTCAATCGGCGCCTACGCCGCCCAGACCGCCGCCGCAGCCGCCGCGAGCAGCACGAGTTCCTCGGCATCGGGGATCGCCGCCCCCCAGCTCAGCGAAAGCGACTTCCTGTCGCTGCTCGTCGCGCAGATGCAGGACCAGGATCCCACGCAGCCGACCGATCCGACCGAATTCGTCAGCCAGCTCGCCAATTTCAGCGAGGTCAGCGGCATGGACAGCATGCAGACCTCCATGAACACCCTCGCCAGTTCCATGCTCGCCTCGCAGGTCGCAAGCGGCACGAGCCTCATCGGTCAGCAAGTGATCGCCTCGACCCCGAGCGCCACGCTCGCCTCGGGTGGCTCCGTCACCGGCGCGGTGACCGTGCCCTCGGACGCCACCAGCGTGCAGGTACAGGTGAGCGATGCGAATGGCAACCTCATGTCGACCTTTGCGGTGGCTCCGCCCTCGGGGGGCGGCACCACCACTTTCACCTGGAACGGGTTGACCAGCTCCGGGGCCGGCGCGCCCGCGGGCATCTATAACTTCTCCGTCACCGCCAACGGCGGCGGCTCCGCGACCTCGCTCACACCGATGTTCGCGAGCACAGTGACCAGCGTATCGGTCGATCCGAGCACCCAGGCTCTGACCCTCAATACCAACGCCGGCTCGGTCCCCCTGAGCTCGGTCGTTCAGGTCCAGTAAGGAGACCGCTTCCATGTCATTCGATATCGCCCTATCCGGCGTCGATGCCGCCAACACCGACCTCAACGTCATCTCGAACAACATCGCGAACGTCGATACGACCGGATTCAAGGAATCCGATACCCAGTTCGCCGATGTCTACGCGCAGACGCAGCAGGGGGTGGCCTCGACCGCCACCGGCAACGGCGTGGCGGTCGCCGCCGTGGCGCAGCAGTTCGCGCAGGGAAACATCACCACGACCTCGAACAACCTCGATCTCGCCCTCAGCGGCAACGGATTCTTCATCCTCAGCAACAACGGCGCCCTCTCCTACACCCGTAACGGCGCCTTTCAGGTGAACTCCAACGGCGACCTGGTCGACAGCTCCGGTGACATGGTCCAGGGATATGCGCCGCTCTCGACCGGCGGCTTCAACACCGGCCAGCTCTCGAACATGCAGCTCACCACCGCCGAGAGCCAGCCGCAAGCAACCACGACCGCGACCGTCAATCTCAACTTGCCGTCGGGTGCCACTGTGCCGACCGATGCGACCTTCAGCCCATCGGATCCAGACAGTTACAACGAGACAACGTCGCTCACGGTCTACGACTCCCTCGGCGCAGCGCATACGGCCCAGCTCTACTTCGTTCAGGGCGCGACGGCTAACACCTGGACCGCGCAACTGTACGTGGACGGCACCGCCGTCGGCGGCGGGCAGCCGCTCAGCTTCGACTCCGGCGGCACGCTGACCTCACCCGCGAACGGGGAGCTCAACTTCGGATCGTACACGCCTGCGACCGGCGCCGGCGCCATGAACATGACGTTCAACTTCAGCGGCTCGACCCAGTACGGCAGCAGCTTCGGCGTCAATTCGCTGTCGCAGAACGGTTACACGACCGGCAGCCTGGTCGGTATCAACATCAGCTCGACCGGCATCGTGCAGGCGAACTTCACCAACGGACAATCCACCACGCTCGGACAGCTCGGGCTCGCGAACTTCGCCGACCCGCAAGGCCTGCAGCAGATCGGCAACACCCAGTGGGAGCAGAGCTACGCCTCCGGCGCGCCCGTGCAGGGAGTCGCGGGCGGCTCCAGCTTCGGCACCATCCAGTCCGGCGCGCTCGAGGATTCCAACGTCGACATCACCTCGCAGCTGGTCGACATGATCACCGCGCAGCGCGCCTTCCAGGCGAACGCGCAGATGATCTCGACCGAGGACCAGCTCACGCAGGACGTCATCAACATCCCGACCCAGGGCTGATCGTGAGATCGAAAGCAAGTGAGCGAGCAGCCGAGGGCCGCCCCGAGGCTGTGGGACCAAAGGCGGTGCTTGGGCTGGCCGCCCACAAAATCGCAAGGAGCGATTTTGGACGGCGAATGCCGGCCCCGAAGGGGCGAGACCCAGGATGGGCCGAGCAACGCGCCGCAGGCGACTTTGGGCCAAATTGACTATGGACAAGTCGCTCTACGTCGCGATGACCGGCGCCAAGGAGATCCTGCAGGCGCAGGCCGTCAACAATTACAACCTGGCGAACGCCAGCACCACGGGCTTCAAGGCCAACCTGTCGGCTTTTCAGAGCCAGGCGGTCGCCGGCACCGGCTATGCCTCGCGCGTGTACGCGACCGACGCCACGACCGGCTGGGACAGCAGCGAGGGCTCGATCACCGCGACCGGCCGGCCGCTCGACGTAGCCATCCACGGGCAGGGATTCATCGCGGTGCAGGGACCTGGGGGCCAGGAAGCCTACACGCGCAACGGCGACCTGCATCTCAGTCCCGATGGAGTGCTCGAGACCAGCACCGGACAGCCGGTGCTCGGCGATAGCGGGCCGATCACCCTGCCGCCGAGTGAGTCGATCAAGATCGCCGACGACGGCACCGTGTCGGTCGTTCCGCTCGGGGCGACGCCGGGCACCGTGGCCGCAGTCGGGCGCATCAAACTGGTCAACCCTGCGGCCGAAAGCCTGGTGCGCGAGTCGGGCGGGCTCTTTCAGCTCGCCGCCGGTGGCACGACTCCAGCCGACGCGTCGGTCAAGGTCGCCGCCGACGCGCTGGAGTCGAGCAACGTCGACCTGGCGAGCGCGATGGTGAACATGATCGACCTGGCGCGCAGCTTTGACCTGCAGGTCAAGGCGATGCAGAGCGCGGACACCAACGCGCAGTCCTCCTCGCAACTCCTACAGCCCACCTGAACCGGAGACTACACCCGTGGATGCAGCACTTTGGGCGGCCAAGACCGGCCTCGACGCACAGCAGACGGAGATGTCGGTCATCTCCAACAATCTCGCCAACGTAAACACGACCGGCTACAAGGAGGACCGCGCGGTATTCGAGGACCTGCTGTACCAGAACCAGACTCAGGTCGGCGCCGACACCTCGCAGACCACCCAGTCGCCGTCGGGGCTGTCCATCGGCACCGGCGTGCAGGTCGTCTCGACGGAGAAGGAATACGGGCAGGGAAGTCTCACGCAGACCGGCAACCCGCTCGATGTAGCCATCCAGGGGCAGGGTTTCTTCCAGATCCAGATGCCCGACGGTACTCTCGCCTACACTCGCGACGGCACCTTCCAGACCAATGCTCAGGGTCAGCTCGTCAACTCGAGCGGTTACGTGGTGCAACCCGCCATCACCATTCCGCAGAGCGCGCAGAGCGTGACGATCGGCACCGACGGCACCGTGACGGCGCTGCTGCCGGGCCAGTCCAGCCCCACCCAGGTCGGCCAGATTCAACTCGCGAATTTCATCAACCCCGCGGGACTGCAGCCGATCGGGCAGAACCTGCTGGTGCAGTCGGCTTCGAGCGGCTCGCCGCAGACCGGGACGCCTGGCGTCAATGGCCTGGGCACGGTCGCCCAGGGGGAACTCGAGGGCTCCAATGTCGATGTGGTCGAGGAGCTCGTCAACATGATTCAGACCCAGCGCGCCTACGAGATGAACTCCAAGGCGATCTCGACCGTCGATTCGATGCTGCAGTATGCAACCGAGAACATGTGAGTCATCGATGAGAGCTCTGCCGCGCGCGCTGTCCGCCCTGACACTCTCCCTGCTCGCCGGCTGCGCCACGCACCGCGGCCCCGTGCAGAACGAGGCGTTCAACTTTCCACAGCTTCCCACTGCACCGGTCGACGGCGCCATCTTCCACTCCGGCTACGGTGGCGGCCTGTTCGAGAATCCGACCGCCCGCAATGTCGGCGACGTGGTGACGGTGGTGCTCGAGGAGGCGACCACCGCGCAGAAGAGCTCGCAAACCGACACCTCGAAGACCACCAAGGACGCCCTCGCCGCGCCCACGATCCTCGGACTGCCGGTGACCATTCACGGCACCCCGGTGCTCAGCGGCAGCCTGAACAACGCCAACAGCTTCAGCGGCGCCGGCGACAGCAAGCAAAGCGACAGCCTGGCGGGCGACATCTCGGTGACCGTGGTCAAGCGGCTGCGGAACGGCAATCTGGTGATCGACGGAGAGAAGGAGATCGATCTCAACCAGGGGAGCGAGTTCGTGCGCCTGGAAGGGATCATCCGACCTGTCGACGTCGCTCCGGATAACACCATACCCTCGACGGAAGTGGCGGATGCGCGCATCGCCTACGGGCAGCACGGCGCGATCAACGATGCGAACGCCCCTGGCCTCCTCTCGCGTTTCTTCAACTTCTCCTGGCTGCCTTTCTGAGAGCGTTCGTGAGTCCAATGAACGCCGATCATCGCCCGGCCCGCCCCCGCAGGGCTCCCTTCGCGCTCGCCCTTCTCTGCCTGCTCGCGGCGGCGGGCACGGTGCGCGCCGAGCGCGTCGAGGACCTCGCAAGCGTGGCCGGCGTGCGCAGCAACCAGCTCGTGGGATATGGGCTCGTGGTCGGCCTCGACGGTACGGGCGACCAGACCACGCAGACGCCCTTCACGATCCAGAGCATCGAGAACATGCTGGCGAAGTTCGGCGTGACCGTGCCGCCAAACACCAATCCGATGCTGCAGAACGTCGCCGCCGTGACCGTGCACGCGAGCCTTCCGCCCTTCGCCAAGCCCGGCCAGAGCATCGATGTCACCGTGTCCTCGATCGGCAACGCGAAGAGCCTGCGGGGCGGCAGTCTCATCATGACGCCCTTGCGCGGCGCCGACGGCCAGGTGTACGCGATGGCGCAGGGCAGCATCCTGATAAGCGGCTTCGGCGTCGAAGGCAAGGACGGCTCGAGCATCACCGTGAACATCCCGAGCAGCGGGCGGATTCCGAACGGCGCCACGGTGGAACAGGCGGTTCCGAACAGCTTCGACAGCGGTCCGTATGTCACCTTGAATCTCAACACTCCCGACTTCACGACCGCGACGCGGCTGACCGACGCGATCAACAAGCTGCTCGGCACGGGAACCGCAGAAGCGCTCGATGCGGTTTCGGTACGGGTACGGGCGCCGATCGACCCGAGCCAGCGGATCGCGTATGTCTCGACATTGGAGCGCCTCGAGATCGACCCGGCTACCCCACCCGCGCGCGTGATCATCAACTCCCGCACCGGCACCGTGGTGATCAGCTCCGAAGTACACGTGATGGCGGCCGCCGTGGCCAGCGGCTCGCTCACCGTGACCATCACCGAGCGCTCGGATGTCAGTCAGCCGAACGCCTTCAGCAACGGCACGACTACCGTCACTCCGCGCAGCACGCTCGATGTGAAGCAGGAAAAGGGGCACATGTTCGAGTTCCCGGCCGGCGTCAATCTCGACGAGATCGTGCGTGCCGTGAATTCCGTGGGCGCCGCCCCCGGCGATCTGGTGGCGATTCTGGAGGCCCTGAAGGAGGCGGGCGCGCTACGCGCCCAGCTGATCGTGATATGACGCCGCCGCTCGTCGATCCCAGCATACTCGTCGATGCGGGCAACCTGACGACGCTCAAACAGGCGGCTGCGGCGCACAACCCGCAGGCGCTCAAGGAGGCCGCGCAGCAGTTCGAGAGCCTGTTCACCAGCATGGTGCTGAAGAGCATGCGCCAGGCGGATTTCGGCGACTCGCTGTTCGGCTCGGATCAGGCGAACCTGTATCAGGACATGTACGACGACCAGATCGCCGCCGAGATCAGCAAGGGTCGCGGGCTCGGCCTCGCCGACATGCTGGTACAGCAGCTGCGGCGCTCCGGATTGCCGGGCACCGGTGGCCAGGGAAGCTCTGCCGCCCCCACGACCTCGACGAGCCCGGCGGCCCCAAGCGGCGCTCTGGCGCCCGTGACCTCACCCGGAAGCGGCGGCCCGGGAAGCGCCGCGGCGGCCACTCGCAAGTCCGCCAGGTCGAGCGCCGCGACACCCGCCGCGACGCCCGCCGCCACACCCACCGCGGCCGCGACTGCGGTCGGCGCAAATACCCAAGACTGCGCGAGCCCCGCGCAGCAGCTGCAGTTCGCCCAGTCAGTCTGGCCCGAAGCGCAGCAGGCCGCCCGGCAGCTCGGCGTGAGTCCCGTCAGTCTCGTCGCACAGGCGGCTCTCGAGACCAACTGGGGACGCAGCGTGCCGCGCGATGCCAGCGGCTCGACGAGCAACAACCTGTTCGGCATCAAAGCCGGACCCGGTTGGAGCGGGGCAAGCATCGCGAGCGCTACCCGGGAATATGACGATGGCACGGCAACAACGGTGAAAGCCCAATTCCGCGCCTACGCGACGCCCAACCAGTGCTTCGAGGATTATGTCACGATGCTGCAAAACAACCCGCGCTACGCGGCCGCCCTCGGCACCGGTGACAACACGCAGGCGTTCGCTGCCGCTCTGCAGCGCGGGGGCTACGCCACCGATCCCGGCTATGCCGGCAAGATCGGGGCGGTCGCGAATACCCTCACCCGCGCCCTGACGCAAGGCCCCCAGGCGGCGGCGGACGGCGGCAACTTCGGCGCCGGACTCCTCAAGTCGGCAATGTCCCTGCCGACACCCTCCGGCAGCAATACGCTCTAAAGGTGACGGATGGCCGACCTGCTCTCCACCAGTGTCTCCGGGCTCCTCGCCTTCCAGCAGGCGCTGGACGTCACGAGCAACAATATATCCAACGCCGATACGCCGGGCTACGACGTCGAGACCGCCAACTTCAGCGAGCTGCCCGGCCAGCAGACCGGATCGGGCTACATCGGCAGCGGCGTCGACGTTTCGAGCGTCACCCGCGCCTACGATGCCTATCTCGCCCAGCAGGTCAACGCGACGCAGTCGAGCTATTCGAGCTCGAACACGCTCGCTACTCAAGCCGGCCAGGTCGATAACCTGCTGAGCGACTCGAGCACGGGACTGACCGCCACGCTGCAGAGCTTCGTGAACGCGCTGCAAACGGCCGCCAGCACGCCGACCTCGACCGCCGCGCGCCAGGCTCTCTTGAGCAGCGGCCAGGCGCTCGCGCAGCAGATTCAGACGTACAACTCGCAGCTCTCCCAATACGGCAGCCAGCTCGAATCGCAGTTGAGCGGCGATGTCACCGAGGTCAATACCCTCTCGAGCCAGATCGCGCAGCTCAACCAGCAGATCGCCGCGGGCTCGTCCAACGGACAGACGCCGAATCAGCTGATGGACCAGCGCGACCAGCTCGTCAATCAGTTGAGCCAGTATGTCTCGGTGCAAACCGCTTCCCAGGGCAACGGCGAGGTGAACGTCTATATCGGCAGCGGTCAGGCGCTGGTCACGGGAGGGACCGCGCAGACGCTGACGACGATCCCGAACTCCTATGATCCCTCGCAGCTCGACATCGGAATCACGAGCGGCGGCAGCAGTGCCACCACCGCGGACATCACCTCGGAGGTGAGCGGCGGTGAGCTCGGCGGCCTCCTGAGCGCCCGCAGCCAGGTGCTCGATCCGGCCATGAACGCCACCGGCCAGATCGCCGTCGCCGTGGCCACCGTCGTCAATCAGCAGCAGCAGTCCGGCATGGACTTGACCGGCGTGCAGGGCCAGCCGATGTTCGCCGTCGGCGGCGTGCAGGCCCTTGCCGATACCGGCAACGCCGGCAGTGCCAGCCTCGCCGTCACCCGCGGCAGCCTCAGCGATCTGACGACGGATGATTACGAACTCCAGTATACCGGCGGCGCGGCTCCCTGGCAGCTCACCGACGAGACCACCGGTCAGTCGGTCGCCCTGACGGGAAGCGGTACGAGCGCGAGCCCGCTCACGGGAGCAGGTCTTTCCATCGTAGTCAGCGGTACGCCGCAGGCCGGCGACAGCTTCCTCATCCAGCCGACCGCCGCTGCGGCCGCCGGATTCTCCATGGTGCTGACCAGTCCGTCGCAGGTCGCCGCCGCATCTCTGGTCCAGGCCTCCGCGGGTTCGGTCAACACCGGCACGGGCGCCGTGAGCTCCACGGGGGTTACCGACCCGGGCACCTGGACATCGGGCACCTACACGGTGAGTTTCTCGGCTGGCAACGCGTACACGGTCACGAACAGCTCCGGGACCAGCGTTGCCACCGGCACGTATACGAGCGGCGACCCGATCGCCTTCAACGGCATCCAGCTCACCCTGACCGGCTCGCCGGCCGGCGACGACAGCTTCACCGTGAGCCCGAACAGCACGTCGAACACTGGCGACAACAGCAATCTCTACGCCATGATCAACGTCCTGTCGGTCTCGACGCTGGACGCCGGGACCACTTCCGTCAACGACGCCACCAACAACATCGTCAGCCAGATTGGAACGGTGACGCAGCAGGCCCAGAACAACGCCACGAGTCAGCAGACCGCGAACCAGAACGCCACCACCGCCTTCAACAACGTCAGCGGCGTCAACCTGGACCAGCAGGCGGCGAGCATGCTGCAGTATCAGCAGGCGTACCAGGCCATGGCGGAGGTGATCCAGGTCTCCGGTCAGCTGTTCAATTCCCTCATCAGCGCCATCAGCGCCAACGGCGGATGATAACCGTGAGCCTCACGAGCATATCGACCCTGACGTTTCAGACCAACGCCACCGACTCCATCGAGGCGCTGGATAACGCCATCTCGAAGACCCAGAACCAGCTCTCCACCGGTCTGACGCTGCAGGACGCCGCCGACAACCCGGTCGCGATGTTGCAGGTGAACCAGCTCAATACGGAGCTGTCCGCCTCGCAGCAGTATTCGACCAACGGCAACCTGGTGAGCACGAATCTGCAGCTCGAGGAGCAGGCGCTCACCAACGCCACCAACGTGCTGCAAAGCGTGCAAAGCCTGGCCGACGAGGCGAACAATTCCTCGCTGTCGAGCTCGCAGTTGCAGGACATCGGCACCCAGCTCAGCCAGCAGCTGCAGCAACTCGTGTCGATCGCCAACAGCACGGACAGCAACGGCAACTACCTCTTCTCGGGCTACGCCGGCACCACCCAGCCCTTCTCCCAGACCAGCGGCATGGTGACATATTCCGGCGCCGAGGAGACGAGCCAAGTGCAGATCGGCGCCAATCAGTCGGTCTCTACCAGCGATACCGGTAGCTCCGTCTTCATGAACATTGCGGGCGGTAACGGCACCTTCACGACCTCGGCCGGGTCCGCGAACGCCGGCACCGCCTCGATCGGGCCGGGAACCGTGACCGACCCGTCGGAGTGGCAAGCCGCGGCCGACACGTACACGATCGGCTTCACCAGTCCCACCGCCTACCAGATCACAAACAGCGCCGGCACGGTATTGACCACGGGTACCTACGACAGCACGACCGGCGACACGATCTCCTTCAACGGCATTCAGGTCGCCATCAGCGGCGACCCGGCCATGGGCGATGAGTTCACGGTGGCGCCCGCGGGCAGCTCGAGCGCCTTCGCCACCATCCAGAGCCTGATCACCACCCTCAACTCGAGCGGCCTCAACTCGGGCCAGATGGCCACGCAGATCTCCCAGGCGATCGAGCAGCTGAGTTCGGCGGTCAATAACCTGAACGACGTGCAGGCCTCGGTCGGCGCCCGGATCAACGCCGTGACCGCCGCGCAATCGACCGAGACGAGCGACCAGACCGACTATCAGACCCAGATCTCGAACCTGTCGGAAACGGACTACGCGGCCGCGACGACGCAGTTGAGCGGCGAGGAGGTCGCATTGCAGGCGGCGGAGGAGTCCTATGCCTCCCTGGACAAACTGTCGCTGTTCAACTACATCTCCGGGTAATGGGACCTCCCTGTGATGAACTGCGCACTTTCCCCAGCCCGTCTCCGGACCGTTCAAGTTCCGCTCGGACGCACCGATAAGGTACCTGACCGGAGGCACCCCAAGGGCTGCCCCCCGGGGCAGCGCGACGGACGGGTGTCCGGCGCCTGAGAGAAACTTTCAGGAGTCCCCATACCATGTCACTCGTCCTCAATACGAACATTGATTCGCTCGTCGCGCAGAACGCTCTGACGTCCTCGGGCAGTCAATTGGCCACCGCCCTGCAGCAGCTGTCCTCGGGCCTGCGCATCAATACAGCGGCGGACGACGCCGCGGGCTACGCGATCTCCCAGGGCATCACCTCGCAGATCAACGGCATGAACCAGGCCGAGCAAAACGCCAACGACGGCGTGTCGCTGGCCCAGACCGGTTCAGGCGCCATGCAGGGAATCGTCAACGACCTGCAGTCCATGCGCGACCTCGCGGTCGAGTCGCTGAACGCCTCCAACGGCGCGAACGACCGCGCGGACCTCAACGCGCAGTTCCAGCAGCTGATGAACGACATCAACAACGTCTCCTCGCAGACGCAGTTCAACGGCGTCAACCTTCTTGACGGCTCCTTCCAGGGCGCCACTTTCCAGGTCGGCGCCAATGCGGGCCAGTCGATCACCATGGCATCCATCGCCAGCACCAGCTCGAGCGCGATCGGCAACTATTTCAGCGGGGTCACGAGTGTGTCGGGCTCGGTCAAGACCGCCGACGGCACGACGGTCAATACGACCGCGGGCACTGCGGGCAGCTATAGCCCGAGCACGCTGAAGAGCACCTCCGGGCTCAACACCGCCTCCCTAAGCGGCTACTCGGTCAATCTGGACGTCGCCGTCAACGGCGGCACCGCCGTCCAGACCGGTCCGATCACTCTGACGGGAACGGCCTCGACCGACCTCAGGAGCATTGCCGCCGCGGTCAATCAGGCCTTGAGCTCGAGCGGCGGCCTGGTCGCCACCGTCAACAGCAACGATAGCGGCATTACCATCAGCGGCACCTCCGCGAGCGGTACCGGCAGCGTGGTGAACTTCTCCATCGGCTCCGCCACCGACTCCGCCGGCAACTCCGTCACCCCGGGGGCGGCTACTCTCGGTGCCCTCGGCGTCGACAGCTCCGACGTCGTCGGCTACTACACACCGTCGTTAGCCGCCGGAGCGACGACTCCGGCCACCCCGGGCACCTACAGCGCCGCGAACATCACGACCGATCTGACGGGCATCCGGGGGCTGAGCGCGACCAATCCGGGCTCGGTTACCTTGACCGTGAACGACGGCACGAACACTTTCACCACCGGCGCCATCAGCATCACCGGCAACGCCGCCACAGACCTTGCCAATATCGCCTCTGCTCTCAATGACGCCTCGGATGGCGCCAACACTTTCAGTACCACCGACAACATCAGTTTTGCGGCGAATGGCGGCGACACCGGACTTGCGATCAGTGGTTCAAACACCGGGACTGTGGCCTTGACCTTCGGCCTCTCCTCGCCCACCACGGGCAACACCGGCGCCGCGGCGACGCCCACCCTGACTGCCCTCGGAGTCGATGCGTCGGACAGCGTCGCCGCCAACGGCGTGGCCACGCCGACGACGCCGGGAAGCTACAGCGCCTCAACCCTACACACCGACCTCTCCGGCTCGGTCGCGCCAAGCGCGACCAACAAGGCGTCGGTCGTGCTGGGCATCTCCCTCAACGGCGGCACGGTGATCGACACCGGCTCGATCAACCTCGACGCCGTGCAGGCGGACGACACGGGCGCGATTGTCTCGGCCCTCAACACGGCGCTGAGCGGATCGGGCTTTACGGCGAGTGCCGGCGCCAACGGGGTCACCATCGCGGGCAGCGGCGGAAGCAACGCGCTCGCCACGTTCTCCATGGTCAGCGCCAAGGACGCAGCCGGCAACACCGTCGGCAGCCCCAACGGCAATCTCCTGGGCTCCCTCGGCGTCGACGGGAGCGACTCCTACGCCGCGGGCGCGGCGGGCACCCAGACCACCAGCAGCAGCGCTCAGTACCTGAGCGGCCTCAATGTCAATACGGTCGACAACTCGAACCTGGTCCTGATCTCGGTCGACAACGCCCTGCAGCAGATCGCGACCGCCAGCGCAGACCTCGGCGCGTACCAGAACCGCTTCCAGGCCGCCATAACGAACCTCACCACGGATGCGACGAACCTGACTTCAGCGCAGAGCGCGATCACGGACACAGACTACGCCGCGGCGACCTCGAACCTGTCGAAGGCGCAGATCCTGCAGCAGGCGGGTACCGCGATGGTGGCGCAAGCCAATACCATCCCGCAGAACATCCTCACCCTGCTGCAGAAGCTGCCGTAAGGAGGCCGAGCTGACCCCAGGAGAGTTCAGCGATCTGCAATTCCGAGGGTGGGCGCCGCAAGGCCCCACCCTCGCTTTGCTTCCCGGAGAGTGATCCATGTCCAGCACCTCGTCCGTCACCTCGCCGGCCGTCACCTCGCCGGTCGTCTCGGTGGCCAGCAGCAGCAGCAGCTCGGGCGCCGCCGGCGGCTCCGTCATCGACGTGAGCAGCCTGGTGTCGCAGCTGGTCCAGGCGACGCAGGCGCCGCAGGAGTCGATAATCTCGAATCAGACGCAGGCGGTCAGCGCGCAGATTTCCGCGGTCGGGACCCTGCAGAGCGCCCTGTCTACGTTCCAGTCCTCGCTGAGCGGGCTCGACACGCCGGCGGCGTTCGGGGTCGTCATCGCCTCGAGCAGCGACCCGACGGCCTTCACGGCCACCGCGGACTCCGACGCGGTGCCGGCAACGTACAGCGTCACGGTCAGCCAGCTCGCCCAGGCCCAGCAGCTCGTCTCGAACGCGTTTGCCGGCGGCAGCTCCGCCGTCGTGGGGACGGGCACGCTGCAGCTCTCCCTCGGGGGCACGAGCTTCTCGCTGACGATCGACAGCAGCAACGACACCGTGGCCGGGATCGCCGCGGCGATCAACTCGGCGGCCGGCAACCCCGGCATCGGGGCCAGCGTGGTGACGGGAACGGACGGAGCGCACCTGGTGCTGTCGTCCTCCCTGACGGGGGCGGCGAACACCATCCAGGTCAGCGAGACCGACAGCGGCGGCGGCCTTGGCGCGCTCACTTACGGCTCCGGCAACACTGGTAACTACACCGAGCCGACCTCGGGGGAGCCGCAGGACGCAGAATTCAGCATTGCCGGGGTCAACTACACCAGTGCTAGCAACACCGTGACTGACGCGGTGAGCGGCGTCACGCTGAACCTTCTCGCTGCGACCACGAGCGCTTCCAGCCTCACGGTAGCCACCAACAGCTCGGAGACCGAGAGCAACGTCGAAGCCTTCGTTTCTGCCTACAACACGCTGCAGGGGTCTCTCAGCTCGCTCGGCAGCTACGACGCGACGACGAACACCGCCGGCCCGATGATGGGCAACGGGCTGCTGACCAGTATCCAGAGCGA
>JBOIAQ010000042.1:0-33104 GCA_050739115.1 Steroidobacteraceae bacterium | reverse complement strand
GTTCGCCGCTCGTCAGCACGTATTGCTACGCCTGTTACCGCTCGACTTGCATGTGTTAGGCACGCCGCCAGCGTTCAATCTGAGCCAGGATCAAACTCTTCACTTGAAGATTTTGAGAATCATCAAACGAGAGCGAATCCAAAATAGCTCCAACTGCTGCTGGACATTTTGGTCACTCGGTCTTTGCGCCCCAAAGGCTCATTGACGCGAGTCCCCACACAAATTACCTGCCGAATTTTTAAAGAGCATCCCGCGGCGCTTGAGGCTCGGGAGTTTGAGTCGCGCGCATTTCTGCGCGCCCTCGAAAAGGGGCCGGAAGTATAGCCGTCGGCTCACCCCGGTCAACCGGTATTTCCCGCAGCGCGCCGCATGGCGGCTCGAGCTGCAAGGGCCGCGCAGTATAGCCCCCATGGAAGGCTTGTCAATAAAATGTAAAGCGCCGGACGGCGCTTCTCACCGCGTCGAGCCTGGCTGAAGCGGAAAGCCGCGAATATCAAGGGCTTGGAGGCCGGGCCCCGGGCGGGTCAGCGGCGGGTGGGCCGCGGATCAGCGACGCCTCAGCCCTTGCGCTCGAGCCGTACCCGGGCGAAGCGGCGCGAGCCCACCTGCAGCACCAGATCCACCCCGGCGCTGAAGAGCAGGGCGCGGTCGGTCACCCGCTCCCCGTCGATCCGCACGGCCCCCTCCTCGATCTTGCGCGCGCCCTCCGAGGCGCTCGCGGCGAGCCCGGCCGCCTTGAGAAGATTCGGGAGCCGCAGGCCCACGGCATCGACATGTACCACTTGGGGCGGGAGGTCCGTCGGCACGGCCCGCATGCTCACCCGAGCCACCCAGTCGCGCCTTGCGCGCTCCGCCTCTGCCGCCCCATGGAAGCGGTCGGTCAGCTCGTGCGCGAGCTCGAGCTTGATATCCCGCAGATTGCGTCCCTGGACAGCTGCGCGCCTGAGTTCCGCGACCTCGGCCAGCGGCCGGAACGAGAGCAGCTCGTAATAGCGCCACATCAGCTCGTCCGAGATCGACATGACTTTGCCGAACATCTCGGCCGGCGGCTCGGCGATGCCGATGTAGTTGCCGAGCGATTTCGACATCTTGTTGACGCCGTCCGTGCCCTCGAGCAGCGGCAGGGTGATGACCACCTGCGGCTCCTGCCCGTAGGCCGTCTGCAGCTGCCGCCCCACCAGCAGGTTGAATTTCTGATCGGTGCCGCCGAGCTCGACGTCGGCCTGGAGTGCCACCGAGTCATACCCCTGCGCGAGCGGATAAAGAAACTCGTGGATGGAGATCGACTGGCCGCTCTTGTAGCGCTTGGCGAAATCGTCCCGCTCGAGCATTCGCGCGACCGTGTAATGCGCCGCCAGGCGCACGAAATCCGCGGCCTGCATCGGCGAAAGCCAGCGCGAGTTGAAATCGACCCGGGTGCGCTCGGGGTCCAGGATCTTGAACACCTGGCGCTCGTAGGTACGGGCGTTCGCCTGCACCTCCTCCGGTGTCAGGGCCGGGCGGGTCTGGTTGCGGCCGCTCGGATCGCCGATGAGGCCGGTGAAATCCCCGATGAGGAAGATCACCTCGTGCCCGAGCTGCTGGAACTGGCGCATTTTGTTCAGAAGCACCGTGTGCCCCAGGTGCAGGTCCGGGGCGGTCGGGTCGAAGCCCGCCTTGACGCGCAGGGGCTTGCCCTGGCCCACCTTGCGGGCCAGGTCGCTCTTGAGCAGCACCTCGTGGGCACCGCGTTCGAGCTCGGCGAGCTGATCGTCGAAATTCATGATTCTCCGGGCGGTCCGGTGATTTTGTAACAATCGATGGAATAATCGATCGGACGAGTGTAGTCGATGGACCGCGCGGCCGTGCATCCGCCCCGGCAGTCTGCTGTACTAACGGCCATGGATGCCCCCGACCTCAAGTCACCCGGCCTCTACTTCAACCGCGAGCTCTCTTTTCTCGAGTTCAACCGGCGGGTGCTGGCGCAGGCGTTCGATGAGTCGGTGCCGCTTCTGGAGCGATTGCGGTTTCTCTGCATCTCCTCGAGCAATCTCGATGAGTTCTTCGAGATCAGGGTGTCGGGCCTGAAGCAGCTGCTCGAGCTCGGCTCCGGCCAGTTCGCCGCCGACGGCATGCCGGTCGAGCAGCAGCTCGCCGCCATTCACGAGCGTGCCTCCAAGCTCGTCGCCGAACAGTATCGCTGTCTCAACGAGGTGCTGCTGCCCGCGCTCGCGGTGCGCGACATTCTGCTGCTGGGCGGCACCGACTGGACTCCCGAAGCCACCCAATGGCTCGAGCAGTATTTCGAGCTCGAGGTCGAGCCGGTGTTGAGTCCCCTCGGGCTCGATCCCGCGCGGCCCTTTCCCCGCATCCAGAACAAGAGCCTCAACTTCATCGTGCGCCTGGAAGGGAAGGATGCCTTCGGCCGCGACAGCGAGCTCGCCATCGTGCAGGCGCCGCGCTCGCTGCCGCGCGTCGTCCCGGTGCCGATCGAGGGCACCCGGCGCACGGTGGTTCTCCTCACCGGCATCGTGCAGGCGTTCGTGCAGAAGCTCTTCACCGGCATCAAGGTGGTCGGCTGTTATCAGTTCCGGGTCACCCGCAACAGCGATCTCTTCGTCGACGAGGAGGAAATCGACGATCTGCGCCGGGCGCTGGAGGGTGAGCTCGCGCACCGGCGCTACGGCGCGGCGGTGCGGCTCGAGACCTCGCGCGATTGCCCGGCCGACATCGTGCAGTTCCTGCTGCGGCAGTTCGCGCTGCGGGACGTCGACACCTACAGCGTGCCGGGCCCGGTCAACCTCAACCGCCTGGAGGCGGTGTACGACCTGGTGCAGCGGCCGGAGCTCAAATATCCGGTGTTCACCCCCGGCGTGCCGCAGCGCCTCGCGGGCGGCACGGATCTTTTCGCCTCCATCCGTCAGAAGGACGTGCTGCTGCACCACCCTTATCAGAGCTTCGCGCCGGTGATGGATTTTCTGCGGCAGGCGGCCAGCGATCCCAACGTGCTCGCCATCAAACAGACGCTCTATCGCGCGGGAAGCGATTCACCCGTCGTCGATGCGCTGGTTGCCGCGGCGGGCGCCGGCAAGGACGTGACGGTCATCATCGAGCTGCGCGCGCGCTTCGACGAGGAAGCCAACATCGAGCTTTCCAACCGTCTGCAGGAAGTCGGCGCGCACGTCATGTACGGGGTTGTCGGCTACAAGACCCACGCGAAGCTCGCCCTGGTGGTGCGCCGCGAGCCGGGCGGGATCCGCCGCTACTGCCACCTGGGCACCGGCAACTATCATCCGCGGACCGCCCGCCAATACACCGACTATGGCCTCTTCACCTGCAACCAGGAGGTCGGCCAGGACGTGCACGAGCTTTTCCTGCAGCTCACGAGCCTCACGCAGACCCCGAAGCTCAATCGCCTGGTGCAATCGCCCTTCGGCCTGCATGAGGCCTTCATCGGCAAGCTGGAACGCGAGACCGCGCATGCGCGCGCCGGCCGGCCGGCGCGCGTGATCCTGAAGATGAATGCGCTCGTCGAGCAGCAGTCGATCGAGGCGCTCTATCGCGCCTCCTGCGCCGGAGTGAAGGTGGATCTCATCGTGCGCGGCGTCTGCGCCCTGCGCCCGGGCGTACCCGGGGTGTCGGAGAACATCCGCGTGCGCTCGATCGTCGGCCGCTTCCTCGAGCATTCGCGCGCGTTTTATTTCGAGAACGGCGGCGAGCCGGAGCTCTACTGCTCGAGCGCCGACTGGATGGAGCGCAACTTCTTCCGCCGCATCGAAGTGGCGTTCCCGATCGAGCGGAATTCCCATCGGCGGCGGATCCTCGATGACCTGACACGCTACCTCGAGGACAACTCGCGGGCGTGGTCGCTGCTTGCGGATGGCCGCTACGAGCGGCTCTCGCCCGGCGATGAGCGGCCGCGGAATGCGCAGACGGAGCTGCTCGCGCGTTATGCCGCGGGGCCGGGGTTCACGCCGCCCGCGCCGCCCGACGACGTTCCTTAGTTCATGGGCTCGAAGCGGCAGAAAGCCGCCTGTGCGCCTATCTCCCTCGACTGAATACCCGCAACCTGAGGCCCGCGGCCCGGAGGTAGTCCACCTCCTGCTGAAGATCCGCCGAGGTCAACGGGTGGTCCTTGAGCCAACGTGCCGGGAAGAGCACCTCGAGTGATTTCGGGGTCGCGGACATCTCGATGGGTGGCAGCGCGGCGGGACTTCGACCGCGATTCAGGAGCACCGCGAGCCGCAGGATGACGATGAGCTGGATGGCGTTGCGATCCCAGGGGGGAACCAGCTCCTCGAGCCCCTCGAACTCGAGCTTGCGCCGATGTCCTCCCACCACGCGCGCCAGCAACCGCTGCTCCTCGCGCGAGAATCCAGGCATGTCGGCGTTCTCGAGCAGGTAGGCGCCGTGGCGGTGATAGCCGCTGTGGGAGACATCGAGACCGATCTCGTGCAGCCGCGACGCCCATTTCAACACCAGTTCCGCGGGCGGATCTCCCTGCAGCTTCCAGACCTCGCGGATCTGCCCGAGGAAGTCGAACGCGGTCGCCTCCACGCGTTCGGCCTGCGCGAAATCCACGTGGTAGCGCTGCTGCATGCCGCGCACGGTGCGATCGCGCGCGTCCTCGGCCGTGTAGCGGCCCACCATGTCGTAAAGAAGACCCTCGCGCATGGCGCCATCGGCGATGCGCATCTCCTTGATCCCGAGCCCGGCGACGATCTCCGCGAGGATGGCGATGCCGCCCGGGAAAACCGGCCGGCGGTCCTCGGTGAGCGGGGCGAGCTTGAGCTCGCGCACGTGGCCCGCCTGCACCAGGTAGTCGATGACGAGCTCGAGACCGGCGGGCGTGATCGCCACCGCCTGGTTGTCGAGCTCGCGGATCGACTCGCCGATCGCCCGCACCGTGCCGGAGCTGCCGGCGGAGCGATCCCAGCCGCGGCGCTTGAAGGCCGCCTGCACCGGCTCGAGCTCGAGGCGCGCCGCCATGCGGGCTGCGGCGATGCGCTTCGCGGAAATCTTGCCGTCGCGGAAGTAGCGCTCGCTGAGGCTCACACAACCCATCTGCAGGCTCTCGAGCTCGAGCGGAATCAGCCCCTCGCCGATGATGAGCTCGGTGCTGCCGCCGCCGATGTCGGCCACCAGGCGCTTGCCCGGCTCGCTCGGCATGGTGTGCGCCACGCCCGCATAGATGAGGCGCGCCTCCTCCATGCCGGAAATGATCTGGATCGGATGCCCGAGTGCCTCGCGGGCGCGCTCGAGGAAGGCCTGTTTGCGATGCGCGAGCCGCAGCGCGTTCGTGCCCACGACGCGCACGCTGTCCGCGCGCATGTCGCGCAGCCGCTGCCCGAAACGCTGCAGACACGCGAGCGCGAGCGCCGCGGCATCCTTGTCGATGCGACCGTTCTCGGCGACGCCGGCGGCCAGGCGGACCATCTCCCGCAGGCGGTCGATGATGACGAGCTGGCCATGGCTATAGCGCGCCACGACCAGGTGGAAGCTGTTGGAGCCGAGATCTACGGCGGCAAGGACATCGGGGACGGGGCGCGTCGCCGGCTCCGCGTCGGCTGTCTGGCTATCGCGGGGGGAGACGGCCGGTCGCACGCTCGGGGGTCGGGGCTCAGGCGGAGAAGGAGGAGCCGCAGCCGCAGGTGGTCGAGGCGTTGGGATTGCGGATCACGAACTGCGCACCCTCCAGCCCTTCGCGGTAGTCGATTTCCGCGCCCATCAGGTACTGCACGCTCATGGGGTCGACCAGGAGCTTCACCCCGAGGTTCTCAATGCAGGTGTCACCGTCCTGGATCTGCTCGTCGAACTCGAAGCCATATTGCAGCCCCGAGCATCCGCCCCCCTGCACGAAGACCCGCAGCATGAGGCTCGGATTGCCCTCGCCACGGATGAGCTCGCCCACTTTACGGGCGGCTGCGTCGGTGAAGAGCAGGGTGGGGGATTCCAGCGCAGCTTGTGGGGTGCTCATTGCGATTTCTCCATGCGGCCAGTCTAGAAGGGCGGTGCCTCAAAGGTCAAAGGCCTGGCTCTCAGGCTTTGGCGGCACCTTGGGTCTTTGCCGCCTCTTCCTCGGTCGCTACCCGCACCAGCCTGCCCGTGATCTGGGCGCCGAGGGTCATCTCGATGACCCCGTAGTGGACATTGCCCTCGACCCGGGCAGTCGCCCCGAGGACGACACGCCCGCGAGCCACGATGTCACCCCGCACCGTCCCGTGCAGCACGACCTCGGTCGCCTCTACCGATCCCTCTATGGAGCCGCTATCGCTGATCGACAAGGAGGACGCCGGGCTTTCGGAACCCGCCCGGACGTTTCCGGCGACGTGGCCGTCCAGGTGCAGGCCGCCGGCGAACTCGACGTCACCGTAAACCTTCACCGATTTGGCGATCAGGGTGTCGATGCGGACGCTGTTGCTACGGGACATCCACGGCGCTCCAGGGAAAGGTCTGGGTGAGCGGGGCTATGTTCTTGTGAGTGGAGATGATGGAAACCGTCAGATGCTCGGGGCGAAAGCCCGGCGGCAACGCGATCGGTTGCTCGAGCTCCTGATAGTAGCGAAAGTCGTAGGCCACATCGGCCGTGCCGCCCCCCGCCAGTGCCTGGCCGTCGACGGTCATCACCTTGCCTTCCGCTCCCTGGCCGTCCACCGTCAAGCTCACGGTCCCGGTGGTCATTCCGTCCGTCTTGCCCGCCCGCACCAGGGAGACGTGAACGAGAAACTGCCCGGACGGCTTGGCGGCGGCGAGGCGCACCGTCCCCACGCGCACCCCAATTGCCGGCGACCCCTCGGCGACCACGGCGCGGTAGAACGCGAGCTCCTCGGTCTGGCGGGCCACCTGGCCCTGCAGGTCACCGATGGTTCGTGTCACCACCTGATCCTCGCGGGCGTGACCGGCGTTGTCGGTCTGCAGCCCGATGATGCGAGCCCGCAGCCTGGTGTTGGCGGCCTTGAACTGGGTGATGGAGCTCTGCAGCTGCGCGTGCTCGCGAATGGCGGCAATGACGTTATAGCCTGCGGAGTACCGGCCGAACTCGAAAGCCACGTAGACCCCGATGAGCCCGAGCAGGACGAGCGTCACGGTCAGAATCAACCGCCGCATCGGCGCATGGGGTCGGATGACGAGCTCGGGCTGATCTTTCATATCATTCGGCCGCGGCGGGCTCCCGGCGAGGATCGCGAGAGACTTCCTCCCACCAGTCCGGCAGGGGCGGTGCCCCGGCGGGGAAAGCCAGGGGCGCAAGCTCGAGGAGCGCGCGCTGATACACGCCACGCTTGAAGTAGATGATTTCCCGCACCGGATCCCAGAAGCTCGCCCACCGCCACTCGTCGAATTCCGGCTCGTCCGTGCGCCCGAAGTCAAACTTCACCGGCTCGCGCCGCAGCCGCAGGAGAAACCAGCGCTGCTTTTGGCCGATGCACAGCGGCTGCTGGTTGCGCCGGACATAGCGCCCCGGCAGCCGATACCGCAGCCAGCGAGCGGTGTGCCCGAGAAGCTCGACATCGCTCTGCTCGAGCCCGATCTCCTCGTTGAGCTCGCGGAAAACCGCCTCTTCCAGACTCTCGCCCACCCGCATGCCGCCCTGGGGAAACTGCCAGCCACGCCCGCCGATGCGCCGACCCAGGAACACCTCGCCAGCGCCACCCATCAGCAGGATGCCAACGTTGGCGCGAAACCCGTCCGAGTCGATGACGTCTCTGACCATGCAGGGCTCTTTTATCAAGCGCAGCTTGTGCTGGGCAAGCGCCAGCTTCTAGGCTTTGCGTTTTCGTATATGCGAATGTTCCAGGGAATTGCTCTGAAGTCGATCTCCACGTCCCCGCGCTCGATCCACGGCGCATGGAAAGGCCTCGCGGCCTTGCTGCTGCTTGCCGTCGCGGTCTTCGTGGGCTCGCTCCTCATCGGCAGCGCCGATCTCTCGCCATCGCGGGTAATTGCCGCACTGTTGGGTTCCGGCGACAGCGTCGCCCGGAGCGTGGCGCTCGTCGTGCGGTTGCCGCGTACCCTGGCGGCTTTCGGGGTGGGCAGTCTCCTCGCGCTCGCGGGCGTGCTCCTTCAGGCGTTGTTCCGCAATCCGCTCGCCGATCCCTTCGTGCTCGGCGTCTCGGGAGGGGCGGCCGTGGGAGCGCTGCTCGCCATGATCGCGGGGGCCGCGGCGCTGACCGTGCAGTCATCGGCAGTCGCGGGCGCGATGCTGGCGGTGGTGATCGTGCATCTCCTGGCACGCAGCGGCGGTACGACGCGCCTGCTCCTGACAGGCGTGGTGCTCGCGAGTGCCTGCGGCGCCATCGTCACGGTGCTGCTCTCGGTCGCCGACGCCGAGCGGCTGCGCGGGATGGTGTTCTGGCTCGCCGGTGATCTGGAATGGGCGGTCGACCCCTGGGCGAGCGCGATCACGGCCGTGTTCGCGATCGCCCTGGCGCTGGTGATCGCGCGGCCGCTCAACGTGCTCGCGGCGGGCGAGCTGCGCGCACGCACTGTCGGCATGCGCCTCGAGGCCTGGCGAACCTTGGTCTTCGTCGGCTGCGCGGCACTCACCGCGGTCGCCGTGGTAAGCGCCGGGACGGTGGGATTCGTGGGACTCATCACGCCGCACATCGTGCGCCTTTCCTTCCGCACGAGCGATCATCGCGTGGTGGCACCGGCCTCGGCGGTGCTTGGCGGGACGCTGCTCGCCTGTGCCGATGTGGCGGCGCGCACGGTGATCGCTCCGCGTCAGCTTCCCGTCGGCGCCATCATGGCGCTCGTCGGCGCTCCGCTCTTCATCGTGCTGCTCAGACGGCGCGCCTGACTCGCTTACTTGACGATGTTGCGCGACACTGCGAGGCGGTTGCGACCGGCGCTCTTGGCGCGATAGAGCGCCGCATCGGCCTCGGCGACCAGGCGATCCGCCACCACCTTGTAGTCGCGCGTACCCTGATCGGGTGCGGCGGCGGCAACCCCGATCGACAGGGTCACGGTCTCGGCCGCATGAGCGCCGATCGGTACCGGCTGACCGCCCACGGCATTCAACACGCGGTTGGCGACCCGCTCGCCGTCGCTCAGCGTGCCCTCGGGCAGCACGATCGCGAACTCATCTCCGCCGAAGCGCACTCCGGTATCGCTCATGCGCATCTCGGCATCGATCCGCTGCGCGACCTCCCGCAACACCGCATCGCCGGCGAGATGCCCGTACTGATCGTTGATGCGCTTGAAGTGATCGACGTCGATCATGAGACACACGACCGGGTGTTTGGCGCGCTGGGCGCGCGCCAGCTCCTCGCGCAGCCTCGACTGCAGATAACGCCGGTTATGAAAGCCGGTCAGGAAGTCCGTGAGGCCACTGCGCACGAGCCGCGCGCGGTTGACGGCATTCTCGATGCAGATGGCGGCGACCACGCCGAGATGCGCGAGGAAATCGCTGGCGAGATCCGCCGTGAAGCGGCTCGGATCGGCGCTGAAGAATACCAACACGCCGTCGAGCTGCTGCTCCTGGCGGTTGAGCGGAATGATGGCGAGGGTGCCGCCGCCCGCGACACCGGGCAGGAGCAGCTGGTGATCGGCGAGCCGGAAAGGTCCGAGCCAGGGTCGCTCGAGGTTCGCCACCTGGGGCGCCGCGGCCGTCAGCACATCGACGAATTGGACTCCTTCGGGCTCCTCGAGCGGCAGCCAGCCGCCCGAGAGCAGATGGCGGATCTCGTGCTGCGGATCGTGCAGCGACAGCGTGACGGCATCGAGCTGGTAGGATTCACGCAAACCGCGGATCAGGCGATCGAGGAGCTGCGCGAGCGAGCCGGCCCGCAGCAGCTCGAGCTCCCTCTCCTGAGTCTTGCGCAGCAGCGAGTCGTTGCGGCTCACCTCCTCGGTCAGCTCTTTGAGCCGCGCGCGCAGCCACTCGATTTCTTCCGCCATACCGGCCCTACGCCCGGCGCTCCGTGACGCTGCGCCGGTCTTCGAGATAATCCCGCCCCTGGCGCATCAGCGTGATGAACACCTCGTGATCGCGCGACAGCACCGCGGCGCGGATCCGCTCCACGGCCTTCGAGAGCGCCTCGAGGGACTCCGCGCCGTAATCGTTGAGACTCTGGATTTCGTAGTAGAGATCCGGGCTGTCCTGCGCCACGCGGGTCGCGACATCGAGCTGCGCATCGAAGGTCGTGCTCGAGAGCTTCGCCAGCCTCGGGGCCGCCTCGCCGCTCTCCGCGAGCGCCGTGAAGAAGGCGATGTTGAGCGCATGCGAGAGCCCCAACACGTAGGCGATCAGACGGTCGTGATCATCGAGGCTCATCACCACCTGCTCGGCCATGGTGGAGGCGAAGAGCGCCCGCGCCTCCGCCAGCGCCTCGGTGTGACCCAGGTCGACGAAAATGACATGCCGACCCGAGAGCAGCTCCGTGTCGGGCCCGAACATCGGATGGATCGAGGTCACCCGGCAGCCGTGGGACTTGAGGGCCATGAGGCCGGCGCGCAACGGTGATTTGAGCGAGCCGACATCGAAGATCACGCCGCGCGGCCGACGCAGCGCCAACTCCCGCAGGATCGCATCGGTGGCCCCGAGAGGGGTGGCGAGCACGATGTAGTCGTGTTTGAGATCGGTCGTGCGCCAGTCGGCGACCTGCGCCGCGCCCTCCGGCCCACCCTGCGGGTCCCCAACCTCGACGCTGAAGCCCTGGGAGGAGAGGAACTGCACGAACCATCGGCCCATCTTGCCGCCGCCGCCGATGACGAGCGCACGGCGGCCGGAGCCGGCGCCGCGTGCCGCGACACTCGCCTGCTCTTGGGTCGTCAGCGAGGAGCGGATCAGCAGCCGCAGCAGCTCCTCGGCGAGCGCGGGCGAAACGCCGACCTCGAGCGCGGTGGCGCGGGCACCCTCGATCACCTCGCGCTCGCGCGCGAAATCGCGCGTGGGATAGCCGGTCGCCCGCTTGACGCGCGCTACCTCGCCGCTCAAGGCCTTGCGCTCGCCCACCAGCGCGAGGAGCTGGCGGTCGATTTCGCTCAGGCGGCGGCGCAAATCATCCAAGGTCACGACATCCCCCGACGCTGTGGTGCGACCTTCCTTTTATCGGCCCGGCGGTGCCGCTGCAAGGGCATGCCTGCGTGGCGTACACGCCGCCTCGTGCCGGGTGCCCGCTGTTTCGGGGTCGCGCGCGATTCGAGGGCCAACTAATATGTCCGCGTGATGCGACATACCGAGCTGCTCCCCGAGCCCCTGCCACCCGACCCCCTGGTCGTTCTCAACCGCTGGGTGGCCGAGGCCTGGCAGCATCGCCAGCAGCCCAACCCCAACTCCATGGTGCTGGCTACCACCGATTCGGCCGGGCACCCCTCGGCGCGAGTGGTGCTCTGCAAGGAGGTGGTGCCGCTGCCCGGGTACCTGGTTTTCTACACGAACTACCGCTCGCGCAAGGGCCGGCAGCTGGCGGACAATCCGCGGGCGGCCGCGGTGATTCACTGGGACGCGCTGCACCGGCAGGTGCGCATCGAGGGACAGGTACTGCAGGCGCCGGTCGCGGACAGCGATGCCTACTTCGCCTCGAGGCCCTGGGCGAGCCGGGTGGGCGCCTGGGCGAGCGCCCAGAGCGAGCCGATCGCTTCGCGCGCGGCGCTGCTCGCGGCCGTGGACGCGGCGGCGGAGCGCTTCGGGGCGCCTCCGTCCGGTCAGCCCGGCGCGGAAAGCGAGCTCGACATCGTCATTCCGAGGCCGCCTCACTGGGGCGGATATCACCTCTGGGCGGAATGCGTCGAGTTGTGGGTGGAGGGAGAGGCGCGGGTGCACGACCGCGCCTGCTGGACGCGCAAGCTCACGCAAACGCCGAGCGGCTTTTTCGAGGCCGGATCCTGGACGGCCACCCGACTTCAGCCTTAGTGGAAACCTCGCTGGCCGCCCGGGAAGTCGAGGTGTCGGTTGGCGCCCGATGCCTGGTCGCGGGGCTATCGCTCGAGTTTGCGCCCGGTGAGTTCGTCGCGATCCTCGGCCGCAACGGCACCGGCAAAACCCTGACGCTGCACACGCTCGCGGGGCTGCGGCGCCCGCAGGCGGGCGAGGTGTATCTCGATGGCATGGCGATGGAGAGTCTGAGCCGAAGGACGGTGGCCTTACGGCTGGGGCTCCTCGCCCAGGATGTCGAGGAGTCGTTCGTCACCACCGCACTGGAGGCGGTGCTCGTCGGGCGGCATCCGCACCTGAAGCTCTGGCAGTGGGAAACGGTGGACGATGAGCGCATCGCGCATGAGGCGCTGACGGCGGTGGACCTCGAGGGCTTCGCGGAGCGGCGGACCGACACGCTCTCGGGGGGGGAGCTGCGCAGGATGGCGATCGCGGCGCTGCTCGCGCAGCAGCCTTCGCTGCTTCTGCTCGATGAGCCCTCGAATCACTTGGATCCGGCGCATCAGCTCGAGATCCTCGGGTTGTTCCGCGATCTCTGCGCGGCGGGCAGGACGGTGATCGCGACGCTGCACGATCCGACGGTCGCGGCGAGGTTCGCCGACCGGGCGCTGCTGCTTCACGGCGATGGCCGCTGGGCGGCGGGACCGGCTTCGGAGTTGCTGACGGCCGAGCGGTTGAGCGAGCTCTACCTGTCGCCGATGTTGGAACTGCGGAACGACGGGCGACGGATTTTCGTGAGCGCCTGATCGCTCAGAGATCCCCGAACCGCTGTTGGAGCACGCTCAGGGCCGCGATTGCCGCCGTCTCGGTACGCAGAGTTCTAGGTCCGAGTCGCACCGCGATGAAGCCGGCATCGAGCGCCGCGCGCTGCTCGCTTTCCGCGAGTCCGCCTTCGGGACCGATGAGCACGATTACTCCCCCATCCAGCGCCTGCAATTCACCGATCCCCAACGCACCCGTCGGGGAGAGCAGGAGCCGAGTCGGTCCATCCTTCTGCCGGCTCCGCAGGAAATCCTGCAGGCCGAGCGGAGGGGCGATGTCGGGAATGCGGTTACGACCGCTTTGCTCGCAGGCGGCGACGGCGATGCCCTGCCAATGCTCGAGCTTGCGCTCCGCCTGCCTCGCATCCAGCCGCACGACGCTGCGCTCGGTCAAGAGCGGCACCATGCGGCTTACCCCAAGCTCGGTCGCTTTTTGCACGACCCAGTCCATGCGCTCACCGCGCGAGATACCCTGCGCCAAGGTCAGCGAGAGCGGCGACTCACGCTCGGCCGCGGACGACTCGCCCACCGCGACGACGACGGCGCCCTGGTGCAGCGCTTCGACACGGGCAGTGTGCTCACCGCCCCGACCGTCGAAGAGCGTGAGCGGATCTCCGGCCGCGAGCCGCAGCACGCGCGCAATGTGGTTGGCGGCATCGCCCTTGATCGTGTGGCGACTCCCGCGGTTGAGCGGCTCGGGGATGTAGACGCGCGTCAGTCGCACGTCGCGAGCTCGATGCCTTCGCGCGCCACCTCGACCATGAGGTCGATCTCCTCGGGCGTGACGACGTAGGGAGGCATGAAATAAAGGACGGTGCCGATGGGGCGCAGCAGCACGCCGCGGCTGAGAGCGTGGCGGTAGATCTTGAGACCCCGGCGCTCCTGCCAGGGGTAAGGCTCCCGGGTCGACTTCGCGCGCGCGAGCTCGAGGGCGACGATCATGCCGTGCTGGCGGACTTCCGCGACGTGAGGGTGCTCTTCGAGCTCGCGGGCTCTGGCACCTAACTGCGCGGCAAGCGTGCGGTTGCGCTCGAGCACGTCGTCGGTGCGGAAGATCTCGAGGCTCGCGATCGCGGCGGCACAGGCGAGCGGATTGCCGGTGAAACTGTGGGAATGGAGGAACGCGGTGAGTTTGACGTACTCATCATAGAAGGCGGCGTAGATCGCATCGGTGGTGACGACGGTCGAGAGCGGCAGATAGCCTCCGGTGAGGCCCTTCGAGAGGCAGAGCATGTCCGGTCTGATGCCCGCCTGCTCGCAGGCGAAAAGAGTGCCGGTGCGGCCGAACCCAACGGCAATCTCATCGGCGATGAGATGAACGCCGTAGCGGTCGCACGCCTGACGCAGGAGCGCGAGGTAGACCGGATCGTACATGCGCATGGAGCCGGCGCACTGGACGAGCGGCTCGAGGATCACGGCCGCGGTCTCATCGGCGTGCTTCGCCAGCGCGGCTTCCATGTGGGCGAACTTGCGCCGCGAATGCTCGAGCCAACTCTCGCCCCGCTCCCGCTCGTAACAGTCGGGTGATGGCACGGTGATCACATCCATGAGGAGCGGCCGGTAGATGTTCTTGTAAAGATCCACGTTGCCGACGGCGAGCGCACCCAACGTCTCTCCGTGGTAGCTGTTGGAGAGCGTGATGAAGCGACGCTTGGCGGACCGGCCGACATTGCGCCAGTAATGGAAGCTCATTTTGACCGCGACTTCCACCGCCGAGGAGCCGTTGTCGGCATAGAAGCAACGGTTGAGTCCCGCGGGCGCGACGGCAGTCAACGCCTCGGAGAGCGCGATCACCGGCTCGTGCGTGAACCCGGCCAGAATCACCTGCTCCAGCCGCTCGAGCTGCGCTCGCACCGCCGCATTGATGCGCGGATTGGCGTGGCCGAAGAGATTCACCCACCAGGAGCTGATCGCATCGAGGTAACGCTTGCCTTCGAAGTCCTCCAGCCACACCCCCGAGCCGCGGACGATCGGGATCATGGGGAGGTCTTCGTGATCCTTCATCTGCGTGCATGGGTGCCAGACGTGGGCGAGATCTCGTGCGGAGTAGGAATCGTTGGCGCTGGCCATGGCCGCATTGTGGCATGATGCGTTAGCCATGCACGTCTCCCAACTACAGTATTTTCCAATCTCCCTGCCCTTCCTGCTGATTTTCTGGGGCCTCATCATCGTCCTGATCGGCCTCGCGGTGCTGCGGCTGCTGCGCTATGCATCGCTCTCGATGGGCATCACCGAGCGCGCCCTCATCGCGGTCCTCGGGTTGTCTCTGCTCGGCAGCTACATCAACATCCCGGTGGCGTATTTCCCGGGTCACCAGACCGTGGCAGCCGGCGAGATCAGCTTCTTCGGCATGACCTACATCGTTCCCGTGGTGCGGCAGATGCACGGCACGCGTCTGGTGGTCAATGTCGGCGGCTGCATCATCCCGGTGTGCCTGTCGCTCTATCTGCTCCTCAAGCATCGACTGTATCTCCTCGGCGTGATTGGCACCGCGTTCGTGGCCGCGGTCACTCACTACCTCGCGCAGCCGGTTCCGGGCTTCGGCATTGCGCTGCCGATATTCGTGCCGGCGGTGGCGACCGCGGTCATCGCGATTGCGCTGACACGCCGTCAGGCGGCACCGCTTGCCTACATCAGCGGCAGCTTCGGCACGCTGATCGGCGCCGACCTGCTCAACCTGGGCGCGGTGCAGGCGCTCGGCGCCCCGGTGGCCTCGATCGGCGGCGCGGGCACTTTCGATGGTATTTTCGTCACCGGCCTGCTGGCCGTCCTCTATGCCGGCTTCTCACGCTATTTGCCCGCATGAGCCGACCCAACCCGCTGCAGATCGAGCCCGCCACCGGCCTCCTCGCCGGCGTGCGCCAGGTGCTCTCGCCGCATTTCGACGCCCGCCCCAGAGGCGTCGCGCCCGAGCTCATCGTGGTGCATGGCATCAGCCTGCCGCCGGGTGAGTTCGGCGGCCCGTGGATCGACCGCCTCTTCGCCGGCGACCTCCCGCCGGACGACCACCCCTCCTTCCGCGACACCGCCGCGCTGCGGGTCTCCGCGCACGCCGTGATCCGCCGCGATGGCGCCATCACGCAGTACGTGCCCTTCGGCATGCGCGCCTGGCACGCCGGCCAGTCGCAGTACCAGGGACGGAGCGCATGCAACGACTTCTCGATCGGCCTCGAGCTGGAGGGAACCGATACGACGCCTTACACCGATGCGCAGTACGAGAGTCTGGTGCTCCTCGTCAGGGTGTTGCTCGCGAGTTATCCGACACTCTCCACCGCTCGCATCGCGGGCCACAGCGAGATCGCACCCGGACGCAAAACCGACCCGGGGCCGGCGTTCGATTGGCAGCGCTGGCGGAAGCTGCTCTAAACGACGCTCCTCACGACTCCATCCAATTCCCGAGCCGCAGGCCTTCGATCTCTTTGGTGTTGTGAGTGACTAGAATGACATCGAGCAACTGCGCGTGGCTACCGATGAGCGTGTCCAGCGGACCAATCGGGCGACCACGCCGCTCGAGCGAGGTTCGGACGCCTCCATACCTCATCGCGGCGGCTCCGGGCCGGCACAGTAATCGTTGCGGCCCTGGGCCCAGCATGGCAGTCTGCTTCGCATGAAGAACATTGCTTCACTGCTGGCAACCATGCTCGTCTGCGGCGCCGCCGCGCTGCCCGCTCACGCGGCTGCCGATCACTGGGTCGAGGGAACCAACTACGTCGTGCTCGACCCCGCGCAGCCGACGAACGTGCCCGCGGGCAAGGTGGCGGTCATGGAGGTCTTCTCCTACGCCTGTCCCTTCTGCGACAAGTTCCAGCCGGTCATGCGCCTGCTCGAGCGCAACCTGCCGGCCGATGCGCAGATGGTGTTCCTGCCGGCCTCGTTCAATACGGCGGAGGACTGGCCGATGTTTCAGCGCGCGTACTTCGCGGCGCAGGCCCTGGGAATTGCACACCGGACGCAGCAGGCCATGTTTGATGCGGTATGGAAGAGCGGTGAGCTCGCCACCCTCGACTCCGCGACCGGACGGCTGGAAAGCCCCATGCCGTCGATCGAGGACGCGGCGCACGTCTACTCGCAGCTCACAAGGATCAGCCCGCAGAAGTTTCTCGCGGTGGCCAACTCCTTCGGCGTCGAGATGAAGATGCGCGAAGCGGACCAGCAGATCATGGCCATGCAGATCCCGGGCACGCCGTGCATCGTCGTCGGCGGCAAATACCGCATCGTCATGGAGTCCTTGGCCAAGCCCGACGACGTGATTCCGCTGGTGAAGTACCTGGTCGCAAAGGCGAGCGGGCACCCCTGAGAGGACGTTTCAGACGCTTGCCGGTTTGCCCGAATCGCGCCGGCCCGGCTGACTTCCAACTTCCGCATCCGGCGGCACCGCCTTCAGCCGGAAGTCCGACCAGCGCGAGTTGAGCGTCCAGCGCATCGCGAAGACCTGAATCACGGCGGTGAGGACCATGGACAGAATGAACAAGGTCGTGCCGCCGGATACGAGACCCAGGAGCTTTTCCATGTTCATAGTGCCGAGGCTCTGAAGGCTCTGCCCCGACTGCATCATGTTTTCCAGGGTGGCGATGAGTCCGGCGAGCGACCAGGCCGTCATGATGATCGCGAGCGGAATCACCAGGATGCTCGCCCGCCAGCTGTAGCTCCACCACACTTTGAACGCCTGCATCAATGTCATGGTCTTGCCTCCCAACAGGGCATCAAAGATCAGCAGACCCCGCGGCCCCAAGCGCAGTTCCCGCATGCGCAGCGGCGGGGGCGGGGGCGGACGTGCTGGCAGCGGGCGCGCTCCCCGGCACCTCGGAGATGCGCCCGGAGCCATAAACATGTGTGCTCAGCTGCGCTGGATGTGCATGCAGACGCACATCGCCCGAGCCTGCGATCGTCACACGCGCCTCTCCGACCGGTGCGACATCCGCATCGCCGCTGCCGTCGATGGTCACGTCGGCATCCGTTTCGGCCATCTGCGCGAGATTCGCGCTTCCCGAGCCCATGATCTCGAGCCGAAGGGATTCCACCTTGCCGTTGCCGCTCGCGGTTCCGCTGCCGCGGATGCGCAACTGCAGGTGGTCCTGATCGAGGTCCTGCAGCTCGATCGAGCCCGAGCCGTTGAGGGTCGCCTCATGCAGCGCCGGACCGGAGAGATCGACCTGCAGCCGACCGAAGTGGTCCCAGCAGAAAAAGCAGAAGCCGTGATCCTGCTCCCGGATCCGCCCGTCCGAGACCTCGATCCGATTGAGCGTCCCCTCGTGCCCTCGAATGCTGAGGTGCCAGCTCGGCGCCGGATGAAAGCGCACATGGCCCGGAATGTCGAGCACGAGCCGATCGCCGCTCCAGGAATAATCGCGTGTGAGGATGGGCCCGGTGTCTGATCCGTCGGCGCTCGACCAGCTCCATGAGCTACCCCGTCCGAACCAGGACCCGTGAGCCGTGGCGTGGATCATCCCGCCTGAAAATCGCCAGACGACGAGCACGACCAGCAAGGCGATGACGATGAACTTGAGGACGCGATTCATGACTACCCCCCGCGCTTGCCGCGCTCGTGCCGCCAGAGCACCTCGCTCCCGCGCTCGTGGCGGGCCAACACCCGCGCCAACACGAAGAGCAGGTCCGACAGCCGGTTGAGATAGCGCAGCACCTCGGGATTGACGCTCTCCGTCCCCGCCAGAGTCCAGACCCGCCGCTCGGCGCGCCGCGCGACGGTACGGCCCAGATGACAGGCCGCCGCGGCGGGGCCGCCACCCGGAAGTATGAACTCCTTGAGGGGTGGCAGCGGATCATTGAAGCCATCGAGCGCCGTCTCGAGTCTCGTCACGTGAGCGGCCGTGATGACGAGGTGACCCGGAATGCAGAGCTCGGCGCCGAGGTCGAAGAGCTCATGCTGCACGTCCGTCAGCACCGCCGCCACGGCGTCCGGCAACCCGGAAACGGCCAGCAGCACCCCGAGGACGCTATTCAGCTCATCCACCGTGCCGTACGCCTCGACCCGCGCGCTGTCCTTGCGCACCCGGGTGCCATCACCGAGGCCCGTCGTACCGTCATCGCCCGTACGCGTGTAGATCTTGCTGAGTCTGTTGCCCATTAGGACAGCCTACCGAACTCTATCGAGCGGCATCGGGCTTCGCCCCCGCAACGGCTTGCGCATAGAGCCTTGTTATGTCTGCCTCGGAGAAAGCCTTCAATTCCGAAAGTGCACTGTCCGTGACAGCTTTGTTACCGGTTCCCTCGCCATGAAGCACATACCCGTGCCCGGTCCACACGAAGAGGAAATAGAACGGCATGGCCGGGTTTCCGGGCGCCGTCACAATGACCATGCTATGCCGGTCGTCGCATCCATAGACGTGCCATGGCACCTTGGCGAACGTTCTCTGCAAAGGTCCGAGCCGGCAATTCAAATCCGGGGGCGCGGGTGATTGGGCGACCGCATACGCCTGCGCGCCGAGCCCCGCCATCGCGAAAATCAGCGGGTAAGTGACGCTTTTGGCGCGATGAGGCTGCATGCTATAAGCGTTTCATGCCCTCCCGAGAACTGCAAGCCGCCCTCGATGCCGCCCAGGCGGCGGCGCAGGTCATCCGCGGTCTGTACCAGAAGAAGCTGGCAGTCCGTACCAAAGAAGATCAGTCACCGGTCACCGAGGCGGATGTGCGCGCCGAGGAGACCATCCGCGCCATTCTGAGCGAGCGCTTTCCGACCCACGGTTTCTACGGCGAGGAGACGGGCCAGCACTCCGCCGGTGCCGAGAGTCTCTGGCTGGTCGACCCCATCGATGGCACCAAGTCCTTCGTGCGCGAGTGCCCGTTCTTCTCGACTCAGATCGCCCTCATGCGCGGCGGGCGCCTGGTGCTCGGGGTGTCGAGCGCACCGGTCTACGGCGAGCTCGCCTGGGCCGAGCAAGGCGCGGGGGCCTGGCTCAACGATGCCCGCATCCAGGTCAGCAGCGTCACCGATCTCTCCGCCGCCATCGTCTCGACCGGCAATCTCAAATCCATGACCCGCACGGCGCAATGGGACCGTCTGGGCTCATTGATCCAGCGCGTGAGCCGCATCCGCGGCTACGGCGACTTCGTCCACTACCATCTGCTGGCGCGCGGGTCTCTGGATGTCGTCATCGAGTCCGATGTCAATATCCTCGACATCGCCGCCCTGACGGTCATCGTCCGTGAGGCCGGTGGCACCTTCACCGACCTCGCCGGCAACGATGTGACGCTCGAGACGACCACGGTACTGGCGAGCAACGGGCGGCTGCACCCGGCCGTGAGCGCAACGCTTACGGCACGAGCAGCCAGATTTGACCAAAATCCATGACATACAAGCGACCGGATCCATCAATCGCGACCCTCGAGGGATTGTTGAACCCGGAACCGACGGTGATGGGTACTCCGTTGCGACCGTTAGTAAAGGCATTTCCTCCACAACATCGATATCGGCCACGAACACGTTGCCAGTGGTGTCCACCGCGATGCCATAGGGGGCGAAGAAGCCGGAAGCCAGAACGACAGGGGCGCCGTGGCTGCCGCCGCTGTAGGGGAACTCCTTGATCGCGCTGTTACTGTAATCCGCGATGAACAGATCACCGTTGTCGTCCAACGCCACATCAGCAGGATCGAGGTCCGGGCCGATGGCAACAGGTGTGCCGTAACCGGCGCCGCCAAAGGGAACCTTCCTGACGGCACCGTGGACGGAATCAGCCACGAGCAGGTCGCCGCTCGCATCCATCGCCAGCCCTCGGGAAAGAAGAAGCCCGAGTCGACTTCGACCGGCGTGCCGTAGCTGCCGCTGTTATAGGGAAGCCCCTCGACCGCACTGTTATCGGATACGAACAAATCGCGATTCGCATCGAGTGTGACACCTTGAGGCTGATTGAAGCCCGAAGCCACGACGACCGGCGGCCCATAGATTCCCGCTGTCCACGACGCCATTCGCATCCAGCAACGAACACAGCGCCCGCCGAATCCATCGCGACGCCGCTGCGCGAGTTGAAGTAGGTCACGAGTACCTTCTGGGTAGGCGTTACGCTTCCACAGCTAACCGCCACGGATGTGATGTTGCCATCCGCGGTGCGATCGTCACTCGATACAGCGCAAGCCAGAGTGAGCCCAAAGGGCTGCGTGGCAACGGTAACGTGATAGGTTGAGCCATAGGTCAGCGACGGATGGCGCCGCCGGGTGGGCGTCAATGGAACCACTGCGCGTATTCCGTGCGCCGCACCATCACGATGCGGCGCCCAGAATCGGCTTCAAGGCTGCAGATCCTTCGCCACCAGCGTCCCCGTCTCGTAGACATTCGCGCTCCAGGGTGCCCAGAGCACGAAGCGGTCATCGTCGGCATCCCTGCATTTCTGGAATTGCACGGTGACCGACACCGACGCCATGCTGCCGCCGGCAACATCACCCAGGGAGAGCGGGTACTTCGAGGGCGGCGTGATCATCGTCCGACACGGCCGACCTGCCACCTGCAAGAGATAGAGATTGCTGATCTGGGTGTTGTAAGCCGTCGCCTGGCCGGGATTGGTTGCGGTGATGGTCCAGGTCTCTCCCGATGCAGGCGCACCCGCTCGACCGGTGAGGGCAAGCGTCAACCCATAGCCCGGCAGTTGTGTCGGGTCGACGATTCCCCAATAGGCCGGCTTCGCCTGCAGCAGCTGATCGAAGGGCAGCGGCTCATCGAGGCGGGCGATCGGGAACGTGCTGAGCCACGTATCGTCGTCCGCCATGCCCCAGAAGGTGACCGCTTCCAGCTCATGTCGGCGTGCCAGCGCCTTGAAGACATCGAAGTAGCCTTTGTAGAGCCAGCCCTGCTCGGCGAGGATCGATTCCGGCACGCTACCGCCATTGGCGCCGTAGTTGGATGTGTTGTCGGTCGAGAGATAGACGCTCATGTCGAGCTCCGTCACCTGCTGCTTCAGCCAGGGGAAGAGCCGGTGCAGCTGCTCGAAGGACGAATACACCTCGAACGGCGAGGGATAATCGATGTGGGTATGCATCTCGTGCCCGACGCCATCGAGCGGCACGTGATCCCGGTGCAGGTGGCGGATCAGCCGGATCAGACACTGCCCGCGGCTCGGGTCCGTCAGGCTGTAGTCGTTCATGAAGAGCTGCGTGCCCGGCGGGGCATACTCCCGCGCCGCCTCGAGCGCGATGTCGATGTACTGCGGGCCGAGCACCTGGTAGAAGGGTCCGTGCTGCAGGCAGTCCGGTTGGCTGGGATCGAGCGGCTCGTTCACCACGTCCCACACGTAGACCGCGGTGCCAAAGTGCTGCACCACGTTCTTGATGTGGTTCTGGATGCGCTCGGTCAGCAGCTGCACGTCGGCGGGATTTGACGCCGACAGCGGCGTCTGCCCGTCCTCCTCGAGGAACACCCAGGAGGGCACCTCCTCGCCCGTGGACCAGACGAGGTTGTGTCCTCGCACTCGCATGTTGTTGCTCTGCGCGAGCGCCACCTCCTCGTCGGCGAGCGTGTAGGTGAATTGTCCTTCCGTCGGCTCCGTCTGCTGCCACTTCATGTCGTTGCCGGAGACGATGCTGTCGAAGTGCTTCACGAGCAGCTGCTCGTGCGGCCCGAGCAGGTCGGAGGAGTCGATCTCCGCCCCCACGGGGAAGTACTGCGCCAGCGTCTGATAGATGGATGGGATGTCCTGCTGGATGACCAGCGGCGGCAGATAGCTCAGCTGGAAGTCGGTGATGTAGAAGGGCTGCGTGGGCGAAGGCGTGCCATTGGCTCCGGTGTCATTGCTCGAGGATTGCACGTAAAGATAGGCGCTGCCCTGCGCCGGATCATAGCCATTCGACATCGAGAATCTCGGCACCGAGATCTGTACCCACTGGCCCGCGGGCGCCTGGACGGTCGCGATCCCCGTGTAGCTGGTGGCCGCCGTGCCATTGGAGGTCAAGATCGTCTGCAGGCTGAGGTTGAGCGTATCGCCCTGCGGTGACATGGCCCATGCGCTGATGGCGTACGAGGAGCCGACGTACATCTTGTTCAGGACGCTGATCTGCGGTCCATCCCAGTAAGCCGCCCGGTCCTGGACGTACAGGGCATTGGTTTCACCGGCCGGCCCGTTGGAGATCGCGACGTTGGAAAGTCCGTTGGCGCCGCTTCGCTGCGACCAGCCGTCGAGCCCGCCGTCCTCGAAGTTGGTGGCGATGCCGGAGTTGTCCTGCTGGCCGCTGTTGGGTGGTGCGGCGGTCTCCGTGATCGTCACATCATCGAGGTAGAAGGATTGCGGGGTCGTCGGCATGGCGCCGGAATCGAGCTGCGCGTAAAGGAGCAGACTCGTTGCGGTCGTGCTCACCGTATAAGTGCCGCCGATCTGCGCCCAGGCGGTGGCTGACACCGGCACCTGGTATTGGCCCACCGTGTCGTAGCAGGTACCGCCGGAACAGGCGGAGTCCTGCGCATCCTGGCGCTGAACGGTGAAGTTCGCATCGCTCGCGGCCTCACCGGTCGTCAACATCACGTATCCGGTGATGGTGTAGGTCGCACCGGGCACGAGACCCGTGAGCTGCAGCGCCGGACCGCCGCCACCGCCGCTGCTCGTGTAGTTGACCGTGGTCAGGAGGCTCCCCGTGCCGGGATCCTCCGTGGCGGCCGCCGAGTAGACCGGTGCCGAGGCGTCGTAGAACGCCGTCCAGCCATCGGCGGTACCGTCGCTGAAGGTGTACTGCGCCACCTGGTACGGGAGTTGTTGCGCGCCCGCGGGCCGCGCCAGCAGGCAGGTGCCCGATAACAACGCCGTGGCGGCAATCGCAAGGATGCGGCGGCGGGCCGCGAGAGAAGACAGGCTACGCGCGCGATGAAACATGACGTTTCTCCCCTGGAGTTCTTATGGCGCTTCTGCCGTACCGCTCTACCGCGGCGCTCGGTCGCGCTCGCGGCAAGTGGTAGCGGTATCAGGCTAGCGCTGAGCGTAGCAATTGTCAAAGCGCCGCTCGCGACTACGGCACTAGAAAACAACTGGAAATAACGAAAAGCGGTGGAGTGGTATCGCTACCTGGAGCTTGGCGCGTCCGTTACGCCGCGATGCGGGTCTCCTCCGCGATCATCTCCTCCAGCCGGTCGAGGTCCGGCACGAGCGGCGTCTCATTCACCATCCTCACCTGACAGATCACCGGCGCCCGCTCCGGAAACACCCGCGAGTTATCCGGCCGCACGACATCCGAGCTCACCCGCACGAGCTGCGGAAAGCCCTGCGAGACGAGCGCGAAGTTGCCGCCGTCGAGCCGCGTGCCGAGGCAATGGAACACCACCACCCGCGTTCTTCCCGAAGGCGCCGGCATCGCCTGCCCGCACGCCCCTTCGAACGAGACGAGCGGCACCGTCTTGCCGCTCCAGAGCACCGTACCGATGTACCAGGGCGGCGCGCCGGTCATTTCCGAGGGCACCTGGAAGCCCACGACCTCGGCCACGCAGGCGCGCGGCACGATGAGCCGGCCCTCGGCAAGGGGTACCAGAAGGCTGTAGATCTCCTGCACGCGCTCACTCATGACTCACCTGCTCTCGGCCTGGCGCGGCATGTCCTGCATGGCGCTCTCTTGTGCCGCCCGTCGCCGCTCCACCAGCGGCGCGATGGCATCGAGGAGCTCCGCTTCCTGATAGGGCTTGCCGAGGTAATCGTCGACGCCGAGCTCGATGGCGCGCGCCCGATGCTTCTCCCCGACACGCGAGGTGATCATGATGATGGGGACATCCTTCAGGCGCGCATCGTTGCGCACGTGCGCGGCGACCTCGTAGCCGTCCATGCGCGGCATCTCGATGTCGAGCAGGATGATGTCCGGCACGTGATCCTGCAGCAGGCCGACGGCATCCATGCCATCGCGGGCCGTCAACACGCGCATGCCATTGCGCTCGAGCAGACGCTGAGTCACGCGGCGCACCGTGATCGAGTCATCGACCACCAGCGCAAATGTCCGCCGGTCCTCCTTTTCCCGAGGAACCGTCGGCAGCTGCGCTCGGCCGCGCCACTCGGCCCGCACCAGGGCTCCGATATCGAGAATGACGACGATGCGCCCGTCGCCGAGAATCGTCGCGCCGGAGATGCCGCGGATGCCGGAAATCTGCGGTCCGACGGACTTCACCACGATCTCGCGGCTGCCGACCAGCTCATCGGCGACCAAGCCCGTGGAATGCTCGCCCGCGCGCACCAGCACGACCGGGATCGTCACGTCCTGCTCCGGAAGCGGTGAGGGCTCGAGACCAACGAACAGCGCCAGATGCTGGAAGCGGTACTTCTGGCCGCCGTAATCGAACATCGCCGCCTCGGGCCCAAGATGCGCGCTGACCTCGGCCTTCGAAAGGCGCAGCACGCCCTCGACCGTCGGCAGGGGCAGCGCGTAGAACTCCTCGCCCGTGCGCACCACGAGCGCATGGCTGATCGCCAGCGTGAAGGGCAGGCGGATGGTGAAAACCGTGCCCTCGCCGGCCTTGGTCTCCATGTGCAGCGCACCGCCCAAGCGTTTGATCTCGGTCGCGACCACATCCATGCCGACACCGCGGCCGGCCTGTTGGGTCAGGGTACCGGCGGTCGAAAACCCGGGCTCGAGGATGAGCTGCATGGCGTCCTCATCGCTCAGCGCCCGTCCCGGCTGGATGAGTCCGAGCGAGTGGCCCTTGGCGCGGATCGCCTCGAGATTCATGCCGGCGCCATCGTCGGTGAGGCGCACCATGACCTCCGCTCCCTCGCGGTGCAGCTCGAGGAGGATGCGGCCCGCGGGCGGTTTGCCCCGGCGCGTGCGCTCCTCGGGAGTTTCGATCCCGTGGACCACCGCATTGCGCAGCATGTGCTCGAAGGGCGGCAGCATGCGCTCGAGCACCTGACGGTCGAGCTCGCCGGAGGCGCCCTCGACGACGAGCTCGGCGCGCTTGTCGGTGTCCGCGGCGGCCTGGCGCACGATGCGCGCGAGGCGCTGCACGTGCCGCTGGAAGGGCACCATGCGCGTTCGCATGAGGCCGTTCTGCAGCTCCGTGATGGTCCTCGCTTGCTGCTGCAGGAGGTTCTGCGCGTCCTTGGCGAGATTCTCGAGCAACTGCTGGATGCTCGCCACGTCATTGGCGGTCTCCGCGAGCGCGCGCGAGAACTGTTGGATGGAGGAGTACCGGTCGAGCTCGAGCGGATCGAACTCGCTGCGGTGGCCGCTCTCATCCTCGTGCCGGTGCAAAATCTGCGCCTCGGTTTCGATCTCGAGGCTGCGCAGCTGCTCCTTCAGGCGCGTGACGGTGCGCGAGAGCTCCGCGAGGTTGAAATCGATCGAGCCGAGCTGTTGCTCGAGGCGCGATCTCGCGATGCTTGCCTCGCCGGAGATGTTGAGAAGCTTGTCGAGCAGATCCGCGTCGACGCGCGCCATCTCCTGCCGCTCGACGGGCGCCACCGGCTCGCGTCCGGGCGGTACCGGCTGCGGCGCCGCGAGTGCGTCCTCCGCCGGAGCCTCCCCCAGACGGGCTTCCGTTCGGATCGTTGCCGCGGCTTGGATTTCGGGCTCCGCGGGCGGCGGCGCCGAAGAGAGGACGGGCTCCTGCCCGATCGGTGCCGGCGCCGGCGCGGGTGACGACGTCGATGCCGGCGCGGATACCGATTCCGGTGCAGAGGTCGGTGCCGGCTCGGGCTCAGGCTCGACGGATAACGAGAGGACCGACTCCGGCTGCCTGAGCTCGGGGCTCGCCTCGATGGTCTCGACTGTTTGGAAGGCAGGCGGGGCGGCGGCGAGCGGCAGCACCTGCGGTTGCGGAGCCTCGGCTTGCGGAGCCTCGGCTTGCGGAGATTCCGCTTTCGGAGGTGCCGGCTTCGGCGCCTCTGCCTTCGGAGCTTCCGGTGCCGCCTGCGGCACCACACCCGCAGATCCTCCAGGCCGTGTCAGCGCCTGAATGCGCCCGATCATCGCTCGCGCGGGCGCAACCCGACGGCCGTTGGCAACGGTCTCCCGCATGCGCGCGAGCTCATCGAGACTCCCCTGGATGACATCGAACACCGCCCCATCGATCGCCATCGAGCCGCTCTCGGCCTCAATGACCAGGGTCTCGAGCTCGTGACTCAGATCGCCCATGGCGGTGATGCCGGCCATGCGCGCGCCGCCCTTCAGGGTGTGCAGCGGGCGCTTGAGTGCGGTGGCGCTCTCGGCGCTGCCGGGCTGGCTGCGCCAGTCACTCAATGCACGCTCGGATGCGTCGATGAGCTCGAGCGCCTCCTCGGTGAAAATCGCCGCCACCTCGGGGTCGAAGTCCGGCGGCTCCTCATCGGCCGGCGCAGGCACTGTAGAGCCCGCGGACGCCGTGGATTCGACGGCCGGCGAGGCAGCCGCAGCCGGAACCGGTGATTCGAGGTGCGCGCCACCGGCGTGGCGAGAGGCTTCGGCAATGCGCGCATCGAGCGCCGACTCGGCCTCGCGCAGACGCTCGAGGAGCTGCCAGTGATTCACGAAGTAGCCGGTCGGCTCGTCGAGATGCGCCGCCACCGACTCGATCGCCTCCATGCAGTCACTGAGCAGTGTCAGATCGGCTCCCCGCAGACCGATGCCGCTCGTGTATGCGCGGCGCAGCCAGTGATCGAGCGGCTCGGCGAGGCGTACACCGTGACGCGCCTGCGCCATCTTGGAGCTGCCGGCGAGTGTGTGGCAGGCGCGGTAGACGTCCTCGCGCAGCAGGTGCGGCTCCGGGGCCCGCGACTCGCGCTCGAGAAACCTGCGAATGGTGGCGACATGCGCTCCCGTCTCGCGGGTGTAGATCTCGCGCAGCCCTTCATCCATCGCGACCTGAGATGACGGCTGCGGGGCGTGCTGCAGCGCGGGTTCCGGCGCGCGTTGCGCAGCGGCGGTGGCGGGCGCAGCCAGCTCCGAGGGCCTGCCGAGGCCACTCACGTTGATGGAAGCCGACTCCTCGGCGAGCGTCGATCTCTCGTCGCCCGCGCCATAGACGGCGGAGCGCCGCGCGGCGCCCGGCTGGCGTCCTGCCGCAAGCGCATGTGCGCGCGTCGCGATCGCCGCGACATCGGCGCTGACGGGACTGCCCTTCTCCAGGTGCTCGATCATCTGCGGCAGCGCCGCGATCCCATGGCGCAGCACCTCGAGAATCGTGGGGCTGCGCGTCAGGGTGTTGTCGAGAATGCGGTTGAGGAGGTTCTCCACCGACCAGGCGAGCTCGCCGAGCTCCCGGGCGCCGACCATGCGCCCGCTCCCCTTCAGCGTATGGAAACAGCGGCGCACCGTCACCAGGGCTTCGCGCTCGAGCGGGTTCTGATCCCAGACCGGGAAACCGCGCTCGATCTTGACCAGCTCCTCGCGCGCCTCCTCGATGAAGAGCTTCACGAGCTCCGGATCCGCATTCTCCGCCAGCGCCGCGAGCCGCGCGGTGGGCGAAGGTGTCAGCACCGGAAGCGCATGGGCGCGAAGATCGGCGTCGGTGGCGCTTGCATCCGCGGAGGCCGGCGGCGAGATCTGCACCGTCTTGGCGAACGCGGACGGCTCGAGCGGCGGCACCGTGGGCACGGGCACCGCCTCCTGCTGCGCGAGCGCCTGCACGCAGGCCTGTGCGTTGTCGAGCATGTACCAGGGGTCGCTGCGCCCCGCCTGCAGCGTCTCCATGTAGTACTCGACACTGACGATGGCATCGGCGAGCCGGTCGAGAAAGCCCTGGGGCAGCGCCGGCGCACCCGGACGCATGACCCGCTTCAACTGGGTGGTGATCGCCTCGACGACTTCCACCGCGCGCGTCTTGCCGAGGATCAGGAGCGCCGACTTCAGTTCGCGAATCAGCTCATGCCAGCTGTCGAGCCCGGCGGCATCGAGAGTGCCGCCGATGCTTTGTGTGACCGCCTCCTTGATCCGCGCGAGGTTGAGAATGCACTCGCGCAGCACGGCGAACTGGACCTGTTGAAAGTCGTGATCCTCGTTCTCATCGAGCGATGCGCCGCCCACTTTCGGCAGGATCATCCCGACGAGACCCTCATCGAGCCGATCCTCCACGCCGATCAGCGCCGCGGCGACCTCCACCAGAGTCGCCTCATCTGCGCGCAGGCTTCCGGCCACTATCTTATCCAGCTTGTCCGTCTGCGCCTGCACGATGGCGCGCAGCTCGCCGAGGCCGAGCACGCCGAGCGTGTCGCCGATCTTGCGCAGCAGCTCCACCTGCGGCCCGAGCTCCTCCGGTTGGCCGGCACCGCGGCGCACGAAGATGTCGAGGACGTCCTTCACCTTGGAGAGGTCCTCGCGGATGGCGGCCGCGACTGTCTGCATTAGCTTGACGCTGGGCGCCGAGAGACTCTCGCGCTCCTGCTCGATGCTTTCATCGACCGGCAGCAGCTCCGCCAGGCGGAAGGAGGCCCGCACCGCCGCGACTCGTGGGCCGCTCGAATCCGCGCGACCCACGTAATAGAGCAGATTGTTCAGCAGCTCGACGGGCGGGTTCTGACAGTAGCGCGCCTCGCCGAGCTCGTACAGCCGCCGGATCTCCCGGTCGGCGAGCCCGAGCAGGCGTTTGACCGACACGCCGCCCTCGAGGCCGTTCTCGCGCAACGCCTCGATGATCGCGCCCACCACCCACCAGAGCTGGAAGACCGGCTGGCGGGTCGCGGTTTGCTCGAGCTTCTGTGAGACGGAAGCCAGCGTCTCGAGGTTCTGCCCGATTCGCTCGCCCCGGATCCAGCCGATGAGGCCCATCTGGAAGCGGGCGCGCAGGCGCCTGCCCCACTGCTCGATGTTGAGCGGCGGCTCATTCGCGGGCGTCGCGACCGGCTGCGCCTGCCTGTCGGACTTCAGGTTGAGAAGGAGAAGCGTCCCTTCGGAGAGAAGCGAGCTGCCGCGCACCGCCCGCAGATCGTTGAGGAGTGGCAGCAGCACGAGCGCGAGATCGCGCCCTCCGGCCAAAACCCGCTCGAGGTAACCGGGCAGCTGCACCATCGCGCGCAGCAGCGCATCGAGGCTCTCCGCCTGGCCCTTGCGCTCCGTGACGGTGGCGAGCAGATAGGCCGCGACCTGCTCCATCTCCTCGGCGAGGAGTGCCGCGCCGTAGATCTCGAGCACGCGCAGCACCCCATGCACCTGGCGTAGTTCCTGCTTGCAACGCTCGAGCAGCGAGACGTTGTCGGGCTGCTCGACGTAGGTCTCGAGCGCCGTGCGGGCCTCGGCCAACGTGGCATTGAGCTCGCGGCCGACGAGGTCCAGCGTCTGGGAGGCGACTTCCGGCATTACTCAGGTGCCGCCCAAGGCGGAGATCTGTCTGACACTGCCGCTGGCCGCGGTGTTGGGATGGGCACCGGGGGTCGGTGCGGCCGAGCCGCCCGCGCGGCCCTCGGGCGGGCGTCGGAACGCGCCGGAAGCTCCAGGCCCCGGCTCCGAGGAGCCCGGCAGGCGGAACCCGGCCGCCGCGCGACGCAGGCCCGCCGAGAGCTCGGCGAGCTTGGCGATGGCCGCCGAAGTGGCGTTGGTCGAGTCGGCCGTCTGCATGCTGATCTCCTTCAGCACCTGCATGTTGCGCGCGATGTTCTGTGCCCCGCTCGTTTGCTGGCGCGAGCTGGCCGAGATGTTCTGCACGAGGCTCGCGATCTGGTTCGAGACCTGCTCGATCTCCTCGAGCGCCGCGCCGGCGTTCTCCGCGAGCAGCGCCCCGCCGACCACGTCGGTGGTGCTGCGCTCCATCGAAACGACCGCCTCATTGGTGTCGGTCTGGATGGTGCGTACCAGCACCTCGATCTGCTTGGTGGCGTTGGCAGCACGCTCGGCGAGCCGCTGCACCTCATCGGCGACCACCGCGAAGCCGCGCCCGGCCTCGCCCGCCATCGAGGCCTGGATCGAGGCGTTGAGCGCCAGGATGTTGGTCTGCTCGGCGATGTCGTTGATGAGCTCGACGATGTTGCCGATCTCCTGCGAGCTCTCGCCGAGGCGCTTGATGCGCTTGGAGGTCTCCTGGATCGTCTCGCGGATGGTGTTCATGCCGTCGATGGTGCGGCGCACCGCATCGCCGCCCTTGTGCGCGACTTCGACCGAATGGCGCGCCACGTCCGAGGCCCGCTCGGCGTTCCCGGAGACCTCGGCCACGGAGCCTGCCATGCCGGCGGCCGACTCGGTGGCGGAGGAGATCTGTTTCGACTGCGCGCCGCTCGCCTTGGCGAGGTGTTGGGAGAGCGCCTGCGTCTGTCGCGTGGCGCTGTCGAGTTGGATCGCCGACTGGTTAATGGTCGTCACCAGGCCGCGCAGGGCATCGACGGCGTAGTTGATCGAGTCGGCGATGGCGCCGGTGATGTCCTCGGTGACGGTCGCCTGCACCGTCAGGTCGCCATCGGCGAGGTTCGAGAGCTCATCGAGCAGGCGCAGGATCGCCTGCTGGTTGCGGGCGTTCTCCTCGCGCTGCGTCTCGGCCGCAAGGCGCTGCACGGCGACCGTGCGGTGAAGCCGCGCCGCCATGACCACAGCGGCGATGACGAGCACCGCGGCAAGTCCACCGAGCACCGCGGGACCGAAAACCGCGAGCGGCGCAGGCAGCGCGGACACCGCGCCGGGGTGAGTGGCGAGAACGTAGTGCGCGGCGGCACCGAGCAAGGCGAGCGCCGCGGCAGAGACCAGGACTCCGCTGAGGGCGAAGCTTGGTGGCGAAGGTTTGGCAGGTCGCGCCGGAGTCATGCCGCGGCTTCCGCGAACGCCTGGCTCTCGAGCACCGAGCGCAGGCTGAGGACCGGCCACTGCTCGGCCGCGCGCCGGAAGGCTCCGGCGAGATACCGCTCGCAGCGGGCGACGGTCGGTGGCGCATCCCCCGTGAACTCCGCTTCGGCAAAGCGCCGGAAGCCGAGGACCTCATCGACGAGCAGCCCGGCCGGAATCTCGCGGTGATTGACCACCATCACGCGCGTGTTGCGCGTGATCGGAGTCGTCCCACTACCCAGGAACTGGCGCAGATCGATGATCGGAAGAAGCTGACCGCGAACGTTAGCGAGCCCTTTGATCCAAGGCTTGGCGCCAGGGACGCGCGTCATGCCCGCCGGCACACCGAATACCTCGCGCGTCTCCTCACGGGCGACCAGATACAGATCCCCTGCCATTCGCAGCGCCACCCCCACCCACTCGCGGCCGGCCGCCCCTTCCTGGGCCACCTGGGCCGACACCGCCCGGCCACGCCGCTCGAGCTCCGCCAGCAGCTCGAACGGCCGATCCCGCAAGGACCTGAGGGTAACTTCTTCGGTCATTGTTTCAACACCGGTGGCTCAAGACGACAGCGTCGCCTGCGCCTTGGCGACGAGCTGATCGGGCGAGACCGGCTTGACCATGTAGTCCACCGCGCCCTGACGCAGCCCCCAGATGCGGTCGGTCTCCTGCCCCTTGGAGGTCACCATGATGATCGGAATCGTGCGCGTCCTCGGATCGTTGGCGAGCGCGCGCGTCGCCTGGTAGCCGTTCATGCCCGGCATCACGATATCCATGAAGATCAGATCGGGACTCATCTCGCGCGCGAGCCTGACGCCCTCGGCGCCGTCGGCCGCGGCCGCGGTGCGGTAGCCGTGCTTCTCGAGTGCCTTCTGCATGACGTGCACTTCGGTCGGGGAGTCGTCCACGATGAGAATCAGCGGCATGGCGATCATCTCCCGATATGCGTCTCGATCGCGCTCAGGAGTTCGTCCTTGGTGAAAGGCTTCGTGAGGTAATGCTCGGAGCCCACGATCCGGCCCCGCGCCCGATCGAACAGGCCGTCCTTCGAGGACAGCATGATCACGGGAATCGAGCGGAACACCTTGTTGTGCTTGATCAGGGAGCACGTTTGATAGCCGTCGAGCCGCGGCATCATGATGTCGACGAACACGATGTCGGGCTGGTGGTCGGCGATCTTCGCGAGTGCATCGAAGCCGTCGATCGCCGTGAACACCTCGCACCCCTCCTTCGCGAGGAGGGTCTCGGCCGTGCGGCGGATCGTCTTGCTGTCATCGATCACCAGGACCTTCAGGCCCTGGAGCTTCGTGTTGCTGCCGGTCACGGTCAGGCAACTCCTTCCACTTGACTTGAGGCTCGAGCTGGTCGCTTCGGAGCAGACCCGATGGCCCGCGCGGTATCAGGGCGGCGACCGTCCGCGGGGCCGGAGACTACACGCAATGCCCCACGGTTCGCCATCGACCCCTTCCGCCTACGAAACAAGCGCTGCGGGTTTTAACATATCGGTCGGTGGCTCGCCATGCGCTAGGCATCACGTTTTCGTTATTAGATTGGCGCACAAAATCGCATGGAGCGATTTTGAACGGCTGGCGCAGCCAGGCGGGCCCGTAAGGGCCGAGGCGCAGGGTTGCGCCGAGTAAAGTCGGCTGCGCCGCTTTGCGCAGCCAGCCCGGTTACGGAATATCGCCCCGCGGACCAGGGAGCGGCCCTGGCCCGCTTACTCACTTGCTTTCGGACTGGCATTATGTCCCCTATGCCGTCTCTGAGACCCGCCTCCGCGAGCGCTCGCGCCCCGGGAAACCCGGTCCGACTCGGGGTCGTGATGGACCCCATCGCCGCCATCCATTACGCGAAGGACACGA
>JBOIAQ010000041.1:0-34383 GCA_050739115.1 Steroidobacteraceae bacterium | reverse complement strand
CGCAACGCCACCTGTTGCGGAGTGCCTTGGGCAGACTCCCACTGTTCCAGTTGCGTCCGCTCAACGGCCGGCAACTTGATCCCCAAGCCCTCGTTCGGCATGAACGAGATCATAGCAATACCCGGAAGTACTGTAAAGTGTAATGAGGGACACTACACTAGTCCGCGCGGAAAGTCCTCGGGATCCTCGATGTCGAACGCCAAGTGAAGAAGCCCGGTCGGCCTCAGAGTGCGTTGACGATTTGAATTCGCCCACCCCGCCCCGATCAAGCCCTGCTAGGATGGCGCCGCGGCCAGGTGAAGAATAAAAGTAACGAGCCGGCCGCGCTCATCCACTCCGAGGGATCGATGGATGCCTCGGACTCAATTCACTTGTTTTATTTAAGTTATTGAAATACAAAGAATTATTGGTGCCCGGGGCCGGACTCGAACCGGCATGGGGTTACCCCCGAGGGATTTTCTTACCACTACAGCTTTCGCTGCTGCGTGTCGGCGTAATGATCGCTGCCGCGCATTTGTGGTCTGGACTTTACCTTCGCCCTGCCGCTCGGCTGTCGCCTGCGCGGTTTAGGTGGGGGCCGTCAAGTCTCTACACTTTCCGCGAAAGCGCTCGCGGCTTAGCTCGGTATTGCAGCCACCCTGACGTGCTGCTGGTCCACCGAATTTGACCCCATTCACGCCGGGCGTTTCCGCACCGGGTGCTCAAGCTTCTCTCAAGTCCCTTGCGTCTACCGATTTCGCCACCCGGGCATCGGGTGCACGGCGATTCTACCCAAGTTGAGCCTGCCCGATATCGCGGCCGGAGGCGAGTAGGCATCCTGCCTATTTTGTTAAGCTCCTGAATTGGCGACGCTTGCGCGCTTAGGTAACCATCAGGGGTCATGTCCGATTTCTGTCTCAACGGGGAGAACGTGCACCTCTGGCGCGGCGATCATCACGTGCTGCGCGGGGTACGGTTTAAGGTGCGGGCGGGGGAGTGTCTGCAGGTCACCGGGGCGAACGGCTCGGGTAAAACGACGCTCCTTCGCACCGTTTGCGGGCTCGCGTACCCCGAGGCAGGAGAGATCACCTGGTGCGGGGAGGACATCCGCAAGGATCTGCACGCCTTCCATGCGCAGCTTGCCTATCTCGGCCATGAGCCGCCCCTCAAGGCGGAGCTGAGCGCGCGCGAAAATCTCCGCTATTGGATCGGAGTGCGACGGCCGCTCGCCCGCGATGAGGTCGAGCACGCGCTGGAACGCGTCGGCGCCGAGCCGTGGGCGGAGCGTCCGGCGCGCACGCTATCGGCCGGCCAGAAACGCCGTGCGGCGCTCGCCGGACTCGCGCTGATGCGGGTGCCACTCTGGCTTCTCGATGAGCCGACGACCCACCTCGATGCCGAAGGTCAGAAGCTCGTCGGCGCGCTGATCGATGAGCACTTGCAGGCGGGAGGGGTCGCGCTCGCCGCGGCGCATCACGAGCTCGCGGTCTCGAGCGGGCAGGCCGTGCGCCGCCTGGAGCTGGCCGTTGAGTAACTTTGGGGCGATGCGCGGCGCGTTGCGACCGGATTTCGTGACGGCGGGCGCGAGAGAACAACCGGCGCTATCGCCTCTCTCGGTGGCACGCCTGGTGCTCGCGCGCGATCTCAAGCTCGCGTTGCGCAAGCGCAGCCAACTCGTGCAGCCGCTCGCCTTTTTCGCCATCGTCACGACACTCTTTCCGCTCGGCATCAGCCCGGAGCTGGCGGTTCTCAAGCCCATCGCGCCCGGAGTGCTCTGGGCCGCGGCGCTCCTCTCATCGCTTCTCGCGCTCGAGATGCTCTTTCGCGAGGACGCGCAGGATGGGACGCTCGAGCAGTACGCGGTGTCCGGCCGCTCGCTGACTTGGCTGCTCGCGGCGAAGACCGCGGCGCACTGGCTCCTCACCGGGGTGCCGCTCGCCCTGATGGCGCCTCTGGCGGGCATTGCCCTCGGCGCGCCTGCCTCGGCGGTGCCGGGCATCCTTGCCTCGGTTGCGGTGGGCACCGTGGCGCTGAGTCTCATCGGCTCGATTGGAGCTGCGCTCACCTTGGGTATCCGGCGCTCGGGCGCGCTCTTATCCCTGCTCACCCTGCCGCTCGACATCCCGGTACTCATCTTCGGCGCGCGCGCCACGGAACTGGCGATCCGCGGCGAAGCCTATGGGGTACCGCTGCAATTGCTCGGTGCGATCGCCGTACTCGGCTTGACGCTGGCGCCACTCGCCGCTGCCGCGGCGGTGCGCATCAATCTGGAGTGAGCTTAAGAGAAACGATGACCTGGACCTGGTTTCACCGACTCGCCTCGCCACCCCACATCTACCGTGTGGCCGGGCGTTTGACTCCCTGGTTTGCCTGGCCGGCGGCCCTCCTCATCGTGGCGGGCCTCATCGGCGGGCTCGTGCTCGCACCGCCTGACTATCAGCAGGGGGATGGCTATCGAATTCTATACGTACATGTCCCGAGTGCGTGGCTATCCCTCATGGCCTATACGACCATGGCCGTGGCAGCCGGTGTCGGGCTCATCTGGCGGATGAAGGTGGCACACGCGGTAGCCGCGAGTTGCGCGCCGATCGGAGCCTCCTTCACCTTTGCGGCACTCGTCACTGGGTCGCTGTGGGGCAAGCCCATGTGGGGCACGTACTGGCAGTGGGACCCGCGGTTGACTTCGGAGCTGATCCTGCTCTTCCTCTACCTGGGCTACATGGGTCTGCGCTCGGCGTTCGATGATGTGCAAAGGGCCGACCGGGTGAGCGCCGTGCTGGCGGTGGTGGGTGTCGTCAACGTGCCGATCATTCATTATTCGGTGATCTGGTGGAACTCTCTGCATCAGGGGCCCTCGGTGATGATGCTGGGCAAGCCCACGATGCCGCCCTCCATGCTCATTCCTCTCCTCATCATGTTCGTCGGATTCACGCTCTTCTTCGCGGCGCTGCTGCTCGTGAGGTTGCGCGGGGAGGTGCTGGGCCGTGAGCGTACGGCGAGCTGGATCCGCGAGGCGCTGAGGCCGTGATTGCCTTCCTCGACATGGGAGGATATTGGGCGTATGTCTGGCCAGCTTACGCGGTTACGCTTGTGGTAATGGCCCTCAACGTCGTCTGGGCGCGACAGCTGCTGAAGCGCTCGCGCAAGCAGGCGCTGCGCAGGCTCGCGATCGGAGGTACCCCAACATGACCCCTCGACGGCGCCGGCTGGTGCTGGTGCTCGGCATTCTGGCGGGAGTCGGCGTGGCGGGAGCGCTGGCGCTCAGCGCCTTCCGGCAGAACGTCACTTTCTACTTCGTTCCGAGCCAGGTCGCCAAAGCCGACATCCGGCCGGGCGAGCAGTTCCGCCTGGGCGGACTCGTCGAGAAAGGCAGTGTCTCGCGAGCACCTGGCAGCATGGAGGTGCACTTCACCGTAACGGACCTCAAACAGCAGATTCCCGTCATCTACACCGGTGTGCTGCCCGATCTCTTTCGCGAGGGGACAGGGGTGATCGCACTCGGCCGCATGCTGCCGGATGGCACCTTCCAGGCGCAGGAGGTGCTCGCCAAGCACGATCAATACTATCGCCCACCCGGCATCGGCCAGAAGCTCGACATCCGCCACGGCGAGCCCCGCGATCAGGCGCTCGATCAGCCGCCCCCGACCGCCAGCGCCGCACTGCCGCCGGCCGCGAGCGAGCATCCGTAGATGGTCCCCGAGCTCGGCGAGTTCGCATTGATTCTCGCGATGCTGCTGGCGGCGCTGCAGGCGTTCTTCGGCATCGTGGGCCCGGCGTTGAAACGCGAGCGTTGGATGGCCGCCGTGATGCCGGCCGTCACCGGCCAGTGCGTCATGGTCGCGACCTCGATGGGGTGTCTGGTCGCCTCGTTCGTCGCCAATGATTTCTCGGTGGCGTACGTCGCGGAAAACTCCAATTCCGCGCTGCCGCTTTTCTATCGCGTGGCGGCGGTGTGGGGCGCGCATTCCGGCTCTCTCATCCTCTGGATCTTCCTCCTCGCCTGTTGGTCGGTGGCGGCCGCCATCGGCACCCAGCGCCTAGCGAAGCCCTTTGCCTCGAGAGTCATCGGGGTCCTCGGCGTCATCAGCTTCGGTTTTCTCCTCTACACGCTCGCCACTTCCAACCCGTTCGTGCGCTTGGATCCGCCCTGGCCGGACGGTCAGGACTTAAATCCCATCCTTCAGGACCCGGGGCTCGCCGGCCATCCGCCGATTCTCTACACCGGTTACGTGGGCCTCGCGGTGGCCTTTGCCTTCGCCGGCGCGGCGATGCTCGAGGGTCGACTCGATCGGGACTGGGCGCGCTGGACGCGACCCTGGACCACGGCCGCCTGGGCATTTCTCACCTGCGGCATCGCGCTCGGGAGCTGGTGGGCGTACTACACGCTCGGGTGGGGCGGTTTCTGGTTCTGGGATCCGGTCGAGAACGCCTCTTTCATGCCCTGGCTCATGGCCACCGCGCTCATCCACTCCCTCGCGGTAACCGAAAAGCGCGGCCTCTTCAAGAGCTGGACGCTGCTGCTCGCGGTGCTCGCCTTCTCTTTGAGCCTCGTCGGCACCTTCCTCGTGCGCTCGGGCGTGTTGGTCTCCGTGCATTCCTTCGCCGCGAGTCCGACGCGCGGCATCTTCATCCTCGCCTTTCTCATCGTGATGATCGGCAGCGCCCTCGGGCTCTACGCCTGGCGGGCGCCGCAGCTGAAGTCCGAAGCGGGCTTCGAGCTCACCGCGCGCGAGTCGTTTCTCCTCTTCAACAACATTCTGCTCGTGACCGCCTGCGCGACGGTGTTCGCAGGGACGATCGCGCCGCTCATTTCCGCCGCGCTCCACTTAGGCAAGCTCTCGGTCGGTCCCCCTTACTTCAACCCGACGTTCCTGCTCTCGATCCTGCCGCTGCTCGCGCTGCTCTCGGTGGGCATTCATGCCCGTTGGAAGCGCGGTAACGTGAGCGCCCGCAAGCGCCCGCTCATCCTCGCGCTCATTGCCGCGGCGGTGATTGGCTGCGCGGTGATCTTCGGCCTCTTCACCGGCGGTCGGGTGCTCGGTCCCGTCGGCGTGACGCTCGGAGCCTGGATCATTCTCTCCTCGCTCATCGATCCTATCGATCGGCTGCGCCGCCACATCACCATCCCGCGCGCGGTGCTCGGCATGACGCTCGCGCACATCGGACTCGGCATCTTCGTCATCTCGATCACCGCGGTCGAGGGGTTCACCGCCGAGCGGGACGTGGCGCTCGCCCAAGGGGGCACGGCGCAGATGGGCGCCTACCAGTTCCAGTTCGAGGGCGTACAGCCCATCGAGGGACCCAACTACTCTGGCGTCGGCGGCACCGTCATCGTGACCCACGACGGCGCACCGGTCGCCGTGATGCACCCGCAGAAGCGCGAATACTGGGTGCAGCACACGGTGACCACGGCCTCCGCGATCCGCATGTACCGCGTGAGCAACGTCCTGGTCGCGCTCGGTCAGGACTTGGGAGACGGACGCTGGAGCCTGCGGCTTCAGGTGCGGCCGCTCGTGGCTTTCATCTGGATCGCAGCGCTCATCATGGCCGCGGGCGGGATGCTCGCGATCTCCGATCGCCGCTACCGGATCGCCCGTGCCGAGGAGCCGGAGGCGCTTGCGCCGGTTGCGGTCATCGGCCGGAGCGAAGCCGGATGAGCCGCTTGCGCTTCACCCTTCCGCTCGTGGTGTTCGCGCTACTGGTCGCCGTGTTCGCGATCGGCATCAAAGAGTCGCCGGATAAGGATCTCATTCCCTCGCCCTTGATCGGCAAGCCGGCGCCCGCTTTCTCGCTCCCGAGCCTCACGGATCCCACTCGGCGCGTAAGCTCCGCGCAGCTTCACGGCCACTGGTATCTCTTCAACGTCTGGGGCACCTGGTGCGTCTCGTGCCGCGAGGAGCACCCGATGCTGCTCAAGATCCGTGCGGCGGGCGTCATACCGCTCATCGGGCTCGACTGGAAGGATGAGCGCAGCGATGCGCTGTCGTTCCTCAAGGCGGAGGGCGATCCCTATCAGAGCATCGCCGTGGATCACGACGGGAGCGAAGCGATCATGTGGGGAGTCTACGGGGCGCCCGAGACCTTTCTCGTGAACCCGCAGGGAATCGTCGTCTACAAATACATCGGCCCGATCACCGAGCGCGCGTGGCAGGATGAGATCCTGCCGCGCCTGCCGCTGACTGAGGCACCGGCCGCCGCGGGCGCCTCGTGAAATTTCGCGCCGCATTACTCCTTGCCGCGCTCCTCGTGTCGTTCCTGCTCGGGACCGTATCCGCCTACGCCATCGCGCCGACACAAATGCCGACGCCGCAACTCGAGGCGCGCTATCTCGCGCTCATTCAGGGATTTCGCTGCATGCAGTGTCAGGACGAGTCGCTCGCCGATTCGCCGGTGGATCTGGCCGCCGACATGCGCCGGCAGATTCGCGACATGTTGCTCGCCGGCAAGACCGATCAGCAGGTTCGCGACTTCATGGTCTCACGCTACGGCTACTTCATCCTCTTCAAGCCGCCGTTCGTCGCCAAGACGGCCTGGCTGTGGTTGGCTCCGGGCGTGCTCCTCGTGATCGGGGTTATCGCCGCGCTCGCCGTCATCCGCAAGCGCACCGCGCTCGCCGCGACGGACCCCACCGACAACGATCTGATGGATGCCTAGCGCGTGATCCTTTTCATCGTACTCGCCGTGGCGCTCGCCGCGATCTGCGTGGCCGTGATCGCCGTACCGCTGCTCAAGCCCGTGCCCTCGCGCGCCGCAAGCGCACCCTGGGCGGCACTCGCCGCGACGGGCGTGCTCGCCGTCGGCTCGGCAGCGCTCTATCCCACCTGGAGCAACTGGTCGTGGCGGCAGTCCCCGGGCGTCGCATCGCCCGAGGGAATGGTCGAGCGGTTGGTGCACGAGCTCAATGACCATCCCGACAACCTCGCCGGGTGGCTGATGCTCGGGCGCTCATACACGCAGCTGCAGGAGTATCCGCTCGCGATGCGTGCCTACGAGCGGGCTGATCGCATCGCCGGGGGGCGCAGCGCCGATGCTCTCATCGGCCAGGCGGAAGCGCTCACCCTGATGGACGGCACCTCGCTCAATGGTGAGGCGGGTCGCCTCATCGAGCGGGCGCTCGCGATCGACCCGACCTCTCCTCAGGCGCTCTTCTTCGGAGCGGCGGCGGCGCTTCGCCGCGGGGAACTGCCGCTGGCGCGCACGCGCTTCACCAAGCTCCTCGCGCTCGATCCGCCGGCTCGCGTCAAGGCGATCCTCGAGCGGGAGATCTCGGCCATCGGTCAGAAGATCGGCGCCGGCTCCGTGGATCCTTCCGCCCGGAAACCCTGACCATTCCAACGCCAGGTTGGAGGAACCTCTTGCTCCGCGAATGGCTCCAATGATGGAGCAATTGCGGCCGGCATGGCTCTTGCTGTGTTCTGGGTGCTCGCAGGCGGGGATTTTATTAGGAAATCCGTGGGCCGCACATCGATTGCAGCCGCTGTGGTGCCCGCGAGCCCAACGAACCCAGCTTGTGTGAGGAGAGTAATGATGGCTCAGGTATCAGGTCATGACGGACGCACCTCGGAGGGGCGGACGTCGAATCGTGGATTCGCCTCGATGAATCAGGAGCGGCAGCGCCAGATCGCCAGTATGGGCGGTAAGGCCGTGCCGGATGAGAAGCGCAGCTTCTCGCAGAATCGGCGCCTCGCCGCCGAGGCCGGCCGCAAAGGCGGGCAAAGCGTGCCGGGCTCCAAGCGCAGCTTCTCGCAGAATCGCGTGCTGGCCGCGACCGCCGGCCGCAAGGGTGGCCAGAGTGTGCCGGATGAGAAGCGCAGCTTCTCGCAGAATCCGGAGCTCGCCGCCGAGGCCGGCCGCAAGGGCGGGCAAGCGAGCCATGGAGGCGGCGACGCCCATCGGGAGTCGAGGTCCTGATAGGCGATTAGACTTTAGACCCCCTAGGACCCGGGTATCCGGTGGCCATCGAGCTGCCGGTGCGCCGGGTGTATGTCTTGCAAGGATTGCCCTCCCGATTGCAGTTCTTACCGACGCGCTTGCGCCCAAGGCGCTCGCCTTGACCCCCGCGCAGCCGTCGACTATGTTCGCCTCAGCAGTAACTAGGGGAGCCCCGCCAAGGGGCTGAGAGGCCAATGGCGCTGCCCGAAGGGCGGTGCGGCATGGCGACCCTTCGAACCTGATCCAGTTCATGCTGGCGTAGGAAAGTTCGCCCCAATCACTTTCTGACGACGGCTCGCTGGATCTTCCGCGGTCCCACCGCTCGAGGAGCATCCCGATGAGTGCCGTCCCGCTGACCGTCGTCTCCGAACCCCTGCCCGCATCCCGCAAGGTCTTCGCGCCCGGGCGCGTGCACCGAGAGCTGCGCGTGCCGCTGCGCGAGATCACGCTGCACCCTTCCGCGGGTGAGCCACCGCTTGTCGTCTACGACTCCTCAGGCCCCTACACCGACCCGTCGGTACGGATCGAGATCGAGCGCGGCCTTGCACGCCTCCGGGAGACCTGGATCCTGACACGCGGGAATGTGGCGCGGGGGGAGGGCCGGCCCGTACGACCCGAAGACAACGGGCTCAGCGCCGATAGCACGGCCATGGTTCCGACCTTCCCGGTGAGCCACCGGCCGCTCAAGGCCCGCGGGAGGAGCGCCGTGACCCAACTGGCTTACGCCCGCGCCGGCATCGTGACTCCCGAGATGGAGTTCGTCGCGATCCGCGAGAATCTGGGTCGCGAGCGCCCTCGCGCCGGGGCCCCTCGCGACGGCAACTCCTGGGGCGCCGTCATTCCCGATTTCGTCACCCCGGAGTTCGTGCGCGCCGAGCTCGCCGCAGGCCGCGCCATCATCCCGGCCAACATCAACCACCCGGAGTCCGAGCCGATGATCATCGGCCGCAACTTCCTGGTGAAGATCAACGCCAACATCGGCAACTCCGCCGTCAGCTCCTCCACCGCCGAAGAGGTGGACAAGATGGTCTGGGCGATCCGCTGGGGAGCGGACACGGTGATGGATCTCTCCACGGGGCGCAACATCCACGCCATCCGAGAGTGGATCCTGCGCAACTCACCCGTGCCGATCGGCACCGTGCCCATCTATCAGGCGCTCGAGAAGGTCGGGGGCATCGCCGAGGAGCTCACCTGGGAGGTGTTCCGCGACACGCTGATCGAGCAGGCCGAGCAGGGCGTCGACTATTTCACGATCCACGCCGGTGTGCGCTTGCACTACGTGCCGCTCACCGTCAACCGCATCACCGGGATCGTCTCCCGCGGCGGCTCGATCATGGCCAAGTGGTGCCTGGCCCACCACCGCGAGAGTTTCCTCTACGAGCATTTCGAGGAGATCTGCGAGATCTGCCGCGCCTACGACGTCAGCTTCTCCCTCGGCGATGGCCTGCGCCCGGGCTCGATCGCCGACGCCAACGACGCCGCGCAGTTCGCCGAGCTCGAGACCCTCGGCGAGCTCACGCGCATCGCCTGGCGGCACGAGTGTCAGGTGATGATCGAGGGCCCGGGACACGTGCCCATGCACAAGATCAAGGAGAACATGGATAAGCAGCTCGCCACCTGCGGCGAGGCGCCGTTCTACACCCTGGGGCCCCTCACCACCGACATCGCCCCGGGCTACGATCACATCACCTCCGCCATCGGCGCCGCCATGATCGGCTGGTACGGGACCGCCATGCTCTGCTACGTCACGCCGAAGGAGCACCTCGGGCTTCCGGACCGCAATGACGTCAAGACGGGCGTCATCACCTACAAGATCGCCGCTCACGCCGCCGACCTCGCCAAGGGCCATCCCGGCGCGTGCGAACGTGATGACGCGTTATCAAGGGCGCGGTTCGATTTCCGCTGGGAGGATCAGTTCAACCTCTCGCTGGATCCTGACACCGCCTGCGCCTTCCACGATCAGACGCTGCCCAAGGAGGCGCACAAGGTGGCGCACTTCTGCTCGATGTGCGGCCCGAAGTTCTGCTCCATGCGCATCTCCCACGAGGTACGCGCGGAGGCGAAGCAGCAGGGCCTGGCGGAGATGGCGGAGAAATTCCGCGCCGCGGGAGGCGAGCTCTACGTACCGGCCGGCGAGTCGGCGAGCTGACCCATGCGCGCCACGGTGTTGGGCGCCGGTGTCGCGGGGCTCGCCTGCGCGGTGGAGCTCGCCGAGCGCGGCGTTAGGGTGGAGGTGCTCGAGCGGGCAGAGCGGTTGGGTGCCACCTGCTGCTCCTGGTACGCGGGCGGCATGCTCGCTCCCTGGTGCGAGCTCGAGAATACCGAGCCTTGGGTGGCGAGGCTCGGCGCCGAGAGCCTCCCCTGGTGGCGGGCGAGGTTTGCAGCCACCTCGCTCAAGGGCAGTCTCGTCGTCGCCCATGGACGCGATGCCGGGGAGCTGAAGCAGTTTGCGCGGCGCACGGAGCGGTACGAATGGCTCGAGAGTGCAGCCATCGGTCAACTGGAGCCTGACCTCGCCGGCCGCTTCGGCCAGGCGCTTTATTTCAAGGATGAGGGTCACCTCGATCCCCGCGCCGCGCTCGCCGCCCTCACCGGCAGGCTCGAGGCGCTCGGCGGCACGATCCGCTTCGGCGTGACGACGACGACCCACCGCGAGCGCGCGACGACGGCGGATGAGGCGCTCATCGACTGCCGGGGTCTTGCGGCCCGCGATGCGTTCCCGGATCTGCGCGGCGTCAAGGGCGAGATGCTCATCGTGAAGCTCCCCGAGTTGGCTCTCTCGCGACCGGTGCGGGTACTGCATCCGCGCGTGCCCGTCTACATCGTTCCGCGCGGCGCGGGGTGTTACATGATCGGTGCGACCATGATCGAGAGCGATGAGCCTTCGCGGATCACGGCGCGCTCGATGCTCGAGCTTTTGGGCGCGGCCTACGCCCTGCACCCGGCGTTCGCCGAGGCGCAGATCATCGAGATCGGAACGGGCGTACGGCCCGCCTTTCCCGACAACCTGCCGCGCGTGTGCCGGATCGACGGCACGGTCCATGTCAACGGCCTCTACCGCCACGGGTTTCTCCTGGCGCCGGCGCTGGCCCGCCAGGCCGCGGCGCTCGTGCTCGGGGGAGGCGATTCCATCGAGGTGATGCATGCGGATTCTCGTCAACGGCGACTCGCGTGAGGTGCGCGCGGCGGATCTGTCGGCGGCGCTGGCCGAGCTCGGCTATGGCGGCGCGGTCATCGCCGCCGCGGTGAACGGCGAGTTCGTGCCGGCCGGCGATCGGCCGACGGCCCGCTTGCGCGAAGGGGATGAGCTCGAAGTGTTGGCGCCGATGCAGGGCGGATAGATCGGGGTGCTCATGTTGCGGTTGTATGAGGCGGAGTTTCGCTCGCGGTTGCTGCTCGGCACGGCACGCTATCCCTCGCCCGCGGTGCTCACCGAGGCGGTAACAGCGGCGGCCGCCGAGATCGTCACCGTCTCCCTCAGGCGGGAATCGGGCGGTGAGCGTGCCGGACAGGGATTCTGGTCGATCATCCGTGATCTCGGCGTGCGGGTGTTGCCCAACACCGCCGGGTGTCATTCCGTCAAGGAGGCGGTCACGACGGCGCACATGGGGCGTGAAGTGTTCGGCACCTCGTGGGTCAAGCTCGAGGTGATCGGTGAGGACGACACGCTGCAACCCGACGTATTCGGCCTCATCGAGGCGGCGCGCATCCTCTTGAGTGAAGACTTCGAGGTTTTTCCCTACACCACCGAGGATCTCATCGCCGCCGAGCGGCTGCTCGAGGCCGGCTGCCGAGTCCTCATGCCCTGGGGGTCGCCCATCGGCTCCGGGCGCGGGCTCAACAACCTCTTTGGCTTAAAGGCCCTGCGCGCCCGCTTTGCCGAGGTTGCCATGGTGATCGACGCCGGCATCGGCGTACCCTCGCATGCGGCGCAGGCGCTCGAGCTCGGGTTCGACGCCGTCCTCATCAACACGGCGGTCTCGCAAGCGCGCGATCCCATCGGCATGGCCGGTGCCTTCGCTCAGGCGGTGGCGGCAGGCCGTGCGGCGTATCTTGCCGGCCCCATGGAGCCGCGCGACCTCGCCGCGCCTTCCACGCCCGTCATCGGCAAGGCCTTTCTGCGATGAGGCTCGCGCGTGTCTATCCGATCATCGACAGCGCCGCCTGGATCGGGCGCCTGCTGCCGGCGGGCGTGCGGCTGGTGCAGCTTCGCATCAAGGATCGCCCGCGCGCGCAGGTGAGCGCCGAGATCCGCAAGTCCAAGGGCCTGTGTGCCCGTTTTGGCGCGCAGCTCATCGTCAACGATCACTGGCAGCTCGCCCTCGAGGAGGAGTGTGATTTCGTTCATCTCGGCCAGAGCGATCTCGATGAAGCGGACGTGCCTGCGCTGCGGCGCGCCGGTGTCAGGATCGGCATCAGCACGCACGATGATGCCGAGCTCGCCCGCGCGCTCGCTTTGGCGCCCGACTACATCGCCCTCGGGCCGATCTATCCCACACTGCTCAAGACCATGGTCTTCGCCCCGCAGGGACTCGAACGTATCGGAGAGTGGAAACGCAGGATTGCCGACATTCCGCTCGTCGCCATCGGCGGCATCACGCTCGAGCGTCTGCCGGGTGTGCTGGCGGCAGGAGCGGACTCGGCGGCCGTCGTGACCGACATCATCAGCAATCCGGAGCCCGCGAGACGTATGGAGGGTTGGGTAAGGGCCGCCGCATCACCGAGGGCCGCCGCATGACCGATCGCTACGCCCGACAGATGGTGTTGCCGGAAGTGGGCGTCGACGGGCAGGCGCGCCTCGGCGCGGCCACCGTGTTGGTCGTGGGCGCCGGCGGTCTCGGCTCACCCGTACTGCAGTATCTTTGCGCGGCCGGAGTGGGGCGACTCCTCGTCGCCGATCCCGACCGGGTGGATGAGTCCAACCTGCACCGCCAGCCGCTTTACCGGATGAGTGATCTCGGCGCGCCGAAGGCCGCGGCGGCCGCGGCCGCCCTCAGGCTCCTGAATCCGCAGGTCATCGTCGAGGGCTTCGCCGTGAGGCTCACTCCGGCCAATGCGGCGCCATGGGTCGCTCGCGCCGACCTCATCATCGATGCCGCGGACAGTCTGGCGGTGACCTACATTCTGAGCGATGAGTGTCTGCGCCAGGACAAGCCCTTGGTGAGCGCCTCGGTGCTCGGGCTCGCCGGCTACGTCGGCGCCTTCTGCGGCGGAGCGCCGAGCTATCGGGCGCTCTTCCCCGAGATGCCGCGCCAGGCCGGTTCCTGTGCGCAGTCAGGTGTTCTCGGCAGCGCCGTCGGCGTCATGGGCACGCTCGAGGCGCATCTGAGCCTCGCCCTCCTGCTTAAGCTCACACCCACCGTGCTCGGCCAACTCATCAGCGTCGATTTTCGCACGCTGCGCTTCGGCGGCTTCTCGTTCGCGAACGCGCCCGAGCCGCACGAGCCGGCGCTGCGCTTCATCGCGCCGGAGGAGGTGAGCGAGCGCGACCTCGTGGTCGATCTGCGCAGTCTCACCGAAGCGCCGGTATCGCCATTCTCGAACGCGCTGCGCGTGAGCGTCGAGCAAGTCGAGGCCGCGGGATTATCGGCGGGATCGGCGTCGCGGGTCGTGCTCTGTTGCCGCTCGGGCGTTCGCGCCTGGCGGGCGGGCGAGGCCCTGAAGCGCGCAGGCCATGCGGATCTCGCCCTGATTGCCCTCGGAGATTGAGTCTTGAGCGCTCGACCCGCCGTCCTCGTGATCGCCGGGTCCGACTCGAGCGGCGGCGCCGGCATCGTCCGCGATCTACAGGCGCTCGCGGCCTTCGACGTCGAGGCGCTCTGCGCGCTCACCGCGGTGACGGCGCAGACGCACGAGCGCGTGGTGAGCGTCCATCACGTCCCGCCGGAGATCGTGCGCGCCCAGATCCACTGCGCGCTCGAAGCGCGCACCATCGCCGCCATCAAGATCGGGATGCTCGGCACCCGTGAAACGGTGAACGCGGTGGCCGACTGTCTGCCGCGCCATCCCTCGCTGCCGGTGGTGCTCGATCCGGTGCTGTTGTCCTCCTCCGGAGGCGTGCTGCTCGACGAGGAGGGCCGCGAGGCGATGCGCGCCAGGCTCTTTCCGCTGACGACGGTGCTGACACCCAACATCCCGGAGGCCGCGAGTCTCTGCGGTGTTGCTCACGCGGGCGGTGCGGCTCCCGCCTCGAGTCCCGATGCGCTCATCGCGCAGGCCCAGTCGCTGCGCGCCGCGGGAGCACGCGCGGTGCTCTTGAAGGGCGGACACGCGCAGGGCGCCGAATCGACCGATCTGTTGCTGGCTGAGCCGGGCGAGCCGCAGTGGCTCTCCTCCCCGCGGCTCGCCAGCCGCTGCCGCGGTACGGGCTGCGCACTCTCATCCGCGATCGCCGCGGGTCTTGCCGGCGGCTCGTCCGTCGAGGCCGCCTGCCGCGGCGCGAAGCGTTATGTCCACTCTTTGATAACGCAGGATCCTCGAGCCCGTTGACACTCGACCTCGGCTCGCGTTCCGCGAGATTCCGAGCGTCAACCGGTAACCAACTCGCGCGCTCTGTTGCGGCAATGGCGATCGCGTCACGCGTCGCCGAGTAACGACACTCAGGTGAGGATCACGATCATGACTCCCAAGTTGTTTCGCGCCGCCGGGTACGCCGCCCTCATCGTCAGCATGAGCGCCTGTGGAGGCGGTGGCTCCTCCGCAATGGACCCTGCCGCCGACAGCCCGCCCACGCAGATGAGCTCGATGCCCGTGCTCATCAGCGACGCCTCCTCCGATGACTGGGCGACGGTCGGTGTGCAGATCATCAGCATCGCGCTCATTCCGCAGGGCGGCGGCACTCCCGTGACGGTGTACTCCGGCGGCTCGATGCCGCCGATGGTCAACCTCGAGGAGCTCGATCAGATCGGCGAGCTGCTTGGCAACGCGAGGGTTCCCGTCGGCACCTACAGTGGCGCCACGGTGACCGTCGGCGCCAACCCCGGGGATGTGCAGCTCGTCGTCTCCGCGCAGCCGGAGGCGGGGTTCGCGGGCACGGCGGGAGAGACCCTACCGTCCGCGGACATTCAGATCGTGGGCACCCGGGGGTCCTCGGGAAATCTCACGGTGCCGATCAACGTCGCCTTCGATTCCCCGCTCACCGTCACCACGAGCGGCTCCAACGCGCTCGATCTCGAGTTCGACCTCTCTCATCCGGCCTTCATCGTGGCGCATGATCCGCCGGGTGCGAGCGCGACCCAGTGGGCGGTCAACTTCTCAGGCCCGGTGCGACGCCGGCCGATTCACGACATCACGCACCTGGTGCTCAGGGAAATGTACGGCGATGTGACCGCGGTCGCTGCCGACGGCAGCTCGATCACCATCACCAAGGACTTCCCGACGCTGCCCGTGGTCAATCCGGAAGTGCCGGTCTCGAGCGGGCAGTCGCTGCAGATCCTCGCCGACGCCACCAACGGCACGATCTTCTACGACGTCGATGCGCAAACGAAGACCACGGTCACGAGCTTCTCGTCGCTTGCCTCGAGCCTCCTCGGCCGCTACGTGCGCCTCACCGCGCGCTACCAGGAGAATGGCACGCTCACCGCCGTGCGGGTGTGGGCGAGCAGCGATTTCAACAAGCTGTGGTTGAGCCCGGAGGGGCACGTGCTGCACGTCGACGCCGCGACCGACACGATCGTGGTCGACAATGCCGCCGCTGTCCCCGTGCCGGTCACGGTCGACTCGCAGACCGAGTTCTTCTACCGCCAGCCGGCGAATCCCTCGGCCGATGCCACGCCGATCGGCACCGGGCCGTCGTTCCTCGCGGGCCAGGACCTCGTCCGCGGCTTCAAGGTGCAGGTGAGCGTGGTCGATCCGCTCGCAAGCCCGCTCGTCGCCCAGGTGGTCGACATCGAGACCGCCGCCTATTCGGGTAAGATCTCCAATGCCGCGCCGGAGGGGACCGGCTTTACCTCTACCCACGATTATCTGACGGCGACGGACGATTACAGCGTGAACCTCGATTACATCTCGAGCGCGAGCGCGAACGGCACCGACTCGAGCGGCAACACCCTCTACGGATTCAAGTGGTGGAACTTCGCCTATCCCACTCTGCTGAATGACGGCTCGAGCGCGATATCCGAGTTCTCGAGCGCGGTCGGCGGGGGCAGTGCGGGAGGCTTCACCTTCGCCGGCATCAACCTCACCGCGTGGGGGCTCTCGGATGCGACCTGGGGCGATCCGGCGAATCCCGCCGGCTGGTCCGTGCCCTTGACCATCCTCCTGCCCACTCCGCTGCCGCGCGCGGTGGTCGTCACCGGCCTTGCCAACAGCGCCTTCACCTTGACGCTCGCGGGCGGGACGACACCGGGAACCGTGGACCTCAGTACGACATCAGGCTCCGCCACCTTGGTGTACCAGGTGGCTCGCGCGAACGGCACGGTGTCGGTGAGCCCGATCGACATCACGACTGCGAGCGGTCTCGCGACGCTCACCGGCGCGCTCATCGCCGGCACGCCGGTGAAGGTCTTCGGGACTCCGCAGACGGACGGCACCTACCGGGCGTACGTGCTGATGTACTTCACCGGCACGCAACCCGCGAACTGAGCAGTTGCGCCAGATAGCCGTTCGGCTATAGTGCAACGACTGACTTCAACTAGGCGGCGCCGCGGCTGGCCAGGTGGGCCTCACGCGGCGCCGCGTTGGCTTGGGAGCTCACGGATGTTGGGAGTCGCACGATCGGACTGCGCGCACTGCGCGCGATGGGTGCTGCCGCTGGCGGGGCTTGCGGTCCTCGCCGGCTGCGGGGGCGGGGGCGGGGGCAACTCACTCGGCTCCGGCAATAGCGGCGCGGAGAGCACCTGGACGCCCGGCGTGTTCGAGCCCGCCTCGAGCTTCGCGGCGCTGTGCGCCAATCCGCGCTCGGGCACCGACCCGTATACCCATGAGGCTTATCCGGACAAGCCGGGCACGAGCACGGACGAGAACAACTGGCTGCGCTCGTGGACGCACGAGCTTTATCTCTGGTACGACGAGGTGCAGGACGCCAATCCCGCCCTCTCCACCACGCCCGATTATTTCCAGCTCATGAAGACGACGGAGACGACGTCTTCGGGAGCGCCAAAGGATCGATTCCACTTCACCTACCCGACCTCGGTTTGGGAGTCGCTGTCGCAGTCGGGTGTGAACGTCGGCTACGGGGTGCAGTGGGAGATCGTTGCGGCCACCCCGCCGCGCAACGTCGAAGTCGCCTTCCTGCAGCCCGCGGCCAATCTGCCGGCACAGACCGCCGCCGCGACTCTCGTGCGCGGCGATGAGGTGCTCGAGGTCGATGGCGCCGATGTGGTCAATGCCACCGACCAGACGAGCGTCAACACCATCAACGCCGGTCTCTCGCCCTCAAATGTCGGGGAGAGTCACACCTTCCAGGTGCTCGATCCCGGCTCGAGCACCCCCCGCACCGTGCAATTGCAGGCCGCCAACATCACCGAGATCCCGGTGCTCATGGAGACGACCCTCACCGGAGATAACGGTGGCACGGTGGGCTACATCCTCTACAACGACCAGATCGCCACGGCGGAATCGGAGCTGATCAACGCGATCAACGACCTGAGATCCAAGGGCGTGACGGATCTGGTGCTCGATCTGCGCTACAACGGCGGCGGCTATCTCGATCTCGCGAGCGAGCTCGCCTACATGATCGCGGGCCCGAACCAGACGGCCGGTGAGACCTTCGAGCTGCAACAGTTCAACAATCAGTATCCCACCACGAACCCGGTGACCGACCAGGCCATCACCCCGACCTTGTTTCACACGACGACGCAGGGCTTCTCCACCACGGCCGGCGAGCCGCTCCCGAGCCTCAACCTGACGCGGGTCGCGGTGATCACCGGCCAGGACACGTGTTCGGCGAGCGAATCCATCATCAACGGCCTGCAGGGCGTCGGCTTCACGGTCTATCAGATCGGCTCGACCACCTGCGGCAAGCCCTACGGCTTTTATCCGCAGGACAACTGCGGCACCACCTACTTCTCGATCGAGTTCCAGGGCGTCAACGCGAAGGGCTTCGGGGGCTACAGCGACGGCTTCTCCCCGGCCAACACCACTCCCGCGGTCGGGGCCGTGGTGCCCGGCTGCTCGGTTGCCGATGATTTCAGCCACGCGCTCGGCGATCCGAGCGAGAGCCGTCTCGCGACCGCGCTCGCCTACCTCGCAAATCCACAACCCTCGACCTGTCCGTCGCCCCCGACCGGCAACGCCGCGCCCGCGACCCTCACTCAGCGGCAGCTCCTCCAGCGCATCTTCGTGCGCTCGCCGCTCAGGGACATGCGCATCCTGCGCCGATGACCGGCAGGTCGCTGTGGGTTCTGGCGCTTGCAGCCCTTCCGGCTTGCCGCGCCTGGCCCACGCCGCCCGCCGTTCCGGCGCTCGTGACCCAGGCGACGGCGGCGAGCCGGGCGGATCTTGAGCTCGCCGTGTCGCAGGCGCTCGGCGGCACGCCCGTCAGGCTCGCCCATGATGCGCTGACTCACGACAGCCTGCTCATCGTCGGGCGCGCGCAGGCGCGCGCCCTCAACGGCGTGCCGTTGAACGGACGCGAGCTCGGTCGCCCGCAGCATTTCCGCTTACTCGAGCAAGGCTCGCGCTGCGTGCTGCTGCACCTCGAGACCGGCCAATCGCGCGTGCTGCCACACACGAGTTGTCACGCGTCGCCGGAAGGAAACAGTCGAACCTGACTCCAAGGGCCGACAGGTTGCGATCTGCGTCACGTTTGCGCTGAGATATGTCATCAGCCGGCGTCCGCCGGTCCAGCGCCGGGAGTTTCGCGCTCCCTGGAGGGCCTCATGAGGACGATGAGCGGAAGTACTCACGACCCGCGGCTCGGGTTGCATGTTGGTCTTGCGCTGACGCTGTCGGCATCACTCGCGACGGAGGGCGCGGGACTGTGGCTGGCGCTGCGGACCCCGATCCCGGGTGATGCGCGGGCGCTCACGCTCGGCCTGATCGCAGGCTCACTCGCCTGCCTGGTCATCTCCCTCCTCATCATCGTCTCGCTGCTGCGCGAGCGCGCCCGGCCCAGACCGGCGGCTAATGAGCCCATGACCCCGGAGAGGGCGCTCGCCCGGGCGCATGCTCAGAAGATGGAAGCGCTCGGCCTCCTCGCGGGCGGGGTCGCGCACGATTTCAACAATCTGTTGCACGTCATCCGCAACGCGCTCGAGATTCTGCAGCGGCAGGACCTGCAGGCCGACGCACGCCGCTATCTCGAGATGATCCGCCGCAGCGCCGATCGCGCCGCCGCGATCACCCAACAGCTCCTCGTGTTCTCGCGCCGCCAGCCGCTCGAGCCGCGGCCGTTCGATCCCAACGATCTCATCGTGCAGGTGACCGAGCTCCTGCGCCACGCGCTCGGTGAGCGGATCACCATCCAGACCGTCCTCGGCCGGGAAGTCTGGACGGTTGCAGCCGATGCCGGACAGCTCGAGACGGCGCTGCTCAATCTCGCGATCAACGCACGCGATGCGATGTCGCGGGCGGGCCTTCTCACCATCGAGACGGCCAACGCGCCGCCCGGGTCGGGCGGTGGGTCTCGGAGGACCGACCGCTACGTCGTGATCGCGGTCTCCGATACCGGTACCGGTATGGCGCCCGCAGTCGCGGCGCGCGCCTGCGAGCCCTTCTTCACCACCAAGGAACCCGGCCAGGGCACCGGTCTCGGACTTTCCCAGGTCGCCGGCTTCGCGCGCCAATCCGGCGGGTACCTGGGGATCTCGAGTGTGCCGGGGAAGGGAACGACGGTCAGGCTTTATCTGCCGAAATCCGGGCCCTTTGCCGAGCCGCGTCCCCGCGCTCCTACACGGCCCGAACAGCGCCTCACGGACGAGGACTATTGCACCAGCGCCTTGCGAGAGGCTCGACGGTCGTCGCCTGTATCAGGATGCTGAAAATCGCGATCAAATAGGTCGCGGTGACGATCAGAGGCTTGGGCGGCCCTTCCGGCAGCGACAGCGCGAGCGCCACCGAGAGCGCGCCGCGCAGCCCCGCCCAGGTCATGAGCTTCACCGTGTGGGGCTCGAAGTGTTGGAACCGGCGGAGCACCGCGACCGGCACCCCGACGCTCACATAACGCGCGATCAGGACGATCGGCAGAGCGGCCGCCGCCGGAATCAGATACTCGCGAAACGTGCCGGCGAGCGCCGTCAGCTCGAGGCCTACCAAGCCAAAGAGAAGAAGATTGAGCAGGTCATCGAGGAGCTCCCAGAACATGAAGAGCCGCTCGCGCGTCAATTCCGACATCGCGTATTCCCGGCCGCTGCCGACGACCAGGCCCATGACGACCGTGGCGATCGGCGCCGATACCTTCAATCCTTCAGCCGCCGCATAGCCGCCCGTAGCCATCGCGAGGGTGATCAACGTCTCGACCACGTAGCTGTCGACACTGCGCAGCAGCCGGATGCCGGCGTAGCCCACCCCGAGTCCGAAGACGGCGCCGCCGAGAACCTGCTGCACGAACAACATGGCAACCCCGGAGGGGCCGCTCCCCGAGTGGCTCGGGCTCATGCCATGGGCGACGCCTGCGATGCCGAGCAACACCACGAAGAGCACCACCCCGGTACCGTCGTTGAAGAGCGCTTCACCGGTGATCTTGGTGAGCAGTGACGGCGGGACGCCCGCCTTACCCAGGAGGCCCAAGGCCGCGATCGGATCGGTCGGGGAGATGAGCGCGCCGAAGATGAAGCTATCGAGGAGCGAAATATTCGTGCCGAGCAGGCGCGCCACATAGAAGAACGCGAAGCCGACGAGCACGGTCGAGATCGCGACCCCGAACGTGGCGAGGAGGACCACCAGCCCGCGCGCGCGCGCAAGGCCGGTCACATCGACGTGGAGGCTGCCGGCGAAGAGCAGCAGTCCGAGGAGCCCGTGAAAGACCAGGTTCGGAAAATCGAGCCCGCGCACGGCGAGCTGGCCCCAGGCGCTGATCTGCGGCACGAGCTGCCCCACGGCAACCGTCGCCACCGAGATGAGGAGCGCGACGGCGGTGATCCCCACCGTGTCCGGAAGATGCACCAGCTTGTAGTTCGCGTAGCCGCTCAAGGCGACCACGGTGATCACCGCGGAGACGATGGTGAATATGGGCATGAGCGCGCGAGAGGATATAGCAAAGGACAGGGGGCTGCCGTTGCGCGTACACTACGATCACGCGTATCACGCCGTTCAGAAATGCCCACGAGGGGGCCAAAGAACAATGGGCGACGAGCGTCGCAAACGGCTGTTGGACCAGATCTTCAGCCACCGGGCCGCACTGCAGAAATACCTGCGCAAGTTCACCGCGGGCGCCGAGGACATCGAGGACCTGGTGCAGGAGGCCTACGTGCGGGTGTGCGCGCTGCCGGACGGGCAGCCGGTGAACTCGCCGCGGGCGTTGCTCTTTCGCATCGCGCGCAATCTCGCCGTCGACCGGGCGCGTCAGCGGTTGACTCGCGCCACCGATGACGTAGCGGATTTCGAGCCGCTAAACGTCTCTTCTGAGGAGGCGGAGCCCGATGAGCAGGTCGATGTGCATCGGCGGTTCGAGTCGTTCTGCGCCGCGGTCGATAGCCTGCCGCCGCTCTGCCGCCGAGTGTTCGTGCTGCGCAAGGTGTACCAGCTCTCGCACGCGGAGATCGCCCAAGGGCTGGGCCTCTCGCACAGCACCATCGAGAAGCATGTGGCCAAGGGGTTGGTGCGTTGTCGGGACCAGCTGCGTGAGCTCGGACTCCTCGAGGAGTCGGAAATTGCCGCTGATGAACGACCGCGCCGGCGCGAAGTCAGGGAAAGAGAATTCCGATGAGCGACATTGTCAGACTGAAGACACAGATACAGATCGACAACGAGGCGGCGGTGTGGACCTGGCGTCTCGACCGCGGCGGACTCACGGAGCCCGAGCGGCGCGAGCTCGAGGCCTGGCTGCGCCAGGATTTTCGCCACCGGCGCGCGTTCGAGGAGCTGGGCCGCACTTGGAGCGCCCTCGACCGCCTGGCGGAGCGAGCCCAAGACGAGAAGTTCAGCGCCTCGGCGCCCGCCACCCGCCATCCCATCCTTCAATCCAAGTCGTACCGGGCAAGAGCCGCGGCGGCCGTGCTCGTAGTCGCGCTCGGGGTGGCCCTGTGGCTCACGCAGCGGCCGCGCCCGCAGATGCTCGCGACCGCCGTGGGTCAGCAGCGGCAAGTGACACTGGCCGATGGCTCACGGATCACGCTCAACACCAACACGCTGCTCACGGTCGATTTCACCGCGGAGCACCGCGTCGTTTATCTGCGCCGCGGCGAGGCGCACTTCGATGTGACGCACGATGCCGCAAAGCCTTTCCTGGTGCACGCGGGCGCTGCGCTGATCCGGGACCTCGGCACGCAATTCGAGGTGCGTCTGCATCCGGACCATGACGTCGATGTGCTGGTGAGCGAAGGGCGCGTCGAGGTGCAAGGATCCGGGGCGGTGCTGGGGGAGGGCCCCGCGGGGAGCAGCGCGTCCGGACCGGACACCGGCTGGGTGAGGGCGCTCAGCGCCGGTGAGCAGCTGCAGATCGCCGGGCCGCATCTCAAGATGATGACCGTGAGCCCGCGGCGGATCGATGAGGAGCTTGCCTGGCGCCAGGGTGCCCTGGTCTTCCAGGGCGAGCCGCTCTCACAGGCGATCGCCGAGGTCGGGCGCTATACGCATACCCGCATCGTGCTCACCGGATCCCAGGTCGCTTCGCTTCGCATCAGCGGACGCTTCCGGACGGATGACGTCCCGGGCTTCCTGCAAGCCCTGCAGGAGGCGTTGCCCGTGCGAGTAAACCGGGCAGGTCCGCAGCTCATCTACATCGCACCGCGCTAGATCACAGCGCGCTGGGGCAAATTGCGGCCGGATCGCAGCACCCGGTCCGTTGCGTAATCGCCACAAACTGCGCGAAGGGCTCACATCCCGGGGCGGACTGGGGTATTTTCCTCGCCCAGTCATGGGCACCCTGAGCACGGTCCCTCGCGGCTGGCCCGCGGTTGTCCTCCTGCTCGCCTTTGGGCTCGTGGCGCCCCAGGCGCGCGGCGCCGACGCCGCGCGACACTTCGATATCCCGGCCGAGGGCGTGAGCGCGGCGCTCAACGAGTTCGCACGGGAAGCGGACGTCACTCTCCTTTTCTCATCGACGCTGGTCGGCGGCCTTCGGACAGCCGGTGTGTCTGGCGATTTCAGGGTGACGCAGGCGCTCGGACGGCTGCTCGGAGGGACCGGTCTCAGCTTTCGCCAGGTGAGCCCGTCGGCGATCGCCATCCTGCCCGCGAGCCCCGCCGCGGCGCCCGCGGCAGGGGCTCTGAGCGGCGCGGGTCCCAGCTCCGTCGCCGTTGCCGCGAACCCGCCCAGCCGCGCGCGCGACATGCTGGATGGTATCGCCCATCTTCTGCACCGCGCGCGTCGGGTGTTCGCCGGCAGAAGGCACCGGCGGGTCAGCCCACGAGGCACCCCAGGCTACAACAGCATTCAGGAAGTGGTCGTCACCGGTACACCGGAGGTGAGCGGCGTGAAGCTCCTCGATGCCAGTTTCCCGGTGAGCGCGGCGAGCTTAAGACAGATCCACCAGGCGCAGCCCTCGAGCGCGGCGGACCTGCTGAAGATGGTGCCGGGCCTCTGGGCGGAATCGAGCGGCGGTGAGACCGGCGCCAACATCGAGGTGGCGGGCTTCCCCGGCGGAAACGATGCGCCGTACGTCACCTACCAGATCGACGGCTCTCCGGTATACCCCGCTCCCACGCTCTCTTTCATGGACAACTCGTCGCTCTTTCGCCTCGACGACACCATCCAGCGGGTCGAGGTGGTGGAGGGCGGTCCGTCGGTGGTGTATTCCAACGGCCAGATCGGCGCCACCGCCAACTTCATCCTGCGTCACGGCAGCTCGACGCCTCACGGCGAGGTCGCGCTGACAGTCGGGGACGAGGGGCTGTATCGGCTGGATGGCTTCTACGGCGGGCCGCTCACGAGGGGCTGGCTCGTGAGCATCGGCGGCTTCTACCGGGTGTCGAACGGCATCCGCAACCCGCAGTTTCCCGCCGACGACGGCGGCCAGCTCACCGAGACGCTCTTTCATCCGATGGACAACGGCAATCTGCTCCTCTGGGCGCGCCAGCTTCACGACAAGGATCTCTTCGTCACCGACCTTCCGGTCGCCGTAAGCCCGGATGGGAGGACCGTGTCCGCCTTCCCGGGATTCGATCCGCTCACCGGCACTTTTGCCGGCAATGCGACCCGCGACATCAGCGTGGAGGAGTTCCCGTGCGCCACGAGCGGCTGCACGCCGGGGACGGTCTCGGCGGACCTCGCGAACGGGCGCGGCTCGGACCTGCACATGTTCGGCAGCGACCTCGACCTGACTTTCGGCTCCTGGGTCATGAGCAACAGGATGGGTTACACGGCCGGTGAGATGCCGACCAACGCGCTTTTCAACAATTTCGCGCCGGAGACGCTGGGCAGCATCATCGCGAACGAGATCGACGCGGCCAACGCGAGCCCGGCGGTGATGGCGGCGACGGGCGCTGCGCCGTTCACGAGCGGCAGCGCGAGTTACGTGCAGGGCGGGGCGCCGGCGAGCGCGGATACCTATGCCGCATCGCTCGGATTTTGGATCGTGGACAATGCGATCCAGGCATTCACGGACGATCTGCGCTTCAGCCACACGCTCTTCTCGGGCAACAACGCCACCATCGGCGGTTACTTCGCCCACTACTCCGCGGATGATACGTGGTACATCGGCAATAACGAGCTGATGACGGCGACGCCAAACGCGCCACTCATCAACATTGCGCTCTACACCGCCGCCGGCCCGACGGGGCCGGTGGGCGAGGTCACGCAGGGTGGGATCCTGAGCGGCGCCACCGACGCGCTCATCTTCCACTACGACGGCCGCAATGAGGCGGTCTTCGTCTCGGACCAGTCACGCATCGGGCGCTGGCTCCTCGATGCGGAGTTCCGGATCGAGAGCGAGGAGATCGACGGCGCGTTCGAAGATCAGTCGATCATGGACCTCGACAACAATCCGCTCACCTTCTACAACAACGACACCAGCGTCGCCAACGGCACATGGTCACCCTCCACGTACGACCATACCTTTGGCTCCTGGAGCGCGGGCGCGGACTACGAGATCGACTCGCACATGAGCCTGTACGCCCGGGTCAATGAGGGGGTGCATTTCCCGAGCTTCAGCGATGTGCTCAACGGCACCCCGAAGCGGCAGCAAATCGAGAACTATCAGGTCGGCTACAAGGCGCAGACGAGCTTCATCTACGCCTCGATCGACGCCTTCCATCGGCTTTTCTTCGGCGTCCCGTTCCAGGCGTTTCTCGGCAATGGCACCCAGGTCACGGCCACGTACGGCGCCACCTCCTGGGGCATGGACTTTCAGGCCGACTGGTTCCCGCTCGAGCGGCTCACCCTCGGGCTCACCGGGGACTGGCAGCACTCCCTGTACACGCACTTCAGCTCTTTTGCCGGCCTCGGTGCGGCCAGCTTCGACAACGACGGCAACATCCTGCAGCGCCAGCCGAGGCTGCAGGTGAGACTCACGCCGCAGTACACGATCCCGATGTCCTGGGGCGAGCTGCGGGTGTTCGCGACGGTGAGCCACATCGATCTGCGCTACTCCGATACGGAGAACACGCAGGTGCTGCCCCCTTACACCACCCTCGATGCCGGCGTGGTGGCCGACATCGGCACAAGCTTCGAGCTGCGGCTGCAGGGCACCAATCTCACCGACGAGCTCGGGCTCACCGAGGGCAACTCGCGCACGCTCACCTCGGGCATCTCGACCGGCTTCGAGATGGCCCGGCCGATCTTCGGCCGGGAGGTGCAGGGGCAGCTCAAATACCTGTTTTAGAGCGCGTTGAAGATGCTGCCGACGAGATCGCTGGCGAGCCCGAAACCGGCCCCCATGCCGAGACCGGACATGACGTTGCCCATGAAGCCGCCGCGGCTGCCCGCATAGGGCTGCGCCCCCCAACCGCGGGTCTGATAGGTCGGATAGCTCGTCGACTGGGGCAGGGAATTCACATGAGTCTCGAGCGAGTGGATGTACTCGGCCATCTGCTGAATGAGGATGAGGGCCGACTGGTTCTGCTTCTGGATCGCCAGCGCCGCTTCCTTGAGGTCGAGCATCAGCTCGCGCGAGAGCGTCGCGTCCGTGACCTTGGACTGCAGCTTGTCCGCCAGACCCTTGACCTCCTGTCCCACCTGGTCGGCCTGCTGCTGCAGCTGAATGGCTTGGTTCTCGGCGGTCTGATAATCCATCGCGTGCTCCTGTTCGAAAATGGGTAAGTTGAGGGTCGAGCCTGCGGGTTCGACCCTCTAATGGCGCGTTCGTTCGAAGAATGGGGTGTCCCCTCGGCCGCTTCAAGCGCCCGGGCAGTCAGAGCTTTCGCGTGCGTGGCGACGCCGCCAGAGCCACGATGAGCGAGCCGGCTCTGCCCGTCGCCTGCGCCGAACCCGGAGCTCCGCCTGAATCCTCGAGATCCAGGCAAAACATACGAGCGGCGCTCCCGCAAGAGCGCGTCGATGGGTTCGGGATCTTGAGGCACGCCGCCGCGGTGGATCCAACCTGCGTGGGAGCCGGCAACATTCATGAAATCACTGTATTAGGCAGACTGCCTGCAAGTGAATCGATGAGCGTGCCGGGATTTCGAACCGTCGTCGAGCCGTTCGAATCTCAAGACGGGACGAGTATACGAAGGTGCGGGCGCAGTTATCTCGCCGCGCCCACTTGGGAATCGAAGGCTACGGCAACGGTCAGAGTGCCCGCGCCCGGCGTCGCCGGCTCAGCGGCCGACTGCGCGAGCGGCTCGATCACCGGGTTGGATTTACGCGAAGCGCGAGAAACCGAGGACGGCGTCCGGGCTCGGCTCATGAGCTCGCGCACCACCCGCGGGGCGAACTCGCACCACTCGATGCCAACTCCGGTGTCGCTCTCGCGCACGATGTAGGCGGGAAGACGAATGGAGGATCTGCGCTCCTCGCCCGCTCTGATCAGCGTGACCTCAACAGGTCCGCGCGGCGGACGGCAGCCGTCGGTGCGCACAAATGCTCCGCTCGAGCTGACGTTCTGCAACAGGCCAGCGACCGGCGGCAGGGCCCCGCACGAGAGCTCCACGGTCACATGCACGAAGACGCGCTCACCCCATCGATGCTCCATGAGCGTCTCCCACAAAGATGGTGTGCGCGCATTATGCGCTCATCGCACCCGCAGGGAAGAGCTCAGCTCGGCCCGACCTGAGCGAAGTGCGGCGCATCGACGGTTGGAGCCGGCGTGGTGCCTTGCAGTGTCTCGCCGTACAGCCCCTCAAGCCGCGCGACGCTGTGGTCCCACGTGAAGAGTTGCTCCACGCGCTTGCGCCCGGCCGCGCCCATTCTCTGGCGCAGGTTCGGATCCGACAGGAGTTTGTCTATCGCGGCGGCGAGCCCGTCGCGATCGCCGCGCTCGACGAGGATGCCCGTCTCACCGTCGACCACCACCTCGGGCAGGGCGCCGCCGCGCGTGGCGACGACCGGCAGCCCCGCGGCCATGGCCTCGATCACCGGAATGCCGAAAGGCTCGTGCCAGAGCGAAGGGAAGACGAAGATCCCGGCGCGCGAGTAGTGGGAGCAGATCTGCGAGTTGGCCACACGCCCATGGAGCAACGCACGGGTCAGGCCGCTCACGTGACGGCGGATGAGCTCGTCATAGGCGCCCGGATTGGAGTAATAGCGGCCCAGACCGTCGAAGATCGGATCGCGGCCGTGCGGATCGACGTACTCCTTCGGCGACAGATCCAGTGGCCCGACGAGACTCAGACTCGCCTGCGGATGTGCCCTCGCGACCTCCTTCATGGCCGCGAGCAACACGTGCACGCCTTTCTCCGGGCAGAGCCGCCCGACGAAAAGCACGGTGCACGAAGCAGCCGGGTTGGCGGTGACTTGGAGAAAGCGCTCGTCGACTCCGTTGTAGAGCTCGTGGCAACGCGCGGCCACGGCAGGATAGAGGCGTCGGATCGCATCCGCGACGAACCGGCTGCAGGCGAGGATGAGCGCCGTCTCGTTGAGCCACGGCCCGATCAACGCCGGATCGAAATCCGCGAGCGAGTGATCGTGCATGTGGAGCACGATCCGCGCGCGGGGATTGGCGCGGCGAATCGGCTCGATGAAATTCGAAACGGTATGCAGGTGCACGAGATCGCAGCCGCGCTCGCTGATGTCACGCGCGACCTCGTGCACATAGTGCGCGTAGTAGAAGGGGCTCAGCCGGAAAGGGCGTCGGCGGTCGCGCAGCCGCGTGACATCGAGAATCTTCAGCCCGTTCAGCGCCCGGTCGATGCCTTGCGGAATGCGCCGGTAAGTGACGCCCTCGTGATGCTCGATCTCGCGCTCGCCCGCGACCCATTTCGGATAGGTCACGACCTCGTGCCGTCGCGCCAGGCGGCGGCCGAGCTCGTAATTGACGATCGCGAGCGCATCGTAGAGCTGGGGAGCGGGAAGCGGGATGTCGGCGTGCGGGTATACCTGAGCGATGCGCATGGCCATGGCTCCGGCTGTACAGCAAGGGCCATGCCCATGCTGGGCTTGGCGGGTCAGGTGGCGTGCGCCGCCCGATAGGCTTTCAAGCGAGGGATGAAGGCCGCGCGGCGGATCAAGCTCTCCGCCGACCAATAGCGCTCGATCTCGTAGAACTCGGGGACGGCCGTAACGCCGGGCGGCAGCACCACCCAGGGCTGCTTCGAGGCCGTGTAGATGTGGATATCGGGCGGCAGGACATCGGGAGCGTCGAGCGTGCCGACCCGGACGAAGCGCAGGATGGGGCCGGCACCCGCGTAGTGGCTCCACACCGCGACGCGACAGGTCGGGCAGCGGGCGATCTTCTGCCCACGGCCGCTCTCGGACGGAGTGTCGATGACCTCCGGATCCGATTTCAGATGAACGACGCGCTCGGCCTCGATCATCGCGTTCAGGGCAAACGCCGTGCCGGTCTCGCGCTGACACCAGCGGCAATGGCAGCAGTGCACGATGAGCGGAGCCGTCTCCATCCGGTAGCGGATGAGCCCGCAATCGCAGCCGCCCTCGAGCGGATAAGTGCTGTTTGAAGTCACTTCGGGAGCCTCGGTGGAGTCAGCGCAGCGGCGGACCTACGCGGCCGTGCAGATAGAAGGCCAGGGCGTAGAGCGCGAGCGCGGCAAGGAGCCGCCATACACCGATCTCGGCCAGGGCCGGCGCGAGACGATTGGCGCCGCGGGCAATGGCGGCGAACGGAACGCTCGAGGTGGCCTGCGCAAACTTCGGCCACCGCTCGGGGAAGTTGCGCCGCCGCTTGGCATCGATCGAAGCGGTGCCGCCGATGGCGAGCACGAGCAGTGTGCCGAAGAGAGTGAGCGAAGCCACATCGCCGTTGACGATGAGGTGTGTCGCGGCCCAGAGAGCCACGCCCCAGAGGAAGGAATGGCGGGTGATGCGCACCATGCCCCGGGCCGCCTCGGGATCGAGCTTCGATTCCATGCCCACCCTGGTCGGACTCGGAGTCAGGATGCCGATCACGGCAAAGAGGAATGCGATGAACACCAACACGTAGGCCGCCGGCCTGAATCCCGGGAGAAACCCCCACGTGGGCAGCAGGGGAGCGCGGCGGTACGCGTAGATCATCCATGCCAGGCCGGCGAGCGAGGCGAGCGAGAAGAGCCCGCGATACGGCCCCGAACCGAGTCCGGCGGTGAGCGCATCGCGCAGCCGCGTTCCGGAGACGCCAAAATGGATCAGCAGGAAATAGGCGCAGGCGCCGATCAGATCCGGCATATCGAGACCTTCGTTTTCTCTTGCGGGACTGTTTGCGGGAATTGTACTCTCAGTGCGACCTTATGGCCGCTGCGCGCATCCATCCCTTTCCCCGCTTCTACGAGCACTATCTCGGCGAGCACCGCAACCCGACCTGCCGGCTGCTGCACTTCATCGGCAGCTGGCTGGTCATCGGGATCCTACTGACCGCGCTCCTCGCGCGTCGGCCGCTCGCGCTCCTCGCCGTGCCGATTGTCGGTTACGGGTTCGCTTGGGTCGGCCATTTCTTCTTCGAGAAGAATACGCCCGCCACCTTCCGCCAGCCCTGGTACAGCCTGGCGGGTGATTGGCTCCTCTGGTGGCAGCTCACGACCCGCAGGAGGTCTCTCTCCGAGGGCGGATGATGCCCCGTCCTTGCCGAGCGCAAGTCCGAGAGTCACCGCCCCGAGAGTCAGGTCACGCGCTCTGCGGGCAAGCGATGCGGCAACGGCCCCGGCGGGTGGGATTCCGAACACCGAGCAGGCGAGCACGTAGCTCGCCTCCTGCACACCGGCGGCGACCGGCACCATGAAGACGAAGGTCCGAAGTCCCGCTACGATGCTGTCGATGACGAGCGCCTGCGGTGCGGTGACGGGCCGGCCCAGGAGCTCGAATACCAGCCACAGCTCCGCCGCACCCAGAAACCAACAGAGCAGGTGCAGCGCAAAAGCCGCTCCGAGCCGCGCGCGCTGGCGCAGGATGTCATCGAGACCGGCGTTGATGTCACCCGGCAGATGCAGCTCGCGCAGTGAGGTCAGCACGGGCCAGCGCTGCAGCGCCTTGCGGATCACGCGCTCGAGCGTATTGCCGAGCCGCCGCCGCGCCAGTATGGGCAGCGCGACGGCCGCCGCGGTCAGCGCGAGTCCGAAACCGAGCGGCCGCATGAGCCCGGATCCCGGAGCGATGACGAGCAGCACCAACACGCCCGCCAACACGTAAGGGAGTTTTGCCCCGAGCTCGACGATGAGATCGACGCTCATCGAGAGCATGCCGCGAAGCGCCGCCGGGCCGCTCAGGCGCAACGCGCGGATACCGAGCACGAAGCCGCCGATCTGGGAGAAAGGCAGCGTCTCGGCGGCGGCATCGCGCACCAGCCGTGCCCACATGAACCTGCGCGGCGACGCCGTGCGGGCGGTACCGGCCGCCAGACGCCAGGCAAGCCCCATGAGCGCGACTACGACCAAGTGCGCGAGCACGATGATGACGAGTCCCCTGACTCGCAGCCCCTCGAGCGTGCGCATGACCGCGCCCGCGCCGGCGTACACCAGGGTGGCGGCCAGCACCGCCGCGCCGAGAATCAGGCCGACGGCGGGGCGCCATTTCATGGCGTCAGTACCGTGGCGCGCGGGCCGCGCGCGCCTTGGGAGGCCACTCGAGCTCGATGTCGAAGGAGTCCGTATAGGGCTTGAATTGCGCGCGTAACAGGTTGGGACCGAGCCCGAAGCTCGAGAGATCGCAACGCCGCGGTCGGTGGCCGCGGTTGGAGCGGTTGCCGAGCCAGTTGCGCATGCGCCGCGTGGCATCGCGACTCGAGGCATGGCCGCAGTGACGGAAAACCCGAGCCGCTGTCTTTTCCGGATCGGAGATGATCTCGCGGTAATGCAGGTGCAGAACGGAGCCGGAGGTGGCCTTGCACGAGGCGATCAGGCGCTGCAGGGGATGAAGAAACGAGCGGTCATCGAATCCCTTCCGTCCGGCGCGCTTGAGAGCCGCGGCAAGCATTTCCTGCGGATCGAGCGCCCGCTTGCCGCCGCGCGAACGGCGGCTGCAAGAACGCGGCCCGAGAGCTCGGCGCTGCCGGTCCGGCCTAGGCCTAAACTCAGAAATCTACCTCAAGTCCTTCGATTCTGCCGCCGCTGCCAGTCCTAGGACAGCGTGACCCCGAGCAGGCGGCCGAGCCGGTAAGTCACGGCGGCAGCGGCGCACCCGAACAGCACTGGCGAGCGGCGGGCCGGATCAGGCTCCACCTCCGCGATGGCGCGATAGCGGGCGAGATCCGCGGGCCCGATCATGTATCACCTCGGCTAGACTATCTCATCCACCGGATGCACCGGTAAGGCAACCTTCAATGCAAGGGAAACCTCCATGACCTCGACTACGGGTGAACCGGTCCGCCACTATCGTTGGGATGACATGCCCGCCGAGCAGCTGAAGAAGGGGTTGAGCCGCAAGCTGATCACGGGCGAGCGCATGATGATCGCGCACGTGTATTTCAAGAGTGGCGAGGAGGTTCCGCGACACTCCCATGAGAACGAACAGCTCACGTACATCCTGAACGGAGCGCTTCGCTTCTGGTTCGGTGCCCGGGACGAGCAGGAGGTCACGGTTCGCGCGGGTGGGGTGGTGGTCATCCCCTCCCACCTGCCGCACCGAGCCGTGGCGCTCGAGGACACCCTGGACGTCGATGTGTTCTCACCCCCACGTCAGGATTGGCTTGCGGGCACCGACGCTTATCTAAGAGGAGGTTGACATGAGCGCCTATGACATCGACCCGAAAGTTTCCGCCGCGATCGAGCGCTTCAGGCTGCCGGAGCGCCTCGGCTTCGGAGAGGTCAACGCGCCGGTGATGTTCGATGCCCAATGGCGCGATGGCGAATGGCAGGGGGGCCGCCTTCTGCCCTACGGGCCGATCGAGCTATGGCCGGGATCGCGCGCGCTGCAATACGCCGAGGTGGTGTTCGAGGGGCTCAAGGCCTATGGGGTCGGGGGGAAGGGACCCAATCTTTTTCGCCCCGATGCCAACTGCAGGCGCTTTGCGCGCTCGGCAGCGCGGCTCGCCATGCCCGCGGTGCCCGAGACGCTCTTCTTCCAGGGCATCGGCGCGGTGGTGCACGCATGCCGTGCCATCATTCCAACGCGCTCGGGACAGGCGCTTTATCTGCGGCCTTTCCTCTTTGGATCCGAAAGCAGTTACACGCTGCGCAACTCGCGCGAATTCCGCTTCATGGTCATCGCAAGTCCGGTCGAGCCCTATGCCTCGGGAGCGATCAAGGTCGCGATCGAGCGGGCCGATGTACGCGCCGCCGTGGGTGGGATCGGTGAGGCGAAGGCGGCCGCCAACTATGCCGCTTCGCTACGCGCCTCGACCGCAGCGGTGGCCGCCGGTTACTCGATCGCCCTGTGGTTGGATGCCAACGAGCACCGTTACCTCCAGGAGCTTTCCGGGATGAACGTCTTTGCCGTCTTCGACGGCGAGCTGCATACCCCGGAGCTCGATGGCGCGATCCTGCCCGGAGTCACCCGCGAGTCGCTGCTGAGGCTCGCAACCAGCCTCGGCTACAGCACTCACGAGCGGCGGATCGCGCTCGAGGAGGTGCTCGAGGGCATCGAGAGCGGCCGCTGCAGCGAGCTCTTTGCCTGCGGCACGGCGGCCATCGTCTGCCCGATCGGCGCCCTCGTGGAGGCTGATGGGCGCGAGTACAGCCTGCCCCGGACCGATGTGGCCGCGAAACGTCTGCGGGAGTCGCTGCTTGCGATCCAGGAGCGGCGGGCGCCGGACCCGTTCGGCTGGACGCAAGAGTTGGCCTCGAGCTGATGAGCCAGGGAATCCGGCGACCCGGCGTTTCGGTCGGGCCGCCGCAAAGATCCTTACTTGCGCGGAATGAAGCTCAGATCCTTGTCGTAGCTCCAGGCGTCCGACCATGACTCGTGGACGGAAGCCAGGAACTTCTGGTGCATCGCTTGGGCGTTCGCCGCGCCGTAGACGCGGTCCATCATGTCCTTGGCCGAGGGGCTCGGATCGGTACCGACGTCAGCCCAGTTCTTGTTGGGCCAGACGAGAGCGAAATCCTCTCCGCCTTGACCGGAAGCGTCGATGTCCCAGCCCGCGAAGTGTCCCATCCAGTGGGTCTTCGCCGCCGCCGCCGCGAACTGCGCGAGGCCATCATGGAAAGCCGCCGCTTGCCCGGTTTTGATCCGGAAGGCATCGACCCACAGGATGGCTGCGGGATCGGAATCGCCCGCAGGCATGTACGTGTCCTTGTCATTGAGCTCCGCGATCTCGCTGAATACCTGACTGAAGTGCGGCACCACGCCGGTACTGAAGGCGCTCTGACAGGCCTTGTCGGACGGGTCATGGACGTCCATGCCGCCCCAGGTGCTGTGCTGGTTTAGGAAAAGATAGCGCGACATATCGCCCGTTTCCGCGTCGTAGACGTAGGTGGTCTGCTTATCCCCATGGGCGCGCAGGCACTTCTCCCAGGCCTTCATGCCGACGTTGAAGGCGTGGTCTTGTGCCGCCGGTACCACGACAACGTAGACCCGAGTGAGGGATGTTGCCCCCGCCACCTGCGCGAGGCCCATCGAGGCCGCGAGCACCACGGCAAGCCCAGCCAGCAAATGTTTCAAAGGACGGATCAGATGGACGTTCATTCTTCTAACCTCGGTTGAGGCGGCGCGCGCCGATGAGGGGGGACCCTGTTCGCGCAGGACACCCCCGAATGTGCGTCATACGGGATTTCCGCTCCCCCACCGGCTCACGCACCGCGAAGCGGCGATGATGCGCCCGCGAATGACACCGTCGATGAAGATTTTTTGTAACTGCTCACCCCCGTCCGCTCCCGCTGCTGTGAACGGGCGCTTGACAACGTAGCGATTTGATCCTACGCTGCCGCCCATCTTCTGCTGGGTATGGGTTAGGCGACGGTGGGAGCATATTTCGGA
>JBOIAQ010000040.1:0-34471 GCA_050739115.1 Steroidobacteraceae bacterium | reverse complement strand
CTGCGGCCATCTCTTGCCCACTCCAGAAGGCGAAGCCAAACTACAACGCTGCCTTCAAGTCTTCGGCGAGATGCTCGGTAACATCAACAAATAATCGGATTTCCGTTTCAAATCGCTAAAGAGACACAAGTTAGCTTTAAATCCTTTCAGGACTCGCGCGCGACGAGCGCCAGGAGTTTCGTCACATAGGGGGCGAAAGAGCGCGCCGTCTCGACATGGAAGACCTCCGGGTCCGTGCGCCAGAGCACGATCTGCGCTTTAGCGAACACCGTGCGCGTGCACATCTCGAGTGGGAACGACGCCGGATCGAGGTCGAGCGGACAGCCGGCATTCAGCGCCTGGGCCGCGCGCGATCCACTCACCGCGAACGCGGCGAGCGCGTGGCTCACCTCGACCAGAGAGTGAGCCATTCCGGCGAGTGCCTGTCGTAGGAGCCCGGCCGTTTGCCCCGCGCCGTCGGCAGGTCCGATCAACAGCCGCTCGTCGGGTCCCAGCCAGAGCGCCGCCCGGCTGCCACCGCGCACGGCCCGACAGGGCGTCTCGCTGGGCGGTAGGCTGAGAGCGTCCGCCGCAGCGGACATCACCTGTGAGCCGCCGCGCAGCACGTGGCGCGAGGCCGCAGGCAACTGTCGAAGAATGGGGCTCGATGCCAGGATCTGCGGCTGCCGCGCGCCGGATGCGTCAACCATTGAGGCGGCTCCCCTGCGGGTCGTAGAAAACGGCGGAGGCAACCTGCACCGCGACGTCACCTTCGGGCATGGGGACGTAGAGGGTCTCACCCATGCGCGAGCGTCCACCGCTCACCAGGGCGAGCGCGATGGAGCGGCCGAGCGTCGCGCTGTGATAGGAGGAGGTCACGTGGCCTATGGGACGCTGCGAGGCGGCCTGCCGCTGGCTCGATGCGACCTGCGCGCCTTCCTCGAGAACGCGCTGCGGATCGCGGGTGAGGAGTCCCACGAGCTGCTTTCTGTCGGGCGCGCTCATCGCGAGACGCTGCAGCGAGCGCTTGCCGACGAAGTCAGGTTTGCTCTTGCCGATGGCCCAGGTCAGCCCGGCATCGTCGGGCGTCACGGTGCCGTCGGTTTCCTGGCCGACGATGATGTAGCCTTTCTCTGCGCGCAGCACGTGCATCGTCTCGGTGCCGTACGGGGTGATTCCGTGCGGCCGCCCGGATTCGTAGATCGCCTGCCAGAGCGGCAAGCCGAAGTCGGCGGGAACGTTGACCTCGAACCCGATCTCGCCCGTGAAGCTGACGCGCATGAGGAGCAGGGGTACTCCGCAGATCCGCCCGCGCGCCACGCTCATGTGGGGCATGGCCGCGGCCGAGATGTCCAGCCCCGCGACGAGCGGTTCCAACACCCGCCGCGCATTCGGGCCCTGCACGGCGATCACCGCCCACTGCTCGGTGGTGGAGGTGAGCCACACCTCGAGATCGGGCCACTCCGTCTGACGGTAGTCTTCCATGAGCGCGAGGACGCCGGCGGCGCCTCCCGTGGTCGTCGTGACATGAAAGCGGTCTTCCGCGAGGCGCGCCACGACGCCGTCATCGTAAATGAAGCCATCCTCCCGAAGCAGAATGCCGTAGCGGCAACGCCCGACCGCCAGGCTCGTCCAGGCGTTGGCATACATCCGGTTCATGAAAATCGTGGCGTCCTTACCGACCACCTCGATCTTGCCGAGCGTCGAGCCATCGAAGATGCCGCAGTGCTCACGCACCGCGAGGCATTCGCGCGCCACGGCGGCGTGCAGATCCTCTTGGTCACGGGGAAAGTGGCGCGCCCGTTTCCACGCGCCGACGTTCTCGAACACCGCGCCCTGGCTCACGGCCCAGGCATGCATCGGCGTGGTCCTTATCGGATCGAACAGCTCGCCGCGCGCGAATCCGGCGAAGCTGCCGAAGCTCACCGGCGTGTAGGGCATGCGGAAAGTCGTGAGCCCGACCTCGGGCATCGGCTTCTCAAGCTCGCGGGCGACGATCGCGAGCGCGTTGATGTTGGATGTTTTGCCCTGGTCGGTCGCCATGCCGGTGGTTGTGTAGCGCTTGACGTGCTCAATCGAGCGGAAGCCTTCGCGGGCCGCGAGTGCGAGATCCCGCGAGGTGACATCGTTCTGCCAATCGACAAAGGCCTTGCCCGGACGGGCACCCGGTGGCTGCGCGAGCGCCCCGAGATGGCCCGCGGCGAAGCTCTCGCGCGGCGGCGACTCCGGGATGAGGCCAACCGCCGGGAAACCCGCACCGCCTGCGGCAGTGAGCCCGGCGCGGGCGCCATCCCGGATCGCGGCAGCGAGCGAGAACACTCCCCGGCAGGCGCCCGCCGAGCGGACTCGTTCGGCGGATTCACCCGGCAAGAAGGCTGCGAGGCTCTCGTCCCAGGTGAGCTTGCCGCGCGACTGCGAGAAGAGGTGCACGCTCGGGGTCAGCCCCCCTGACATCAGAACCAGATCGCAGGGGATGCGGCGGGCCGAGCCGGCCGGGTCGCCTGACGGATCCAATTTCTGGATGCGGATGCCATCGACTCGGAGCCAGCCGGAAGTGGCGAGCACGGTGGCATGTGTCTCGATGGGTAGACCCGCGCGCCGTGCCGCTTCCGGCAGCGCGCCCTCGGCCGAGCCCGCGCGCACGTCGACGATCGCCGCGATCGAGACGCCGGCCTGGTGCAGGTCGAGCGCGGCGCGGTAGGCCTCATCGCACGCGCTCACCAGCACGACTCGTGAGCCCGCGAGCACGCCATAGCGGTTGAGATAGGTCCGGCCCGCCGCGGCGAGGAGAATTCCCGGCCGGTCGTTGCCGGGGAAGACGAGCGGGCGCTCGATCGCACCGGTCGCGAGCACGACTTCCCGCGCGCGCACCTGCCATTGCCGCTCGCGCGGTTGACTGGGATCGGGCCGGTCGAGGTGATCGCTCAGTCGCTGATTGAGTCCGAGCAGATTGTGCGGGAAGTAGCCGAAGGCGGTCGTCCGTGCGAGCAGCGTAACCCGCGGGTGGGATGCGAGCGTCTGCACGGTGCGAGTCAGCCAGCGCTCGGCGGGCTCCCCCTCGATCGTCGTGGAAGAATCGCCGGTCGGCTCCGAGAGCAGCGAGCCGCCCGGTTGCGGCTGCTCATCGCAGAGGATCACTCGTGCGCCGCTCGCCGCCGCCGCGGCGGCGGCAGCAAGCCCCGTCGGGCCCGCACCGACGACGAGCACGTCGCAGTGCGCAAATCGATTCGAATAGCCATCGGGATCCGGCCGCTCGGGAGCGCGTCCGAGACCCGCGGCGGCACGGATCTGCGGCTCGTAGAGCCACCTCCAGGCGCTCCGCGGCCACATGAAGGTCTTGTAGTAGAAGCCCGCGGGGATGAAAGGCGAGAGCGCACCGCTCACCGCGCCGAAATCGAGCTCGAGGCTCGGCCATCGATTCTGACTCTGCGCCGTGAGACCTTCGTAGAGCTCGACCTGCGTCGCGCGCAGGTTGGGTGTGAGGCGGGCAGAGTCCCGCCGGACGGTCACGAGGGCGTTGGGCTCCTCCGCGCCGGCACCGAGGATGCCCCGTGGCCGGTGGTATTTGAAGGAACGCCCGAGCAGGTGCACGCCGTTCGCGAGGAGGGCCGAAGCGAGTGTATCGCCGGCGAAGCCGCTATAGAGGCGGTCGTCGAATCTGAAACGCAGCGGACGGCCGCGGTCGATACGGCCGCCCTTGGCCGTACGGAACGTGCCGCTCATGACCGCGGGCCTTGCGCGCGCTCGAGCGCCACCGCGGGCGGCGGCTCGCCTACCCGATACGTTGCGAGGAAGTGATCGCTGCGCGTGTCCCGCAGGGCGTTGAAGAATCGGCCGCAGCCGTGGGTGTGACGCCAGCGCTCGGCATGAACCCCCTTGCTGTTATCGCGCCAATAGAGGAACTCGACCCACTGCTCATCGGAGCACTCGACGGGGTTGCCGGGACGGGCGACATGCGCCTGCCCGCCGTACACGAACTCAAGCTCGGGACGCACGCCGCAGTAAGGACAGTCGATCAGCAACATCTGGCAGTTCTTCCCATGATCAATGTGCGACGGCCGCCGCCGCCGCCTCATCGATGAGTCGGCCGTCGCGAAAGCGCTCGATCGTGAACGGCGCATTGATCGGATGCGGCTCATCGCGCGCGATCGTCCAGGCGAAGAGGTGCGCCGATCCCGGAGTCGCCTTGAATCCGCCCGTGCCCCAGCCGCAGTTGACGTAAAGGCCCGGCACCGGCGTCTTGCCGAGGATCGGCGAGCGGTCGGGGCTGACATCGACGATGCCGCCCCAGTTCCTCAGCATCCGCATCCGGCGGAACATGGGGAAGAGCTCGCAGATGGCCTCGAGCGCATGGCTCGGGATGTGCAGCGCGCCGCGCTGCGTGTACGAGGTATAGGCGTCGGTACCGGCGCCGATGACCAGCTCGCCCTTGTCCGACTGGCTGATGTACGCGTGAATGGTGTTGGACATGACCACGCAGGGAAAGATGGGCTTCACGGGCTCGGAGACCAGCGCCTGTAGCGGATAGCTCTCGAGCGGCAGCCGCACCCCGGCCATCTTCAGAATGACGCTCGAGTGTCCCGCCGCGGAGACGCCGATCTTTGGCGCCTTGATCAGGCCGCGGGTAGTCTCGACAGCCTCCACCGCGCCGGCGCCGTTGCGGCGAATGCCGGTGACCTCGCAATTCTCGATGATGTCGACGCCGAGTGCGTCGGCCGCGCGCGCGTAGCCCCACGCGACGGCGTCGTGCCTCGCGGTTCCGCCGCGTCTTTGGAAGGCCGCACCGAGGACCGGATAGCGGATGCCGTCAGTCTGCAGCAACGGGCAGATGGCCCGCGCCTCCTCGGGCGTCAGCCATTCGTTGTCGACCCCGTTGGCCCGGTTGGCGTGCACGTGGCGCTTGAACACCTGCACGTCGTGAACCGTGTGCGCGAGCATCATGACGCCGCGCTGGGAGAACATCACGTTGTAATTGAGCACCTGGGAGAGACTCTCCCACAGTTTCAGGGCATGGTCGTAAAGCGCGGCGCTCTCATCGCGCAGGTAGTTCGAGCGGATGATGGTGGTGTTGCGCCCAGTGTTGCCGCCGCCGATCCAACCCTTCTCCAGCACGGCGACGTTCGTCAGGTTGTGCTCCTTCGCGAGGTAATAGGCGGCTCCCAATCCATGTCCGCCGCCGCCGACGATGACCGCCTCGTAGGCGGGCTTCGGCTCGGCTTCGCGCCACTGCGGCTGCCAGCCCAGGTGGCCGGACAGGCCCCGCCTGAGGAGCGAGAAGCCGGAGAAGCGCTGCATGTCTGATCCTTCCGAGAGGTTACGAGCCGGGGCGGCAAATCATGCCGAGCACGGCCGACCGGTTACGAGTATCGGGGCGCCGGCCCACTTGAACGAATGCGACATGTTCACGCGACTCGTCGCAGCCGCATGGCGCACCATGGCTTGGTGACTTGACGGAGCAGCGTCGCCATTCCATCATCAGACGGTCTTGAACGCCTGTTCAAGCGTTTGCGCGCATCGCCAACAATTACAGCAAGTCACTGAATCACCAGGAATGATGCACTCACGCATGGCCGAACCCGGCGCGACGGCGCTGCCGGGTGGCGTCTTTCGAGGCACTGAATTGAACAGACAATCAAGCTCCCGTCGCAACGATCCGCAAGAGGGCACCGGTGTGCGTGACGAGCCCGAAGAGGTGCGCCGACGGCAGCTTATCGAAGTCACAATCGACAGTCTGGCGGAGGTGGGATACGTCGGCAGCACGCTGGCGCAGATCGCGCAGCGCGCCGACGTCTCCCCGGGGCTGGTGGCGCATTATTTCGGCGACAAGGACGGCCTGTTCGAAGCCACCTTCCGAACGCTGGCGCGGCGCATCGCCGAGCGGGTGCGGGAGCGGCTCAAGCTCGTGCGCACGCCCCGCGGACGGGTGCAGGCGGTGATCGATACCAACCTTGCGCCCGAGGAGTTCGATCAGCGCACCGGCACCGCGTGGCTCGCTTTCTGGGGACAGGTGTTGCACGTCAAGGGCCTCAAACGCGTGCAGACGGTGTACCAGCGCCGCATGCTGTCGAATCTGCGGCACGCGCTGAAGCGACTGCTGCCGCCCGAAGAGGCGCGCAGCCTCGCGGCGATGATTGCCGCGATGATCGATGGCGTCTGGCTGCGCGCGGCGCTCTCGAGATGGGAAGAGGCGGACAGCGAGAGTGCGCGTGCACTGCTCACGGCGTTCGTCGACAGCCGTCTCAGAGAATGCGCGGCGCCGGAAAACGGCGTCGAGCCGGCATCCGCGGCTTCTTCGGCGCGAGTCTCGGGGATGCCGAGCGTGATGTCGGCGCGGGCAGCGCGCTTCACCACCATCAATCCGGCAACCGGTGAAGTGTTGGCCGAGATCGCGGTCGACGGCGCCGCGGAGATCGCCGCGGCCGTCGGCAGGGCGGCGGCGGCCCAGAAGCCATGGGCGAGCCTGCCGGGCGCCGCGCGCGGCCGCATCCTGCGGCGTGCGGCCGACATTCTGCGCGCGCGCAACGCCGAGCTGGCGGAGCTCGAGACTCGCGACACCGGCAAGCCGATCCAGGAGACGAGTGCGGTCGATGTGCTCTCGGGCGCCGAATGCCTCGAATACTATGCGGGCCTCGCCGCGAGCCTGGCGGGCGAGCACCTCGACCTCGGGCCACAGGCGTTCGGCTACACGCGCCGGGAGCCGTTCGGCGTGGTCGCGGGCATCGGCGCCTGGAACTATCCGTTGCAGATCGCCTGTTGGAAGGCGGCTCCCGCGCTCGCCTGCGGCAACGCCATGATCTTCAAGCCCGCGGAGCTGACTCCGCTCACGGCCATGAAACTGCGCGAGATCTTCGCCGAGGCGGGACTGCCGGAGGGGGTGTTTCAGGTCGTGCAGGGCATGGCGGACACGGGGCGTCTGCTCACGGCGCACCCCACGATCCGCAAGGTCTCGCTGACCGGCGAGGTCGGCACGGGCAGGGCGGTCATGGCGGACGCGGCCGCCTCGCTCAAACAGGTGACACTCGAGCTCGGAGGCAAGTCGCCGCTCATCATCTTCGACGATGCGAAGCTCGAGAACGCCGTCGGCGGCGCATTGCTCGGCAATTTCTACTCCGCCGGCGAGGTCTGCTCGAACGGCACCCGCGTATTCGTGCATCGCGCCATCAAGGCGGCCTTTCTCGAGCGACTGGCGGCGCGGGTGAGCGTCATGCGCATCGGCGATCCGCTGGATCCGGCGACGCAGGTGGGAGCCCTGATCTCCGAGGAGCACATGAGCAAGGTGCTCGCTTACATCGCGCGCGGCAGGGCCGAGGGCGCACGGATCCTCGTCGGCGGCCGGCGCGTCACCGTCGGCGATCTCGCGAACGGGTTCTTCGTGGCGCCGACCGTGTTCGACGAATGTCACGACGATATGGCCATCGTGCGCGAGGAGATCTTCGGGCCGGTGATGTCGGTGCTCGAGTTCGAGGACGAGGAGGAGGTGATCACGCGCGCCAACGCGACGGACTTCGGCCTCGCGGCCGGCCTCTTCACCAACGATCTGACGCGCGCGCACCGGGTGATCGCGCAGCTTCAGGCGGGCACCTGCTGGATCAATCATTACAACGTCACTCCGATCGAGCTGCCGTTCGGTGGCGTGAAGCTTTCCGGGCTCGGGCGCGAGAACGGCCGGGCGGCGATCGAGCACTACACGCAGCTCAAGAGCGTCTACGTCGCCATGGGCGATGTCGAGGCTCCGTACTAGCATGAATGAAGAGCGCTTCGATTATGTGATCGTCGGTGCCGGCTCGGCGGGCTGCGTGCTCGCGGACCGGCTGACCGAGAGCGGTGAGCACTCCGTTCTGCTGCTGGAATTTGGGGGCTCGGATCGGTCCCTCCTCATTCAGATGCCGGCGGCGCTCTCCTATCCGATGAACATGCCGAGGTACAACTGGTTCTTCTACACCGAGCCCGAACCGCACCTCGACGGACGCAGCCTGCACACGCCCCGCGGCAAGGTGCTGGGCGGGTCGTCCTCCATCAACGGGTTGGTTTATGTAAGGGGTAATCCGCTCGACTTCGAGCGCTGGGCCTCGGGAGGCGCGAGCGGCTGGGCCTATCGCGACGTGTTGCCTTACTTCAAGCGCACGGAGCGACACGACGGGGGAGGGGATACCTATCGCGGGGGCGAAGGCAAGGTGCATACCCGCCAGGGTCCGCTCGACAATCCATTGAATCACGTGTGGCTCGAGGCCGGTCGCGAGGCCGGTTACCCGCTCACGCAGGATATGAACGGCTTCCAGCAGGAAGGTTTCGGCCGTATGGACATGACCGTGGGCGGTGGCCGCCGCTCGAGCGCTGCCAATGCCTATCTTCGGCCGGCGATGCGCCGGCCGAACCTCACCGTGCGCACTCACGCGCTCACGACGCGAGCCCTGTTCGAGGGGCGCCGTGCGCTCGGGGTGGTGTATCTGCGCGGCGAGGAGGAGCACGTCGCGAGGGTGCGCCGCGAAGTCATCGTGAGCGCAGGACCGATCCAATCTCCGAAGCTCCTCAAGCTCTCCGGGGTCGGGCCAGCGCAGGAGCTCTCGCGCCACGGGATCAAGGTCGTCCACGATCTGCCGGGCGTCGGGGAGAATCTGCAGGATCATCTGGAGTTCTATTTCCAGATGGCGTGTACTCAACCCGTCACGCTCTATTCGCATACGAGCGCGTTTCGCAAGGCGCTCGTCGGCGTGCAGTGGCTCCTTACCAAGCAGGGGCTCGGGGCGAGCAATCAATTCGAGTCCGGCGGCTTCATCCGCAGCCGCGCCGGCGTTCGCTATCCGGACATCCAATATCACTTTCTGCCCATGGCCGTGAGTTACGACGGCTCATCGCTCGCGCAGGAGCACGGCTTTCAGGCCCACGTCGGACCCATGCGTTCGCACAGCAGAGGTTGGGTGCGGCTCGCCTCCGCCGACCCGATGGAGAAGCCCAAGGTGTTCTTCAACTACCTGTCGCGGCCCGAGGACTTCGAGGAAATGCGCGCCTGCGTACGCCTCACCCGCGAGATCTTCGCGCAGCCGGCGTTCGCGCCGTACCGCGGCCGGGAGATCCAGCCGGGTGAGAACGTGCAGACGGATGCGCAGATCGACGAGTTCGTTCGTCAGCACGTTGAAAGCGCTTACCACCCTTCCTGCTCCTGCAAGATGGGCCGCCGCGACGATCCCATGGCGGTGGTCGATCCGGAGACGCGGGTGATCGGCGTGGAGGGATTGCGGGTGGTCGATTCATCGATCATGCCTTCGATCACGACGGGAAATCTCAATGCGCCGACTCTCATGTTGGCGGAGAAGGCAGCCGATCACATCCGCGGTCGAGCGCCGCTGCCGCCGGATGATGCGCCGTATTACATCGCCCCGAGCTGGCAGACCTCGCAGCGATAGCGAGGACGTCGTCCTGAATAGAAGCATGAAGATCTCGATGTATGCGATGCTCGCGGTTCCGGTGTTGGCAATGGGTACAACGTATGCCGCGGGTTTGACAGGTCGCTGGGCGTCATCAACGGACTCCGCCACCAAAACCATTACTGCTTTGGAAGATATGTGGGCCCACACCGCATGCTCATCTGTGCCGCCAGCCCTCAAAGCCGCCTTCGCGCAAGACTTCCAGGGCACGGCCCCAAACGGGGAGCGCTACGGTCGGCCTGAGCACTGGGGAGGGCGAGGCGATAACTTGGAGTGTAAGCTCGAGCAAATCACAATCAGGCTGTTTGGCGATTCAGTCGCCATTGCTTACGGCAACGAAAGCAGCATCAGCAAACCGAAGAAAGGCACGGAACTGAAGCACTGTCTGATCTGGACAGACACCTGGCTGAAGCGCGATGGCGAGTGGCAGATCGTCGCTGCGCAGGATAATCGCGTAACCTGCGAATGACGTAGCGCGTCTACCCCACGGTCGCACTGGACCTGCCGCCCCGGCACCCGGACAGGTCGCATCCCCGGCGACCCGCGTAGGAACTCTTCCGCTGGCCACATCTATCTCAATCGTGATCTATCATGGTCTCGGACCGCCCGTCCCGCGACCCGTCCCGCCCGTCACGATTACGTTGCGGTATCCCGCCGGCAGCCTAGGCTACGGCTTGCTCGAAAGAGGTTTTCAAGCGCGTCGGAGGAGCGATTATGCATCGGCTTGCCGTAGTGGGATTGACGTTGGCTTTAAGTGTCGCGACGGCCCTGGGGGCTGACGAGAGCGGGTGGCGCTATTACGGGAGCAGTGCCGGAGGGACGCGCTATTCCTCACTTGCACAAATCAATCGCAGCAACGTGCGCGATCTGAGCGTGGCCTGGGTTTTTCACGGCCACGACATATCCGACGGAGAGCACACCTTCAAGAAGACGGGTTTCGAGGCGACGCCGATCGTTCTCGGAAACACGATGTATCTGTGCAGCGGATACGATCGGGTGATCGCGCTCGATCCGGTGACGGGTCGGGAGAAATGGAACTACAACCCGCATATTCCCCTGAATCTGAACTACGGCGATGGCTTCATCTGTCGCGGTGTCGCGAGCTGGCCGGCCGGATCCGCACACCCGCGGCGTATTTTTCTCGCCACCCAGGATGCCCGTCTCATCGCGCTTGATGCGCGGACGGGAAGGCCCGAGAGGGATTTCGCGCGGGACGGGGAGGTTTCGCTCCGCAACGGCGTCGCGAATTACTCGCCGGGCGAGTATCACATGACTTCCGCACCGACCGTTGCCGGAAATCTTGTGGTGGTAGGCTCGGCGATCAACGACAACATGAAGGCGGTGATGCCGAGCGGCGTGGTTCGCGCCTACGATGCCCGTACCGGGGTCCTGCGCTGGACCTGGAATCCGGTGCCACAGGGGCCGGGAATTCGTACCGGCGCCGCCAACGCGTGGGCACCGATGTCATTCGATGCGAAGCGGGGCCTGGTGTTCGTCCCCACGGGGAGTGCTAGCCCGGATTACTACGGCGGACTTCGCCCGGGCAACGACCGTTATGCCGACTCAGTCGTGGCGCTGTTCGCCGCGACGGGGAAAGTCGATTGGTCTTTCCAGCTCGTCCACCACAACCTTTGGGACTACGACACGACGGTGCAGCCGACTCTGCTCACCATCCATCACGATGGCCATAACATACCGGCGGTCGTAGCCGGAAACAAAACCGGCTTCCTCTTCTTCCTCGACCGGCGTAACGGTCAGTCCATCTTCCCGGTAAAGGAAAGGGCCGTGCCCGAGAGCTCCGTGCCCGGAGAGCGTGCTTCCCCGACGCAACTCTTCCCGACCCCCGGACTTCGCCTGGCCTCGATCAAGCCGCTGCGTCACGTCTGGGGCGTCACGTCCGCAGACCGCACCGCGTGTCGCAAGGAGATTTCGGGGTTGCTCAACGAGGGCATATTTACGCCCCCCAGCCGGCGCGGTTCGCTGCTGATTCCGGGCGACGTGGGCGGAATAGCATGGGGCGGCGCCGCAGCCGATCCTCAAACCCACCTCATCTACGTGAACGTGAATGACTACCCACGGGTAGTTGTGTTGATCCCGAGAGGCAGCTATGGAAGCGAATCAGGATATTGGTACACGGGCCGGGGGTGGGGAGGGGGTCCCCAGACCGGAGCTCCGTACGGAATGCGACGACGCTTTCTCGAGGCTCCGGATGAAACTCCCTGCACCCCACCCCCGTGGGGCACGCTGACAGCCGTAAACTACGACGCCGGGAAAATCGCCTGGTCCGTCCCGCTCGGCTCCTGGCCACGGCCTCGGTCTCATCCGCAGCCGACTCAGTACGGCGCAATCAACCTCGGTGGCCCCATGGCAACGGCCGGCGGGCTCGTTTTCGAAGGGTCGACGCTGGATAAGCGCTTTCGGGCCTTTGACGCCCGTACGGGCAAGCTTCTATGGAGCGCCTCGCTCCCCTTTTCATCGCCAGCCGTCCCGATGAGCTATCTTGGCGTCGACGGGCGCCAATACGTCGTCATCGCATCCGGCGGCCATGCGAAGTTCCTGGATTCACGCGGCGAGACGCTGGTTGCGTTTGCGTTGCCCTGAGCTCGCAAATCCCTTTAGTCGCCTATCCTTGATTCAATAGCTCACGGGCGTCGAGGCTCCAATCGTGATCGCCGCAACCCTGTCTGCCGACGCAGTCGCCAAGCCGGTTTCCTTACCGAACGTGTCATCGACGGACGATACCCGCTGGCTGCGCGAGATGTGGCGCCTGTACATCGTGATCGGCCTTCTCTTTGGCGCCTACATGGCGATCAACGACATGGCGGGGGGAGAGATCTACAGCCCGCATTTCGCGGTGTGGAAGCCGTTCGTCCGCAACTACAGCAGTATCCTGATCCTTTTTGCCCTGATCCCCCTCGTCGTTCGCCTCGAGAACCGGTTCCGGCTGGACGCCCGGCCACGGCTGCCCGTTATCCTCGTGCACTCCGCCGGCGCGCTCTTGTTCTCGCTGATTCACGTTGCTGTCGCGTACCCCTTGCGCATCGTCGTGTACCACCTCGCGGGCGATCCCTATGTCATCGACAACGTATTCATTACTTTTCTCTATGAGGCGCAGAAGACCATTATCCTCTATGTCTTCGTCCTGCTGATCTCATTTGCCGTGCGGGAATTTCGCATACGGCGCGCCAGCGAGCTGCGCGCGGTAAGGCTCACGGCGGAACTCGGTGAGGCTCGCTTGCGGCACCTCACGGCACAAGTGGACCCGCACTTCCTGTTCAACGCCCTGAACGCCATCTCGAATCGGATGCGCGAGGACCTCGATGCCGCGGATCGGATGATCGCGCAGCTCGGAGATCTGTTGCGTGCCGCGTACGATACCGACCAGCATCTGCTCGTGTCGCTCGGGAGCGAGTTGCAGTGGCTGCGCGGGTACGCGGGCATGATGGCGGAGCGGTTTCGCGGGCAGCTGAACTTCGAGCTTGATATCGAGCCGGCGCTGGAGAGCCTGCAAGTTCCCCGCCTGCTGCTGCAGCCGCTGGTCGAGAATTCCCTTCGGCATGGACTGGCGGAAGGGCGGGGGAGTCTGTCCGTAAAGGTTCACCGGACTGGGCATCGACTGCGATATATCATCGCCGACGATGGCATCGGACTGCCGACGACACCGCTTCGCCGCGGAACCGGACTCTCCAATGTGGCGCGACGTCTGGAGCTCATGTTTCCCGGTGATCACGAGTTCAATCTCGCATCGCGCTTCTCACGCGGTACCGTCGCGACAATAGAATTTCCCATCACCGGATGAGTCATTCGGTCGTCATCGTCGACGATGAACCACCTGCGCGCGCGAAGCTCCGGCGCTTCATCGGCGAGCTCGATGATTTCCAAGTGGCGGCGGAAGCCGATGCGGTCGACACCGCCATCGAGGCCGTCAGAAGGTTGACGCCGGAGGTGCTCTATCTCGATGTTAAGCTCGGGACACGCAGCGGCTTCGAGGTGCTCGATTCTCTGCACGGCATTACGGCGCCCGTGATCGTGTTTACGACGGCCTATTCGGAGCATGCGGTCGCCCTTCGATCGCGACCGCTTCCTTCAGAGTGCCGCGCGCGTCCGCGCCGCGCTTCTCGCGCCGGATCCCAGCGACTGGGAAGAGCGCATGCGACGCCTGCTGGCCAGCTTGCCGGGCCGGGTGCCACTCGCCGGGCAGATACTCGTCCGGGACACGGATCGCGCCTACTTCCTCTCCGTCGAGGACATCGATCACATATCGGCTGCCGGCAATTACGTCGAGGTCCACGCCGGCGGCAAGGTGCACCTGATCCGTGAGCCGCTATCGTCCTTCGTCTCTCAGCTCGCTCCCGAGGAGTTCCTGCGCGTACACCGCTCGCACGTCGTACGCATCGGGTTCATTGCGGAGATGCGTCCCATGTTTCATGGCGACTACGAACTCATCCTTCGGGACGGCGAGCGCCTGCCGTTGAGTCGGCGTTACAAGCAATTGCTGCCCGCGACGATCCGCGAGCGGCTCTAGCGAATTATTCGCCGTGAAGTTAGTGCTGTCGCCGCAGGATCAAACTCCGTTGACCCGACTCGAAGAGTCCATGTGGATTCGGGCGAGTCGGTTCGACGGCCAGCCGCGAGTCGGGGGGAAACTCTCAATGAGGGCCATCAGAACTTACTCGATGCAGTCCGAAGCGGATGTAGCAAGGATCGCGTTGGAGGGTGCGAATATTCCGGCAGTGGTCGTGGGCGTCGGCATCGGCATGAAGGGCGGAGTGTTGCTCGTGCCGGAGGAGCGCGTCGAAGCAGCATCAAAAGTGCTCAAGGACCTTGAAGAACGTAGCTGAGCATCTTGAATGTCGACTCTCGCGCAATGGATCCGGGTGCCTACGCGCCCGCTGCGGTCAAGGCGCCTCCTTCACGGTGGGAATCCGGCGGCCGCAAGTCGTAGCTTTTCTGCGTAGGTCGGCCCATGAGTGGCCCGGTCATTGAGCCACGACGCCGCGGAGGGCGCGAACGCATTCGGAAACGAGGGAGGGTCCGCGGTAGATCATGCCGGTGAAAATCTGAACGAGATCCGCGCCGGCAGAGCGCATCGCACGTGCTTTACCCGGTGAATCGACACCGCCGACGCCAATGATCGGGAATGTCGGCCCCAGCAGCCGCCGCAAGGTGGATACCGCTTCCAGAGAAAGATGGTAAAGCGGCGCACCGCTCAGTCCGCCGGGTTGAGATCCCGCATCCGCGAGCATCGAATTGTCACGGCGTACCGTCGTGTTGGTGGCAATGATTCCGTCCAAGGCGGTCCGCAGAGCAATCTCGGCGATCTCCTTGAGGGAGTCGAAGTCAAGGTCCGGCGATATCTTGAGAACAATCGGAACATGCCGGTGAAGCTCGCGACTGATTACCCCACGCTCCCTCAATAACGCGGTCAGTAGCGGCTCCAGGCGTCCAGGTCGAAGCAGGTCGCGCAGCGACGTGGTGTTCGGTGACGAGACGTTTACCGCGATGTAATCGGCTGCATCGCACACTGCTCGAAGACAGAGTATGTAGTCACCGATGGCTTCGTCAATGGGAGTATCCGAATTCTTGCCAATGTTGACGCCTATAATCCCGCGGTAGCGACGGTATCTGAGGCGTCTCGCAACGGCTGCGGCGCCATGGTTCGGAAAGCCCAATCGATTGATCAGCGCACCGGACCTGGGCAGTCGAAACAATCGCGGTCGAGATTGCCCCGGTTGCGATCGAGGCGTGACGGTGCCGACCTCAATGAAGCCGAATCCGAGCTTGCCGAGCCCATCTACCGCTTCTGCATTCTTGTCGAAACCCGCCGCCAGGCCAAGCCTGTTTGGAAACCGCAGGCCCATGAGATTGACAGCCGAGCCGCCCAACGGGCGACCGGGAAGACGCCCGTAAAGCCGCGCGGCGTCCAGCGCGAGTCTGTGAGCGCGCTCCGGGTCAAGCGTGAAGAGAGCAGGCCGAAATGCTGAATAGAACATGGCGGTAGAGCCTAGCATGGGAAACTACGCTTGAACGATCCCCATTCGACTCGGCCGATTTCCATCGCAAGTGCAAAGCTAACTTGACCCGTAGGGCGAGGCTTGGTATTTTGATGGATCTCAAAATGCAGAGGGTGCCATGCGGGACGGAGTATTCCGAGCCATCGCAGATCCGCAAAGACGCAAGATATTGAAGCTCCTGCAGCAAGGCCCGATGCCCGCCGGGCGGATTGCTGCGCGCTTTGATATCACCAAGGGATCCCTGTCCTATCATTTCAATGTCCTCAAGGGTGCGGGGCTCATCAGCTGCGAGCGCCGCGCGCAGGAGCAGATCTATTCCCTCAACACCTCCGTATTCGAGGAAATTGCGACGATGCTTCTGGACTTGTTTCCGGCCTCTCTGGCGCGGAGGCGGAAAGCATGAGGAATCCGGGGCGCTTCTGGCTCGCCATGATGCTCGTCGCGGCATCGTTTGCGGCCGCCGCGGCGCTCTACGGTAGATTACCGGCAACCATACCGACGCATTGGAACGCCCAGGGTGTGATTGACGGTTGGATGCCGAAATCGCAGGGCGTATTCATCGGCCCTGGCATGGCGCTGGTGATTTCCCTTTTCCTGATCCTGATCGAGCCGGCGCAAACCGAGGAAGACCCCGACGGCCTGAAGGCCCGTTACTACCCGACCATCGTGGCCGCCGTCTCAGGAATATGCTTTTACTGCACCATTGGGGTTCTCATGGCGGGCATGGGATGGCACGTTGACATGCCGTCGCATGTGGCTATCGGACTCGGTCTTTTGATCGTCGTGCTTGGCAACAGTCTGGGCAAGGTACCGCAGAACGGGGTGGTCGGCGTTCGGACGCCGTGGACTCTCGCGGACAAGGAAGTCTGGAGGCGTACGCACCGGGTCGCCGGCTGGCTTGTCGTGCTGGCAGGAGTCTTTACGGCCATCACAGGACTGGTGGGACTTCGAGTGGTTCCCGGGCTCATCGCGATTGGCGCCGCGGCAGTGGTTTCGGTGGCATATTCGTACGTCGTGTGGCGGCGCCTCAACAGAGGAAACGGAGGCCGAGCGTGAACCGATCGTGCCGCCGTTGGTAATTCACCAACTGGATCGGTAATGCGGCGCTACTCGCGGTAACGTTCCATGGCATCCCCGAGGGCATCGCGCAGCCGCGCCAGCCAGCGCTCATCGTGGCGCCACTGCTCGAGGGCGTCCCGATAGATCGGCTGACGAACCTGCTCCGAGCTCGCGGTTCTGACACTGCGAGCCATCTGGTGAAACGACAGGCATGCAGGCTCGAGCTCGAGGCCGCAATGCGACCGGGAAGCACCCCGTCCCAATGTCTCATCAGCTCGAGATAGGTACGGTAGTAGCTCGCGATGTCATCGAGATCGTAGGTGAGTGGTCGGTGTGCCTGATGCCCACCTGGACATAAGGTTACGTAGTCGCCGATTTCCCAGTTGTAACGCGCCCGCAGGCTGAACTGCATCGGCGGGGGATTGGCGCTCGGGGCACCGATCGGACCGTAGGGATTGCCCACCGGAATGCAGGGGCCGGTGGTGCAGACGATGAGCTTGCCGAAATTCGCGGTGTCCGCCGGATTGTTGTCGATGAGGGCGGGGGTGTTGGTCTGGCTGCGCCGGGCAGGGGCAGGCCCGCATCTGACAGTTATTGGTCGAACACTCGCGAGCGCGCGGCGTCCGCGTTCGCGGCGTGATTGGGCTGCAGGCGGTGCGTCGAGGGGGAGATGCCGTAGGCGTCCTTGAACTGCCGCGAGAAATGCGCGCAGTCGGCAAATCCCGTCTCGATGGCGATGTCGGTGACCGAGCGATCCGTGTTCTGGATCAGCCAGGTCGCATAGCGCATGCGCAGCTGACGGTAGAGTGAGGCGGGCCCCATGCCGACGCTCTCGCGGCAGAGCCGCTCGAGCTGGCGCGTCGATACGCCGAGCTCTTCGGCGATGGTGCCGATCGAAATGGGTCGTGTCAGGTTCTGCTCCATCAGCAGCAATGCGCGACGCACGCGCGGCTCGTCGATCCCCTCCGACAGCGGCGGATGCGGCTGCGCATCGCTCCCCTGCAGCGGGCGGTCGAACATCAGCACCTGCGTCGCTTTCTGCGCCTGCGCGCGGCCGAGGTGCTGCTCGATCAGATGGATCGCGAGCGCGGCGCTGCCCGCGCCACCGGCGCAGGTGATGCGCGGGCCGTCGGCGAGGAACAAGCGGTCGGCAACGACGTCGTGGCCCGGGAACGCCTGGAGAAAGTCCTGATAGTGGTACCAGCTGACGCAGGACCGCCGCCCCTCCATCAGTCCGGCGCGGCAGAGCACGAAGCTGCCGGTGCAGATGCCGATGAGCGGGGTGCGGGTCGCGCCGACCTCGCGCAAGTAGCGGGTAGTCACCTCATCGATCTGCGGGCCGGCGTGAAGGATCCCGCCCACGACCACGACATAATCGAGCGAAGCGGGGGGAAGCAGAGCGCTCGTCGGCTGCAGCATCACACCGCAGCTCGCCCGAACCGGGTCGCGCCGGCCCGACATGATCGACCACTGCACGTTCAGCGGACGACTGCGATCCCCCTCGTCGGCCGCGAGGCGCAGATGGTCGATGAACACTGCGAAAGCCGAGAGCGTGAAGTGCTCGGCGAGGATGATCCCGACGGAAAGCGGCGGACGTGCGGCTCGCTCGAGCGGTATCGGCTTCTGAGGTCCGCAGAACTGCGCCATTGAACAGCCACTCAATAGATGGGGGCTATGCTCAGAGCTATCTTCCGTCAAGCAGTCGGGGTATGCAAGGTCAAGTTCAAGCGGGTTATAATAAATAATAAAAACAAACACTTATAATGCTAATGGCCGCCGGTGTTGCGCGCGGCCACGGATGAAGGGTCATTGAACGGTCATTTAGAGGTCGGTACCGACTGACGTCGCGGGCGCGTGGGAGCGCCGACGCTTTCAGCCGGCGGCCGTCGCTCCTGGCTCGGAGGATGACCGAAGACGCCGCGGTAGGATTTGCTGAAATGCGCGGGCGAGCGAAAGCCGCAGGCGACCGCAATGCTCGTGATCGGCATCGCGGTCTGCTGCAGCAGCTCGCGAGCGCGGCGCAGGCGCAGGGTGATGTAGTACTGCGCGGGGGTGAGACCAAGGCTGCGGTGAAAAAGCCGCTGCAGCTGGCGTTGGGATACCTCGGTCATGCGTGCGAGCTCCTCGAGCGCGAGCGGCTCCTCGATGTTGGCCTCCATGAGCGCGGCAGCCTGAGTGATCGAGGTGTGGCAGCCCCCCAGGCGCGCGGCGATGGGAATGCGTTGTCGATCCTTGCTGTCGCGGATGCGTTCCAGGATGAACTGCTCGGAGATTCCGGCGGCCAGCGTTCTGCCGATGCGGGGCGTGATGAGATGCAGAATCATGTCGAGAGGAGCGATTCCGCCGGTGCAGGTGCAGCGGTCGCGATCGATCACGAACAGATCGGGCGCGAACACGATGCGAGGGAAGGTCTCGCGCAGTCCCCAGAGGTTCTCCCAGTGGATGGCGCACCGATAGCCGTCGAGGAGCCCGGCCCTGGCGAGCGCGTACGCGCCCGTGCAGAGCGCTCCGAGGTTCATGCGCTCGCGGGCGAGCCGGCGCAACAGCTGGATGAGCCGCTCATCGACCGCATGCGGCACGTCGATGCCGCCGCATACGAAGAGGATGTCGAGCGATGGTGAGTCCTCGATCCGGAAGGTCGGGGCCACCGTGAGCCCGTTGCTCGCCTCCACGGCAATGCCGTCCAACGAGTGCACCGACCAGCGATAGATGTCCTCCCTGGCGAGGTAGTTGGCCATGCGCAGCGGCTCGATCGCGTTGGTGAAGGCGATCATCGAGAAGTTGCGCAGGGTGAGGAACCCGAAACGGGTGAGCGGCGCAGTCATGGGTGCGGGATGACGCTGAGCACAGCGGTGGGAAAGGTCACGGCCGGCCTTACTTGAGCATCAATTGACGTGGCGATCAAGAGCCGGCTTGCCGGTCGCGCTCAGGACCGCGGGAAGCGCAGCCGGCGCTCCCTCGGGAGCGGTGACCGGCCGGCCGAGCGGGCCTCGCCGCGGACCCCTTCGAGGCTGGCCGGGACCGCGGTTGGCAGGTAGGATCGCTCCATGGTCGAGAACAAGGCTACCGCCGGGGCCGACAGCGGCATGGAGCACTTCGGCTACAAGGAGTCGCTGGCCCGCAGCATCGGGTCGTTTGGCAGCTTCGCGGCCGGGGTCAGTTATATCTCGATACTCACCGGCACCTTCCAGCTCTTCTACTTCGGCTTCGGCACCGCCGGGCCGGCCTATCTCTGGTCCTGGCCGATGGTGCTCATCGGCCAGCTGGCCGTCGCGCTCTGTTTCATGGAGCTGGCCGCCAAATACCCCATTGCCGGCTCGGTCTATAACTGGTCGAAGATACTCGGCAGCCGTCTCGTCGGTTGGTCTTCGGGCTGGCTGATGCTCACCGCGTCGATCGTCACGCTCTCTGCCGTAGTGCTCGCCCTGCAACTCAACCTACCGCGCCTCTGGAGCGGGTTCCAGATCATCGGTGACGGCACCGGCAGTTACGATTTCGCGACCAACGCGGTGATCCTCGGCACGGTCCTCATCGTGTTCACCACGGTCGTCAATGCACTCGGCGTACGGCTCATGGCGATGATCAACAGCGCGGGCGTCTTCATCGAGCTGATTGCCGCATGCCTCATCGCGCTTTTCCTGGCGGTTAACATCAAGCGAGGCCCCGAAGTCTTCTTCTCCACCAACGGCTACGGTGGCGGCAAGAGCTGGGGATACTTGAGTGCTTTTCTGGTGGCATCGCTCGCTTCCGGGTACGTCATGTATGGTTTCGATACCGCGAGCTCACTCGGTGAGGAGACGTTGGAACCCCGGCGCACCGCTCCTCGGGCCATTCTGCGGGCCATCCTCGCCTCGTTCGTCATCGGCGGTGCCATTCTGGTGTTTGCCGTCATGGCGGCGCCCAATCTACATGATCCGAAGATCGGTACCGGCAGCGGCGGCCTGCAATACATCGTCGAGCAGGTGATGTGGGGACCGCTCGGCAGGATCTTCCTGGTCTGCATCGTGGTCGCGGTGACGGTGTGCTCGCTCGCCGTGCATACCGCCGCCATCCGTCTGAGTTTCGCCATGGCGCGCGACAATGCGCTGCCGTTCGGCGAGCGGCTTGCGCGGGTCAATGCCCAGACACAAACACCCATCGTTCCTGCCGTCGTGATCGGGGTCATTGCCGAGCTCATCCTGGTCCTCAACATCGGCCAGCCGAAGATTTTCACCGTGCTGACCTCGATCGCGGTCATCATGATCTACCTGGCGTACCTGCTGGTGACGGTTCCTCTTCTGAAGAAACGCCTGGCAGGGCAATGGCCGCCGGCCGACCTCGCGGCGGGCGGCTACTTCAGCATGGGAAGGTGGGGGATGTTCGTCAACATTGTCGCGGTGCTCTGGGGTGCAGGGATGGCGCTCAACTTGGCCTGGCCGCGCGAAGCCATCTACGGTACGCCCTGGTACAACACCTGGGGAGCGTTCGTCTACATCGCCGCGATTTTCGGAGCGGGCCTCTGGTGGTACGCCGTGAAGGGCCGCCATCACATCGGTACGCTGGCATCGCACACGCTCGACACCAACACGGAGTCACTGCAAGCGGCCGGGGAAGGCGGCTTGCGCGGCCAGGGCCTCACCGCCCCGTAAGAGCCGCGAGCCGAAGTCACTCGACCGTTCGGTAAGTCAGTTTCGGCCGGGCTCGGCCGAGCGCCGCCCGAAGAGCAGGTAGGCCGCGAACGCCACCACGATCGAGACCACACTGGCCCAGAACTCGCCCTGCATGTCCTTATCGAGGGCCATCGCGACCAGTACCAGCACCATCGCCGCGATGGCCGCATAACTCGTCCAGGGAAAGAGCCACACCCGAAGCTCGGGCGGCCCCAAGCCGGCGCGCTCTCGCGCCCGGCGCAGCCGGATCTGCGCGGCGCAGATCACCCCGTAGATGACGACGATGAGCGCCCCCGATGCGTTCACCAGAAAAGCGAATACTTCCGAGGGCGCGAGGTCGTGCGCGAGGATGCCGATGAGCCCGGCGACGCTGCCGATGAGCACCGAGCGCGCGGGCACCCGCCGCGAGTTGAGCCGCACCAGTGCGCGGGGGGCATCACCCCTCGCCGCGAGCACGAAGAGGACGCGGGAGACGACATAGAAGGAGGAATTCAGGCACGACAGCACCGCCGTCAGGATGATGCCGGTCATGATGAGGGCCGCATAGGGGACCCTGATCGAGTCGAGCGCGAGGACGAAGGGCGACACACCCGGGGGCACCTTATCCCACGGCACGATGCAGACGATGAGGGCGATCGACCCCAGGTAAAACAACAGAATTCGCCCGACCACCTGCGACACCATGCGCGCGACTGCGCGGGCGGGGTCGGGTGATTCGACCGCTGCAATAGTCGCGATCTCCGAGCCCATCATCGAGAAGAAGACCGTCGTGACCGCGGTGACGATGGCGAGCGGACCCTTGGGGAAGAGTCCCCCGTGGGCGTTCCACATCTGCAACGTGCCCTGATGCGCCCCGAGCGCTCCGGTGAGGAACGCGGCGCAAACCAGGATGAATACGATAATGGCCGCGACCTTGATCGAGGCGAACCAGAACTCGAATTCCGCATACGAGCGGGTGGACATCAGATTGACGGCGGTCATGGCCGCCATGAGCCCGGCGCCGATGACGACCTTGGGGATCGCCGGAAACCACTGCTGCAGGATCACGGCCCCGGCGATCGCCTCCACCGGGATCACGATGATCCAGAAGTACCAGTAGAGCCAACCGACGGTGAAGCCCGCCCAGTTGCCGAACCCGGCGCGCGCGAACTCGGTGAAGGAGCGGATATCGGGTCGCGCGACCGCCATCTCGCCCAGGCAGCGCATGACGATCAGGACCATCAGTCCGGTGAGCGCGTAGGTCACGATCACCATCGGCCCGGTCGCGGCGATGGCGACGCTGCTGCCGACGAAAAGCCCGGCGCCGATGATGCCGCCGAGGCTGATCATCGTGATGTGCCGCGGGCGCAGCGTGCGGCTGAGCTCCGGAACGTGGTTCTGAGAAATGGAGTCCGTTTCGGTGCTCGCTCTGATCTCCAGAGCGCCGCCGCCGTCTGCTGGTGTATTCACATCCTTACTTGAGCATCAATCGACCCGGCGATCAAGAGCGCCCATGTCGCCCGAATCATGGGCGACTGTCTGGTGCTTTCTAGCTTCGGCGATCGGCCGCTCCCTGGCCGATGCGGTCAGCGAGGTTTGGAGCAGCGGGCCGACCCCGCGTCGGTGCCGCCGCCGGTCCTTTCGAATGCCTCGACCTGCGAGCTGAAGCAGCTCACGACCGAGGCGAGCCGCGCAAGCGCGGTGCTCGTCAGGTCGAGATCCTGCAGACGTCGCGCATTACTGTCCGCCCGCCCGCTGTCCGCCTGCCCTGCGTCGAGGCAGGAGGCGTATACCGCCACCTGAGCGCTGTACTCGCTCAGATTGTCCCGCGCGGCGCTCATCTCGTCTTTGCTCGCATGCGTGCCATCCGGAACCGCGAATCCGGGCTCGGGCATCGGCCCGCAACCGGCGTGCGCGATGGGCAGCGCGCCGGCGCAGAGAATAAGGGCGGCGGCGATCCTCGTGAATCTGATCATCGGTTTCATCCCCGGTTTTGGTGTTATTTCAATGATCACGCGCGACCGGCACCGGCGGCGCTTTGTTGTTGCAGCGCTGCTGGCGGCAGGCGATCCCTTCGAGCCCGACTGTAGCACGCGCTGCCGGCGCGGGCCACGGCCGGCATTATGTCAATGGACGATCCGCCCGGCGGGACGCGCGCTTACGCCCGCGCCTCGGCACCGAGCACGGCCTTGACCTCGAGGAAGTCGCGCAGGCCGTACTCGCCCCACTCGCGGCCATTGCCCGAGCGCTTGAAGCCGCCGAACGGAATGCTCATGTCGCCCTGCGCACCGTTGATGGTCACCCGCCCGGCGCGGATCTTCCGACCGATGCGATTGGCGCGCGCGAGATCGCCGGACCAGATGTAGGCCTGTAGACCGTACAGGGTGTCGTTGGCGATCCGGATCGCCTCCTCCTCATCTCGATAGGGCAGGATCGCCAGCACCGGTCCGAAGATCTCCTCGCGCGCGATGGTCATGTCGTTGTTGACTTCGGAGAAGACGGTAGGCCGTACGAAGTAGCCCTTCTCGAGACCCGCGGGACGGCCTTCGCCACCGGCGACGAGCTTGGCGCCCTCAGCGATGCCCTTGGTGATGTAGCTCTGGATACGGTCGAACTGGATCTTCGAGACTACCGGCCCCACCGCGGTATTCTCCGACGCGGGATCCCCGACCAGTACCGCCTCGGCGGTCCTTCTGGCCAGCGCCTCGACTTCCGCCATCCGGGCGGCGGGGACCAACAGCCGCGTCGGCGCGTTGCAGGACTGGCCGGAATTCTCGAACACATGCCGCACGCTCGATTTCACCGCGCGCTCGAAATCGGCATCATCCAACAGAATGTTGGGCGACTTGCCGCCGAGCTCCTGGTGGACCCGCTTGACGGTCGCGGCCGCGGTTCGCGCGACCTCGGTGCCGGCGCGGGTCGAGCCGGTAAAGGAGACCATGTCGATGTCGGGGTGCGCGGCGAGCGCCGCGCCAACCTCGGGACCCGTGCCGTTGATGAGATTGAAGACGCCCGCCGGAACGCCGGCGGCATCCATGATCTCGGCCCAGATTGCCGCGCTGAAGGGCGAGAACTCCGAGGGCTTCAGCACCATGGTGCAGCCGGCCGCGAGTGCGGGCACCACTTTGGCCGCGACCTGGTTCATGGGCCAGTTCCACGGAGTGATCAGGGCGCAGACGCCGACCGGCTCCAAAGCGAGGCGCGTCGAGCCGCGACGCTCCTCGAACTGGAAGGTCTTCAGCAGGTCGACCATGGCCGCGATGTGGCCGAGGCCGGCGCCGGCTTGGGAGCCCTTGGCGAGACTTGCCGGAGCGCCCATCTCTTCGCGGATCGCGTTGGCGATGTCCGCGTAGCGCTTCTTGTAGAGCGCGAGGATCTTCTCGAGCAGCGCGCGCCGCTCTTCGCGTGAGGTTTCCGCGAACGATTCGAACGCTCGGCGGGCAGCGGCGACCGCCCGGTCCACGTCTTTGGCGCAGCCCAGGGAGATGGTGCCCGCGGGCGCCTCGGTGGCCGGGTTGATGACGGTGAATTCCTTCGGCTCGACGGGATCGACCCAGCGGCCGTCGATATAGAACTTGCGGTAGTCGTACGCCATAGCGGATCCGGGTGCTTCGTGGAGGTGAATGGGCATTTTACTACGTCAGGGCGCGCGCTGATGGGCCGCTCCAAATCAGAACAGAACCGTACTGCCTGAGGAGCGCTGCCGCGGACGCCGGCGGCCTCAGGGCCCGTGGGGGTGCCGCTCAGCCGCCGCGCGGTACACTGCCCCGCATGCGCCCGCTCTCATTCCTGGACCGGGACCGCACAGTGGCCGGCCCCGGCTTCAGCCGCTGGATGGTGCCGCCCGCCGCGCTGTGCATTCACCTGTGCATCGGACAGGTGTACGCCTTCAGCGTGTTCAATCTGCCGATGACGCGGCTCATCGGGATCCAGGACTCCGCGCCGGGGGACTGGAAGCTCACCGATCTCGGCTGGATCTTTACGCTGGCGATATTCTTCCTCGGCGTATCGGCGGCCCTTCTCGGCCGTTGGGTGGAGGAGGGCGGCCCGCGCCGTGCGATGTTCACCGCGGCGCTCTGCTTCGGCGGCGGATTCCTGATCTCGGCGCTCGGGGTCTATGCCCACGACCTCTGGGTCATCTATTTCGGCTACGGTCTGCTCGGGGGCATCGGGCTGGGCCTGGGGTACATCTCTCCGGTCTCGACGCTCATCAAGTGGTTCCCCGACCGGCCGGGCATGGCGACCGGCATGGCCATCATGGGCTTCGGCGGCGGGGCGCTCATCGCATCGCCGCTCTCGGTGTGGCTCATGAGCCGGTTCTCGACGGCGAGTCACGTCGGCGTCGCCGAGACCTTCATCGTGCTCGGAGTCGTCTACTTCCTCTTCATGGTGGTGGGCGCGGCCATCGTGCGCGTCCCCGCCCCGGGCTGGCAGCCCGCCGGCTGGTCTCCGCCCGCGCAGCCGCCGAAGCTCGTGACGAGCGCCAACGTGTACGTTTATCGGGCTCTGCGGACGCCGCAGTTCTGGCTGATCTGGTGGGTGCTGTGCCTTAACGTGACCGCGGGAATCGGCGTCCTCGGTCAGGCCTCGGCCATGAGCCAGGAAATGTTTCCCGGCAAGGTGAGCGCGATCGCTGCCGCGGGCTTTGTCGGCCTGATGAGTCTCTTCAACATGGCGGGGCGGTTCATCTGGGCCTCGGCTTCCGATCTCATCGGACGGAAGAACACGTACTTCTGTTTTTTCATCCTCGGCACCGTGCTCTACGCGTTGGTGCCGACCACCGGTGGGGTCGGCAGCGTAGGATTTTTCGTGCTCTGTTTCCTCATCATCATCAGCATGTATGGCGGCGGATTCTCCACCGTGCCGGCATACCTCAAGGACATGTTCGGAACCCGTTATGTCGGGGCCATACATGGCTGGCTGATCACCGCCTGGTCGGCGGCCGGCGTGTTCGGCCCGGTGCTGGTCAATTACATCCGAGCGTACGAAATCGCACACGGAGTTCCCAAGGCGGACGCCTACAACCTGACCATGTATCTGATGGCAGCGCTGCTCGTCATCGGCTTTTTCTGTAATCTCTTCATTACCCCCGTGCACGAGCGGCACCACATGCCGGCGGCGCAGGGCGAAGCCACACTCGCTGCGCAGTGACCGGCGGAGGGAGCATGTCGAGCCAGACCTCGAGCGGTACGCGTACCCTCCACCTCATCCTCGCCTGGAGCTTCGTCGGCATCCCCCTTCTCTGGGGCGTGCTGCAGACGTTGAGGAATGCGCTGAAGCTCTTCCAGCACTGACGGATCACGAATCTACCGCGGGTGATACTTTTTGTAGGCCGGCAGGCTCTTGAATAGCTCACCGGGCGGCGGTCCGGGCGGTGGCAGACACCCGAAATGGGTGATCCTCGCGTTTTTGAGGAAGTCGGGCTCCGCGAGTGAGGGCGGGTCCGAGACCAGGTAGCAGCGGTCGCTCGTCCATTGGATAACTTCCCCGCTCTCCGTCCGGTACGATTCGCCTGCGTGGTGGGCCGGAGAACGAGAAGAAGGCACGCCGAGCGTGAGGGCGCTCTGTCCGCCGGCGGGAAAGCCGAAAGAGATGCGCTTCTTGCGCTCGAGGACGCTTGCTGCGGCTTCCCTCGCCGCGACGTCCCAGTCGATGTCGTGGCTGCGCAGACTTCTCACCGGGAGCGGGGGAGGAGCCAGCGTGATCGGCTCGACCAACGGTACCAGAGGCGCAGGGGTTGCGCCGAGCTGCGGCCGCGCGATGGGCGTGCGGGGATGTGCGGTCAGCCGCAGAATGAAGGCCGTGAGGGGGACACCCGTCCAGGAAGGCAGGCTGATCGCCCCCGGACTACCGATGAGGACCCGGAGAATCACCGCGTGAGCGCCCGCTACCGCGATAATGACGAGATACCGGTTCTTATTTTGCATTCGGAGCGCCACACCCTCGCTTCAGGCGCCGGCTTGTTTCCAAGTGACCATCCGCGACGAAGTCCGGTTCCCTGCCGATGCACGGCGTAGAATTTGAGTTTGAGCCTGCGGTCCAGTGATCGGTAAGGGGACTCGTCAATGAAAGCTCGAGCGCTGCGCTTAGCTACCATCGGCCTGCTGGCCGTAGTTGCCGGGGCGATGCTCGGCTGCGCCTCGACCCACGGCGCAGGCGCGAACAGCCCGAAGACCGCCGCACTGCCCGGCACGCCAGGATGCTTCTGGCTCAGGAATTTCGATGGCTCGTGGACCGTGCTCAACGACAGCGAGCTCATCGTGTACGTCCCGATGTACTCTCAACCGTACCTGATCAAGCTGTTCGCGCCCGTGCCGAATCTCAAGTTCGATGAGCGCCTCGGCTTCCAGGACGTCGAGCACTCGGGAATGATCTGCGATGGGGAGATGGATAACCTCGCGGTGCCGCATTGGGGGCCAGGCCGCATCCCGATCGTAGCCGTGCGCAAACTGACCGTGCCGGAAGAGCGGAGTCTGTTGGTCGAGAATCACCTCAAGCCGCCGCCGGGTTCGCACCCGAGCAAGGGCAACCACGGTGCGACGCACTGACGATGCGGCTCTGGTCCATTCACCCAAAGTACCTTGATTCCCGCAGCTCGAGCGCTTCAAGCGACATTCGGCACCCCTCGGCGCAATCTCGCGCTATCTCGATGCCGTGGAGGCGCGGGTAAGGGGATTTGCCTTCGACCGGCGCAAGCTCGCATACGGCCGCAAGCCGGCCGTGATCGCCGTGTCACGTGGCCAGTTGCTGCACGAATGGAGCCACCGACCGGACCGATGAGGCCGGACGGTAGCGCGCGGTAGGCCAGAAGGTAACAGAGCCCTGGCTCAAGTTATCTGCAACAGATCAGTAATAATTTCCAGTTGGTTTGATCAGGACGGGCTCGTCGAATTCGAGGTGGTTCACGCGCGGGCTGACCGGATGACAGACCATCTGCGTCTGCGGATAAGGCTGCAGCAGCTCCTGCGCCTGCGAGACGTTGGACCGAAGCCAGAGGTCATAGTCTTTACGATGAATGATTCCGGGCATCTGTGCGGTGATGTTGTCGACCTCGGCCAGCAGCGGGTTGGCTTCGACCGCGATCAGCGCGCAGCTTTCGATCACTTCGCCTTCATTCGTCTCCGCGCGCTCCCAAAGCGCTGCGATGCCGAATACCGGTCGGTTCACCAGCCGGATGTAGTAGGGCTGATGGTGTCCGGCAGGAGCCCGCTGCCAGAGATAAAAGCCCGCGACGGGCACGATTCCGCGCTGGCCATAAAGCCACGCCGTGCGCAGATCCTGATCGGAGCGCAGGGCGTCGCTGCGAACGACGCCACGGCTGGTGAAGTCGACGCCGCCGCGCGCGAGCTTCAGCGCAAGACCCCACCGCATCATCACGCCCTCGCATTCGTGCTCATGCATCCGTGCGAGCGGAATACTCTGCCGGGTCGCGACATTGAAGCGCGCCGCGAACTGCCACCACGGGCGCTCGACCGGCAGATCGCGGTCCGCCTCGCTCCGGCCTGGTATCACCAGTCGCAGGGTCATACGGTCAAGGCTACGGGGTGATGACGCCCGGGAAAACCTGTCCGCAATGGACGACAGAGCGGCGAGGATCCCGTCACGCGGCTGCGACTGAGCCGCCCTGCGCCAAGGCGTGCGAACGGTACGGTCGCAGGGGTCGCATGTGCTCAAGACCGAGGTAAGCTGCCGCTCGTCGCGTAATCAGCCGAGGAGATTCGTCATGCCACGATGCCGGGGTTTCGTACTCACGGTGGCATTCGCCAGTGCGCTCGCCGGAGCAACGCCGGCTATGGCTCAATCCGCAGCCGCAGCCACGTCCACTGCCCCGGTCGAGTATCACCTCGTAAAGAGCGTGCCGCTCGGCGAGCCGAACGGATGGGATTACGTGGTATACGACCCGTCGACCCATCGGGTTTTCGTGGCGCATGGAAACCGGCTGACGGTCGTCAACGGTAAGAGCGGCCGCATCGTGGGCCAGGTGGGCCCGATTACCGGCGGTCCGCACGGGACCGCATTCGATCCGGCCGGGGATGTCGGTATCACCGACGACGGTCGCCTCGGCCAGGCGGTGATCTTCAATCCGAAGACGCTCAGAGTGCTCGCGCGGCTGAAAGTCCAGCAGGGTGCCGACGCAGTCGCCTTCGATCCGGTGAGCGGTCATGCGTTCCTGATCGATGGGGACACCGGCGACGTCGCGGTGGTCGATCCAGCCCATCGCAAAGTAGTGACCTTCATTCACATTGGCGGGGATCTGGAGTACGCGGTATCGGGCGATAACGGTGAGCTTTACGTCAACGGTGTGACTCACCACGAGATCTTCCGCATCAACACCGCCACCAATCGCGTGGATGCCACCTGGCCGATGCCCCAGTGTCTCGAGCCGCACGGCCTCGCGATCGACACCCGCACCCACCGGCTGTTCGCGAGCTGCGAGAATCAGCGCCTGGTCGTGGTCAACGCCGAGGACGGCGCGGTGGCCGCCGCGGTGCCGATCGGACAGGGCACCGACGCGGATCGGTTCGACCCGATGAGCAGTCTGATCTTCAGCTCGAACGGTCGCGACGGCACGCTATCGGTCATCCGCGAGGTCAACGCCAACACCTTCGTGCCGGCCGCGACCGTGAAGACCGCGCTCTCGGCGCGCACCATGGGAATCGATCCCGAGAGCGGTCGGGTGTATCTGGTTGCGGCGCGCACCACGCAGAAGGCCATGCAACAGTTCATGGCCCAATGGCGCAAGACGCATCACCGGCCGCGTCAGTCGCCTTTTGCACCGGGATCGCTGAAGCTGCTCATCTTCGATCGCGGGCGGTAAGCCTTCCGCGCTCGTCCCGCGGGCTGCCGACTGGATATCGCGCGCCCCGGGAACACAGCGGGATGATCGCGGCTGCGGCTCCGGGTTGCTCTTGGAAATCGGGACCGATGCGCCGAACGGTGCGAGTGGCACGGCGGAAGGCCGAAGGTCGCGAGAAGACGGATGGCAGAATGGCTGCATTATAAAAGAGGGGCCCACCCGCCATGTCCAAAGCATGCCACGCTGCGCTGGTTTCCTGCCTGTCCCTGGCGATCTCAGTCGCGTTTGCGGCGCCCTTGCCTACGGGCAAGCTCACGAGTGCCCTGCAGTGGCGCAGCGTGGGTCCCTATAGCGGTGGGCGCGTCACCGCGGTAGCCGGCATCCCCGACAAGCCCAATGTCTTCTACATGGGGACGGCGGGCGGAGGCGTCTGGCAGACCGAGGATTACGGCAATAGCTGGAAGAACATCTCCGACAAGGATTTCAGGAGCAACAACATCGGCGCGATGGCGATCTCGGCCTCCAATCCGAAGATCATCTATGTGGGCACGGGCGATTCCGCTCCCCGCAACACGGTGCTGACCGGGGAGGGGATGTATAAGTCCACCGATGGCGGAAAGAAATGGACATACATCGGACTGGGCGAGACCCACATCATCAGCTGGATTCTCGTCGACCCCCAAAATCCCGACGTCGTGTATGTGGCCGCGCTGGGCCATTTGTTCGCCTCGAACCCGGAACGCGGGATATTCAAGACCACGGATGGCGGCAAGACCTGGAAGAAGATTCTGTTCGCGAATGACGGGACCGGCGCGATCAGTCTGGCGATGGATCCGACCAATCCGCAAGTGCTGTATGCCGCCCTGTGGCAGGCGTACCGGAAACATTGGACATTCTCGAGCGGCGGACCGGGCAGCGGCATCTACAAGACGACCGACGGTGGGGCGAACTGGACCAATATTTCGCACCGCCCGGGGCTACCGAGCGGCATCTTCGGGAAAGTCGGCGTCGCCGTGGCGCCGAGCAAACCCAATGTCGTGTATGCCCTGATTCAGGCGGACTACAAGGGTCAGGCGGGCGGATTATTCCGCTCAGACGATGCCGGCCAGAGCTGGAAGCTCATCAATAACAGCATGGACATCACGCAACGCGCCTTCTATTACATGAACGTGTATGTGGACCCCAAGGATCCGAATACGATCTACCTGCCCAACGTCGGCGTGTACGTGTCGCATGACGCGGGCAAGAAACTGAAGGAACTGCATCCGCCGCACGGCGACAACCACGTGTTCTGGATCAATCCGAACAACCCGCAAATCCTGATCGAGGGCAACGACGGCGGTGCGACCGTCAGCCTGAATGGCGGCAAGGCCTGGAGCTCCGAGGACAACCAGGCGACCGGCCAGTTCTATCACGCCAATCTCGATGACCAATTCCCGTTCCATATCTACGGCGCGCAGCAGGATCGCGGCTCCGTGGAGGCCCCGAGCGCCGTACGCTCCGGGACCATTCCGCCGGTCTGGAAGGACATACAAGGTGGCGAGATGAGCTGGGTCGTGCCGACACCGGGCCAGCCCGGGATCACCTACGGCAGCGGCTATTACAGCATCGAGTGGAAGGAGAATCGCAGGACGGGACTGATCACGAACGTGAGTCCCTGGCCGTCCTACAAGCTCGGCCTTGCGGGCTCGAAGATCAAGTACCGCTATGGCTGGAATCATCATCCGGTCGTGTTTGCGCCCGGCGACCCCAAGGAACTCTTGATGGGGGCGAACGTGCTGTTCGAGACGACCGATGAGGGCTTCCACTGGAAACCGATCAGTCCCGACCTCACGCGCAACGACAAGAGCAAACAGGGGCGTCCGGGTGGACCGATCAGCGCCGATGTGACCGGCGAGGAGATGTTCGACACCATATCTTCGATTGCCTTTTCGCCGCTCACGGACAACGTCATCTGGACCGGTTCCGATGACGGATTGGTGTATGTGACGACCGACGCGGGCGGGCACTGGAGTCAGGTACGTCCACCGGCGCTGCCGACATGGTCCACGATCACCTGCATCGAGCCTTCGCACCTCGACGAGGGCACGGCCTACGTCTCGGCGAGCCGGTACGACTGGGATGACTTTCATCCGTACGTATACAAGACCACCGATTACGGCAAGCACTGGACGAAGATCACCACCGGGTTGCCGCAGGATCAGTACGTCGAGAGCGTGCGGGAGGATCCGGACGACTCCGATCTGCTCGTCGCAGGTACCAGCGACACCGTTTACTACAGTCTCGATGGAGGTCGCGATTGGCAGCCGTTGACGCTCAAGCTGCCGGCAGTACGGGTGAGCGATGTGGAGATTCAGCCGCAGCAGCATGCCGTGGTGCTCGCCACCTTCGGACGCGGCTTCTGGGTGCTCGATAACCTGCAGTTCCTCGAGCAGTTGGGAGCTGCGCGGGTGGCGAGTAACGCGCCCTATCTATTCGCACCGCAGCAGACCTGGCTGGTCACGCGCGGCGGGGGCGACGAGGAGGGTGGGCGCAGGCCGGGAGGCGCGAATCTGCCGCCCGGAGTCACGGTGTTCTTCCACCTGCCGGCCGACTACGACGGCAAAACGCCGGTGAAGCTCAGCTTCAGCGACGCGAGCGGAGAGCTGATCCGCACCTTCACGCTGCACCTGAAGCCGAAGGGCAAGCCGAAGAAGCTGTCGAAGAATCCCACCGTGGCGCGAAAGCAGCGGCAGGAAAGGGCGACCGCGGTTACGCCCGGCATGAACCACTTTCAGTGGGATCTGACCTACCCGGATGCGGCGGACGTGAAGGGCATCTACAACTCGTTCTTCGCGGCCGCTGCGCCCGTCGGTGCGGAGGTATTACCGGGTAGCTACTACGCAACACTGACCTATGGTCATGCGACGCAGAAGCAGCCGTTCGTGGTGAAACTGGATCCGACATTAGCGACTACGCAGGCGGAACTGCAGCAGCGCTTCGATCTGCTGATGCGGATCCACGATGCGCTGAACCGCCTCGATACCAACCTGAATCAGGCTATCGACGCCCGTGAGGCGTTACAGAAGGCGCTCACCGACAACAAGATGTCCGGCAATGCAGCGCAGGCGGCGCTGGATAACCTGAATCATGACATAGACGATCTGGTGGATCTCAGGATCCAGTCCAGTGAAGGTGCGCTGGTGTACCCGCCCAGGCTGCGCTCCTGGCTGAGCTCGATTTTCAACCAGGCGAGCATGGCACTCGTGCCGCCCACCCCCTCGATGGTGGCGGTGGCGGACGGATACATCAACGAGGCGGCTGCGGGTGTCTCACGCCTGCAATCCGACGTTGCGGCTGCCAATGGGGTATTGAAGCACTGAGCCGGGCAAGCGCTTACTGAGTCGGGCGGCCAGAGGCCCCACCCCGGGCCTCTGGTTTCGGCTCAATTTGATTGCACCGGTCGCCGCAGCCCGACCCGCCCCGGTCAGGCGTTGCTTCGGGTCTACGGTTTCGAGAGCAGATCCGGCTTGCCGGTACTGAGGTCCACGGGTACTGAGACGTGCTCCTGCACGATCAACCACCTGCCGTGAATCTTCCGGTACACGTCCGTCACCCTGACGACCAACTCCCCTTTCGAGCCGTTCGCGCCGGTAAACGTTTCTTTCTGGATGCTGTGGCCATAGGCGACCGGACCCACGACCGTGACGCCGAGGTCTGATATCGAGAAATGAATCGGACCCGGGGTCGTCTTGAACGTGTTCTCCCAATCGGCCCTGTAATCGGCCCACCCCACGTGCTGGCGCGGCGGGGTCACATCGAACACAAACAGATTCGGCCCCGGCTCGTACGCGCGCATGATCGCGCTCACATCCTTCGCATTGAATGCGGCGGCAAAGCGAGCTTCCAGAGCCTCGATCGCGGCCTGGTCGCGCGCACCGGAAGTATTGGCGGCATGGACCGGAGCGGGGGAGGCGACCAGCCCTGAAACCGCGAGCAGCGTGCCACCGAGCAAAGTGCTGAACCTGAGCATGGGATTACTCCTGAATTCTTTCTCGTTATCACGGAGATCTGGAAGCGAGCACCTTCTACGCCCTCGGCTCGACCTTGTCAATCAATCACCCGTGGCGGTTGGTTCTTAGATCAACTCGATACCGTTCGGTTTGGCCCAGGAACTCTCCGCTGAGGCGTTAAATCCGCTTCGCTCGTCGTAGTTGATAGTCGGCTCCGCGCCCGCCTCGACTGTCTGAACCGAAACGAACATCAACACGTTGGTCGAACGCAGTCCGGAATACGTCAGGTTCGCGGGATTGGCGTGGTTGTACATGCTTCCGTAGCCAAGTGGGAAGGCAAGCTGACCCTTGCGCTTGGCAATCAAACCACTCCAATCGAATGTGCGCCGCTTGAAATCCTTGGGCAGGCCCATGAAGTCCTTTGCCTCGAAGAGGCTAACCGGACAGCGGCTTGAGCCCAAGATGCAAAGCCGAGAAGTGGCGGTCGTGCGTCACGAGCGCACCGGCACCGACGGCCAGATCGGCTCGCCACCGTGTGCTTCCGCGAGGGAACCGTACAGACTGTGCGGTATCGTAT